>CAILAY010000097.1 GCA_903832285.1 uncultured beta proteobacterium | reverse complement strand
GCCGTGGGTATCCTGGCCGACAGCCGCCAGAACGTCACCGTGCGCAACGGCATCGTGCGCGGCTTCTATGTTGGCGTGGCACTGGGTGAATTCACCACCCCGGGTTCTTCCTCGGGCAATGCAGTGGAAGGAGTGACTTCGGATCAGAGCCGCTCCATAGGTATCCTGGTCGAAGGCACTGGATCGGTAGTGCGCCACAGCCGTGTCGTCTCCACCACGGGCTCCACCGCCATCGACCCCTGGAGCGGGATGGCCGGCAACAGCGCGATTGGCATCGCAGTGACCGGCGCGGGCGCGCAGGTGAGCGACAACGAAGTCATCAACACCGATTGCACCAATAGCTGCACCAGCGGATCGCAAGCGGCGGGTATTGCCATCGCCAGTGCACCGGGTGCGGTGCTCACCGAAAACCGCATCCTCAACGGTAGCCTGGCCACCGCCACGACCTCGATAGGTATCTACATCGATGCTGCGTCCCCCAGTGCCTTCGCCGATGGAAACTACCTGGCCGGGTTTGCCAATGGCCTAGTTTTCAATGGCACCGGCAAGTATCGCAACACCCTGACCAATAACGTTACCGTGCCTTATAGCGGCGGGACGGCGGTGGAGCTGAATAACTGAACTTGGTCAATGAGTGCAATTGCCAGACGGCAGCCCTGACACCGCTGTTGGCGCCGTCCCAATAAGCTTGATGCGCCACTCCCAGTCTTTGTACTTGTCACCGGACAGCCTGATGTGCGTGTAGCGCTGCAGGGACTTCCACGCCCGGTGGCCAGAGACGCAGGCTGCGTGCGGGATGTTCTGCGAGCATCGCAACTCGCCCAGCGCGGACGCCTGGATCGTGCGCAACACCTGGGTCTTGGTCTTGCCGCCGCGCTTGATCCTGAGCATGGCGGTGTAGCCCGTAGTGCCGTCATTGCGCTTGCGTGGGAGAATTGAGCCCATGGCGGTGCAACATGAAAAGATTTGTTGCACAGAATGTTCCACCCGTTGCACCAAATAGCCTTAAAAGTCGGTAAATGAGCGAGAACAAGACAGACATCGGGAGGCAGATTCTCATTGGAGAACGTGCTGTTCAGAGGGAGTACCGATTAAGCATCGCGCCGATGATGGATTGGACCGATCGACATTGCCGCTACTTTCATCGGCTGCTCACCAAGAATGCCTTGCTTTACACCGAGATGGTGACCACGGGCGCGTTGCTGCATGGTGATGTGCCAAGGCATCTGCGCTTCAACGCCGAAGAGCATCCACTGGCGCTGCAACTCGGCGGCAGTGAGCCCACCGAACTGGCGCATTGCGCGCGTCTGGGCGAGCAATGGGGCTACGACGAGATCAACCTGAACTGTGGCTGCCCGAGCGAGCGCGTGCAACGCGGCGCGTTCGGTGCCTGCCTCATGGCGGAACCCCAATTGGTGGCTGATTGCGTCAAGGCCATGGTCAATGCCGTCTCGGTGCCGGTCTCGGTCAAGCACCGCATTGGCATTGACCACAGCGAGAGCTATGACTTCGTGCGCGACTTTGTGGGTGCAGTGAGTGAAGCCGGATGCAACACCTTCATCGTGCACGCCCGCAATGCCTGGCTCAAGGGCCTGAGCCCGAAGGAGAACCGTGAGATTCCGCCGCTGCGCTACGATCTCGCGCACCGACTAAAAAGTGATTTCCCGGCGCTGGTGATCTGCGTCAACGGCGGCATCAAGACCAGCGAACAGGTGGCGCAACAACTGGAGCGCATGGACGGCGTGATGGTGGGGCGCGAGGCGTATCACAACCCATGGTGGCTCAGCACCTGGGACGCCGATTTTTTCGCTGCGGCACGCTCCGTGCTGATGACGCGCGAGCAGGTCGAGGAAGAGATGGTGGTCTATATGGAGCGCGAAGCCACAGCCGACGGCACACCCTGGTACAGCGTTGCGCGCCACATGCTCGGCCTGCGCCACGGGCTTCCCGGCGCGCGCCGCTGGCGCCAGGTATGGAGCGATCACCGGCTCAAGACATGGCCGGCGCGCGAGGTGCTGGCAAGGGCGCACCAGTCCGTTTGCGAGACAGGTTAAAGGGCAGTTGTCATAATTTCTATTGCTACTTCAGATCGGATCATGGAACAACGCAAACTCAGGGTCGGCCAGCCGATCACGCCCGAAGAATTCGATGAACTGAACGACGCCCAACTGGAGCGACTTGTGCCGCGTGCCTATCGCGAGTTCTTCCCCGGAAAGGATGACTGTGCCGATGGCCATTTCTACTTGCACGACGGTACCGCCTGGAGTTTCTACAAGGGGAGCTTTCTGGATGATTGAGGCAACGGTGGCGCAGTTCGCTTGCGGCATTCGCGGCGTACGGATGAGGTCGACAGGGCAGCGCGCACAGTCAGACTTGCGACCGCGAGGGTGAGCGTAAAACACTCAGTCTTGAATTGCGGACTGTGCTCTCCCGGGATCCCGATTTTCCCCTGACCGGGAGCGAGACGGCAGGGGCTCAGGTTGCAGCTTCCAGCCCGTTGCTGAAGTGCTCGCGCATGCGCTGCGCTGCGGCTTTGGCGTTCTTGCTCTCGATCGCCGCCATGATGGTGCGGTGCTCGGCCAGGGATTCTTTGATGCGCCCTGACTTGAGCAGCGAGTTGTGGCGATTGAGCTTCATCACCTTGCGCAGGTCCGCCACCATCTGATTGCGCCAGCGGTTGTTGGCGATTTCCAGCAAGCGCATGTGAAAACGCTCGTTGATCTCGAAAAACTTGTCGGTGTGGGCCATGGCCTTTTCCAGTTGCAGATGCAGCGTCTGGAGTTCCTTGAGTTGGGCCTCGCTGGCCTGGGCTGCGACCACACCGGCCGCATCGCTCTCCAGCAGGCTCAGCAGATGATAGACATCACGCAGATCCTGCTCCGACACCTCGGTCACGTAGGCCCCCCGGCGCACTTTCATCGTCACCAGGCCCTCCGCTGCCAACACCTTGAGGGCTTCGCGCAGGGGGGTGCGACTGATGCCGTATTCCTCCGCTATTTTGAGCTCGTCGATCCAGATTCCGGGCTCCAACTCACGCCTGAAGATGCGCTGGCGCAACCGTTCGGCAACTTCTTCGTAGAGTGCGCGCGGCGCGAGTGAAAGGGCTAACATGGCCCTCATTGTAAGCTCAAAATAATATTTTGCATCAATAATTATGAATGATGTAGACTCCCGCCAACCTTACCAGTCCGTTCGGGCTGAGCCGGTCGAAGCCTTGAATTCCCAGGCACATGTCGACAGGCTCAATGCGAATGGCCAATCCCCATGAGCTCAAAGTCCACTGAATTCCCTCCTGCCAGCCTGGAAGCCTGGGCCACGGCAGCCGCCAAATCCGCACCCGGCGGAAATGTGGCTGCGCTCAACTGGCTCACGCCCGACGGCATCAGCGTCAAACCGCTGTACACCGCCGCCGACACGGCGGACCTGCCGTATGCGAACACGCTGCCGGGCTTTGCGCCCTACCTGCGCGGACCGCAGGCCACGATGTACGCCGTGCGCCCCTGGACCATCCGCCAGTACGCCGGCTTCTCCACCGCCGAGGAGTCCAACGCTTTTTATCGCAAGGCCCTGGCCGCCGGCGGCCAGGGCGTGAGCGTGGCTTTCGATCTGGCGACGCACCGAGGCTACGACTCGGACCATCCGCGCGTAACCGGCGACGTGGGCAAAGCCGGCGTGGCGATTGATTCGGTGGAGGACATGAAGATCCTGTTCGACCAGATTCCGCTGGACCAGGTCTCGGTGTCGATGACCATGAACGGCGCCGTGCTGCCGGTGCTCGCGGGCTACGTGGTCGCGGCGGAAGAGCAGGGCGTGAGCCAGGACAAACTCAGCGGCACCATTCAGAACGACATTCTGAAAGAGTTCATGGTGCGCAACACCTACATCTACCCACCTGCGCCGTCGATGCGCATCATCGGCGACATCATCGAGTACACGGCGCAGCACATGCCCAAGTTCAACTCGATTTCGATCTCGGGCTACCACATGCAGGAAGCCGGCGCGAATCAGGCGCTGGAGTTGGCCTTCACGCTGGCAGACGGCAAGGAGTATGTGAAGACGGCCATCGCCAAGGGCATGGACGTGGACGGGTTTGCGGGACGCCTGTCGTTCTTCTGGGCCATCGGCATGAACTTCTATCTGGAGGTGGCCAAGATGCGCGCGGCGCGCCTGCTGTGGTCCCGCATCATGAAGGGCTTCGACGCCAAGAGCCCCAAGAGCCTGATGCTGCGTACGCACTGCCAGACCAGCGGCTGGAGCCTGACTGAGCAGGACCCGTACAACAACGTGGTGCGCACCACCATCGAAGCCATGGCAGCAGTGTTTGGTGGAACCCAGTCGCTGCACACCAATTCGTTCGACGAGGCGATTGCGTTGCCCACGGAATTTTCTTCGCGCATCGCGCGCAACACTCAACTCATCATCCAGGAAGAAACGCACATCACAAACGTGATTGATCCCTGGGCTGGCAGCTACATGATGGAAAAGCTCACTCAGGACATGGCCGACGCCGCCTGGGCCATCATCGAGGAAGTCGAGGCTATGGGCGGCATGACCAAGGCGGTTGATTCGGGCTGGGCCAAACTCAAAATCGAAGCCGCGGCCGCCGAGAAGCAGGCGCGCATCGACTCGGGCCAGGACGTGATCGTGGGCGTGAACAAGTACCGGCTCAAGACGGAGGACGTGGTGGATTCGCGCGAGATCGACAACGTGGCCGTGCGCGAGGGACAGATTGCGCGTCTGGCCGTGATCAAGGCGAAGCGAGACTCGCTCGCCGTGCAGGCGGCGCTCTTGGCGCTGACCGAGGCGGCGCAAAACGGTCAGGGCAATCTGCTGGATTTATCGATCAAGGCGGTGCGCCTGCGTGCGACCGTGGGCGAAGTGAGCGATGCGCTGGAACTGGTCTACGGGCGCCACCGCGCCGATACGCAAAAGGTGAGCGGCGTCTATGCGGCCGCCTACGACTCGGCCGCAACCGGAGCTGACACCATGGAATTCTGGGAACAACTCAAGACCGAGGTCAATGCGTTCGCCGAAAAGGAAGGCCGCCGTCCGCGCGTGCTGATCGCAAAGCTCGGTCAGGATGGGCACGATCGCGGCGCCAAGGTGGTGGCCACGGCATTTGCCGATCTCGGTTTCGACGTGGACATGGGACCACTGTTCCAGACGCCCGAAGAATGCGCGCGCCAGGCGATCGAGAACGACGTGCACGCGGTTGGCGTCTCCACGCTCGCCGCCGGTCACAAGACGCTGGTGCCGGCCATCATCACCGAGCTCAGAAAACAGGGCGGGGACGACATTGTGGTCTTCGTCGGCGGCGTGATTCCGCGCCAGGATTACGACATGCTGTACCAGGCCGGCGTGAAAGGCATCTACGGTCCCGGCACGCCCATTCCCGCCAGTGCCAAGGATGTTCTGGAGCAAATCCGAAAGGCGCTGAAGTGAGCTCACCCCCGCTTGGAGTGAGCTATTCCCAGTTCGGAGTGAGCTATTCCCCGTTCGGAGTGAGCTATTCCCCGCTTGGAGTGAGCTATTTCCCGTTTGGAGTGAGATATTCCCCGTTTGGAGTGAGCTATTTCCCGTTCGGAGTGAGATATTCCCAGTTCGGAGTGAGCTATTCCCCGTTCGGAGTGAAATATTCCCCGTTCGGAGTGAGCTATTCCCCGTTCGGAGTGAGCTATTTCTCGTTTGGAGTGAGCTATTCCCGGTTCGGAGTGAGCTATTCCCGGTTCGGAGTGAGATATTCCCGGTTCGGAGTGAGATATTCCCCGTTCGCCCTGAGCTTGTCGAAGGGGTCGAAGTCGCCTCATATCCCATCTAATGGCTAACAAAAACGAATCATTTACCGGCTGGCATGTAGGTGTGGCAGCCGAGGCTATCGCCGCCAGTTTGTTTGCCCGATGCGGACTGGACGTGTCGGTGCAGTATGGTGCCAACCAACCAGAATATGACCTTCTGATTGTCCGGGGAGACGATATTCTCAAGGTGTCAGTCAAGGGCAGCAGAGATGGTAGCTGGGGTCTGACTCAGTCATATCTTCCAAAGCAGAAAGGGATCAAGGATGTTCCCGACTACCACGCAGCCATTGATCGGTGGCTGAACAAGCACGGTAAAAAAACAGTATTTTGTTTTGTCCAGTTTCAAGGGGTGGCTATCGATGTCCTGCCGCGCGTGTACTTGGCTTCGGCGCTGGAAGTTGCGACAGCACTGCATGAAACGACCAAGGGTCGAGGGGGCACGATTCTGTATGAATCCAAGACTTGGACCGATAAGGCCCATGCCGCAGGGACGGTCGACGAAATTCCGTTAGCGTGGTACTTCTCGATTGCGCGGGTTGAGTATCTGCTGAGTGGTTCTCGAATCTCTTTTGTTGAGGGCGGTTCATGAAACCGTTCTTTGTGTACTTGCTTCGTTGCTCCGACGGCTCCTACTATTGCGGTCAAACGGATGACATCGAAAATCGCCTGCAGCAGCACTACGCGGGCGAAATCGGCTACACGTCCACGCGCAAGCCGGTTGTACTTGTCTGGCAGGGAGAGTTCGATACACGGGTAGGTGCGATTGCATTTGAGCGCCAGCTCAAGGGATGGTCTCGGGCTAAGAAAGAAGCGCTGATCGCAGGGGACTGGGATCGTATCCAGCAGCTAGCCAAGTCAAAGACATCCACTCCTGCAGAGGTGCTGCCCCTTCGACCCCTTCGACAAGCTCAGGGCGAACGGGGAATATCTCAGGGCGAACGGGGAATATCTCAGGGCGAAGGGGGAATGATTCCGGATGGATCGGGGATAGCGCAAACTAAAGTCCTGATTGACGCCATCCTGCACGGCGCGCCCGCGGTACAGCGCCGCGCCGTCGCGAAAGCGATCACCTTGCTGGAGTCGACGCGGCGCGACCATCAGGTGCAGGGCGATGAATTGCTGAGCGCCTTGTTGCCGCATACCGGCCAGTCGTTTCGTCTGGGCATCAGCGGGGTCCCGGGCGTGGGCAAGTCCACCTTCATCGAGGCGCTGGGGATGTATCTGATCGCGCAGGGCAAACGCGTGGCGGTGCTCGCGGTCGACCCGTCATCCACGGTGTCGGGTGGGTCCATCCTGGGCGACAAGACGCGCATGGAATTGCTCTCGGTGCAGGAGCGGGCCTTTATCCGGCCCAGCCCGAGCAGCGGCACGTTGGGCGGCGTGGCCGAGAAGACGCGCGACGCCATCGCCGTGTGCGAGGCGGCGGGCTACGACGTGGTAATCGTCGAGACCGTGGGCGTGGGCCAGTCCGAGACCGCGGTGGCCAACATGACCGACATGTTCGTACTGATGCAGTTGCCCAATGCGGGCGATGACCTGCAGGCGATCAAGAAGGGCGTGATGGAAATGGCCGATCTGGTGGTCATCAACAAGGCCGACATCGACCCCGATGCCGCGATGCGAGCGAGGGCGCAGATCACCAGCGCACTGCGACTGTTGGGCCTGCATGGACACCCCGAGCATCTGCACCATGACGCAAAGATCTGGCATCCGCAAGTGCTGCAACTGAGCGCGCTCAAGTGCGAGGGCGTGGACCGATTCTGGACGGCAGTGACCGAGTTCAAGTCGCTGCAATCCGCCAACAGCCGACTGGCCGCGCGGCGCCAGACTCAGGCCCAGACGTGGATGTGGGAGCGCATTGATGCGGGTTTGAAGCTGGCGTTCGCACAGCATCCAAGGGTTCGTGAGTTGCTGCCGCAACTTACTGCCGACGTGACGGCTGGGCGTGTTCCTGCATCCACTGCCGCAAGACAGTTGCTTGAAGCACAACATTCTTTTTCCACCATTCGGGCTGAGCCCTTCGACTCAGCTCAGGACAGACCTGTCGAAGCACCGACGAACATTGCCGCAATCCCTTCGACAGGCGCAGGGCGAACGGATTCTTCCGCAATCCCTTCGACAGGCTCAGGGCGAACGGATTCTTCCGCAATCCCTTCGATAGGCTCAGGGCGAACGGATTCTTCCGCAATCCCTTCGACCGGCTCAGGGCGAACGGATTCTTCCGCAATCCCTTCGACAGGCGCAGGGCGAACGGATTCTTCCGCAATCCCTTCGACCGGCTCAGGGCGAACGGATTCTTCCGCAATCCCTTCGACAGGCGCAGGGCGAACGGATTCTTGATAGTACGAAAGAGCACCATGCACGACATCCTGGAACAACTGGAACAAAAACGCGCCGCGGCCCATTTGGGTGGCGGACACAAACGTATCGATGCACAGCATAAAAAGGGCAAGCTCACGGCGCGTGAGCGCATTGAAGTGCTGCTCGACGAGGGCAGCTTCGAAGAGTGGGACATGTTCGTGGAGCACCGCTGCGTGGACTTCGGCATGGAAGCGCAGAAGATTCCGGGCGACGGCGTGGTCACCGGCT
>CAILAY010000096.1 GCA_903832285.1 uncultured beta proteobacterium | reverse complement strand
TCTTTGTGCACATCCATGCCCACGAACTTGATAAACTCTTCCATGACCTGCCTCCTCAATTTCGGCTCTGCGCCTTGGGTTGAAAAACCCCAAGCGTAATCCGCGTCGCTTGAGGTAGGGCAGGTCAATACATGATGTCTAAAGGGTTTCACCACGTAGTCGTCGGCTCCGAGTTCCAGACCTACCACGCGATCAACTTCTTCGCTGCGGGCAGTCAGCATGATGATGGGAATGTCCAGCGTCTGCCGCACTTCGCGGCAAAGGTCAAAACCGCTGCCGTCGGGCAAGCCCACGTCCAGCACCATCAGCGCCGGAGGATTGGCACGCAGCGAGGCGCGCGCTTCCGACAGCAAGCGCACATGCTCAGTCGCGAAACCATCGGTGCGCAATGCGTAGGCCAGTGTGTCGGCAATGGCATCTTCGTCCTCCACCAGGAGGATTCTGGCTGGCACGGGCAACGACTAAGAGGGGAAACCGCAATGGCCTGGTGTCAGCTCAAGGAGCCGACGAGATCGATGTACTGCTGCATCGCGTCCTTGCTGTCCGTGCCTTTGAGTCCGTTCCAGGCGTCCCATTTCGCACGGCCCACCATGTCGCCAAAGCCAGGCTTTTTCTCGCTGTTGTCGCCCGTGCTGCCCTGCTTGTAGAGCGCATACAGCTTGAGCAGCGTGGCGTTATCGGGGCGTTCGGTCAGGGTTTTGGATTGTGCTGCGGCAGCTTCGAATTTCGCTTTCAGGTCGGCCATGAAGTTCTCCTTGATAAAAATCCTGTGGGACATTTTTGTCCCCAACTGATTGAGGGTATCTGCCCATTATCGTAAGGGATAGCTTGCCTGCAAAATAGTGGCTATTGATTGAAGGAAGTTTATGGTCACCCGAATTCAAGCACAGCAAGTCGTATCCCAGGCCGGCCGCGAGTTCGCGGCCCGGGTTGGTCCGGTCGCCAAGCGTGTCGGGAAAACCGCGCGCAAGAGCGTGCAGCAGGCATCGGCCGCGATGCCTCCCGCCGTGACCAACGCCGTCTCCGGCGCACTGGGTCTGGGGGGCGAGCGCATGAGCAAGGTCGACACCGCCTGGCTGCGCATGGATTCGGAATCCAATCTGATGATGATCGTGGGCGTGTGGATCCTCAAGCCCGGCATCAAGATCGATCCGCTGCGCGAACGTTTGAGCGAGCGGCTGCTGAAGTACCGGCGTTTCACGCAGCGCACGGTGCAGAGCCCGGCCGGTGCGTCATGGGTGGACCATACCGAGTTTGAGATCGACCGGCACATCGTGATCGAGAAGCTGCCCAGGACGCCCAAAGGTCAGGAACAGATCGCCTTGCAGGACCGCCTGGCCGAACTCACGATGCAGCCGCTGGACGCGGCACATCCGCTGTGGCAGTTCCATCTGGTGGAGGATTTCCAGGGCGGCTCCGCCATGATCATGCGTATTCACCATTGCATCGCCGACGGCATAGCGCTGATCTCGGTCGTGATGTCGCTGATGGATGGCGGTGCACCGCCTCCCCAGCGCGCCCAACCGAAGGCGCAGCGCAGTGGCATGGAGGGGGCCGAAGACTGGATCACCGACACCCTGATCAAGCCGCTGACTGAAGTGGCGGTGAAGGCCATGGACATGGCGGGCGAGCGCGCGGTGCAATCGCTGGGCCTGATCGGCGAACCGCAAAAAGGCGTAAGCGGCTCCATGGACATGGCAAAAATGGCGTACCAGGTGGTGAGCGATCTGGCTGCGCTGGCGCTCATGCCCGATGACTCCAAGACGCGACTCAAGGGGCAACCGGGAAAACAAAAGCGCGTAGCCTGGTGCCAGCCGATTCCGC
>CAILAY010000095.1 GCA_903832285.1 uncultured beta proteobacterium | reverse complement strand
TCTTTGTGCACATCCATGCCCACGAACTTGATAAACTCTTCCATGACCTGCCTCCTCAATTTCGGCTCTGCGCCTTGGGTTGAAAAACCCCAAGCGTAATCCGCGTCGCTTGAGGTAGGGCAGGTCAATACATGATGTCTAGGCAGTTCGGCGGTTGTGCGGCAACAGTGGACGGCAGTTGGCGTTGCGTGTGCTGGAGCACGGTGACGGGCAAGTCTTGCCCGTACGATATGTCAAACGCACCCATCAGGATATGCCATGAGTCACCTACAAGCCGCCTTGCAAGATCGCGAAATCGTCAACGCACAGACGGCACGCCAATTCCACCTCAACGCCATCAATCACTTGCAAAAGGCGCTGGCTTCTCACCGCGAAGCCGTTGACAGCCATGACCAGGGCGATTTTGCCAAGGCAGCGCAAAACGCCACGCAAGCTCAGGTTCACCTGAGTAACGCCAGCACGCAGACCGCATCCGCCACAAAGCACTATTGGGAGCAGATGTCTTACAAATAGGCTGTGTCGCAGGCAAACTCGGGTCGGCGCCAATACCACGCCAGCAGAATGTTTCCGCTCATTCGCCGATTTCCCGACACGGTGCAGTCTGTGCCCTGAAGCAACTCTGCTCATTGCGTTCAACAACTGATGTCAGTGAGCAATCCGCGGTCGTGCCATGTATGAGCAATCCCGCTGCGATGTTGATCTGCGACGTGCTCGATGCCAGCCTGCATTGAAAATGTGCCGCCGCGACAAATGGCGCCATGAGTTTCCTTTGACCCAAAACGCTTTGCTCCCGCCCACCCCCTAGGGACGGTCCAGACACCGGCGGCACGGAAGCACCAGGACCAACCCTAAACTCACGACCGTGCAGGGGCGACGCTGTTCGCCAGTGTTGCGAACAAACGCAGCATGGACCTTCTAATCAATCAAGGGCATTCGAGACCCAAGCAAAGCTTTATGGCGGGAGCTACTGGATGCGCTGCTGATGAGGGTCTGATGTCTTTGGGTGCGAGGTTGGTGCTGGTGCGACACGGTACGAAACCATGTGCTGGTGCCTACGCAGTGGCTACGCGACCCAAAACCAAAAAGGGCTTGCTACCAAGTTACTAGCAGCAAACCCTTATATCTATTGGTGCCGGAGAGATGAATCGAACACCCGACCTTCTCATTACGAATGAGCTGCTCTACCGACTGAGCTACACCGGCTTTCATTCTGCGTGAAGCGGAACGAGTCGCGAATTATAGCGGACCATCAGTCTGCCAATGCGCGCGAAACCACTTCGCGCACGTCGTTGCTCAGGTCGGCCTTGGCCGCTACTCGGTTCAGGGCTTCGCGGGCGGCGTTGCGGTAGGGTTGAACCAGCTTCTTCCAGCGGTCGAGCGCGCGTGCCAAGCGCGCAGCGACCTGCGGGTTGATGGCGTCGAGTTCGAGCACGCGCTCGCTCCAGAACACATAGCCGGCGGCATCCGCGCGGTGAAATGCAGCGGGGTTGGCGCTGCAGTAGCTGAAGATCAGGCTGCGAGCCCTGTTCGGGTTGCGCAGATTGAAGTCGGGGTGGCTCAACAGCTGGCGAACGGCGGGCAGGACATTGCCACCGCGGTCGCTGCTCGCCGCCTGTAGCGCAAACCACTTGTCCAGCACCAGGGCTTCGCTGGCAAACAGTGCGTGAAAACGGCGCAGCGCGGGAGGCGCCAGTTCGTGGTTGCTGTTCACCAGGGCGCTCAGGGCATTGAAGCGGTCGGTCATATTGCCAGCTTCCTTGAAGCGCTGGTAGGCGCGGCCGGGCCAGGTCACGTCGTTGGTTTTCTTCGCGGCCAGGCACAATTGGGCCAGCGCCAACCCGGCCAGGGCACGCCGCCCGGATGACGCCGCATCGGGTCGATAGGCGCCTGTGTTCTTGTGTGCGTCAAACGCCCACTGCCAGTCGGCATCGAGCGCCTGTGCCAGTTGTTCGCGCATGGCTTCACGCACGGCATGCACACGCTGGGGATCGACCACTTCCAATTGCTCGGCGATATAGGTTTCGCCGGGCAGGGTCAGCGCCAGTTCCTTGAAGGCAGGGTCAAGATGCGGGTGGCGTAGCACGCTGCGCATGGCTTCAAGGTAGGCGCTGTCGAGCACCACTTCACCACCATCGGCGATGAAGCGCAGCGCGCGCGCCAGGCCCAGGCGCTGCCCTGCTTCCCAGCGGTTGAATGGGTCGCTGTCATGGGCCAGCAGGCTCAGCAACTGTGCATCGGTATAGGGGAAGTGCAGCGCCACGGGAGCACTGAAACCGCGCAGCAGCGAAGGCACAGGCTCGGTGTCGATGCCGGTAAACGTGAAGCTGTGCCGCGCCTGCGTGAGGACAGCCAGACCCTCGCTCAGTGGCGTGCTGTCAGCGCTCAGGTTCAATGGCAGGTCGCTGCCATCGGCGCCCACCAGACCCAGAGCCACGGGGATCACAAACGGATCCTTGCTGCTTTGACCGGGTGTTGGCGGGCAACTCTGCGTGAGTGTGAGCGTGTAGCTGCGCGCTTGCGCATCATAGACGCCCTCTGCATGCAACCGGGGCGTGCCAGCCTGGCCGTACCAGCGTTTGAACTGCGGCAAAAGCGCGGCCAGCGACGATTCCGGACTGGCGTCGGCGATGGCCTGCGCGAAGTCGTCGCAGGTCACGGCCTGGCCGTCGTGGCGCTGGAAGTACAGCGTCATGCCCCTGGCGAAGCCCGTACGACCCACCAGTGTCTGCATCATGCGCACCAGCTCCGCACCCTTCTCGTACACGGTTACGGTGTAAAAATTGTTGATCTCGACATAGCTGTCGGGGCGCACGGGATGCGCCATCGGGCCTGCGTCTTCGGGAAACTGCATGGTGCGCAGCACGCGCACATCCTGGATGCGGTTCACGCTGCGCGCCGAGGCAGCGGCTGCGCTGTAGTGTCCGGTTGCATCCTTCGCTCCTGCCATGTCGAGCGAGAACTCCTGATCGCGAAATACGGTCAGACCTTCCTTCAACGAGAGCTGGAACCAGTCGCGGCAGGTGACGCGATTGCCGGTCCAGTTGTGAAAATATTCATGACCCACGACGGACTCGATGTTGGCGTAGTCGGTGTCGGTGGCTGTGGCCTGATTCGCCAACACGAACTTGGTGTTGAAGACGTTCAGCCCCTTGTTTTCCATCGCCCCCATGTTGAAGTCGCTGGTCGCGACGATCATGAAGCGCTCCAGGTCCAGTGGCAAGCCAAAGCGTGCTTCGTCCCAATCGATCGAGGCCATCAGCGAGTTCATGGCGTGCTCGGTCTTGTCCAGGTCACCCGGTCGCACGTACACCTGCAGCAGATGCTCTTTGCCGCCGCGCGTGATGATGCGCTGTTCGCGCGCTACCAGCAGACCGGCGACCAGCGCGAACAAGTAGCAAGGCTTGCGATGCGGGTCCACCCATCTGGCGAAATGGCGGCCGTCTTCCAGGGCGCCTTGCGCCACCAGATTGCCGTTGGACAGCAGCACCGGATACTTCGTCTTGTCGGCGCGCAGCGTCACGGTGTAACTGGCCATCACATCCGGGCGGTCCAGGAAGTAGGTGATGCGTCGAAAACCTTCGGCCTCGCACTGCGTGAAGAAGGAATCGTTGCTGATATACAGACCCATCAACTTGGTGTTCTTGGCAGGTGCGCAGGTGGTGAAGATCTCCAACTCGAAGCTGCCCTCGGTGGGAAGGTTCTCCAGCACCAGACGCTGCCCTTCCATCCTGAAGGAGCAGCCCTGCCCGTTGACCAGCACGCGCGCCAGATTCAGCTCCTCGCCGTCAAGTTTGAGCGCCTGCGCAGGCACATCCGGGTTGCGGTGCAACTGCATCTTGTTGAGCACGCGGGTCTTGGCCGGATCCAGATCCACGCTCAGATCCACGGTGTCGATCCAGTAGGCGGGCGGCGTGTAGTCATCGCGCTTCACCAGGGTCTGGGTTTGATCAGGCAACATGCAGATTCTCCAAAAATGACGAGTTCATCAACTCGTTGTAGTCGCGCACGGCGGCCAGCACGTGCGGCCCAGCCAGTTGCGTCGGGGTATGGGTGGAACAGATGGCGACGGCGCGCATGCCGGCGCGACGCGCCGACTCGATGCCAAAAGGCGAGTCTTCAAACACAATGCAGTGTTTGGCATCCTTGTTCATGCGTCTTGCGGCCTCCATGAAGATCGCCGGCTCGGGCTTGCCCGGCAGGCCTTCGTCGCCGCCGACGATAGCATGGGGCGCCTGCGGCAATCGAAGGTGCGACAGCACAAACGCGATGTTGTGGCGGTCCCCCGCCGTGCCCACACCCACCTTGAGGCCGCGCGAGCGGGCGCGGGATTCGAATTGTGTGAAGCCCGCCACCTCGGTGAACACGGGCGCAAAGAGTTCGCGATAAAGCTCTTCTTTCTGCTCGGACAGCAGCAGGCATTGCGCTTGATCCAGCTCGGGCCCGAACAGCTCGCGCATGCACTCGATCGCAGTGCGACCTGTGGTGCGGCGCATCACCTCGTCCAACGGAATGTCCAGATCGTGCGTCTTGGTGAACGCCACCCAGCTTTGCGCGTGGGTGGGCATGGAGTCGATCATGGTGCCGTCCATGTCGAAAATCAGCGCCTCTACCTTCATCACACCCCCTGCTTCAAAGAGGCTTCGATAAAGACGTCCAGGTCGCCGTCGAGCACTTTCTGCGTGGCCGAGACTTCGACGTTGGTGCGCAGGTCCTTGATGCGGGAGTTGTCCAGCACGTAGGAGCGGATCTGGTGGCCCCAGCCGACGTCGGTCTTGCTGTCTTCGAGCTTTTGCTGCTCGGCCTGGCGCTTGCGCATCTCGTGGTCGTACAGGCGCGAGCGCAGGCGCTTCCAGGCCACGTCGCGATTGCCGTGCTGGCTGCGTCCGTCCTGGCACTGCACCACGATGCCGGTGGGGATGTGCGTCAGGCGCACGGCTGAATCGGTCTTGTTGATGTGCTGCCCGCCGGCGCCGCTGGCGCGGAAGGTGTCGACGCGCACATCCGAGGGGTTGATGTCAATCTCGATCGAGTCGTCGATCTCCGGATAGACAAAGACCGAGGCGAACGAGGTGTGGCGCCCGCCTGAGGAATCGAACGGGCTCTTGCGCACGAGGCGGTGCACCCCGGTTTCGGTGCGCAGCAACCCGAAGGCGTATTCGCCTTCGATCTTGATGGTCGCACCCTTGATACCCGCGGCGTCACCCGCCGTTTCGTCTTCAATGGTGGCGGTGAAGCCCTTGCGCTCTGCGTATTTCAGGTACTGGCGCAGCAGCATGCTGGCCCAGTCGCAGGCCTCGGTGCCGCCCGCTCCCGCCTGAATGTCCAGAAAGCAGGGCAGCGGATCGGCCGGATTGTTGAACATGCGGCGGAATTCCAGTCCCTCGATGATGGCGGCCAGCTTCGCGGTCTCGGCTTCGATCGTGAGCAGGCTGCCTGCGTCGCCGTCGGCCTTGGCCATGTCGTACAGCTCGATGTTGTCCGAGAGCTCGGAGTTGAGCTGGTCCAGCGT
Organism: uncultured beta proteobacterium; assembly: GCA_903832285.1. Classification (GTDB taxonomy): domain Bacteria; phylum Pseudomonadota; class Gammaproteobacteria; order Burkholderiales; family Burkholderiaceae_C; genus CAIKVZ01. Next base: position 16,585 of record CAILAY010000095.1, on the reverse strand, counting down.
GAGCACCACGCCGTCCAGCGCCTTCTTCTCGCGCCCCAATTCCTGGGCGCGCTTGGGTTCGTTCCAGACGTTGGGGTCTTCGAGCGAGGCGTTGACGGTTCTCAGTCGTTCGGATTTGGCATCGTAGTCAAAGATACCCCCTGAGTTCGGCGGTGCGTGTGCTCAGATTGGCCAAGGTGGTGCCGATGAGGTTGATGCGTTCTGCTTCGATCATGATGGGTTTCAGTTGGTTGAGGACAGAGCTTGCTCGTTTGCACGTGGCTGGGGTCTGTCCCGCAAGGTTTCAAAACTCAATTTTCTCATGCGCGAAGCCTTCCCCTTGGATCAGCGCCCGAACAGCCCCTTGAGCGCCTTGCCCACGTCGGGCAGGCCGGGAAGCTTGGGCTTGTCCTCCTCGGCTTTTTTGGGGGGGTCCTGCGTCTGGTTTTCGGCGCCTGGCTTGGGAGGTCGACGATGGCGGTTGCCTTGCCCGCCGTCTTCATCCAGCGGCAGCATCGCCACTGACTTGACGCGCACCCGCGCTGCCCATTCGGGTTCCCAGGCAATGTGTTTGTCCGCGGGGCGCGGCGGATACACCAGATTCAACTCCTGTCCGTAGGCAATGCCGCGCAGCATGGCGCCCTGCGCCTTGGCAAAAATGCCTGCTGGAATCGTGCATTGCGTCTGGGTCGTTGGCAACAAGACCTTTTCCTTGAGCCACTTGTCCACATTGGCGTTGCTGGCGTAGTCCATCAGACCCCATCCTGGCTCGGGTACGTCGGACGAACTCCAGATCACCATCTCCTCTTCGCTGCCGCTCATGGCGGTCAGGAAATAGGCGCGCGCCGTCGGCAGGCCCGGCCAGTTGATCAACGAGGCGCTGGCGCCGCCACCCGTGCCACTCAGCGACATTCTGGGCATGAAGTCCTGCTGTTCTCCGATAGCAAATTTCAGGCTCGCGGGCAGGCCTTCACCGCTGAGCGAGTGCTGTCCCATGAGCGATGCGTCCGTTGGCACGCTCTGTCGATTCTTTTCGTTCGGCCAGATGGAGTGCCCGGGCTCGGCCTTGGCGCCGGTGTCGCGCACCGCGCGCCCCATCATGAATTTGCCGTAGTCCTCCATTGCGGTCGTGGCAAAGTCCAGCACCCGCGGCTGTCCCGGACGCACCGTTTCGCTGCAGCCCCAGTAAAACAACAGCCGTCCCTTGGGGCGCTGTGGCATTTCATCCGTGCTCTCGCGCGGCCGCTCACCCGATGTTCTTGGTTCGGCTTTGACCGGCAGCAGGTTCAGGCTGGGCCCCATGTTCTGACCCGGTGGGATAGCCTGCGTTGCATCCGTGCCTGTGGGCTTGCGTTGCGTCGCCACTGCCAGATCCAGCCATCTCCCCGGCATCATGCCGCGCGTGGCGCCAAAGCGGACGCCGCCCATGCCCGAGGCACCAGCCATGCCGCCCAGCATGCCGCCCAAGCCACCGGCCGCGGCCGGCATGTCGTCCATGCCTGCCATCGACAGCGTGGCCACATCCATCCAGTACTGGGCCACGGGTGGCTTGACGACCTGCGTCTGCGCGAGTGCGTTCGTGCACAGCATCAGCGTTGCGCAGGCGAGGCTCAAAGGGAGTATGGGCGCGGCGTACTCAGGCGCAAGGGAATCACTGGTTTTCATGGGAAGACTCCGCAGAATAATGCAATAACCAACACCGGAATTTCAATTCAGGTCTTGCCGCCGCAGCCTGGCGGTGCTCAAGGTCTTGAGCATGATGTCGGGCAGAACCGGTTTGATGCAAAACCCGTCCACGCGGTGGTCCATGGACTTTCCGAAATCGGAGGGAGAGTGAGAGCCTGTCACCATGATCACAACCAGGCGCGGCTGGATACTGCGCAGCTGGTCGAGCAGGGCAAAGCCGTCAACCTGCGGCATGTAGATGTCGAGCAGCACGAAGTCCGGCGAGTGCTGTCGCACCAGCGCACAAGCACCCTCGCTGTCGCTGGCCACGAAGATCCGGGTGCCGCCAATGCGCTCCAGCACGCTGGTGACGATATCGCGCTGCAGCTCGTCGTCATCGACCACCAGGAAACTGCATTGGCTCAACTCATCCTGGGTCATGGCGCAAGCTCCTCAGTTTTGAAACAACATCATAGCGGCACGGGGCTTGCGGATTCCCGGCTGCGCGGGATTGATGCGTGAGTTGGATGGACCGCTCATGATCCTGCCAGGTGCTGCTGAATCGCCTGACACGCCGCGGCAAAGACCGACGGCAGGTCACGGGCAAGGTCGATGCAGCCCGGCGCATCACCAGCGCGGCCCGCGGTTTCCAGGCCCAGGCACAACTCGCCCAGCGCCATCGCGCCCACGGTGCGGGCCGCCGATTTGAGCGTGTGCGCCACGTCGGCCAGGGCGGCGCAATTCACCACGGTCGCGGCCGCGCCGATGGCGTCCACCTGCTGCGTGGCGTTGAGCAGAAACTTCTCCAGCAAGCGCCGCTGCATGGCGCTGTTGTCGCCCACCAGTTGGCCCAGCGCGCCTGCCTCCCAGACTGCGGGAGCGTGGGGTGCGGCGGGCACCTGCGGAGATACGGAAGGCTCAAGCACGGCATTCGCCGGGCTCGACAAAGGCAGCCAGCGGTTCAGCACCTGGCTTAATTCTTCCAAACGCAGTGGCTTGGACAGGTAGTCGTCCATGCCGCGCTCCATGCAACGCTGCGCTTCGCCTTGCATGGCATTGGCCGTGACGGCGATGATGGGCAGACGCGTGCCATACGGTTCGGCCTGGCGAATGGCTTCGGTGAGCGCAAATCCATCCATGTTGGGCATGTGGCAATCGGTGAGCAGCAGCGCATAGCGCTGGTTCAGTCCGGAGCGCCACATCTGCAGTGCCAGCGCGCCGTCCGCCGCGACTTCGCAGGTATAACCCAGCAAGCCCAACTGCGCCTGCATGACGTCGCGATTGGTCTCGTTGTCTTCGGCCAAAAGAATCAGTTGTCCCTGTACCAACGCCTGCTCAACGCTCGGAGCCTGTGGCCGCAGCAGGCCCTGCTCCGTCGTGCGCGCTCCGGCGTGGCCCGAGGGCAGTTTCCCGACGGCTCGCGCGACACCCTGGAGCAGATCCTGGTAGAGCAGTGGCTGGCTGGCGATTTCCCGATCCTGCAGTGCCGAGCGGGCGTCGCCGCGCGGCACCAGCCGCAGCACGGTCAACTCATTGGGCCAGACCCCGCCTGGGTCATCCTCGCGCTCTTGCACCTGCGGCTCGTCCAGCAGCAACAGTGCAGGTGTCAGGCCTTGGCTCAGTCGCGCGCGGGCTGCGATAGTGTCCGCCACCAGCGTGACATCGGCGCCGGCCGCACTCAGGTAAACCTGAAGCAGGGTCGAACAGGCAGTGTCCGGGGTCACGGCCAGCACCTTCACACCCGACAAATCGGGCACCGCTGGCAGCAAGCGTCCGGTTGGCGGTGACGCTTTTTGCAGCACGAACTCGACCACAAACTCCGACCCCGACCCGGGCTCGCTGCGGACCTCGATCTGGCCGTCCATCATCTGCACCAGCCGCTGCGTGATCGACAAACCCAGGCCGGTGCCGCCAAATTTGCGCGCGGTGCTTTCATCGGCCTGGGTGAAGGGCTGGAACAGGCGGGCCTGTACCTGTTTGCTCATGCCGATGCCGTTGTCGATCACACAGAACTGCACGCAGGCGGTGCCGTCCGGGCGTGTTACCGGATGCACATGCAACATCGCCCGGCCCGTCCCGCGGGAGATGAATTTCAGCGCGTTGCCCAGCAGGTTGAAGAGGATTTGCCGCAGCCGCGTCGGGTCGGAAAGTATCCAGACGGGAAGCGCCGGGTCCACAAAAAGGGAGATTTGCGCATCCTTGGCATGGGCCACGTTGAGCATGAGCTGTACCACGCCCTCGGCCACGTCGCGCAAATGGGTGGGAATGCGTTCCACCTCCAACTTGCCGGCTTCGATCTTGGAAAAATCCAGAATGTCGTTGAGGATGCCCAGCAAGGCCAGCGACGAGTCGTGTACCGTGGCGAGCATGCGGCGTTGCTCGGGCAGTAGCGGTGTCTCCTGCAGGATGTCGACCATGCCCACCACGCCGTTCATCGGGGTGCGGATTTCGTGGCTCATGTTGGCCAGGAACTCCGACTTGGCCCGGTTCGCGGCATGCGCAGCTTCTTCTACCTGGCGGCGCTCGGTGATGTCCAGGTTGAAGCCCTGGAAATACTGGAATTTCCCGTGCTCATCGGTGATCGGCACAGCATGGCAAAAGAAGTCACGGTAGACGCCATCGTGCCGGCGTAGCCGGAAATAGTTGTCGTGCTCGGTCTTGCTTTCCCAATGGGCAAGCCAGATCGCGTTCGCCTGTTCGGCATCGTCGGGATGCAGCACGGAGGTCCACAGTTCGCTGGTCAGGGGGTGATTGAGGTCCTGTCCGGTGAAGTCATACCACTGTCGGTTGATGTAGGTGTAGGACGTGCCGTCGAACGCCCAAAGATGGATCTTCGTGCTGTCAAAAATTGTGCTCAGCCGGCTCTCGCTTTGCTGCAGCCCGGTCGTCTTCTGCCTGACAAGTTCTTCCAGGTGGTTGCGGTATTGGTCAAGTTCCTCATCCATGCGCTTGGCCGCAGTGATGTCCCAACTGACACCTACCAGGCGCAGCGCCCGGCCGCCTTCGTCGCGCACCACGTCGGCGCTGGTCTTGAGGTGGTGGATGCTGCCATCCGGGTGCACCACTCTGAATTCGGTGTCAAATGGCCGCACGCCGTGAATCGCCTCCTGGATATCATTCAGGCAGCGTTCCAGATCATGCGCATGGACGCCAGCCTGCCAGGCGTCGATGGCGCCGGTGAAGTTATCTCGCGTCACGCCGTAAAGGCCGAGCATGACGTCGTCCCATTGCAGCAGGTTGTGTGCAAGGTCCCAATCCCAAATGCCCACGCCGCCGGAGCGGGTGGCCAGTTGCAGTCGCTCCTCGCTCTGGCGCAGCCGTTCTGAGGCGAGCTTGCGCGCCGTGATATCGGCGCGGATCGCGACATACGAGGTGGGCTTGCCACGCTCGTCCATAAAGGGAACGATCGTGGTTTGCACCCAGTACAGCCGGCCGTCCTTGGCACGGTTGCAGATATCGCCATGCCAGACCTGGCCGTGGGTGATGCTGCGGTACAACTCCTGAAAAAAGCCTTTTGAGTGCACGCCCGAATTAAGGATGCGGTGGTCTTGACCCAGCAGTTCGTGGCGCGTGTAGCCGCTGATTTCGCAGAACTTGTCGTTCACGGACGTGATGGCACCTTGCACATTCGTGATCGCAACAATGGCGTGCTGGTCCAGCGCCGCTGTCACGTTTTTCAACTCCCGGTTGATCTGGATTTCCCTTTGCCGCAGCGAGCGCAAGGCCTGGCGGCTGGTCTCGATGTAGCCGGACAGTGCCAATCCCACCAGCGACAGGATAATCGTGAAGAACCAGTAGCTCGTGGTCTGCACCGAGATGGCGTCGTGGGAAAAGAACCCGGTCCCAGCACGAATACCGCTGAGGCCCATCAGTGCCGCGAGCATCAGGGCGATGGTGGTGCCGCGCATGCCCAATCGCAATGCGGCCCAGGCGATGAACAGGAACATCCAATACGCCTTGCTGAGCACGTCCAGCAGCGGGTGCAGTGAGGCCGGCGCCAGGGTGTGAAACCACTCCAGGAATACGATGCCACCCACCATCACCGTGGCGCTGAACACAAGTGCCGCTTCCACCAGCCAGCGGTTCGAAGGTCGATGTCCGGCACGCGACCGCGAAGCACCGGGCCACCAAGCCAGGATCAGCGGTGTCATCAGCACCACGCCCAGCGCGTCGCCCATCCACCACTTAAGCACACGATCCAGCGCATCGCGACCTTGCATCGGATGGGCGAGCATCAGCGTGCCCGAACCGATGACCGCACTCAACAGTGCGGCGCCAAAGCCGCCCCAGGCAAGAATGCGGAACATCGCCTGGGCATTCACGCGACGGCTATCGAAGGCGGCGTCCCGCCTTACGAGCCAGGCACCTACGCGCGCCGCAAGCGCCGCGCCTGCGGCCATCGCGATGGCTGCCCACAGGCTGGCTCCACCGAGGAGGTTGGCTACCAGCGCACCACAGAATACGGAAACCGTAAAGCGACGGCCGCCCAGCAGCAGCGCCGCCAGCGACAAGCCGGCGGCAGGGAAGAGAACGCTGGCTTGGCCGAAGAAGTGCACGCTGAGCCAGGACAGCGCGGCGTAGGCAGCGGCCACGCCCAACTGCGGCAAGATGCCCGCGATGGATGGAGGCGTGGTGATGGAAGGTTTCATCAGGGGCCTAATGCGGTTGCCGCAGGTCGTGGTCGATCTGCTGTTGCGCCAGCGAAAAGCTCTGAGGGACCTCTGTCGTGAGATCGCGGCCACCGGACGCGTCACCGCTGCGGGCAGCGTCCTCAAGCTGTTGACTCAACTCACCCAGCGCCAACGCATCCATGGTACGGGCCGGGGATTTCAGCGCATGCGCCACGTCGCCCACGAAACCTGCCAGAAGACCCACCCGGATCATGTTGCGCAGACTCGCCACGCTGACGTCGAAGGCGGGGTCGCGCCGGATCAGCCAGGCACCCAGCAGCGCCGCCGACGCCGAACCCAAAGCCATCGGGACGCCAGCCCAAAGCACCATGCCGCCCAGCGGTTTGATGGCGTCCACTGCGCTGGTGGCAACGGGCTGGGTACCCACTATCAGAATCTTGCCTTCGACAGCCACTCGCTGCAATCAGGGAAGGACATCGGGCGGGCGATGTGATTGCCCTGGATCGTGGTGCCGCCGCAGGCGCGCACAAATTCCAACTGCGCGTCGGTTTCCACGCCTTCTGCGATCACCTCCAGGTCCAGATTGACACCGAGCAAAATGGCAATGCGAAGCACGGCGTTGGCCTTGCTTTCGCGGTCGGCGCGCTGGACGAAACTGCCGTCAATCTTGAGTTCCCGAAACGGCAGATCAATGAGTTGTACCAGGCTGGAAAAGCCGGTGCCGAAGTCGTCGACGGACAGGACGAAACCCATCATGGAAAGCCGGGTCAGGGTTTCCAATGCGACGGTTCGCTCCACCATCAACTGGCTCTCCGTGAGTTCGATCACAAAGTCAGAGGCTCTCATCCCCGCGTCGTCGACAAGTTGCCCCAGCCGGTCGGGCAGTGCCAGGTTGTGCGCCGTCGTCATCGACATGTTGATGGCGGCCCGGATGGGAATGTGCAGGGCCCGCCAGCGCGCAAGATCGTGCGCCACCTGACGTGCCATGGCGAAAAACAGCTCGTCCACCAGGCCAGCCGCTTCGAGCGCGGGCACAAAGGCGGTCGGGCCGACGCTGCCGCCGGCCTCGTTGGGCCACCGCGCCAGTGCCTCAACACCCACCGTATTGCCGCCGCGCAGATCGACCTGGGGCTGGTACCAGGGCACGAATTCGCCCGCGGCCAACGCGCTTGCCAGTCGCCGCGACGTCACACACTGCGCCGCTGCGTGCTCCGGATGTGCGTCGAGAGTGGGCAGGTTCGCGAGCAGTTCGCGCAGCCGTTCGGGCTTGCAGGGCTTGCTCAAGCAGTCCAGGATATTGAGTCCGTGCGCGTCAGCCAGACCCGAGGCGCTGTCAAGTATTTCGTGTTGCATGCCCGACAGCAGGATGATGGCTGCACGACAGCCGCGCTGGGCCAGATGTCGCATCAGAACCAGGCCGTCCATGCCGGGCATCGAGAGATCGGAGATGATGGCACCGATGGCGGGTCCGTGCTGGTCGAACAGCGCCAACGCCTCCTCGCCGCTGGCCGCGAGAAGAACCTGTTCCCAGCCCAGACTCGCCAATTGCAGGCTGATCAGATCACGCTGAAACTCGTCGTCGTCGACAACCAGGATCATGCTGGCGTTCACCGTCATGGCCGACTCCCTGCGGAGGTAATTTGAAATGCACGCCCCTTTTGACGCTGGTGCCATTATGGCGTGAGTACCGGAGGGCGAAGCCGCGAACCATGCGTTTATGATCTTGCGGTTCGTGCCCGGGAGCCCCTATCGATTCGAAACTTTTTGTCGATGCGCCAGACCGCCGTCCGCCAAGCACGCTGGCGTGGCTTGTGCTGCCGCCCATGCTCGTGCTGCTGGCGGCATTGCCGCTGTGGGGCGTTGCCACCTGGCTTGCCCTGAGCGCCGTGGGTTTGGTCTCGGCTGCAGCGCTGGCGTGGCTGGTGCGGCAGTTGCAGGTTGGCCGTGCCGCTGCGATAGCGGGGCGGCACGATGAATCGCAAGCGGCTGCCAGGGGACAACAGGAACTGGCCGCGCTGCTTCAGGACGTGATGCCGGCCTGGCAATACCAGATGAATCTTGCCAAGACCCAGACCGAAGCAGCGGTGTTGCAGTTGACCACGAGTTTTGCCTCGGTGTTGCAGCAGTTCGATCAGGCCGGGATTGGTGCGGGCGCGGGGCGCGGCGCCGACGCCAGTCGCACCATCAGCCTGCTCTCCTTGTGCGAACGCGAATTGCAGCCGGTGGTGCTGTCCCTCACGAACGTGATTGAAGGCAAGGACGCCTTGCTGCTCAATATCCGCAATCTGGCGCGCGAGACGCTGGAACTGCGGGCCATGGCGGTGGAGGTCGGCAGCATTGCCGCGCAGACCAACCTGCTGGCATTGAACGCAGCCATCGAGGCAGCCCGCGCCGGAGAATCCGGGCGCGGCTTTGCCGTGGTCGCCGCAGAGGTGCGCATGCTGTCCCAGCGTTCTGCAGAAACAGGAAAGCGCATCGGGGAACGGGTGGGGCAGATCAGCACCATCATGCAAACCACGATGGCCGGCGCTGAGGAGGCGACCGTCCAGGACAAGCGCGCCGTGGCTCTGTCTGGCGAACTGGTCGAGCATGTGCTGGGCCACGTGCGCAAGCTCGGCGCTTCGGCCGACTCCATGCACCAACACGGCTTGGAGGTACGCCGCGAAGTGGAAACGCTGCTCGTGGCGATGCAGTTCCAGGATCGGGTTTCGCAGATTCTCGTGGGCCTGGACAACGACCTTGAGCGCATGCGGCATACGCTGCAGGACATGCCGGAGCAGGCGCTTCCCAGCTCGGACGAGTGGCTGGAGGAACTGGACCAGAAATCAACCATGGAAGACCAGATCTACCGGAGCGGCACTCGCCGGGCTTTTTCATCATGAATTCCAACACCGCACCCGTTCCCGCCGCAAGACCGCAAAGCCGCCGGGCGCTCAAGGTGTTGCTGGTAGACGATGACTCTTTTCAGCTGGAGTTGATGTCTGAAATCCTGCGCGGCATGGGCATGGTCGACATCACGACCGCGTCAAGCGGTGCCCTGGCGCTGCAAAAAATCGCTGGCAAATCCGGCGCCTTCGAGTTGCTGCTGATGGACCTGCACATGCCGGAAATGGACGGCTTCCAGTTCATGGAGGCGTTGGCCAAGACCGGGTTTTGCGGAGCGCTGATCATCGTCTCGGGTCAGGACGAGGACGTGATGAAAGCCGCCAGCATGGTGGCCCAGCTGCGACGCTTCACGTTGCTCGGGTCGGTGCCCAAACCCGTCGGCCATGCCGCGTTGTCGCAGTTGATATCACGGCTGGCGTGATTCAAGGCATTGACTTGGACTGGCCAGTTGCGCTGGACTTGCCCGACGGGGTGCTCCTGTGCTGGACCGCGTCGCGCAGAAGATACTCGACCTGCGCGTTCACGCTGCGCAGTTCAGCCGCAGCCAGGCGCTCGATCTGTTTCCACAACGCAGGGTCAATGCGCAGGGCGAAGGACTTTTTTTCCGGACTGGCCATGTGGATGTCGGCGCTCGCCAGGGTCGGATCGGGGCTCAGTTGTACAGGGTGCCGGCATTCACCACTGGCGTGGCGTCATGATCGGAGCACAGTACGACCAGCAAATTGCACACCATGGCGGCCTTGCGTTCATCGTCCAGATTCAGCAGGCCGCGCTCAGACAGTCCGTTGAGCGCCAGTTCCACCATGCCCACGGCACCTTCGACAATCTTCGATCGCGCCGCGACCACGGCTTCGGCCTGTTGGCGGCGCAGCATGGTGCCAGCGATTTCGGGGGCGTAGGCCAGGTGCGTGAGCTTGGCGTCGATGACTTGAATACCGGCCAGGGCGAAGCGGGCCTGCAATTCAGCGCGCAGCGCAGCGGCCACGACCTCGGCGCCAGAGCGCAAAGTCGTTTCCTTGGCGCCGGTGTGATCGGTGTCGTAAAGGTTGTCATAGGCGAAGCTTGACGCCAGATGGCGCACCGCGGATTCAGACTGCGTCACGACATAGTGTGTGAAGTCCTCCACGTCGAAGCTGGCGCGAGCCGTGTCCTTTACGCGCCAGACGATGGCGGCGGCGATCTCGATCGGATTGCCGCGCAGGTCGTTCACTTTGAGCTTCTCGCTGTTGAAGGTGTAGGCGCGGATCGACAGCTTCTTCTTCACGTAGAAAGGATTTGACCAACGCAGACCGTCGCTTCGGTCCGTGCCACGATAGCTGCCAAACAGCATCAGCAGCGCAGCTTGATTCGGTTGCAGGATGTACAGGCCTGCAAAGCACCACAGTGCGCCAAGAAGTATGAGAGCCGCCATGAAAAGGGCGGCGGCGGTCTGGCCCAGGTACACCGTTGCCGCCGCACCCAAAACGAATGCCAGTCCGCTGCACACGCTGACCAGTCCGCTGTGAGAGTGGCCAGGACGCTCCTGGGCGATTTGCTTGTCCATACCGCTTCCTCCAATGAACTCACGCGTGCCGCACGCCGAGCCAGCGACCCAATCGCATCCCATGCGATGCGATTTCAAAGTGATATCACTATAGTATTGAATCGCAGCGCCGTCAACGCCATTGTTTTTGAGGTGTCTTTGAGGTTCTGTTTGAAGTCAGTCCGTGGCCAAAAACGGTTCGATCAGCGCAGCCAGTCGCTGCGGCTGATCGTGGTGCAGCATGTGGCCCGCATCTTCGATCACAGCGATCCGGCACTGCGCTACGGCTTGCAAGCGCTCGTGGTAGTGGTCCAGCGTGTAGCGGCCGTGATACCACGCGTACATGCTGTCGCTATCGGCCTCCACCGCCAGCACGGGTGCGCTGATGCGCTGCCACGCGGCGTGGACTTCCTCCGCCCGGTACAACTGCGCGCTGACGATCTTGTGTGCGGCGTCGCCCAGGATCTGCCACCGGGTAGAACCATCGGCCTGGATCTTGGGCGCGGACCAGTGTTGCGCCAGCCAATGGGCCTTGTCCGGACTGAGGCGCGGATTGGTTTTCATGAGGCGCCGCGCCACCCCCGTGAGCGAGTCATAGGTTTGGAGTGCGAGTTCACCCCGGTGCAGGGCTTTTAGTTCGTCCATCCACTTGGCATAGCGCGGCGGTGCCTGCTCCGGCCGGGTTGGGGGCATGCCGAAGCCTTCCAGATTCACCACATGGCGGACGCGTTCAGGGCGCACGCCGGCGTACAGCATGGCCACGTTGCCACCCATGCTGTGCCCCACCAGATCCACGGCCTGGTCGCCGGCGAACTGGTCCAGCAGAAAATCCAGGTCGGCCAGATAGTCGGCGAATCCATAGTGATCTGCACCGCCCGAAGGGGTCTGGCCAAAGCCGCGCCAATCGGGCGCGATGACGCACCGGCCCTGCATGAAAAATTCACTGAACGCGTCCACCATGAACTGGTAGGAAGCGCCCACATCCATCCAGCCATGCAGCAGCACCAGTGGCGCCTTGGCGTCGAGGCCCTGGGTTTCGTTCCAGACCAGTGCGTGGTAACGTAAGTTACGTATCGAAACGGTGCGGCTCTGAGCGCCTCTTTGGCAGGTATACATGGCGCCATCATACGGGTGACAGGGGCTGAAGACGGTCACGTGAAGGACCGGTAATGCGCTGTTCGACGGCGCTTTTTCTTGCGCTATCTCGCTTGCCCCATCCGTTTCTTTTGGGCACAATGAATTCGAACTTCACCCCTCCCGGGAAAGCGAGCTCCCCATGAACAAGCTGTTGGCGTTAGTACTGGTTCCAGCATGCGCCGTCGCCGCGGCGCAATCGGCAGAAACGCTGGTGCCTGTCAGTGTGCAGATGTATTCCGAACCGGCCGCTGTCAAAGCGATTGGCGGGTTGGATACGAGTGCGCAGCGCCCGAAGATGGGCTTGCGGGTTGACTCCAGGGACTGGAGTTTCAATCTGGACCTGCCCCGGGTTCTGACCAGCAACAGCCCGCCCATTGCCGGTGTGGGTGCGGCGTGGAATTTTTCGCCCGCCAGCAGCCTGGGCTTGAACTATCGGGTTGAAGCCAATTTTCTGCCTGAGGCACCGGCGTCGCGCACGCTGGGTCTGACCTATGGCTACCAGTTCACGACGGGTTTGCGCCTGAGCACGAATCTGGGGCGTGGCTTGACGGAAAGCGCGCCGCGCTGGGGTGGCGGTGTGTCGATCTCGTTCAGCCACTGATCGACCACGTTGGGGATGGCGCAACCCTCCGCGTTCATCGCGCCCGACAGCTGCGCCGACAGGCAGGACAACTACGCGCAATTGCATGCCGGGTTTGGCTGGCACGTGCCGGACAAGTTCAATATTGCCCAGGTCTGTTGCGCGCGCTGGGCGCGACGGCCCGATGCGCAGCAACGTATCGCAGTTCGCACGCATCAGACTTCATCATCGGCCGGTACCCACAGTTACGCAGAGTTGCAGCAGCAGGCCAACCGACTGTCGAACGCCTTGCTAGGGTTGGGAGTGAAGCGCGGCGAGCGCGTGGCGATCGTGCTGCCGCAGCGCTTTGAGACGGCGGTGGCCTATATGGCGGTGCTGCAAATGGGGGCGGTGGCGATGCCATTGTCCACGCTGTTTGGGCCGGAGGCACTGACGTTTCGCTTGCACGACAGCGAGGCTGTGCTGGCGCTTTGTGATGCAGGTAGTGTGGCTACGCTGACGGATGCGCGCCGCGAATTCCCGATGTTGCGCCGAGTGATCGCCGTCGATGCCAACAGTTTGCCAAGTGGTCTCGATTACGCCAGCCTGCTGGCAAAGCAGTCGGCCCGGTTTGCCCCTGTGGACACCGACGCGAACGAGCCGGCGATTCTGATTTACACCAGTGGCACCACCGGCAACCCCAAGGGCGCGCTGATCCCGCACCGGGCGTTGATCGGCAATCTGAGCGGCTTCGTATGTAGCCAGAACTGGTTCGGTTTCGATCCGCGAAATAGCCACGGTACACCCTTTCCCGCGCTGGAAAGGGCCGGGGTAGGGGCGGACACGTTGAGGGCGAAGCCCGGTCTGCGGACTGCAGAAACGCAAAGTGTATTTTGGTCACCGGCGGACTGGGCCTGGACCGGTGGCCTGATGGACGCACTCTTGCCTACGCTCTATTTCGGTCGACCCATCGTGGCGCATACCGGCCGCTTCAGTGCCGACGCCGCGTTTGAAATTCTGCAGACGCACGCTGTCACGCACAGCTTCCTGTTTCCCACTGCGCTCAAGGCCATGATGAAGGCCTACCCGCAGCCGCACAAACAGTTCAGCCTGAAGCTGCAGGCCATCATGAGCGCGGGTGAGGCCGTGGGCGATGCGGTGTTTACCTATTGCCAGCAGCAACTCGGTGTGACCGTGAACGAGATGTTCGGCCAGACCGAGATCAACTACATCGTGGGCAATTGTTCGAGCATGTGGCCCGCACGCGCCGGCAGCATGGGCAGGCCCTATCCGGGGCATCGCGTGGCGCTGATCGACGAAGATGGACGGGAGTGCGCAGTGGGAGTGGCCGGTGACGTGGCGCTGAACCGCTTCGACATCCACCGTGACCCGGATCCGATCTTCTTTCTGGGCTACTGGAAAAACGCCGCCGCGACAGCGGCCAAATTCACAGGCGACTGGTGCCGCACGGGCGACATGGCCACGCGCGATGCCGACGGCTACCTTTGGTACCAGGGCCGCTCGGATGATATGTTCAAGGCCGCGGGCTACCGCATCGGCCCCAGCGAAATCGAGAACTGTCTGGTCAAGCACCCGGCGGTGGCGAATGCGGCGGTTGTGCCCAAGCCGGACCGTGAGCGCGGCGCCCTGGTCAAGGCCTATGTGGTGCTGGCAACTGAATTTGCGCAGCAGCGGGAGGCGCTGGACGCGGAACGTGCGCAGTGGGACGCCGAGCTGGTGGCGCAACTGCAGGCGCATGTGAAAGGCCGCCTGGCCCCCTACGAGTACCCCAAGGAAATCGAGTTCATCGCGGCCCTGCCCATGACCACCACCGGCAAGGTGCAGCGGCGCGTGCTGCGACTGCAGGAGGAGGCGAGGGCGGCTGCCTAGCCCAGGTTCAGGCGTGCCAGTTCGGTGCGCGCTTTTCGATGAACGCCTGCACGCCTTCGAGCGCGGATTCATCCATCATGTTGCAAGCCATGGTCTGGGCCGCGTCGGTGTAGGCGGCCGCGATGCCGGTCTCGAGTTGACGGTAGAAAAGCGCCTTGCCCAACGCCACCGCCGCGCGCGGTTTGGCCACGATGCTGGCCACCAGACGCTCCACTTCGGTGTCCAGCGCATCGGCCGGGACGACGCGGTTGATCAGGCCTTCGTGCAAGGCCTGTTCGGCGTTGATGAATTCGCCTGTGACCAGCATCTCGAAGGCCGCCTTGCGCCCCAGATTGCGCGACAGCGCCACCGCGGGTGTGGAGCAGAACAGCCCCAGATTGACGCCACTGACGGCAAATCGGGCGTTGCTCGCGGCCACCGCCAGGTCGCAGCTCGCCACCAACTGGCAACCCGCCGCCGTGGCCGTTCCCTGCACGCGAGCGATGACGGGAACGGGCAACTGTTGCAGTGACAGCATCAGCTTGCCGCATTGCTGGAACAGCTTCTGGTAGTACCCAAGCGAGGGCGTGGCACGCATCTCTTTCAGATCGTGGCCGGCGCAAAAAGCCTTGCCGGCGGCCGCCAGTACCAACACCCGCACGGACTCGTCCAGCGCGATCGCGGCGAGCTCACGTTGAAGGTCGGTCATCAGTGCTTCGGACAGGGCGTTGAATTGACTGGCTCGATTCAGTGTGAGGGTGACGACGCCGCGCGCATCACGGCTGGACAGGAGGTTGGCTTCGTTGGAGTTCATGGCGTGACCTTGGGTTGACGATAAAAGAGTGATTCAGTCCAGCGCGCCGGCTGATCTTGCGCGCTCGCGCAACACGAACTTCTGGATCTTGCCGGTGGAGGTTTTCGGAATCGGCTCGAAGCGGATGTCGCGTGGCAGCTTGTAGCTGGCCAGCAGCGATTTGCAATGGGCCACCAATTCGGCCGCGGTCACGGTCGCACCCGTCTGAAGCTCGACAAAAGCGAGCGGGGTCTCGCCCCACTTGGGATCGGGCTTGGCCACAACCGCGCATGCCAGCACGGCCGGGTGCCGGTACAGGGCATCTTCCACTTCGAGTGAACTGATGTTCTCGCCGCCCGAGATGATGATGTCCTTGCTGCGGTCCTTGATCTTGACGTAACGATCCGGCTCCATCACGGCCAGGTCGCCGGTGTGGAACCAGCCGCCCTCGAAGGCCTTGGCAGTGGAAGCCGGATTCTTCAGGTAGCCCTTCATCACGATGTTGCCGCGGAACATGATCTCGCCCATGGTCTGGCCGTCGGCCGGCGTCTCGAACCTGTCGTCGGCGCCGCGCACGGTCATGCCTTCTTGCAACGGGTAGCGCACGCCCTGGCGCCCGTTCAGCCGCGTCTGCTCGGACAAATCCTGAGCAGCCCAACTGTTGCGCTTCACGGCCACGGCGGCGGGGCCATAAACCTCGGTCAGCCCGTAGACATGGGTGATGTCGAAACCGATGCGCGCCATGCCCTCGATCATCGAAGCCGGCGGCGCTGCGCCCGCCACCATGGCCCGCACCTTGTGCTGTATGCCCTCGCGCAGCGCTGCGGGCGCGGCAATCAACAGGCTGTGCACGATCGGCGCGGCGCAGTAATGATCCACCTTGTGCGTCGTGATTGCCTGCAGGATGGACTGGGCGTCGACCCGGCGCAGGCACACATGGGTTCCGCCCAGCATCGCCACGGTCCAGGGGAAGCACCAGCCATTGCAATGGAACATCGGCAGCGTCCACAGATAGACGGGAAAGTTCGGCATGGTCCAGGTGGCGGCATTGCACACCGCGTTGAGGTAGGCGCCGCGGTGGTGCGTCACCACGCCCTTGGGGTCGCCGGTTGTGCCCGAGGTGTAGCTCACGGCGATCGCATCCCATTCGTCCGCCGGTCCCGACAACTGCGCCAGGGGATTGTGCGCAGCGAGCAGCGCTTCATATTCGAACTGGCCCATGCGAGCGCCTTCGCCGCTGTATTCGCTGTCGCAGACGTCGATCGCGATCACCTCTCGCCCATGCTCCTGGCGCAGTATTGACAGCGCTTCGGCCATCGTCGGCGCGAACTCGCGGTCGGTGATGAGGACCTGAGTCTCGCAGTGGTTCATCTGCCAGGCCAGCAGTGCCGCGTCCAGGCGCGTGTTTAGCGTGTTCAGCACGGCGTTGAGCGCGGGGACGGCGTAATGCGCCTCCACCATCTCGGGTGTGTTGGGCAGCATCACGCTCACGGTGCTGCCGCGTGTCACCCCCAAGGCCTGCAGCGCGGCCGCCAGACGCGCTG
>CAILAY010000094.1 GCA_903832285.1 uncultured beta proteobacterium | reverse complement strand
GCCACTTCCTTGTACGGCGGGCCATCCTTCTTCTTGTCAACGGCGTGACACTTGAAGCAATCACTCTTTTTCAGCAAGGCCTGCGCCGCGTCGGCGTCCACTGCTGCAAAAGCCACGGAAGTTGTCATCAGGCCACAGGCCACCAGCAAAGCGGAAAGCATCTTCATTTCGGTATTCCTTCAGAGAGAAAAAAGATAAGTTGTCGCCTGCAATTCCCCGCACAGTTGCATATCTGTTTGCACCCCGGACAAGCATGCGACACGCAGCGGATTGTATTGGAGATAGCTGCAAAAGTCGGTCATCAAAACGCCCGAATGCCGCCGAATACAGCGCAATCAGACTTTCATTGACACAAGTCAATGGTTCGGAGACAGGCTTCTTGCGCGCCGCCCAAGCTACGAGCTCTGGCTCAGGGCTTTGCCTTGAACTGCAGGCCGATCCCGCCCTTGGCGCGTGCATCAGCAATCTCGGCCGCCACCAACGTGGCGTCCCTTGACCCCGGCTCCAGCACGGGCAGCACGGTCTCCCAGTACTTCACGGCTTGCGCGTAATCGGCGCGCGCATAGGCGTCAGTGCCGGCCATCATCAGCGCCATCGGGTGCTTGGGGCTTAGAGCCAGAGCCTTCTTCACCAGCACCATCGGCTTGCCTTCGAGCTTGCCGCTGCGGGTGGCCATCACGTCGGCATACTGCATCAGCAGATCGGCATCTGCATCGACCAGCTTTCCCGCCTTGGCGTAGGCGCCTTCGGCCTCGGCCAGTTTGCCCTGCACCTTGTAGGCCCGGGCCAGTCTTACCCAACCCTGGAGATCACCCGGGTTGGCTTTGAGACGCGCGGCCAGACCTTCCACCATTTGATTGATCTTTTCTGGTGTCATCGCACCCGCTGCCGCTGCGTCGACCGGCGGCAGTTTGCCCGCCTCGGCACCGCCCGCCCTGGGCTTGGGCACGCCAGGCATACCCGCCTTGGCACGTGCGTCGTCAATGTTGCTTTGCACCTGCTGAGCATCGGCTGAATCCGGCTCCAGCAGCAACAGCAGCTTTTCCCACTGCGTAACAGCGGCACCAAATTCCGACCGTCGATAGGCCGCCATGCCCGACATCATCAGCCCCATAGGGTGTTGCGGGTTCAGGGCCAGCGCCCTGTTCACGAGTTCCAGCGGCTTGCCTTCAATGTTGTTGTTGGCCCGCACCGCCAACAAATCGGCGTAATCCACCAGCAGGTCGGGGTCTTTGTTGACGACGTCGCCAGCTTTTCCAAAGGCTTGCTCGGCCTCGGCCATGCGGCCCATCACCTTGTAGGAGCGCGCCAGCATGGCCCAACCCGTGGGGTTGTCGGGGTTGGCCTTGAGCTTCGCAGCCAGACTGTCGACCATCTTTGCCACCTGGTCTTCATTGGCTTTTTGTGCCGCCACCGGGTCTATCGCGGCGGGTGTTCCCAACCACCAGTACATAGCACCCGCTCCCAGCGGTAGCAGCAGTGCAATCACTACCGCCGTGCGCCGTGCCGTCCAGAAACTGGCGTCGCCGGCGTGCACCGCCGCGGGTGCTTCAGTGTCGTCGAGCAATCGCAGTTGCAGTTCGTCCCTTGTGGCTTCGCAGTCCGCCGCTGAAATGGCGCCGCGCGCCAGGTCGCGCTCCAGGGCTTCGAGTTGGTCGCGATAGATGGAAACATTCAGCCGCTGGGCCGAGACACCGTGGCGCTTTGCGGGCCATAGCAGGGGGCGCACCAGCCAAGCCAGTGCCAGCAGTGTCATTGACACCGCCAAGGCAATAAAAACTGTCATGAGGGAGTTTCCGTATCTTTGAGAAGCGACAGCGCCTTTTTGCGCTGCTCAGGGTCGAGCGCCGCTGGCACAGCACTGCGCAGGTTGCGACGCACCAGGCGCATCAATACCAGCACGCCTACGATGAGCAGAAGAAAGGGTCCAAACCATAGCATCAAAGTCTTGAGATTGAACGGGGGGCGGTATAGCACGAAGTCACCATATCGGCTCACCAGAAACTCCTTGATCTGCGCATCGCTCTTGCCTTCCTTGATCAGGTTGCGGACCTCGCGGCGCAGGTCTTGTGCCAACTCGGCGCGGGACGCCGCCAGTGTCTCGTTCTGGCACACGAGGCAGCGCAGTTCCTCGGAGATCACCATCAATCGCTGCTCCACCACCGGGTCTTCAGCCAAGGGCGGCGCCTCGCCCGCCTGGGAAGCCAGGGCGCATTGCAGCGCCAATATCAGTGCCAGCCAGACCTTCATTTTTGCAACTCCCGGATAAGCGGCAGGATCTTGTCGCGCAAAGCTTCTTCCGTGATCATCCCGTTCTGTTTGTAGCGAATGACACCCGCCTTATCAATCACAAAGCTTTCGGGCGCAGCAGTGACACCGTAGTCGATGCCGATGCGTGCGCTGTTGTCGCTCACTACCACGTCATAAGGGTTGCCAAAGCGCGCCAGCCATCGCAGACCGTCAACATCTTTGTCGCGCCAATCGAGCCCGATGATGGGCACAGCTTTGGTCTTGGACAAGTCCAGCAGGATCGGGTGCTCCTGACGGCAGGTGACGCACCACGAGCCCCAGGTGTTAAGGATCCAGACCTTGCCCAACATGTCCTTTGAAGAGAAGGTTTGACCCGGCGCATCCAGGCGCGGAGCCGTGAACAGCGACGCAGGCTTGCCAATCAGAGCTGAGGGAATTTCGTGGGGGTCGCGCGTCAGACCGATGGCCAGGAATACCACCAGCACCAGAAAGATGCCCAGGGGAATCAGTCCCTTCTTCATGCTGCGACACCCTTGGCTGGTAGTTGAGTTGCACTGGCAGCGGCTTTTCGGCGATAGCGCCGATCCAGAGCGGCCATGAGTCCACCCAGCGCCATCATCAGGCAGCCGACCCAGATCCAACTGACGAAGGGCTTGTAGTACACGCGCATGGCCCAGGCAGGCTGTGATCCGCCTTCCAGCGGCTCACCCAGGGAGACGTACACGTCACGCACCAGGTTGGTGTCGATGGCGGCTTGCGTCATCGGCATGCTGGACGAGAAATAGGCGCGCTTTTCCGGGTGCAGCGTGCGCAATACCTTGCCATCGCGACTGAGTTCCACGTCACCCACGTCGGCGCTGTAGTTGGGTCCCGGCTCCTTGCGTATGCCCGTCAGGCGGAACGTGTAGCCGCCCACGGATACAGTGTCGCCCAGCACCATGCGTACGTCCTTTTCAGTTTCATAGCCCTTGACCATGGTGACGCCGATGACGAAGACGGCAATGCCGATGTGCGCGACGTGCATGCCCCAAAACGATATCGGCGTGGACCTCAGATTGACCGTAGCCTTGACTTGCCGATAAACCTGTTGCGCCGTGCCCAGAACAATCCAGAAAGCCAAGGACAGTCCCAGCGCCACCAGCCACGACCACTCGCCCGCCAGCAACGGCGCCAGACATCCGCCAAGCACGGACACGATCGCCACAGGGCGCAGTTTTTGCACCATTTCCGCAACGCTGTCGTTCTTCCAGCGTGCGTACGAACCGATCACCATGAAAAACAGCGCGGGCACCATGATGGGGGCAAACACCGCGTTGAAATAGGGCGCACCCACGGACAGCTTGCCCAGGTTCAGCCCATCCACGATCAGCGGGTACAGCGTGCCCAGCAGCACCGCAGCGGCAGCCGTCGTCAGCAACACGTTGTTCAGCAGCAGAAAGCTCTCTCTCGACACCAGCGCAAACGATCCGCCAGACTGCACTTTGCCCGCGCGCAGCGCAAACAACGCCAGCGAACCACCGACCACGCAGAACAGGAACAGCAGGATGAAGATGCCGCGTTTGGGATCGGTGGCAAAAGCGTGAACCGAGGTCAAGACCCCCGAGCGCACCAGGAAGGTTCCTAGCAAGCTGAGCGAGAACGCGACGATAGCCAGCATGATGGTCCAGTTCCTGAAGAGTCCGCGCTTTTCGGTCACCGCCAGCGAATGGATCAGCGCGGTTCCGACCAGCCAGGGCAAAAAGGATGCGTTCTCGACCGGATCCCAGAACCACCAGCCGCCCCAACCCAGCACGTAGTAAGCCCACTCCGAACCCATGGCGATGCCGATGGTCAGACAGATCCACGCTGCGGTGGCCCAGGGGCGCGACCAGCGCGCCCAAGCCGCATCCAGTCGGCCGTTGAGCAGGGCCGCGATGGAGAAGGCGAAAGGCACGGCCATGCCGACGTAGCCCATGTAGAGCATGGGCGGGTGAAACACCAGACCCGGATCCTGCAGCATCGGGTTCAGGTCCTTGCCGTTTTCAGGAATGTCGACGAGGCGCAGGAACGGATTGGACGTGATCAGCATGAACAGCAGAAAACCCACCGCCACCAGCCCCAGCACACCCAACACGCGCGACACCATCACATCGGGCAGCTGGCGCGAGAAGATCGACACCGCCATCATCCACGAAGTCAGCATCAACAGCCACAGCAGCAGCGAGCCCTCGTGTCCGCCCCAGACCGCCGCAATGCGGTAAATATCAGGCAGCAACGAATTGGAGTGTTGCACCACATACAGCACCGAGAAGTCGTTGGTGTAGAAAGCGTAAGTCAAGCTGAGGAAGGAAATCCCTGACAGCACCCAGAGCACTTGCGCTCCGGGCCGCGCCAGCGCCATCCAGTCGGCTCGTCCCTGCTGCCCCCCGACAACGCTCAGGGTGCCCAAAGCAAGCGCCACAAACAGGGCGAGGATCAGTGAAAAATGACCAATTTCAGGAATCATGGTGTTTCTCGATTAGTTGAGGGCAGAGCTTGCTCACTGCACCTAGCTGCATGCTCCCCCAGAGGGATTCCGATTCGGAATGTCCCGCAAGGTTTCATTACTTCAACGATTTAATGGTCTTTTGCACCTGCGCCTGATCCAGCGCCTGCTGCGCTTCGGGCGGCATGTAGTTTTCATCGTGCTTGGCCAGCACTTCGGTGGCGATGAATTTGCCATCGTCGCCCAATTTGCCCTGCGCCACCACACCCTTTCCCTCCCTGAACAGATCGGGCAGGATGCCGGTGAAAGCCACCGCCATCTCCTTGGACATGTCGGTGACGACGAAGTTAACGGTCAGGTTGTCGCGCTTGACCGTGCCTTCCTTGACAAGACCACCGATGCGAAAGGTCCGGTTTTTGGGCGCTTCACCCGCTGCCACCTGGCTTGGCGAAAAGAAGAACACCAGATTGCTGTTGAAGGCATTAAGAACGAAGTAGGCGGCCAGGGCCAAGGCAGCCAGACCGCCGACGATGATGGCGGCGCGTTTGTGACGTGGTTTCATGCAGCGTTTCTTTCAGACAGGAGTTCGTTGCGCAGATTGCGCAGAGTGGCTTGGCGTTGGCTGCGCAGCAACTGCGTTTCAACCAGCACGACCAAGGCCGTGAGACCAAAGCTGCCCCATACATGAAAGGCG
The DNA here is from genome assembly GCA_903832285.1 of uncultured beta proteobacterium. Taxonomy (GTDB): domain Bacteria; phylum Pseudomonadota; class Gammaproteobacteria; order Burkholderiales; family Burkholderiaceae_C; genus CAIKVZ01. Next base: position 11,621 of record CAILAY010000094.1, on the reverse strand, counting down.
TAGCCTCCCATGTCCAAGAATTCACCCAGACTATTCCACTGCATGTTTCACCCACTCCGTATGACGTTCGCGTTCGAGAATGATGTTGCGCACCCGCACCAGGGCGACGGCGATGGCGTACATCCAGAACGCCAGCAGCATGATCAACATGCCCGCAAGCATGGTCGAAGCCATGGCCGATTTGGTCATCGTCACCGAGGCTCCCTGATGCAAGGTATTCCACCACTTGACTGAAAAGTAGATGATGGGAACATTCACGGAACCCACCAGCGCCAGCACCGCGCAGGCCTTGTCGGCACGACGCGGGTCGTCGATGCTGGACTGCAGCGCCAGAAATCCCAGGTACAGGAACAACAAAATCAGTGTGGACGTCAGGCGCGCATCCCAGACCCACCAGGTACCCCACATCGGCTTGCCCCAGACCGCACCCGTGACCAATGACAGGAAGGCAAAAAGAGCGCCCGTGGGCGCCAGCGCCGACGCCATCATGCCCGACAGGCGCGTGTTGAAGGCGAGGCCAAAACCGGCCCAACCCGCCATCACGATGTAGATGAACATGGCCATTTGCGACGCGGGCACATGCACAAAGATGATGCGATAGGCCTGCCCCTGCTGCGCATCCACGGGCGCAACGAAAAATGAAATCCACAGACCCACCGCAGCCAACAGGGCTGCCAGCCCAGCAAACCAGGGCCACATTCGCCCTGCGAGCGTGTAGAAGTTCTGCGGCGAAGCAAACTTGAACCAGTGAATATCGCGAATGTTCATTCCAGGGAAATCCTCAAAGCGGTGGTGGTGGCCAGGGGCGCAAAGAATGCAGAAAGCACCAGCAGCGCCGCCAACAAAGACAGGTGTCCGCCAGCGCCCATGCCTGCGGCGTCGGCCTCAACCGCACCCGCGCCAAATATCAACACGGGAATATACAGGGGCAGTATTAACAGCGACAACAATACCCCCGCTCCCCGTACGCCCAAGGTCAGTGCCGCACCAATGCTGCCAATCAGGCTCAGCGTGGGCGTGCCAAGCAACAGCGACAGCATCAGTATCCCGAGTGCGCGGCTATCAAGGCCGAACTGCAGTCCCAGCACGGGCGCCATCAGCACCAGCGGCAGACCTGAAAGCAGGAAATGCGAGAGTGCCTTGGCCAGCACGAGCAAGCCCAAGGGCGTAGTTGACAAGGCCATCTGTTCCAGCGAACCGTCGGTGTAATCGGTGGCAAACAGCCGTTGCAGTGAGAGCATCGCAGCAAGCAGGGCACTCACCCACAGCACGCCCGGCGCCATGCGCAGCAGCAGCGCAGCCTCGGGCCCAATGCCCAGCGGAAACAGGCTGGCGATCACGACGAAGAACACCAGTGGCGTCAGCACCTCGCCCTTTTGCCGCATCGCCACGGACACTTCGCGCTTGAGCACCGCAATCATCACCTGTGTCATTCCCAGCGTCCTCATGCGCGCAACTTCAGAATTTGGGCGGGAATGTCGCCAATGTCCACTTGTTGGTGGCTGGTCAATACGGCCAAACCACCCTTGCCCAAATGCGCTGCGATCAGGTCGGCCAGCATCCGCACACCGGTTTCGTCCATTGCCACAAAGGGTTCGTCCAGTACCCACAAGCGGGCCTCGCTGAGCGCGAGTCGCGACAGTGCCACGCGCCGCTTTTGTCCTTGCGACAAATGGCGTACCAACTGGCCGCCCCGGCCTGGAACACCGAAGTGTTTGAGCACTTTCTGCGTTTGGGCAACGTCGATGCCAGCACCGCCCAGCGCTGCGGTGAAGCGCAGGTTCTCGTCAACCGTCATGGATTCCTGCAAGGCATTGAGGTGACCCAGGTAGCAAAGGTCATGGCGGTAGGCGTCGGCCTGCTTGTCGATGGGTGTGCCATTCCAGAGGATCTGACCCGCTTCGGTCGGCGCCAGGCCGCACACCATGCGCAGCAGGCTGGTCTTGCCCACACCGTTGGCGCCGGCCACATAGAGCCAGCGGCCGGTTTCAAGCACACAGTCAACGCCCTGAAAGAGTTGTCGCCCTCCCCGACTGCAGCCGAGCTTGGAAAAAGTGAGTGTCGGCGCAGTTTTCAAGGATAGGGTCGCACGCTTTGGGAGCCTGAATTCGGAAGCGCCGATCTTACGGCATGACCATGCCACGCAGTGCATTCCCCTACCGCGCCCAAGGCGGGTAAATTCAGGGTGGCTGTCCTCTGAAGCGTCGCCATAACGCGGGTACAGCACGCTGCAATACAAGCGGGCAGAAATGCAACACAAAGTGCAGGAATATTGACATAAGTCATATCCGCAACAGATGATCCGGGCAAATTCAAGCTCCTCCTTGACCCCTCTCGCAGCGAAGCGTCAAATTCGGTTTCAAGTGAGTCACCTGTTCAACTTTCTGGAGTCCTTCAAATGAAATTGCCCTCCCTTTCCCTTCTTGGCGCATCCTTCGTGCTGGCGTTCTCGTGTGTTTCTCCGGCACAGGCTGCGGTCGACGCAGACGCTGCGCAAGCCTTGTTCAAGAAGAACGATTGCACCAAATGTCACTCCGTTGACAAAACCAAGAAGGGCCCTGCGCTGAAGAAGATCGCGGCCAAATACAAGGGCAAATCCGAGGGCCAGGCCAAGGTCATAGACAACATGACGAAGGGTCCCAAGGTCAAACTGGATGACGGGACTGAGGAAGATCACAAGGTGATCGACACCAAAGACGCCGCCGCGCAGAAAAACCTGGCCGACTGGATCCTTTCCCAGTAGCAACCATGGGCCGGCCCACTGCGACGAATTGAATCAACAAAGCAGGCACAGATCGCGAGAGCGACGCAGACGCGTCACCGACTATTGCGCGGTCCGTGTCATGTCGTTTAACTGTCAAACGGCGGAGAAGAAATGAAATACACATCGGTTCGATGGAGCTTGGCCTGCATAGTGGTCGCTGCCGTGGTCGGTTGCGGTGGGGGTGGCGGTGGGACGCCTGCAACTTCGGCAGCCATCAACGGGTTCATCTCCGCGGCCAGTGCGGTCGCTAGCAACGACACCGGCTCAAACCCTTCTGCGTCGTTCACAGTCATGCAGGGAGCGGGCCTGCCGGCTGTGACAGTGAACGGACCGACCAAAGTCAACTTTGCGGTGTTTTCTGACGGCACCATCAAATCCGGTCTGACCCTGGCGAATGTCAGCGTGGCAATTGCCAAATTGGTTCCTGGAACGAATAGCGACCCCGACCAATGGGTGAACTACATCTATCGCAAGGAAACCGCTACTGCGGGCGTAGGGCCAGGCGGTGTCCCCGCCCTGTCCAGTGCGTGGCAAGCCACAACCGACAGCAAGCAGACCGACGCCGCCTTGCTCGCAGCACAACTGGTGTACAACCCCGAGGGCTACTACACCTACACCTTCAAGACCGACATCACTGACCCAACCCAGACCAACGGCGTCATTTTCGAACCCGACCGGACCCACCGCGTCGCTATCCAGTTGAGCTACAAGAACGCGGTCGGCGCGACCGTGCTTGTCAACCCCTACTTCGATTTCACGATTGACGCCAATGGCAAGTCTGTGGCCATCACCGATTCGACCAACACGCGAAAGATGGTGGACGCGGCTTCCTGCAACAACTGTCACGACAAACTGTCGCTGCACGGCGGCGGCCGGGTGGATCCCCAATTCTGCGTGATGTGCCACAACCCCGGCAGCACCGACGCCAACAGCGGCAACGTGCTAACTTTCTCGACCATGGTGCACAAGATCCACGCGGGCAAACTGCTTGCGAGCCAACTGCTGGCGGGCGGTGAAAACTATACGATCTGGGGTTACCAAAACAGCCAACACAGTTACGCTGACGTCGGGTTCCCGCAAGACCTGCGTAATTGCACCGTGTGCCACTCCGGCGCGAACGTCAGCACTCCGCAGGGCGACAACTGGAAGAGTAGGCCCAGCCAGGAAGCCTGCCTGACTTGCCACACCAGCAATGCTGGCTCCGATTGGGACACACTGCACACGGTCATCGCCGCAGAGTTCGTTGCCCCCGGAGCGGCCGCCAAGGCGCTACCGAACTCTCAATGCGCGCGTTGCCACGGTGCGGGATCCGTGGTCTCGGCAGAACGCGTGCACTACAGCCAGAGCCAGCAAAACGCAGCAAGATACAAGATGAACATCGAGAGTGTGGTGTTCAACGATACGGCCGACCACACCGGCCGCAGCGTGACGATCAAGTACTTCCTGGCCGACCCGACGAATGGCAACAAGGCCTACAGCCTGGTGACGCCGGACTGCACCGGCACCACCACCATCACTTGCGCCAACACCACCCAGTTTGGCAACCTGCGCTTCTATCTGGCTTATCAGAGCATGGTCGGGCAGTCGGGCGCGGTCACTGAATACTCTTCATACAACAACGGTGGCAGTGCCGCAAACGCCTACGCGTACAAGGGAGCGAACGACGGCAGCAACCACTACACCGTCAGCATTCCGCTGCCCAACGACAGCGCGACTTCGGTTGCTTTCGGAACCGCACGCATTGTGAGCATCGGTCAGATCAAGGAACCGTTGCTGAAAGTTCAGTGGGCCACGGACCCGCGCCCACCGGTTGTGCCCCAGGTGTTGATCGATGTCTCGGCCCAGCACACCTCACAGGAACTGGTTATCAGCGGCACGCTGCAGCCGCGTCGCACGATCGTGTCCACCGACAAATGCAATGTCTGCCACGGCACACTGGGGACGGCCTCGGCATCAAATACGCTTGCCACAGCCTTCCACAGTGGCGGGCGCAACATGGTCGAAGCCTGCGTGGTTTGCCACGACGCGAATCGCGCCTCCACGACGGTCATGACCAACGGCATGGCCTTGAACGAGTCGTATCAGTTCAAGCGCCTGATCCACGGCATCCACTCCGGCGCGAAACGGACCTATCCATTCACCCATGGCAACAACGTCATCGACGTATTCAACCCGGACGGGACATCCGCGACGGGCGGCAAGTCGCTTTCGCAGCAGACTGACACTAACGGCACGCCAATCATCGTGGACAACTACGCCGCCGAGGTCCAGTGGCCAGGCATGAGGCCCATCCCCTCCATCAATTGCAACGCCTGCCACGTGAACAACTCCTATCTAAAGGACGCAGGCCCATTGGGTTCGGCCGTCATCAGCAGCAGCCTCAGCAAGGACAAGGCGGGCAACTACACCAACCCTAACATCGGGATATTTGCTGCATCGGGTGCCTGCGTCGGGGCCACCGGCAGCATCGCCACCAAGGATCTGGTATGCACCGCGACCGATTGGTCCAAGAGCCTTGTAATTTCGCCCAAGGCAGCGACTTGCACATCCTGCCATGACGGTGTGACTTCCACTGGCACCACGGTCATCAGTCACGTCACGGAATTTGGAGGCGCCTCGTTCGGCACCAAGACCCAGGCAGAAGTGGCCGCTCTGCCACGCGAGACCTGCGACGACTGCCATGCCAATGGCGGCCCCAAGAATGTGGACATTGTTCACGGTCTGAATTAACCGCGTACAGGCATTGACATGGATGAACCAACTTTCATGACCCGCGGCGCCATGCTGCCAAGGGCGTGAATTTGGCCCATGAACAGGACGATATCTGTTTTGAAGGAATCAGGAATGCAAATCAAGAGTTCAATTGCCATCTTCAGCCTGTGCCTCTTTGGGTTGCTGGGGTCGGCATGGAGCGCGACGCCCACAGGCGCTGCGCTTTGTGTGACCTGCCATGACGAAGAAGATCTTCCTGACATGAGCAAGTCCGCACACGGCTTTTCTGCGGACAAGCGGGTGCCAGACTGCATCACCTGCCATGGCCCCAGCCCAACCCATGCGAAGAAGCCCGCTGATGTCTCGGAGCGACCGCATCCGGACCGCATGTTCATCAGGAAATTCGCCTTGCCGGCGAACGAGCGCAGCGCAGTCTGCCTGGGTTGCCACAACAAGGATCCCAAGCGCGCCTTGTGGGCTGGCAGCCAGCATGACAATGCCGACATCGCCTGCAACAGCTGCCACAAGATTCACGGCAACCGCGACAAGGTACTGGGCAAAACGACCCAACCCGACGTCTGCTATACCTGCCACAAAGAACAACGCGCCCAGATGAGCCGCCCATCGCACCACCCGGTTACCGAGGGAAAGATGACGTGCTCCGATTGCCACAATCCTCATGGGTCTGCGGGCCCCAAACTGGTCAAGCGTGACAGCACCAACGACACCTGCTTTACCTGCCACGCAGAAAAGCGTGGTCCCTTCGTGCACCAGCATGAGCCCGCGGTCGAAGACTGTTCGATCTGTCACAACCCGCACGGCAGCACCATCTCGCCCATGCTCAAGACACGCCCACCGATCCTGTGTCAGCAATGCCACACACCGCATGTCGCAGGTGGCGTAGGGGCTGTGGGCGGTCAGGGCGGCGTCGCGGCGCTGGTGGGTAGCACGTCCGCCGGCAAGAACGTCGTCAACATCTGGCAAGGACGAAGCTGCCTGAACTGCCATACGCAAGTCCATGGTTCCAACAATCCCGCGGCAGTCAGTCCCGGCCCGCAGTTCCTGATGCGCTGAAGGGGAGATCTCTCATGACCCGATTCGATTCTTCTAAACGTTTTAATCGCACCGCCTTGGCGCTGGCGCTGTGCGCAGCATTCATTCCTGCCCAGGCTCAGGAAAAAAGCGTGGACACCACGGTGAGCGTGGGCTTGGGCGCCATCGACGGCTCAAGTGCTGACCGCGCGCTGTTTGGTCAATACAACGGTTTGCACAACGGCAAGGCCGGCTACGCCACCTTGGGCATCGACTACAGCCTGCGCGACCAGGACAACTCCAACTGGATCCAGTTGCTGGGCACCGATCTGCTGGGAAACACGCGGGAGTTGAGCGCCGTCTGGAAAAATCCCGGTACATGGAAACTCAGCGCCGACTACGGTGAGTTGGTGCACTCCGACCCGAACACCATCAATAGCGGTCTGGTCGGCGCGGGTTCATCCAAGCCGCAGGTGGTGGTTCTGGCCGGTGCTCCCGGGACAGGAGCCAACCTTGACTTGAGTACCAAGCGCACCAGTTTGGGATTGGCTGTTACCCGCTACATCAACTCGTCGCTCCAGTTCGATCTCAGCATGAAACGCGAGGACAAAGTGGGAGCACGCCTGTCCGGCATCGGCATGAATTGCCCTTCGCTGATCGCACCTGCCTGTCTGGGCACGCTCGGCGCCAACGCCAATTGGGCCACGTTGTTGCTGCCCGAGCCGATCAAATCAAATCAGACCCAGGTGGAAGCTCGCCTGGCCTACGCGATCCAAGAGTTCCGGGTCAGTCTGGGCTACTACGGCTCGTTCTACCGCAACGCCTACAGCGCACTCAACCCTGCCGTCCCAGGAAGTTTGAACGATCCGGCAGGCAACCTGTTGCCGCTCAACACCGGCCTGCAGGCGATCCTGAATCAGCCGGTGGCTTTACCTCCTGACAACCAGGCCCACCAGTTCGACCTGACCGGCAGCTACGACTTCACGCGCGGCACGCGCGCCACCTTCAAACTCGGCTATACGACAGCGACGCAAAATGCAAACTTCGCCAGTGCCGGTTTGAATGCGGCACCCGCAGGCGTCTCCAGTCTGGGGGGCTTGGTCTATACCACGCTTGCGAAAATTGGACTGACCTCACGGCCGCTGGACAAGCTTTCGCTACTCGCCGATCTGCGCTATGAAGACAGAACCGACCACACGCCGCTGGCCGCGTATAACGTGGAGAACACTTTCGCTTATACGAACCAGACTTTCCCCAATCGCAAGGCGAAGGGCAAACTGCTCGCAGCATGGCAGTTCACCAGCGACTACCGGGGTAGCGTGGGCGCAGATTACGAAGCCATCGACCGCGGCGTGTTCACTCCTTCAGGTGCGGTGTCGGGCGTCAGTGCGCTACGTCAGAAGACCGCCGAGAGCGGCTTCAACGCCGAGTTGCGACGCAGGATGTCCGATGACTTCAGCGGCGCCGTCAGCGCGTCCAGCAACCGCCGCACCGGATCAAACTGGCTCCGGGACAACAGTGGCACGGGTGTCACCGAGGTCACCAACCCGGCCGACCCGGTCACCGGTCTCTTGCCAACATCGATCTTCATGCCGACCCTGGCAGACCGCCAGCGTGACAAGGCCAAGATCTTTGCCGACTGGGTACCCACTGAGGTCTTGACGCTTCAGTTCAGCGCCGAAGCCGGTAGCGACAGGTACACAACGCCAAGCGCTTACGGTCTGCGAAGTACCCGCATGAACCAGGTCAGTGTTGACGCGAGCTACGCCATCTCGGACAACTGGGCACTCAACAGTTTTGTCTCGCGGGGCACTCAAGGTCTGAACCAGATTCGCCCGGCCGGCGCTGTCCTGGCATTTGACGACACCAGCATCAATCTTGGGCTGGGCCTCAGCGGGAAGGTTTCGGGTAAGCTTGTGGTGGGTGGCAATCTGTCCTATGCCGATGACAAGAGCGTCTATGCGCAAACTCTGGATACCCTGGCCGGCTCCGACAGCACTGCACTGTTGGCTGCGACGGGAGGCTTGCCCAGCATCATCTTTCGCCAGGCGAGTTTGAAGCTGTTCGGCAAGTACGATCTGGAAAAGGGTTCTGCCGTGCGCGTTGACCTCGTCTACCAGCACGCCAGCGTGAACGACTGGGCCTGGCGCTACAACGGCGTACCGTACGCGTATTCTGATGGTACGACGGTCTCCCAAAAGCCAAGCCAAAGCGTGGGCGTTATAGGCGTCACGTACATCTACAAATTGCCCTGATCAGAATCTCGGGTGGCGGCACAGTCAGCCGTCGTTCCTGTTCAAAGTCAAAGGGCCCGCGGATTCGCGGGCCCTTTGACTTTCAGCCTTCAATTCGTGCGTGGATCACGCACTTCAAGTTTGCTGCTACTTCTTGGGAGATTGCGTCTCAGCGTTCTTTTTGGCGATGGCCGCCTCGTTCTTGGCAACGTTCCGGGTAGGCTGTTTCGCGATCACCAGGCTGCGGATGCTGTCGTACCCCTGCTCGTCCATGGCCTGGTGGGAAACCAGTTGTGCCTTGCTGCCGTAAGGACGACCGGCAATAATTTTGGCGGCCTTGGCGTCATCAATACCAGGCAGCTTCTTCAACTCGTCCTTGGACGCGGTGTTGATGTCGACGAGCTTGGGCTGCTCGCTGACTTTGGCGCCGCTGGCGGCCTTGGCGGGCGCCGGAGCGCTCTTCACAGCTTTGGTGCTTGCCGTGGCCTTGCTCGATGCTGTCGCTGGTGCAACGGCTGCCTTGCTGGTGGCCGCGGCCTTGCTGGCAGAAGACGCTGGCACGGAGCTGTCTGCAGCGAAGCTGAGGCTGGTGCCCAGCAACAATGCCACGCCGCTCAGGCTGGAAATAAGTCGGTGTTTCATAAATTCCCTTGATTCATTGGATGGGATCAGGTGATCCACTTGGTCTGCAAAAAAGATAACCCGGCGGTGTTGCCACAGCCGGGTTAATTCTAGATCCGGGTATCGGGCCCGCAGGCCCGGATAACCGGTGTCACCTCATCGCGATCACTGATGGACAACAGCCGCGTCGAGCTCCTTACCGGCACCATGGCACACGAGGCAGGCTTCACCCTTCAGGAGGGCTGTGGCGCGTGGCTCGTAAACAGCGCCGCCGTTGGTCACGAAGTGGTTCTTGGCCGACTGCGTGTCGTGGCAGGAGAAGCAGGCCGCAGCGATCGGCGAACTTACCAGTGTGGCGGAGTCCGCAGGAACGGCCTCGCCACCTGCAGCAGCCACGTGTGCCGCCGTCACAACTCCTGCGGAGCTGGTGTAGGCACTCACCGTCGCACCGGCTGGCGTGAAGCTAAAGCCATTGCCATAGTTCTTCGTGTTGTCCACGACGATATAGGGCGAATTGCGGTACGCACTGCTGGACGCCGGGTCAAACTTGCCCGTTGCCGTGGTAGGCCACATCAGGTTGGGCTGCACGGTCATGCCATTGGCGCCGAAATTCACGGTGTTGGGCAGGTGGCACTGGTTGCAATCCTTCAGGATGCCCGGATAACCCAGCATGGAGTAGTTGTCGGTTGCCGAGGCCGCAGCCCACGTGAAGGGAACCGACCGCTTGCTGGCACCGTGGATACCATGCAGGTACGTGTTGGAGTTGGCGCTCCATCCGTTGCTGGTGCGGGTGTTGTTGTGGCAGATGTTGCAGGCTGTCGGATCGTTGCGCACGCCAGTTCCAGCCACGCCCTGACCGGAGGTGGTCTGACCGTGGAAGCTGGGGCTGGTACCCAATTGATCGTGGCAGCTGTTGCACTTGCTGGCATCGGTGATCACGCGGCGCGCCGTGTAACCCGTGGCCACCATCTTCTTCAGCATGGCCGCACGATACAGACCACCGCTGGCCGACGTCGTCGGATTCACCGAAACGTTGGCAGCCGTGTAGGGGAACGCCCACGGCACGGTCAGGTCATTCGACACCTTTTGCGTGAAGGAGCCGATGATGGCGCCGGTCAGCATGACGGCATTCGCGGGAACCACGATCGGGCTGGCGAGCACGGCCGTATTCACGCAGGCAGCGACAGCAGGAGCCACTGGCTTGGCGCAACCGACGCCTGCAGCCTGTCCAACCAGGTCACCCGTGAGAGTGGCCGTCCAGTAGCCGTTGGCGTCCGGGCCGGTCAGGGTGCCGGCGTTGGGCGAGGTGCCGACGGGAACCAGCAGGTTGGTCAGGCTCACGCTCTGGTAGGCGTTGAAGTCAGCGGGTTTGGCGATGCCATCCTGCGGCACGGCATAAGCCACATACAGGCTGGGCGCGCTGGCAAAACCAGCGATGGGTTCAAAGGCCGGAGACACCACTTGTTGACCATTGGTCGCGTTCGTCACCAGTGCCGGCACGTTGAACGATGTCACGGCAACCCCATCCTTCTTGATCTGGAAGACGATCGAAGGTTGGCCGGTGGTGGCATTGCGCGTCACGGTCTTGACATCGTAGACAAAGGTCGAAACGCCTGCCTTGGCCACCGGGTTGTTCAGCGTGGCCGTATTGGGACGGTGGCTGATCGGTACGGTGGTTGCATCGTGGCACAGCGCACAGGTGCTGTTGTCAGGTTTTGCCAGACCAGCGTGGCCCGAGCGGGTGGTGCCAACGGCAACACCGGCGGCCAGATCTTTCGCCCTGTCAGCCAGCGTCACACCCGTGCCCTTGACGAAGTCGATGCCGTCATGGCAAGCACCGCATGCCAGCATGCTGGGGATGTTCTTCCAGTTGTCACCATCGGCCGTCTGGTTGGCATTCGCGGTGCCATCGGACTTGGTCGCGGAACCATCGTGGCACTTGGTGCAATTCGACGGCATTTGCGGGAATCCGACTTCGTTGAACTTCTGCGCGCCACCGTTGGCGTTGAAGTTGTAGCCAGAAAGAACCAATTCGCTACCCATGTGGGTCTTGTGGATCAGGCTCGGGTAGTTGCCGATGGAGCGCCCGTACAGCACGGCTTGCTCGGCCCGCTTCTGCGCCGTGGTGCCGGTCACTCCGCCGGTCAGGGTCAGACCATCAGCGCTGAGAGGAGCGCCACCGGCCACATAGAACGAGTACTTGATCTGGTCGGTGTGGCAAGTCACGCACAGCCGTGGATCATTGCGACCGACGCTGT
>CAILAY010000093.1 GCA_903832285.1 uncultured beta proteobacterium | reverse complement strand
CCCCGATGGCCACTTCAAATTCCTCCACTTATGGCCACCCAAATTCCCCCAGGCAGGACGGGCAAATTATCGGTTTTTTGGTGGGTTTGAGTTTGGTCTTTTGTCGTGATGGCTTTGGCCATCTTTTTTGACTCCTTTTTCAATGGCTGTTTGGCAAGCGCAGCGCGTCAGGCCGTAGGCATCGGCCGGGGCGCGGTGGGCAAGCCACGGACCCCGCAGGGGCTGTCCACAGGCTCGTCCTGTGGGCAGGTGGCTTGTCCACGGCGGGCGCGAACTGGCGCGGGTCACGTCGCCGTCGCGATGCGTGTCGCGGCTTCTTGCAGTCGGTAGCTTTTCCCCTCGAACTCGAGCAGCGTTGAGCGGTGCATGAGCCGGTCCAGGATGGTGGTGCTCATGGTGTTGTCGCCCAGGTATTTCCCCCAGTCCTGAACGACCCTGTTGGACGTCACGACGATGGAGCGGCGCAGCTTGTAGCGTTGGTGCACCACGGTCTGTAGCAGCTCGGCGCTGACGTCGGCAATGCGCCGCGCCAGGAAGAGATCGTCAAGCACCAACAGGTCCGGCTCCAGCAGGACGCGCAGCTGCTTGCGTTGCTCGTCCGGCCCCGCCAGGCTGTAGTGCGCAAACGCGGTGTCGGCCTCGATGTAGCGCACGTCGTACCCCTGCAGCGTGCCCTGGTAGGCGAGTGCCTTGGCGATGTGGCTCTTGCCCGTGCCGGGCTTGCCGATGAGCAGCGCGTTGAACCCTTGGGTGATGAATTTGAGGGTGTGCAGTTCGAAGCACGCCTGGCGGGGCACCTTGGGGTTGAAGTGCCAATCGAATTCGCCCAGCGTTACGCGCTCATCGAGTCCCGACTGCTGGTAGCGCCGCTCGGTCAGTTTGGAGCGGCGCCGGTCGAGTTCGTCTTGCAGCACGAGCGAGAAGGTTTCAAGGAACGGCTGCCCGGTGGCCTGGGCCTGCAGGATGCGGGTATCCAGGGTGGCGCGAACGCCGGACAGGCGCAACTCGCGCAGCGCGCGCTCAATGTCGTTCATGGTCATCGTCATGGGGAAACTCCTTCTTGGGTGGACGTCAGGGCGGCGCTTTGCTTGGCGCCCAGGGTGAACAGATCGGCGTAGTCATCGCCCGGTCGGATCAGGGGGTGGCTCTGCGTCAGCGGCAGTTCGATTTGCACGGGCGCGTCCATCAAGACGAGCGCCTCAGCGAGCAGTCGCTCGGTCAGTGCCTTGACGTGTTGGTAGCTGTACACGCCCTCGGTCATTGCGCGCTCGCAGGCGCTGTCGATCAGGCGGCGCGGGAAGCGCCGCGCCAGGCCCACGATGCCCCAGAGCTTGCGCTGACCCACGCGGCCCTCGCGCTCGAACAAGGTCTCGCACAGCTTGTGCGTGGCCGCCCCAATCGCTTTGGCCTGGTTCAGAATGCGCTGCGTTTCGCGCGACGGATTGAAGATGCGCTCGGCCTCGGGCAGCACGACGGTGCCGGGCCTGGCTGCCAGCTCGTGCGTGCGTATCAAGGCGTGCGTCCTGATGTTGCGGATCTCCAGTCGATGCTCGAACAGGCGCACCAGCACAAGACTGCCAATGGCCGCGGGCCGGGCCGCGTAGCTGCTAAAGCCCACCTGTACGCACGAGTCGTCATAGACCGTGCGTTGCTCCTGGGTGAAGTACTGCATGCCCGTCAGGGGCAGGGCCAGCAGGTGGGGTCGCTCTTCCTGGAACATGGCCTCGACCTGACGGCGCGCGCTGCCGTGAATGCGCGGCGCGGCCCACTTGGTCTCCCAGTGTTCCAGAAACTCGTTCTGCTCCTCGATGGTCTCGAACCGCCGCCCTTTGAGGGCTGTGGCCTGGGTATGGCCAATGGCGTTCTCCACAGTGCCCTTGCGATCGGGATCTCGCACCCGCGCGGGGTCGCCCACAACGCCGTAATGCGCCAGCGTGGCCGCGTACACCGCGTTGAGCTCGGGCTCGTACAGGTCGGGCTTGATGACGCCCTCCTTGAGGTTGTCCAGGACAACGTACCGAGTGGCCCCACCGAAGTAGCGCCACGCCGCTTCGTGCAGTCGTGCCCAGGCCTCCTGACTGGACTTCCACACCACGCGACGAAAGCTGCGCCGCGAGTAACGCAGCGTCATCACGAACAGGCGCGGCTTGCGGTAGCGCTCGGTGCCAGGAACGCGGGTCAGGGCGCCCTCGCCGTAGTCGACCTGCGCCTCTTCGCCGGGGGCAAACTCAAGTCGATCAAATTGCGCGGGCTCTCGCGAAATCAGGCCCCCGGCAAAGCGCTTGACGCTGTTGTACTTGCCGCCAAATCCGTGCCTGTCCACCAGGTCCTGGTAGATGGCCATGTAGTTGCGCTTGAGTCTGAGCTGGGCTTCGATGAAGGCTCGGTGCGGCTCGCACGCCGAGACCGTCACGCGCACCACAGCCGGTGGCCGGGGTGGGGGAATTTGATCCGGTGAGCCGGTGGCCACCCCGGGGGAATTTGCCTGCTCGGCGTCCAGCCGCTTCTGATAGCTGCGAATTGTCTTGCGATCAATCCCTGTCAGCCTCTCAATGTCGCGCTGGCTCGTCTTCGCCTCCAGCAATGTTCTTATCGTCGTTTGTCGATTTGGTTTCAAGACGTTCAATCCGGTGTCCCCTCGTGTGTGAGGGGGTGAAGGTAACGTCCTGCCTGGGCAGCCCCAGGGCGGTGAAACGACGGGTTTCAGACCGTCGTCACGCCGCGCTCAGGGTGGGGGAATTTGAGGTGGCCACAAGTGGGGGAATTTGGGTGGCCATCGGGG
>CAILAY010000092.1 GCA_903832285.1 uncultured beta proteobacterium | reverse complement strand
ATGCCGACAAGACCCGCGTGCGCATCATCGACTTCATCGATGCTCGCTACACGCCCCGCTGCGCATCTGAGACGGACACCCGCGCGGCTATCAGGCCATAGGCTACCGCATTCGGCCACCTCGGTCAGTGACGTTCGTGGCCTCGATAGACTAGACGAGGACTGGTGTACCCAAAACCAGCGTGAAATGAATTTTGTAGCGAGCAGACCCTCAACTTGCATTTCCACAGGTGTACGACACCCAGACGTCGGCTTCGTTTGCGACTCTTGATGGAATGCGGCGGGATAATGTGAGTCTTTGTCGGGGTACCGTTGAACTCTTGCTGTTTCTACCCGCAATCAAATGGGTAGCTAACTGGGTAGCTAGATAGCAAATAAGTCATAATATTTAGTATATTCCTTATAAATCAATAACATAAAAACGTCATGAAACTCGCCACCTGGAACATCAATTCGCTGAACGTGCGCCTGCCCCAAGTGCTGGATTGGCTCAAGGCAAATCCGGTGGACGTACTGGCGCTGCAGGAACTCAAGCTGACCGATGACAAGTTCCCGGCTCAAGCCTTTTCCGACGCGGGTTACCAGGCGCAGTGGTTCGGCCAGAAGACCTACAACGGCGTGGCGCTGATCACGCACGCACCGGCCCGCGACGTGGTGAAAAACATCCCTGTGTTCAGTGACGTCATGGCGCGCGTCATTGCCGCCACAGTCGATGGAATCCGCGTCATCGGTGCCTACTTTCCGAACGGCCAGGAGCCGGGCAGCGACAAGTTCGACTACAAGATGAACTGGCTCAAGGGCTTGCGCGACTGGGTGCGCCAGGAGTTGCAGGTTCATCCTGAACTGGTGCTGATGGGCGACTTCAACATCACTTTTGACGACGCCGACGTATGGGACCCGGTGGCGCTGCATGAAACCATCCACTGCACCGAAGAGGAGCGCTATCACCTGCGCGCGCTGGTGGCCCTGGGTCTGTGCGATTCCTTCCGGCTGTTTGCGCAATCCGAAAAAAGCTACTCCTGGTGGGATTACCGCGACTTCGGATTTCGCCGCAACCGCGGCTTGCGCATCGACCATATTCTGGTGAGCCAGGCCCTACAGGAGCGCTGCCTGTCCTGCGCCATCGACAAGGCGCCGCGCAAGAACGAACGCCCCAGCGACCATGCACCGGTGGTGTTGACGCTGGCGTGCCCCACGAACTGAAAGCACGCTGCTAGAATCAAGCACCGGGCCCAAGCATTTGTGGCCCGGTTTTTGTTTTTGGGACCGCAAAAACTCGAGACCGGGTTCAGTCCAAGCGCTCACATCCCAACAATTGAGAACGGAGTGAACCATGGAAATATTCGACTACGACAACATCCTGCTGCTGCCTCGCAAATGCCGCGTCGACAGCCGAAGCGAATGCGACGCCAGCGTCACGCTGGGCGCACGCAGCTTTCGCCTGCCGGTCGTTCCTGCCAACATGAAGACCGTGGTGAACCAGAAGATCTGTGTCTGGCTGGCGCAAAACGGCTACTTCTACGTGATGCACCGCTTTGATCTGGATAACGTACAGTTCGTGCGCGACATGAAGGCACTCGGCCTGTATGCATCGGTTTCGCTGGGCGTGAAGCAGCCGGACTACGACACCGTGGACCAGTTGCTCGCCCTGGGACTGGCGCCCGAATACATCACCATCGACAT
This sequence comes from uncultured beta proteobacterium, assembly GCA_903832285.1. Classification (GTDB taxonomy): domain Bacteria; phylum Pseudomonadota; class Gammaproteobacteria; order Burkholderiales; family Burkholderiaceae_C; genus CAIKVZ01. The sequence continues at coordinate 32,130 of CAILAY010000092.1, read as the reverse complement.
CGCGCATGGCCATTCGGACAGCGTGAAGAACATGATCGTCTACCTGAAGGAGAAGATGCCCGGCGCGTTCATCATTGCCGGCAACGTCGCCACCCCCGAAGCCGTGATTGACCTGGAGAACTGGGGCGCGGACGCAACCAAAGTCGGCATCGGCCCGGGCAAAGTCTGCATCACAAAATTGAAGACTGGTTTTGGCACCGGCGGCTGGCAACTCAGCGCGGTGAAGTGGTGCGCCCGCGTGGCGACCAAGCCCATTATCGCCGACGGCGGCATTCGCGAGCACGGCGACATCGCCAAATCAATCCGCTTCGGTGCCACCATGGTGATGATCGGTTCCCTGCTCGCGGGGCACGAGGAAAGCCCGGGCCAGACGGTGGAGGTCGATGGCAAACTGTTCAAGGAATACTACGGCAGCGCGTCCGACTTCAACAAGGGCGAGTACAAGCACGTCGAAGGCAAGCGCATCCTGGAGCCGATACGGGGCACGCTGGCGAGCACGCTGATCGAGATGGAGCAGGACGTGCAAAGCTCCATCAGCTACGCCGGCGGCAAAAAGCTGATGGACATCCGCAAGGTGAACTACGTCACGCTCGGCGGTGACAACGCAGGCGAACATTTGCTGATGTAGCCGCGCCGCCCGCAGCGCACGGGATGCCTTTCGCGTCGAGGCTCAAATATCAGGGTTAAGCTTGAACACGGAGACCGCCTGCACCAGATCATTGGCCTGGGATTTCAGGCTGTCGGCGGCGGCGGCCATCTCTTCCACCAGTGCGGCATTCTGCTGCGTCACCTGGTCCATCTGCGTGATGGCTTCGCCCATCTGGGCCACCCCCAGACTTTGTTCACCACTGGCCACACTGATCTGACCCATGATGTCGGTCACGCGCCGGATGCTGTCCACCACCTCCTGCATGATCCCTCCCGCCTGATCGACCATCGCACTCCCCTGGTCCACGCGCTCGACGCTGGCACTGATCAAGGACTTGATCTCCCGGGCTGCGTCGGCCGAGCGACCCGCCAGGGAACGCACTTCGGTGGCGACCACAGCAAAACCGCGGCCCTGCTCGCCGGCGCGTGCTGCCTCCACCGCTGCATTCAGCGCCAGGATATTCGTCTGAAAGGCAATGCCGTCAATCACGCTGATGATCTCGGAGATCTTGTGCGATGCCTGATTGATGCCCTTCATGGTCGCCACCACCTGCGCCACGGCCTCCCCACCCTTGACCGCCACGGAACTGGCGCTCACCGCAAGCTGGCTCGCCTGGCGCGCACTCTCGGCATTCTGTTTGACCTGCGAGTCCAGTTCCTCCATGGAAGCCGCCGTTTGCTCCAGCGCGCTGGCTTGCTCCTCGGTACGCGCCGACAAATCATGGTTGCCCTGCGCAATCTCGCCGCTGGCCGCGGCCACGCTTTCGGCCCCACGATGCACATTGCCGACCACACGCGACAAACTTTCCTGCATGGTTTTGAGTTGCGCCATCATGCTATGCGTGTCGCCTTGCTTCAAGCGGATGTCCATGCTCAGATCACCCCTGGCCACGCCCTGCGCTAATCGGGTGACGTCGGCGGGTTCGGCGCCAAGTTGATCAAGCACACGGTGCACGATGACCCGGATGACAAAAAACAGCACAATCTGGAGCACGCCCTGTCCCATCCAGATCCACATATTGAACCTCTGGATGGAGTCAAAATCGTCCTTGACGTCGACCGTGATGCTGGTCGCGCCGAGCACCGAGCCCTCGTCGACACCGTGGCACTTGAGGCAATTCGTGGTGCGAAATTCCTTCAGGGCGATGAATGGGACGACGGCTCTGAGCGTGACCTCGCCGTTGTTGCCACGGTTCAATTTGAACTCGGTCTTGCCACCAGAGAGGACCTTTCGATCCATCTCGTCCAGTGGTTGTTCCTGAGGTAGTCCGGCGCCAAACTCGTCCACAGTGCCCTTGCCGCGAACCACACGCAGTTCCTTGACCTTATCAGCGGCGCCCATCTTCTGAACGAAAAGCGCTCGGGCAACCGCGTCGCTGATGACGTCTTCGTGTCCCAGCTTGGTCACCATCAAGGTGTTCAAGCCATTGATGGCGCCGTCGGCAACGGCGAGCGTGCGATCTTCCGCCGCGCCCATGGCGCGCTGTTCGAACTGAACCAGCAGCCATTGCTGCGCGCTTAGCAGCACGAGCAGCAGGAACCCCTGTATGAGAATCTGCAGCTTCAGTTGCAGACCCAATCCGGACCAACCCTGGGCGATGCTCTTCATGGTTCAATTCCTCAGCGATCGTTCAACAACACAGCACTGCCAAATATATCCGCAGGAAGAGTTGGACCGCGCCAGGAAATCTACGCTTCTTGATCCAAATCATGCGAACACAAACCGGAGTCAGGTGTTACGCCGGCGTGTCGCCCGCTTTGGCGCCCGCGCCGGCTGCCACCCGCAGCAGCAAGCCTCCCGCCTGGCGCTTTTGCTCTCCCAGTGCGGGTCGCGGATTGGTCTTTAGAAAGCGTCGCCGCAAATCCTGCACCGCTGCTTGCAGCGCTTGCACACCCGCGATCTTGCTGCCATGACGTTGCAGTACGGCCTGCGCCGTTTCGATAAGTTTGCTGTTGAGTGTGCTCTCGCCCAGATCGATCAGGCTTTGCACCGCACCCGTCGGGTCACCCTTCATGCTCAGGCCCACCGCCTGCTCGGCCAACTTCATCACTTTGACATGTGCCGCGCGAATCAATTCGGCATAGGGTTCGTGCACCTGGGCGGCGCCAGCGAGCAATTCACTCAGGGCGCGGCTTGCGCAAAAACGCATTGCCAGCACGTCGATGACCGAGTCGACCTCATCCAGTTGAAGTGCCTTGTGCGCGAGTTGCGCCACCAGCGACACCAGATTGGAGGCTGCTTCAAAATCGAAGTCCGGATCCTTCACCGTCTTGCACATGGCACGAACCAGATCCAGTGTCTTTGCCAATTGGTGTGCCTGCATCAGGGACAGGGCGTCCACCACCGCGGACAGGCGTTGCAGGCGTCTCACGCCGGGACTCTTGTCCAGCACACGCGCGAAATCGTCGCAGCAGCGCTGCAGGCCCTTGCGGTCACCACTTTCAAACCTGGCAAACGCCAGCAGCACCAGGCTCTGGCAATCAAACATCTTGGAGTCCAGGCCCAGCCGGACGGTCTTGTCCAGGATCTTCTCGGCCTCGATCCGATCGCCCGAGTAGTAGGTCATCAATCCCAGGTTCTGCAATCGACTGATCGACGCGGGTGTGAGGTCGCAGGCCATCTTGTAGTTGGCCAGTGCGCGGTCGAACCTACCCAGTTCGAATTGCGCGCGGCCTAATACTTCGTACGCATCCACGTAGCTGGGGTCTTCGGAAATCAGATTCTCCAGGGTGCTGCTGGCCGCCGTCGCTTGACCGGCATCCAGCATGGATCTGGCCACGCCCAACTTGGCCCAAGGCAGTGTCTTGGCTTGGGCCACGGCTTCATACAAGGTTTGTGCCTGTGCATATTTCCCGGTGCGCAGCATCAGTTCGGCACCGACCCGCGCCGCATACAGCCAGAACAGACCGCGCGATTCAAAGCGCTGCAAGCAAAGATCAGCGGCTCGTTCAAATTCCTCAGCCTCGATCGCCGTGAAAATTTCCTGCAGGGAAATCTTGCGCAGTCGCGCGGCCCGCAGTCTGTCGCCCAGCTGCCCCGACGAATGAGGTTTGAGCAAATAGCCATCCAGTGCAGACTCGGCTGCCTCTGCCACCTTGGCATAGGTTGCTTCACCCGTGACCATGATGAAGACCGTGGAAAACGGCAATAGCTGATTACGTCGCAAGTCATCCAGCAAAACCTGGCCCGAGCTTACTCTGTCGTTTTCGAAATGCAGTTCGCACAGCACCACGTCAAACGCCCGGTATTCAAGCTGCCGGCGCGCATCCGCCAGCCGGCTGCACTGCACCACCGAGCCGATGCCGAAGTCGCGCAACTGCCCCACCAGGATGGCGCGCGATGTCGGATTGCCATCGATCACCATCGCGGTGGAAGCCGACAGATCGTCCTCAAACTCGGCCATGACTTCTCCTGCGAACGCGTAAGCACGTCGCAGCGGGACGATTACATCGGGTTAGGTCGGCTTCTCGCACGATGGCGATTATCGCTTTGCCAAATGCCCGGGCTGGTCGCCTGAGCCCGGGCTATCACAAGCTGGGCCATAATTGACGTTTACGTAAACGTAAGCTTTAACAACCTTGTGGGAAAGACCGCCGCTACGCTTATGCGAGCACGCTCTGCCCCCAACCAATTGGAGAAACCATGGACATCGCAGGCAAAGTATTCATCGTCACTGGCGGGGCCTCGGGCCTGGGTGAAGGCTCCGCGCGCATGCTCGCAGCCAACGGCGCCAAAGTCGTCATCGCGGACATGCAGGAGGACAAGGGCAAGGCAGTGGCCGCGGAAATCGGCGGGGTCTTCGTGCGTTGCGACGTGAGTCAGGAGGTCGACGGCCAAACCGTGGTCGCCAAGGCTGTTGCAATGGGCAAATTGATGGGGCTGGTGAACTGCGCGGGCATCGCGCCCGCGGAAAAGACCGTGGGCAAGTCCGGTGCCCATTCGCTAGCGCTCTTCAGCAAGACCATTACCGTCAACCTGATCGGCAGCTTCAACATGATTCGCCTTGCGGCTGAAGCCATGAGCAAGAATGCGCCCGAAGCCACGGGCGAGCGCGGCGTCATGATTTCCACCGCATCAGTGGCCGCCTACGACGGGCAGATCGGTCAGGCCGCTTACAGCGCCTCCAAGGGCGGCGTGGTGGGAATGACGCTGCCGATTGCCCGCGACCTGGCGCGCAACGGCATTCGCAACATGACGATTGCACCCGGCATCTTTGGAACGCCCATGCTGTTCGGCATGCCGCAGGAAGTGCAGGACGCACTCGCTGCCAGCGTGCCCTTTCCGTCGCGCCTGGGCACACCCGAGGACTATGCCAAACTGGTCAGGCACATCATCGAAAACGACATGCTCAACGGTGAAGTGATTCGTCTGGACGGCGCCATTCGCCTGGCGCCGCGCTGAGACTCAGCCAAGGCTTGCCTCAAACTGCGCCAGCGGCACGGGCCGCCCGAACAGATAGCCCTGGCACAGCAGGCAGCCGTGCCGCTCCAGAAACGTGCGCTGGGCTTGCGTCTCAACTCCTTCGGCAATCACTTCCAATCCCAGGTTGTTGGCCATGCCGATGATGGTTTGGGCAATCAGCGCATCCACCGGGCGAATGCCGATGTTGCGCACAAAGCTCTGGTCGATCTTGAGTTGGTCCAGCGGCAACTGCGTCAGGTAGGACAGCGACGACTGGCCGGTGCCAAAGTCGTCGATGGAAAATCGCACACCCAGGGTCTTCAGCGCGTGCATGGTAGCGATCGTGTCCTGCACGTTGTGCAGCACGGTGCTCTCGGTCAACTCCAGCTTCAGCCGATCGGCCCGCGCTCCCGTTGCCTGCAGCACGTCACGTACCTGTTGTACAAAGTCCGCCTGACGAAACTGGCGCGCGCTCACGTTCACGGCCAAACACAGGCCCTCGCATCCGGGGTCACTCTCCCAGCGTTTGAGCTGCATGCAGGCCGAGCGCAGCACCCAGTCGCCAATCGCGATGATCTGTCCCGTCTCCTCGGCTTGTGCAATGAAACCGCCTGGCAGGATCATGCCGCGCTGCGGGTGGATCCAGCGAATCAGCACCTCCGCACCCACCGCGCTGCCGTCGTGTCTGACCTGCTTCTGGTAGTAGAGCTCAAACTGCCGCTCGGCCAGCGCCGTGCGCAAATCGACCTCCAGCGCAGCACGCTCGGAAATATCCGCCTGCATCTGCGGGTCAAAAAAGCGGATGGTGTTGCGCCCCGCAGCCTTGGCGGCGTACATCGCCAAGTCGGTTTGCCGTAGCAGGTCGTCGAAAGACTGTTGCTGTTCGCTGAAAAGTACAGCGCCCACGCTGGCCGTGCTGTGATTCTGGTGTGTGTCGTCAAGTTGGTAGGGAAGATTCAGCGCAGCGAGAATCTTTTCGCCTATGGCCTGGGTCTGTTCGGCGGCTTCACGCGCGCCTTCGTCAAGGTCCTCAAGCAGCACCACAAACTCGTCACCCCCCAGGCGCGCCACGGTGTCGCCCTCGCGCACTACGCGGCCCAGGCGCTGCGCCACCTGACGCAACAACGCATCGCCCAGGTCGTGACCCAGGGTGTCGTTGAGCGTCTTGAAATGGTCCAGATCCAGGAATAGCAATGCGCCGTGGCGGTTGTGACGAGTGCAGCCCGCCAGGGCCTGGCGCAAGCGGTCCATCAGCAAGCGCCGATTGGGTAGCCTCGTGAGCGGATCAAAAAAGGCGAGGCGCTCGATTTCATCCGCCGCCGCGCGCCGCAAGGTGATGTCAATCATGGTCGCCACGTAATGCGTGAGCGTCCCTTGGCCGTCGCGCACCGCCGTGATCGAAAGGTGCTCGGGATATTCTTCGCCGTTCTTGCGCCGGTTCCACAGTTCGCCCTGCCAGGAACCCGTCTCCTGAATCACCTTCCACATGGCTTCATAGAAACTCGCGTCCTGGCGCCCCGAGTGCAACAGCCGGGGCGTACGGCCCACCGCTTCTTCGGCGCTGTAGCCCGTCATCTGCGTGAACGCATTGTTGACGCGAAGAATCACATTTTTCGTGTCAGTCACCACGACGCCTTCTTGCGATTCAAACGCCGTGGCGGCAATGCGCAGGTTGGCCTCGACCCGCTTGCGTTGCGTGATGTCCTGGATGCTCACGCGCACCGCCTGCTCACGCTCAAACGGAATCATGGTGGCCTGCACCTCGACATCGATCGCACTGCCATCAATGCACACAATGCGCACCTCCAACTTCCGGCCCAGCGCGAGCGCCTCACGCATGCGCGTGTGTGTGAGCCTGCGAACGTCGCGGTGCACGAAGCGCAGCAGGCGGCGACCGAGCAACTGTTGCGCCGACTGCGCCCCAAGAATCGAGACCGCCGCCGGGTTGGCGTAGACGATGCGACCGGCCTTTTGCACGGCGATTCCGACGGGCGAAAAATCGATCAGCGAGCGATAGCTGGCTTCACTCTCTGCCAAAGTCTTCTCTGCCATCAGGCGACGGCGCTCGGTGCGCGCAAGGCGCGCCGCAGCCAATCCCAGCAACACCATCCCCGCCAGCCCGAGCAAGCCGTCGCGCCAGGCCGCAGTGCGCCAGTCGGCCAGAATGCCGTCAAGTGCGAGTCCATAGCTCACGACCACGGGGTAGTCATTGAGCGCGCGATAACTGTAAATGCGCTCCACGTTGTCGCGCACAACCCTTTGCTGCACCGTGCCCGTGGGCCACTGCGGCAGGTGCTGCTGGAACAGCGGCGACTGCGACCAGTTGCGCCCCACCACCGCATCGGCGTAGGGTGAGGTCACCACCGCCACGCCTGACGACGAGAACAACGTTGTAAAACCTTCCCCCTGGTGATCAATGGAGTCATAGAAACTCTGAAAGTGCGAAGCCTGCACCATCGCCACGAGCACCCCACGCAGCTCGCCAGCGGGACCGCGAACTGCCAAACTCACGGGTAGCAGCCACTGTCCAGGCACACCACCCCATTGCACCGCGCCAAACACGAGCTCGCGGTCGGCACCTGAAACGTGCGCAACGAAATAGTCGGCGCCCGCAAACGCGCCCACCGGAACATCTGGGCCAGACAGCGTCGTGAGAACCCGCTGACCCTGCGCGTCGAGCACCAGAAAATACTGGATCAATCGGTCCGCTGGCAGGGTCGCGCTAAGTGACTGGCGCAAACGGGCAAGATCGCCGCCCGTGGTGTGCTGCAGACCTCCCAGCGCGGAGCGCGCCTGCGCCAGATTGCTGCCTACGCGCAGCAAAGTCTGGCGCGCATGTTCTTCCAACACGCGGGCAAAGCTTTGCGTTTCCCAGCGCGCCACTTCGATCGCGGTTTGACGCTCGCGCACCAGCTTATAGCCCAGCGCCACCGCCAAAGCCAGGGCAGCCACGCCCAACAGCAGCGCCGGGCCGATGTGCCGGGAAAACCTCATGCTATTTCAATACCCCGGCTTCGCGATAAAAACGCTCCGCGCCCGGATGCAAGGGAATTCCTGCGCCCTGGACAGCGCGTGCCAGCGTCATCAAGCGCCCCTTGGGGTGACCCAGCGCGAGCGCCTTTTGCCCGGCTTCGCTGTACAGCGTCTGGGTCATCTGATACACCAGATCGGCGTCGAGTTTGTCTGTCGTGATCCACTGCGCGCCCACGGCCAGGGTATTGACTGCGGCCACGCCGGGGTAGGTGTTGGCGTCGATGGTGTCGACAAAAAAGAACGGGCTGGACGCGCGCAGGCGCAACGCCGCTGCGCCGTCGATGGGCAGCAGGGCGATGTTCACGCCCGCTGCCGCAAGAGCGGTGATGGCCGCGGCAGGTGCGCCACCGGTAAAGAAGAAGGCGTCGAGCGCGCCCGACTTGAGACGCTCGCCTGCCTGGTTGGGCTTGATGTATTCGGGCAGCAGATCCGATTCCTTAAGACCATAGGCCTGAAGCACCTGACGGGCGCTGATCAGCGTGCCCGAGCCCGCTTCGTCCAGCGCCACGCGCCGCCCCTTGAGGTCGGACACGGTCGTGATGCCCGAATTTTTCTTCACCACGATGTGCAGGCTCTCCGGGTAGAGGTTGGCGATCAGACGCAGACCCGACAACGCGGGCTTGCCCGCAAAGATGCCGGTGCCGCCCTGCGCCCAGGTCGCGACGTCGGCCTGGGAAAACCCCGTCTCCAGCGAGCCACTGGCCACGCCGATGACGTTGCCCAACGAGCCATTGCTGGTCTGCGCCGTGGCGATGATCTTTCCTGGCTGCGAAACCAGCTTGGCCACCACCACCCCAACCGGATAGTAGGTTCCTGCCATGCCCCCGGTTCCGATGCGTAAATATTGCTGCGCCAAAACGCTGCTGCTGGCGGCACCAAAGAAGATGAAGGCGAAAACAAGGTGCTTGAGGTTCATAGGCTGCCACGTGGTCTGGGTGGGACTTGATTATCGCGGCGATAGCAACGCTGGCGCGGCATCGGGTCCGAGGGTTTTCACTCAAGCCCGGATTCTGAAGACAGGAACTAACATGCGACCACTGTCCTCGTCGGGTCCATCATGAAAATTCGTTTCTCCCGCGCCTTCGTCCTCTCTGCGCTGAGCCTCGTCGGTGCAATTGCGCTGGGCGCTACAGCGTCCGATCCTCAGAGTGCCACTTTGCACCTGCCCGAAGCCGCCTCAGGGCGCAGCGCCAACGCGGGATGGGCCACGCAGCGTTTTTCCGTGGCGGCGGCGAATCCGCTCGCAACGGAGGCGGGCTATGGCGTACTCAAGGCGGGTGGCAGCGCGGTGGACGCGGCGATAGCGGTGCAGATGGTGCTCAACCTGGTGGAACCGCAATCCAGCGGCATCGGCGGTGGTGCCTTCCTGCTGCACTACGACGGCCAGAAGGTTCAGGCCTTCGACGGGCGCGAGACCGCGCCCGCGGCGGTCGATGACACGCTCTTCCTGAGGTCCGACGGCCGCCCGATGGACTTCGACGACGCCGTGGTCGGTGGGCGCGCCGTGGGTGTTCCGGGTGTGCTGCGCATGCTGGAGTTGGCGCATCATCAGCATGGCAAACTGCCCTGGGCGAAATTGTTCTCACCGGCCATCGACCTGGCCGAGAAGGGCTTTGCGATCAGCCCGCGACTGCATGCACTTCTTGTGGAAGATCCCTATCTCAAGCAGGACCCGGTGGCCGAATCCTATTTCTATCAGGCCGACGGCACACCGCATCCGGTTGGGTTTGTGCTGCGCAACGCGGCCCTTGCGCGTGTCTTCAGAATGATCGCGGCACAGGGTTCTGTCGCGCTGTATCAGGGCGAGGTGGCGCAGGCCATCGTCACCAAAGTGCGCCAGCACGCCAGCAACCCGGGCCGCATGTCTTTGGACGACCTGGCGCATTACCAGGCGAAGATTCGCACTCCCCTGTGTTACGACTACCGCGCGCGCGCCAAGGACTACCGCATTTGCGGTTTCCCGCCGCCGGGATCGGGCGCGATCGCGATCGCACAGATTTTGGGCATGGTGCAAAGCGTCCAGCCCACACCATTTCCCTTGATTCAGGGCCTGCCATCGCCCGATTTCCTGCACCTGTACAGCGAGGCTGCGCGCCTGGCATTCGCCGACCGCGCGCTGTATGTCGCCGATCCCGACTTCGTGAGCGCACCTGGGGGAAACTGGACGGGATTGCTGTCCACCGATTACCTTGCCCAACGCGCCAGATTGATCGACGCCTCGCCTCAGGGCCAACGCATGCCACAGGCCTCGCCGGGCTCACCCGCTGCGCTGCGGGTGAGCCACGCGCCCATGTCAGAGCAGATCGAACATGGCACATCGCACATCTCCATCGTCGACTCCTGGGGTCATGCGCTGGCCATGACCACGACCATCGAAGACGGCTTTGGCGCAAGGCAGATGGTGCGGGGGTTTCTGCTGAATAACGAACTCACAGACTTCAGCTTCACGCCCGCCGATGCCCAAGGTCGTCCCGTCGCGAATCGCGTGCAGCCCGGCAAACGACCGCGCTCGTCCATGGCGCCTACGCTGGTGTTTGAAAAGGCCGCGGATGGAACGCTGGGTCCCTTGGTGTCAAGCGGCGGCAGTCCGGGCGGCGCCTTCATCATCCACTTCGTGGCCAAGTCGCTTTACGCGACACTGAACTGGCAGCTCAATGCGCAGCAGGCGATCGACCTGCCCAATTTCGGCTCCATGGGAGGCCCGGTGCTGCTGGAGCAAAGCCGTTTCCCGCCGGCCACGGTGAACGCGCTCAAAGCCCGCGGTCACACGGTGCAAGAGTTCGATCTCACCAGCGGCGTGCAAATGATCCAGAAGACGGCCACGGGCTATTTTGGTGGCGCCGATCCGCGGCGTGAAGGGGTGGTGCGTGGAGATTGACAACCTCCCCGCCACCGCCCGTTCACTCACTTGATTCCGAGTTCCTGAATCTTGCGCGTGATGGTGTTGCGCCCAATGCCCAGTTTGTGCGCAGCCTCGATGCGCCGCCCCTTGGTGTGGACCAGCGCCACACGAATCAGGCGCGATTCAAACTGCTTCGTCAACACGTCCCAGACATCGGCACGCCCCGATTCCAGCAGCGCCTGCGCATGCATCGCCAGGTCCGGTTCCCAAACTGCGCCAGCGTGGACTTCGGCGGCAAGCGGCACCGCCAGTTCGGCACTGCCGGTCGCGGAAGCAGGCACATCGGTCACGTGCGGCCCATCGATTTGTGTCGCTGCCACGGCACCTGCCTGACCCGAGGACATCTGCGCCGAAGCGACCTGCGCCGTCGCTACCGACACGCCATCCGCTGCGGCCAGTACCTCGGGCGGCAGATCCTTGGCTTCGATCAACTGGCTCGGTGCCATCACCGTGAGCCAGTGGCAGATGTTTTCCAACTGCCGCACGTTGCCCGGAAAGGCGAACTGACTCAGTTGGGCAAGCGCGGGGTCGGAGATGCGTTTGGGTTCAACCCCGAGTTGCAAGGCGCTGGCGCGAAGAAAGTGCCGGGTCAACAAAGGAATATCTTCGAGCCGCTCGCGCAAGGCCGGCAATCGCAGCCGGATCACGTTCAAACGATGGAACAAATCCTCGCGAAACCCACCCTCCTTCACGCGCTGCTCCAGATTCTGGTGCGTGGCAGCGATGACGCGCACATTCGTCTTCACCGCCTGGTGTCCACCGACGCGATAAAAGTGGCCGTCACTCAGAACACGCAACAAGCGCGTCTGCAGATCGAACGGCATGTCGCCGATTTCGTCCAGAAACAGCGTGCCGCCATCGGCCTGTTCAAAGCGTCCCCGGCGCATGGTCTGCGCACCGGTGAAGGCACCACGCTCGTGGCCAAACAATTCGGACTCGAGCAGGTCCTTGGGGATCGCTGCCGTATTGATCGCGACAAAGGGACCGTTGGAGCCGGCGTCGCCGCGCGGCGAATGCTTGTGCAGCGCACGTGCGACCAGTTCCTTGCCGGTACCCGATTCACCGGTGATCATCACCGTGACATTGCTCTGACTCAAGCGGCCGATGGCGCGAAACACGTCCTGCATCGCACCTGCCTGGCCCAGCATCTCGGGTGCAGCCGCAAGATGTTCCTGCGCCACCTCTTCACGCTGACTCTCTTGCACGGCACGGCGTATCAGTTCCACCGCTTTGGGCACGTCAAAGGGTTTGGGAAGGTACTCGAACGCGCCACCCTGAAAGGCCGACACGGCGCTCTCCAGATCAGAGAACGCGGTCATGATGATGACCGGCAGGCTGGGCAGCTTTTCCTTGACCTTGGCCAGCAGGTCCAGACCCGAGCCGCCAGGCATGCGTATGTCGCTCACCAGGATTTGTGGTCCGTCCTCGGGGGCCGCCTTTTCCAGCGCCGCCAGCACCTCGCGCGGGCTGGTAAAGCTGCGACTCGGCAGGTTCTCGCGCAGCAGCGCCTTCTCCAGGACGAAGCGTATGGACTGGTCATCGTCTACGATCCAAATCGGCTTCATGGTGCGGTCTTCCCCAGTGTCAAAGTGGTCGTACAAGTTCTAGGGCAGCGGTATCAGGATCTTGAAGTCGGTGCGGCCCGGTACGCTGTCGCATTCGATCGACCCATGATGTTGCTGCACAAAAGTCTGGGCCAGCGTCAACCCCAAACCGGAGCCGCCTTCTCGCCCCGAGACCAGGGGATAAAAGATGCGGTCCTTGATGGAGTCCGGGACGCCAGGCCCGTTGTCGATGACATGCAATTCCAGTGCCAATCGATAACGCTGCTTGCCAAACGTGACCTGGCGTGCGACACGGGTGCGAAACGTCAACTGTGCGCTGTCCAGCGTCATCTTTTCGGACAGCACCTGCGCCGCGTTGTGCGCGATGTTGAGCAGTGCCTGGATAAGTTGCTCGCGGTCGCCCCGAAACTCGGGGATCGAGATGTCGTAGTCGCGCTGCACTTTCAATCCCCGTGGAAACTCCGCCAGGATAAGCGAACGCACACGTTCGCAGACTTCGTGGATGTTCACATCCCCCACCACGTGCGGGCGTCGATGCGGCGCCAGCAACCGGTCCACGAGCGCCTGCAATCTATCCGCCTCATGGATGATGACCTGTGTGTACTCCTTGAGTTCGCGCGAATCCATCTCCATTTCCAGCAACTGGGCAGCACCCCGAATACCACCCAGTGGATTCTTGATTTCATGCGCCAGATTGCGGATCAATTCCTTGTTGGTTTGTGCCTGCTCCACCAAGCGCTCCTCTCGGTCTTGACGCGCCTGCTGCTCGAGCGGCAACAACTCGATGATGACCTCGCCCGGCAGATCCGATTGGGCCAGCACCACGTGCACCCGAAGTGGTTCCTGATTCAGCCGTTTGAGCCACGCGTCGTAGCGCAGCGTGGCAAACTCGTTGCTGTCCGCACCCGCCAGAGCCGTTTGCAGAACTGCGGGTTCAGTGAAGAACTCCGCTAACGCGCTGCCTTGAATGGCACGGCGTGAGCTTCCAAGCGCGTCTTCCAGCGCGGCATTGGCAAACAGCACGACACCATCATGGTGCAGCACCGCGACCAGAGTCGCCAGCAGATCAAAAGCCTGAAAACGGTGCGACGTTCCAGATTCAGATGACGAAATAGGGGGCGTGTTCACATTAAATCAGTTGAGGACAGTTAATGGGGTCAGACACCAATTTGGCAAAACCCCAAGTCCGCGCTGTGGCGCTTTGCGCCGAACCTGGAGGGCGAACCGAAGGGTTCGGCGAATTTGGGCTCCGACCCCAAAAACCTTTGGTCTGTCCCGCAAGATCAATTAATTGTTCACAGGCAGGCGCGAGATCTCACGGGTGAGGCCGTCAATGTCGCTTTGCGTGCGTGCGATGCTGGCCTTGAGTTCGGCCACGCGATCGAGGTATTTCTGAAAATTGCGCGCCTCGTCGCCCCGTTTTTCCGGCTCACCGTTGTTGTATTCCCGGTTGAGTTCGTCCAGCCGCGCCTGTGTCTTTCTGAGTTCCGATTCCAGGATGGCACGGGCATCGCTGTCGCGCTGGCGCTGTGCCGCGATGGGCGCGGCAGCCGTGGACCGCGTGGGTCCGGACGCCTTCGTTGCGGGCTTGGCACTTTGCATGATGGTCACATTGCCGCCGCTGACCAGCTTGCAGTTCTTCATCTGCTCGGCCGTCGCGGTGTTCGTGTATTCGTTGCCACAGCGATAGATCGCACTCTCCTGCGCCGCAGCAGGATGGAGCATCGAACCAGCGCACAACAAGGTGAGGAAAACGTATCTCATGCAGTAAGTATGTCTCAATCCCAGCGCAACGCAAAACCGCGGCGCAAAATCCAACGAAAAAGGACGGCCTGCGCCGCCCTTTCATGTCGAGTGAAACCCAGCCGCCAAGTGGGTCTACAGCGAATAGTACATTTCGAATTCGATCGGATGCGTGGCCATGCGCAAGCGCGTGACTTCGGTCATCTTGAGTTCGATGTAGGCGTCGAGCATGGAGTCGGTGAAGACGCCGCCCTTGGTCAGGAAACTGCGGCCTGCATCCAGATGGTCCAACGCCTGGTCCAGGCTGTGGCACACCGTTGGCACTTTCGCGTCTTCCTCGGGCGGCAGATGGTACAGATCCTTGGAAGCGGCTTCGCCCGGATGGATCTTGTTTTCCACGCCATCCAGACCGGCCATCATCAAGGCGGCAAAGCCCAGGTAGGGGTTCATCAGTGGATCGGGGAAACGCGCTTCGATGCGTCGGCCCTTGGGATTGGCCACATAGGGAATGCGGATCGAGGCCGAGCGATTCTTCGCCGAGTACGCCAGCTTGACCGGGGCTTCGTAACCCGGCACCAGACGCTTGTAGCTGTTGGTGCCGGGATTCGTGATGGCATTCAGGGCGCGTGCGTGCTTGATGATGCCGCCGATGTAGTACAGCGCGAAGTCCGACAGACCGGCATAGCCGTCACCGGCGAACAGGTTCTTGCCGTCTTTCCAGATCGACTGGTGCACGTGCATGCCCGAACCGTTGTCGCCAACGATGGGCTTGGGCATGAAGGTCGCGGTCTTGCCGTAGGCATTCGCGACGTTTTGCACCACGTACTTGAGTACCTGGGTCCAGTCAGCGCGCTCCACGAGCGTGGAAAAACGCGTACCGATTTCGTTCTGACCCGCGCCCGCCACTTCGTGGTGGAACACTTCAACCGGAATGCCAAGAGATTCCAGAATCAAGGCCATTTCGGCGCGCATGTCCTGCGTGCTGTCCACTGGTGGCACCGGGAAATAGCCGCCCTTGACGGTGGGGCGATGGCCACGGTTGCCGCCTTCGAGCTTCTTGCCCGAATTCCAGGGCGCTTCGTACTCTTCGATCTTGAAGAAGGTGCCCGACATGTCGGTGTTCCAGCGCACGTCATCGAAAATGAAGAACTCGGGCTCGGGTCCGAAGTAGGCGGTGTCGCCGATGCCGGAAGCCTTCAGATAGGCCTCGGCGCGCTTGGCGATGGAACGCGGATCGCGGTCGTAGGCCTTGCCGTCACTGGGTTCGATCACGTCGCAGCTCATGAAGAGCGTGGTTTCTTCAAAAAACGGATCGAGGTTGGCGGTGTTGGGGTCGGGCATGAGTTGCATGTCCGACGCTTCGATACCCTTCCAGCCAGCCACCGACGAGCCATCAAAAGCGTGGCCCGAAGTGAATTTGTCTTCGTCAAAGTGCGACACCGGCACGGTCACGTGCTGCTCTTTGCCACGCGTATCGGTAAAGCGGAAATCAACAAACTTGACTTCGTTTTCCTTCACCATCTTCATCACGTCTGCGACGGTCTTGGCCATCAAATACTCCTGGTTAAATGAAACTGATTGATAACTTGCACTGAGACTAGGGATGCACGATTTGTGCCATGCCTGGCTTTCGCGTCAATGGCGCTGAGCGTCCCGGAAAACCCCGTATTCTGCCCTGAACTGTTCCCGAATTCAGGCGCCGTCAGCCTGAGTTCTCCGAAATAGGCGATGGACTCGCGGTTGGCATGCACCAAACTACAGCACGACGGGATGCATCATATCGGTGCAAACGGATTAACGCACCAATTCCGGGCCAAGTTTCGCCTGCTGTTGTCGCAGCCCGGCCAGCATGCCTGTGTAGGCCCGTTGGGTCGATTCAGGTTCGCCTTTGACGCCAAGTTCGATGTGCCGTCCGTACTCCGGGTGGTCTACGCTGGGCAGGCTGAAAATCCGCACGCCGGGAAACTGTATTTCGATTTCTTCCATCAGCGGTGTGAGCGCCGCTTCCATGGCGCCATAGACAATCACCGACCGTTCTACATAGGACCTTGGCTGAAACAGGTGGGCGTAGTAGCTGTCAAGCACCCACTCCATCATGGGCCACGCCATCACTGGAAAACCCGGGACGAAATGGACACCGCCCCCCTCAGATCCGGTGCAGGAGAAGCCGGCTATCCGGTTGTATGGATTGGGAATGAGGGTCGCGCCTTCGGGGAACACACCCATGTTGAGACGGTGCCGATTGTCGTCGCGCTCGGGCTCGTAGGCGATACCTTTTTCCTGCGCCAGTTCCTGCATGCGCTGACGGATGAGGGCTGCGGCTTCAGGGTGGAGTTGCAACGGTCGCCCCAGGGCGAGGCCGGCGCACTGGCGCGTGTGGTCGTCGGGCGTGGCACCGATGCCGCCGCAACAGAACACGATCTCGCCCGAGGCAAAGGCACGCCTGAGCGTCGCCGTGATGCGCGCTGGGGAGTCCCCCACATAGTCGGCAAATTCAGGCTGCAGGCCACGCGCACCCAGCAATTCGATCAGCCTGGGCAAATGCTTGTCGGCACGTTTTCCCGAGAGGATCTCATCGCCGACGATGATGATGCCCACACGCGGCGGTGTTTCACGGGGCTGGTAGGGAAGTTGTGCCTTGAGGTTCATGCTGGGTTGGTATGGAAGAAATGTCTTTCTCTGAAACGTCGGCGATGCCGTCAATCGGCGCCGGCGCCGACTGCGCGCGCAGCAACTGCAGCGCGCGCAGACAGTAGTGCGTGAACCAAAGGGAAGAGAAGGCAAAAACGACGGTATAGATCCATATGGCCACAGGCAGCAGCGGCACGAAGTAGACCGCGAACATCGCACCCGACGCCCACACCAGGCTGGGCGCGCCACTGATGCAGCCCGTGAGCCAGCCCATCGCCAGCAAAGGCGCACGATGGCGGCGGAAGATCTCGCGTCTCTCCTCTTTGCTGGCATGCTCGGCAAGCGCATCGAAGGCCAGCACGCGGTAGCTCAACCAGCCCCAGATCAGAGGCGGCAGCACCAGTATCGGCGGCACCGGCACCAACGGCACGAGCCAAAGCGGCACGGAAATGATCAAGCCGATCAGTGCCAGCAAGGTAGAGCCCAGGGACCACAGCAAACCGCGCCAAAACGTGGCACCGCGCGCGCGCTCCAGTTGCGCGAACCGGCGCCTCGCCACCAGTGACACGAGCGCCGGCGTCAGCGTGAAGGCCACCGTCAGCATGGACAGCATGACAATGACCGGTGTGGTCGCAAAAATCACGATCAGTGGCGCCACCACCGTTTTGAGTCCCGCCAGATGCAGGCTGTCAAGCCAGCGCCATACGACGTGCATCATCGATGACGATTCCAGTGTCGCGCGCACGCTGTTGATCGCATGCTCCCAAAGGTAGTAGCCCAGAAACACCCACAGCAGCACCATCAACACCAGTGGCAGCAGGGAAAGCAGCAGCACGCGCGGGTGCAGACAGTACGCCAGGGCACGCCAGAAGGAATCGAGAAACAGGCTCATGCTGGCAAGGATAACGTGCTTGCTGCAGGGCCGCCGGCACAGGGGCTCATGGGCTGTCGGCGGACCGCTCAGTCCGCTCGATCCACGCCATGTAGGCCGGATGCTTGCGCAGGGTCTCAAAGCAGAAACCCCGATCCTTCAGACCGACAATGAGCGGCTCCAGCACCGCCGGAGCCCAGGGGTCCCGACGCGTCCAGACACCCAGATGCGCTACCAGAACATCACCCGGCTTGACGTCGTGCAGCGCCTTCTTCAGCAGCGTTTCGTTGCTGAAGCGTTCACTTGGCAAATCGTCACCCAGCAGACCCGCCTTGGCCACTGCGACATGCTCAAAGCCGCAAGCCCGGGCCGCAGCCAGGAGCTTGCGCGAGGTGGTGCCACCCGGCGCCCGGAACAAGGGCATGGGCTTCTTGCCAGTGAAGTCCTGCAATCGCTCGTTGGCGTACGCCAGTTGCTCGCAGTACTTTTTTGCGTCCCATGTGAACTCGCGATGGGCAAATGCACCCGCCGAGGGCCGCACCCGAAAGCGCGGCTCCACGCTGCGCTCGTCGGCTCGCCAGTAGACATGGTCGTAGGTGTTGGAGGCGAACTCGTGACCTTCGGTGGCCCGCTCTTTCCACCAGGGCGCCCAATGGTTGCTCAAGCTGCCGTTGCCGATCCGGGTGGGCTCGTTTGATGCGAAGAAAGTGACTCGAACCTGCTGGCGTTTCAGCACTTCGGCCACCAGCGGCGCCACGTCCATGTGGCCTGATTCAAAGGTCAGATAAAGCGGCTTTGCACAATCCGCAGCCAACGTCGCCGGGATGCCCGCAACCGACAGCAAAACCGCGCCAGCACAGCGCCGTGCGAAGCCGTTCAACAAGGAAGTGAATGTGCCCATGGATGCCCTACTTATGTCGCCGCATATCCCACCGCTTCCAGGTCCGCTGAGCTTAGCCAACGCCACTGGCCTGGCGCCAGATCAGCGGGTAGCGACAGGGCGCCGATTTTAGAACGATGCAGTGCCTCGACCCGATTGCCCACCGCTGCCAGCATGCGCTTGACCTGGTGGTATTTGCCCTCGGTCAGGGTGAGGCGCAAGTGGTTCTCGGCAACAGCCTCGCAGGCAGCAGCACGCACCGGTTTCGGGTCGTCGTCCAGCACCACACCGCCGAGCAGCTTCTGTACCTGGCGCGCATCCAGGGGATGCTTGGTAGTGACCTCGTACACCTTGGGCACGTGGTGGCGCGGTGAATTCAAACGGTGAATGAATTTTCCGTCGTCGGTCAGCAACAGCAAGCCGGTCGTGTCCTGATCCAGCCGGCCCACCGCCTGCACACCCTGCACCGGACCTTTTTGCGGACGTTGCCGAAGCGGCGCCGGCAGCAGCGTGTAGATCGAAGGATAGGTCGAAGGTTTTTGCGAACACTCCGTCCCGGCGGGTTTGTTCAACATCAGGTAGGCGAGTTCGTGGTACTCCCAGGACGCACCCTGTACCGTGAAGGGCAGGCCCGCTGACACCACGACTTCAGCGGCAGCATCGGTGACAGTGACGACTGCACCGCTGGATGCATCCGTACAAACCTGAACCCGACCCTGCTGGATCAGACCGGCGCAGACACGGCGTGTGCCAAAACCCTGGCTGAAGAGAACTTCCTGCAGTTGCATGGCGTCATTCTCATCGCAACTGCGCGTTCATCAATGAGGCGCGCCCCAGACGAAGGTCACGACGCTGGCGCCGGGCATCTTGTGTTCGAAACTGCGGCCACCCATGCTCACCGAAAACTGGCGCGTGTTCGCGGCCAGGTTCACGACGATCAGCACGATGGACTTGTCGTCGGCATTCTGGAATGCCACGCTTTCCAATCGACCTTCGCCCGAACTGGAGGCGATGCGCTGTGCGCCAGGTCGCACAAAGCGGCTGGCGTGGGCCAGCGCGTAGTAATCGAAATTGCGCGTCACTTCGCCGGTTTTTGAATCGATGGTGACGACGCCGCGGCAATCATTGCAACCGCCCAGATGCGGCCCATCGTTCTCGTCCAGCGCAAGGTTCCACAGCAGCACGCCCCGGGCCCAATTTCGGGTGGTGCCGATGATCAGATAGCGCATGAACCACGGCAGCGTCTCGCGCCAGTCGGGCTTCCACTTGCCACCCGAACATTCGGTGAAATAGGCGTCCTTGTCGGGATAGGCATCGTGCACCCGCGATTGCGCGGCGACATCGTCGCTCATGTAGCAGTGCCATGCCACGCCCGACACAAACGCCCTCGCCTTCGGATCGGCCAGCACGTCCAGCGGCGACTGCGGGTCGATCCAGTTGTGGTCCCAGTCCAGGATGCGCACCGGCTTGGCACGCGGCGCCAACGCCGGCCCCAGATAGCCGCCGATGAACTGTGCTCGGCTTGCCGCATCGACCCTCATACCGGGGTAATCCGCGGGTTCGTCGTTCGGTTCGTTCTGCAAGGTCAGCGCAAACAGCGGCAATCCTTCGGCCTCCATCGCGTCGGCATACTTGCCCAGGTAGCGGGCAAACGCACCATAGGCTTCGGGCCGCAGTTTGCCTTTGATCAGGCTGTCGCTGGTCTTCATCCAGCCCGGAGCGCTCCAGGGAGAAGCCATGATCTGGAGGTTCGGGTTGATCGCTCGCGCGCTCTTCACCACCGGCAGCACATCGGCACGCATCGGCTCGATGGAAAAATTCTTCAGTTCCTCATCGGTCTGACCCTTTGCCACATCGTCCAGCGAGTAGTGCGTCATCGAAAAGTCCGAAGCACCGATCGTCAGCCGCGTGAAGCTCAAACCTATTCCGGGCGGTTTGCCAAACAGGTCCTGCAGCAGCGCCTGACGCTGCACCGGGCTCATGCGGTTCTGGATCAGCCAGGCCGAAGCATCCGTGATGCTGGCGCCAAAGCCCACCATCTCCTGGAAACGCTGGCTCGTGTCCACCTCGATGTTCAGTGCCAAGGGCGGCTTGGCGCCAAACGCCAGCCCCGCCACCGGCGCGAGCAATCTGCTCTGGTCGGTCCAGGTTTCCCATGCCTGCACCGCATTGGCAGAGGGCGTGTTCGCCGCGGGCGAAGGCTGAGCAAAGGCGCCGGTACAAAGAACCAGTGCCAGCATGGACCACAGTCCGCGTCGATTTCGCATATGAACCATCGCTGAATATTCCTTCCCGGTGTCTGACATGAAAATCTATCTCTCGTTCAGCGTGGCAGCGCCGTCGCACCGCCTACACCATCGGCTTGGCCGCGCAGTGTTGTGCAATGAACTCTTCCTGCGTCGGCATCACCTCCACGCACTTCTTCACCACGTTCTCGATATCGGCGAGATAGGCCCCGATTTCATCCAGGCTGCGCGCGTCCACCAGCGGGTGATAGCTCCTGGGGTGCAGACCCTGGCCGTGCATCACCTGCAGCCAGCTCATTTCGGCAAACAGCTCGTTGTTCTCGCGGTAGACGTGCCCGTTATTGCAGAACAAGTCGATCTTGTGCTGCAGCGTTGCCGGAATGGGCATCGCACTGCAGTGCTTCCAGAAGGGCGAGTCGTCGCGCTCTGTGGCCTTGTAATGCAGCACGATGAAGTCGCGTATGCGCTCGTACTCGAATTGCGTTTGCGCGTTGTATTCGTCGCGGTCAACAGGGCTGAATTCGGAGTTCGGAAACATCGCAATCAGGCGCGCGATGGCGGTCTGGATCAGATGGATATTGGTCGATTCAATGGGTTCGAAAAATCCGCTGGACAGGCCAATCGCAACGCAGTTCCGAGTCCAGGTCTGGCGCCGGCGCCCCGGAACAAACGGGATGTAGCGCGGTTCAGCCAACGCCGGCCCGTCCAGATTGTTCATCAGTATCGCCGTGGCCTCGTCCTGCCCCATGAAGCGGCTGGAATAGACGTGGCCGTTGCCAATGCGGTGCTGCAAGGGAATGCGCCATTGCCAACCGGCCGAGTGCGCCGTGGAACGGGTATAGGGGAGCAAGGGGCTCACCGACTCGCAAGGCACAGCGATGGCGCGGTCGCATGGCAGCCACTGCGACCAGTCCTCGTACTCACAGCCCAGAGCGTGCCCGATCAGCAGCGCACGGATGCCCGAGCAGTCGATGAAGAGTTCACCTTCAATCCTCTGTCCGCTCTCCAGCACCACGGCGTCAATGAAGCCATCGCCTTCGCGCAGCACTGTGTTGACGATCCTGCCTTCCGTGCGCAGCACGCCACGCTTCTCCGCAAAAGCTCTCAAATATTTTGCATAGAGACCGGCATCAAAGTGAAACGCGTGGGTGATATCGTTCAGTGGCGAGTTCGGCATGTCGCTCGGTGCCCGCATGAATTTGCCGTTGACTGGCGCCAACGCATTGATCGCGTATTTCCCGAAAGCGCTGGCCTGCCCGAGCTCATGCATCTTCTGCCAATAGTGGAAAAAGCCCACAGCCCCAAGATCCTGTCCGACCCGGCCAAAGGCGTGCATGTAGCGTGCGCCCAGCTTGTGCCAGTTGACAAACTCGATCCCCATCTTGAACGTTCCCTGCGTGTGTCGCAAAAAATCGTCTTCATCGATGTCAAGCGCGCGATTGAAGTTCTTGATGTTGGGAATGGTCGCCTCACCCACGCCAATGCTGGCAATCTCATCAGACTCGATCAGATGGATTTTGGCAGTGGGTCCGATCACTTTGGACAGTGCCGCCGCCGACATCCAGCCCGCAGTGCCGCCACCGACGATCACGATATTCCTGATGGGCGCGACAGACATGAACTTCCCCGACCTTGTTGCTTGACGGATCTTACAAACGTTGTTCCGAGGCCCGCTCGAACAGCGAAATGTGGGCCAGGTCGATGCTGAAATTGACCGGCGCGTCCACCCGGCATTCGAGCGCACCATGAACCACCGATGACAGCAGATTGCCACCGAAGTCGACCCACACGACATGGTGGTTTCCCATCGGTTCAATCAGCGACACCGTACCCTGCAATTTGCCGTCCGCATGGATCAGCAGATTTTCCGGGCGGATTCCGAGAACCACTTCCACGTCCGCACCGGGTGGCGCGCGAAAGGAATATCCTGCAAGATCAAGTTTCAAGCTGCCCGACTCAAACGCAATGGAATCGTCCGTCCTCTTGATCTGGCCGTTCAGCAGGTTCATGCCGGGTGAGCCCAGAAACCCGGCCACAAACAGGTTCTCCGGCTTCTCATAAACCAGATCAGGCGCACCGATCTGCTGGATCTTGCCGGCGCGCATGACCACGATGCGCGTCGCCAACGTCATGGCTTCGACCTGATCGTGCGTCACGTAGATCATGGTGGAGCGCAGATTCTTGTGCAGCAGCTTGAGCTCGCGCCGCAGTTCGGCGCGCAGCTTGGCATCCAGATTGGACAGCGGCTCATCGAACAAAAAGACGCCGGCTTCGCGCACCAGCGCCCGGCCAATGGCCACGCGCTGGCGCTGGCCGCCGGAGAGCTGCGAGGGCTTGCGGTTCAGCAGCGGCTGCAGTTGCAGCATCGCCGCAGCGCGATTCACGCGACGTTCAATTTCGGCTTTGGGCGTGCCGTTGATGCGCAAGCCGAACGACATATTTCGCTCCACGCTCATCGTCGGGTACAACGCATACGACTGGAACACCATGCCGATATTGCGATCCGTCGGATCGGCCCAGGTCATGTCTTTGCCACCAATTTCGATCGACCCATCGGCCACGTCGATCAGACCCGCAATGCTGTGCAAGAGCGTGGACTTGCCGCAGCCCGACGGCCCAAGCAACACCAGGAACTCGCTTTCCACGACCTCCAGATTCAGGTCCTTGATAACCTCGTTGTCACCAAAGCGGATGCAAAGATTTCGAATACCGACGCTAGCCATGCTTACCCCTTTACCGCACCGGCGGCGATACCGCGCACAAACCAGCGACCGGAAACAAAATAGATCGTGAGCGGCACCAGCGATGTCAGGATCGTGGCCGCCATGTTGACGTTGTAGAGCCGCGTGCCGGTGGTGGTGTTGATCACGTTGTTGAGCTGCACCGTCATCGGCAGGTTCTCGCGCCCCGCAAACACCAGACCCAGGATGTAGTCGTTCCACACGCCCGTGACCTGCATGATGGCCGCCACGATGATGATGGGCGTGGACATGGGCAACATCAACTGCACAAAGATGCGGATGAAGCCGCCGCCATCGATGCGAGCGGCCTTGAACAACTCCTGCGGTATCGATTGGTAGTAGTTGCGAAACAGCAGCGTCATTACCGGCATGCTGAAGATGATGTGGATCACGACGATGCCGGGCAGCGAACTGAACAGGCCCAGCGTCGCCAGGATCCGCACCAGCGGGAACATCATCACCTGCACCGGAATAAAGGCACCCAGCATCAGGACGGCGAACAGGGCATTCGCGCCCCGCGGCTTCCAGAAGGAAAGCGCATAGCCGTTGAGCGCACCCAGCAGGATCGGCAGGATGGTGCTGGGGATCACGATGAACACCGAGTTCACGAAGCCGCCGCGAATGCCTTCGCAGGAGACGCCGGTGCAGGCCGATGTCCAGGCTGTGACCCAGGGTTCGACCGTGATCGCCACCGGAAAGGCAAAGATATTGCCCAGCCGGATTTCGTCCATGCTCTTGAACGAAGTCACCAGCATGATGTAAAGCGGCATCAGGAAGAACAGCGCCGCAGTCACCAAAAACACATAGACACCGACACGCGCCGGACTGAAGCGGTAAGGACGCCTGGCCGCTGGCGTGGAAGCCGTGAGGGTGGTCATCAGTGTGCTCCGGCGGAGTTGGCTCGACTGCGCGCATATAGCAGCGGCGCCAGCAGGATCAGCACGGTGAGCAGCATCACGATCGACCCGGCAGAGGCCAGGGCGATATTGGCGCGGCCAAAAAGGTAATCCATGATGAACTTGGCCGGCACTTCGCTGGCCGTCCCCGGGCCGCCCTGCGTCATGGCGGCCACCGCGTCAAAGAGCTTGATCACGGCGGTCGACAGCAGCACAAACACCGTCGCCACTGAAGGCCCAAGCATGGGCAGCACGATCGAGACATAGACGCGCCAGGTGGGGATGCCGTCGATGCGCGCAGCCTTCCAGATTTCCTCGTCGATGCCGCGCAGACCCGCCAGCAGCAGCGCCATCACCAGGCCCGAGGCCTGCCACACGGTGGCGATGACGATGGTGTACATCACCTTGTCCTGATCAATGATCCAGTCAAACGTGAAATCCGCGTACCCCAACTGCCGCACCGCCTGCTGGATGCCGTTGCCGGGATTGAGCATCCATTGCCACACCAGACCTGTGGCCACAAACGACATCGCATAGGGATAGAGAAACACGGTGCGCAGCGCGCCTTCGGCCATCACCTTCTGATCGATGAACACCGCCAGCAGGAAACCGATCACCATGCAGGCCAGAATGAAAAGCACGCCATACAACGCCAGGTTTTGCAGCGACAGCATCCAGCGTTCGTTGTCGAACAAGCGCTCATATTGCGTCAGCCCCACGAAGTCGTCGGACGGAAACGTGCGCGAGTTGCTCATGGACACCTTGATCGACCAGAGGACGGTGCCCAAATAGGCCACCAGTACCGTCGTCGCCATCGGCAACAGTGCGGTCCAGGTGATGAGTTGACGCAGCAACTGTTTCGGTTTGATCTTCATGGACGGTGCGCCGCTGCGCCGCTCAGTTCTTCAGTGCAGCGGCAATGTCCTTCTGCACCTTTTCCACCGGAACAGCCTTGTTCCAGTAGGCGGTCAGGATGTCGGACATGGAGCCATTCTGGTCCGGGTTCAGATAGACCTCGCCGTTCCCCAATTGCCGCGACTTGTCTTTCATGATGGTCAGACCCTGCTGGGCACAGAGGTCCATCTTGGACGAATCGACATCGGTGCGCACGGGGATGGAACCCTTCTTGTTGCTGAACGCCACCTGCGTTGCGGGCGCCAGCATCAGACCGGCCAACACCTTCTGCGCCTTGATCTGCTCTGCATTCGTGGTCTTCGGAAAAACGAACACGTCACCCTGGATGATGTAGGGCGACTTCGGCCCGAAGCCCGCAATGCAGCCATAGTCCTTGCCCGGCACCTGATGCGCCAGCGTGAACTCGCCCTTGGCCCAGTCACCCATGATCTGCACCCCCGCCTTGCCGGTGATGAGCAGCGCCGTGGCGTCGTTCCAGTTGCGTCCCGGAGAGGCCTTGTCGACATAGGACTGCAGACGCTTGTAGGCGAGCAGCACCTTCTTGAAATCATCGCCAAGAATTACTTTCTGATCTCGGTCGCGCAACACCTTCAGGTACAGATCCGTGCCGCCCACATTCGCCAGCACCGCCGTGAAGACGGTGTTCTCCTGCCAGGG
This sequence comes from uncultured beta proteobacterium, assembly GCA_903832285.1. Lineage (GTDB taxonomy): Bacteria > Pseudomonadota > Gammaproteobacteria > Burkholderiales > Burkholderiaceae_C > CAIKVZ01. Next base: position 6,000 of record CAILAY010000092.1, on the reverse strand, counting down.
CTGGCCGCCGTGTGCCAGCGCAATCAGACCTGCCGCCTTGAGCTTGTCCAGCGCGGCGAACAATTCGTCCATGGTCTTGGGCTCGGTGGCGATGCCGGCCTTCTTGAACGCGGCCTTGGAGTACCAGATCCAGGTCGGCATGTGGATGTCGACCGGAGCGGCGTAGTAGTGGCCCTTGACCTTCACCACGTTGAGCACAGTCTCGGGCAGGAACTTGTCCCAGCCATCGCGGATCGCCACTTCGTCCACGTTGTTCAGCATGCCCTGCTCGACCACGTCCAGGAACTGTTTGGAGGTATTGAACTGCGCCATCGTGGGTGGATTGCCGCCGACGATGCGGTTGATGGCCACGGAGCGCGCCTGCTCACCCAGCGCGACGGCCGTGTCCACCCAGATACCGCCGGTGGCGGTATAGGCCTCGGAAAATACCTTCACAGCAGCGGATTCGCCGCCCGAAGTCCACCAGTGGATCACCTCGGCCTTGGTGCCGGCCGCCTGCGCCGTGGCACTGAAGCACAACGCAAGCGCCGCAGCGATCGCACATCGTTTCAAAGTCAACATCACTTGTCTCCTCGCAAAAACTCCCGATACCATTTGCCGCTGGCCTTGAGTCGGCGCTGCTGCGTCTGAAAATCGACATGGGTCAGTCCGAAACGCCGAATATAGCCCTCGGCCCACTCGAAATTGTCCAGCAGGCTCCAGGCGAAGTAGCCCTTCACCGGAATACCACAGGCCACGATTTCACGAGCCGCCGCCAGATGGCGCACCAGGTAGCTGCGCCGCTGATGGTCGTCGATCTCCCCGTCCGCCCCCACTACGTCATCGTAAGTGGAACCGTTCTCGGTCAAATAGATTTCGGCGGGTTTGTAATCTTCGGCCACGCGACTGAGCAGCGTCACCATGCCCTCGGGCGACACCTCCCAGCCAAAGGCCGTGCGCTCCACGTTCTTCGTCTCGACAACCCGTGTCGACATCACCCCTTGTCCCGGCGCATCGGCCACGATCTCGGGGAAATAGTAGTTCACGCCCAGGAAGTCTGTGGGAGTGGCGATCGCCGCCATATCTCCATCGAGCACATCCGGTGCGCTGTCGCCCAGCATTGACCAGACGTCGGACGGATAACCGCGGCCATGCAGCGGGTCCAAAAACCAGCGATTGCGCAGCCCATCGTGGCGCGCCGTGGCAGCCAGATCGGCTGCGCTGTCGGATGCAGCCTTCAGAGGATGCAGACTGAGCGCGGCGCCGATGCGGGCATGGGGCACATTGCGCCGGATCACGGGGATGGCGCGTCCGTGTGACACCAGCACGTTGTGACTCACCTGAAGTGCGGTTTTGAAGTCCTTCAGACCCGGCGCGTGCACACCCTCGTAGTTGCCGTGAAATGCCGTGCACCAGGGTTCGTTGTGCGTGATCCAGTGCTGGATGCGGTCACCCAGATGACGACTCACCACGTCAGCGTATTCGACAAAGGCGTCGATGGTGTCGCGATTCGCCCAGCCGCCCTGGTCCTGCAGAACCTGTGGCAGATCCCAGTGGTAGAGCGTCACCCAGGGTTCCAGTCCGCGCTCCAGCATGCCGTCAACCAGCCGCGAGTAGAAGTCCAGGCCCCGCTGATTCGGTGTCTTGCCGCGGCCATGCGCGAAGATGCGGGGCCAGGCGATGGAAAAGCGATAGGCGTTGGTACCCAGGTCGCGCGCCAGATCCAGATCATCGCGCCATAGGTGGTAGTGATCACACGCCACCGCGCCGCTGGAACCATCGCGAATGTGGCCCGGCGTCGCGCAAAAGCGATCCCAGATCGACTCGCCGCGGCCATCCTGATTGACACCCCCTTCGATCTGGTACGAAGACGTGGAGCAACCCCAGCGGAAGTCGGCGGCGAAGTCGGCCCGTTTCAAATGCGGCAGATGATCAGGTCGGGCGTTGTTCATATTCTTTCGATCCAGCAAAGGAAAAATTGGAAAGCATTCCAATTCTACTGTGATGGTGGGACCGAACGCATCGGTGCAGACCCGTACTTTTGGCTAAAAAAGACGCCGGTGCGGAAACAAATGACACAAATGTCGGCGCTACCCGGCCGCCGGTGCCTCGCCCGGCGCAATCACGACCGAGGCCCGCCACGTCACGCTGGCGGGGAACTCCCGCACGACGTCGAACTTCTCACCGTAGCACCGATTGAGCAACCAGCGCACGCCGTTGAGCGTCATGAGTCGCCAGGGGATATGCACCGTCGTGAGTTGCGGTGCTGAGTATTCGGCGCTCGGCGTGTCGTCGTAGCCCAACACCGAAACGGCGCCGGGTACGGAAATGCCCGCTTGCTGAAAAAACGCCAGCGCCCCGATGGCCATTTCGTCGTTGGCGCAAAACAGTGCCGTAAATTCATGCCCCGACGACGCCAGCGAGCGGGCGCAGGCCCAGCCGCCTTCCGGCGAAAAGTCACTTTGCAGCGTCACCACCTTGCTGGCCGCAACGCCCGAGCGCGCCAGTTCTGCCAGAAACGCGTCCACCCGCGTCACGTTGTCCGGGGCATAACCGGGTCCCGCAATCACGGCAAATTTGCGGTGCTGCATTTTCAGCAAAGTCTGTGCGGCAAGTTGGCCACCGTGAGCATGATCGGCAATGAAACACTGCTCCGCAATGCCGTCGAAATGATGGTTCAGCAGTACCAGATGGCTCTGCTTGGGACCCAGGGCCTGAATGTCTTCTTCCGTCAGCGCATTGCTCATCACCACCATGCCATCGCAGCCACGCTCGATCAGGAACTCGATGCCCTCGACGGCCTGCTGGCGCGCATCGCCATCGCCGCAACCAAAGGCCACCACCATGTGCCGCCCTGCAGCGCGCAGTTCCATGTCGATAGCACCGAGAATGGGCGTGTAGAAAGTGCCCTTGAGCAAGGGTATGTAGACGCCAATCATCTGCGACGAACCCGACAGCAGCGAGCGCGCGGCGTGCGATGGGCGGAACTCCAACTCTTCTATCGCCCGGCGCACACGCTGCGCCGTGGCAACGGCCACCGAACCCTTGCCGCTGACGACGCGCGATGCCGTGCCCACACCGACACCGGCCAGTCGCGCAACGTCTTTGATCGTGGCCATCATGCATCCCTACTTCAAATTCACCCCAATATCGGAGCACGTGAGTGTATCTGCGTCCTTGGCAGCGCCCGCCACCACCCTGATGCGGGTGAAGGCGGCGGCAAACGGCCGGGTGGCCGACACGCTGAACGGCACGTCGACGTTAAGGAAGTCGGCACCGGCTTCCTCCAGACAGACGAGCGGAATTTTCACCGTGTGCTTGCTGTTGAGCGCAATCCTTTTGAGAACGGGGCCCAGATCCACCTCACCCCGGCAAGGGTTCTCGCATTCCACCGCCAGCATCACCGGACCCTGCGCAGCCTGCTGCACCAGCACGTCGAACTGCAGTACGCCCTGGTCCAGCATATAGGAGCGCAAGCGCTGTTTTTGCGCAGCCGCGGCAAAGAAGCGCGCAGGCGCCAGCCAACTCACAAGCTTGGCATCCTGCTGGGTATTGATCTGCGTGGTCTGGACCCGGATGCTGGTGTTTACCGGCGGATAATTCAGCGTGCCTTTCAAGTCCGAGCCCACCTTGATCTTGACTCCGGGATGGGCCTCGTCGGCGACATACAGAACGTAGGGCTTTTGGTCGGACAAATTGAAGATGCTGACCTCCGATTCCTTGCCGCAGCCGCCGCTGCCATAGTGGGTGTCGAGCGCTGGCACAGGGCGCTTGTCGCCGTAGCTCATGCCATAGCCCAGGGCAAACAAGGGCGCATAGTCGGCGTCGCCAAAATTGAGCGGTGTCTGGCACACGGCCCTGGGCCAGGAAAACGACAGGCGTCCGGTGAAATCGTAATCCACGCCCCCCGAAGAATTTCGGAACAGCACATCGGCCACGCCGCCGCCCTCGGTGCCGGGAAGCCAGGCAGCAACAAACGCGTCCGACCGGTTCAGCAGGTCGTTCACGTACAGCGGCCGACCGGCGACGAACACCGTGACGACCGGTGTGCCCTTGCCCGCAACAGCCTGCAACACGGCCAGGTCCTCCGGATAGCGGCCGGTGTGGCGCAGGGTTTCCGAAAGGGGAATATCGCCCTTGAATTCGGCATAGGGATTCTCACCGACGACCGCAATCACGGCATCAAAGCGGCTCACATCCACGCCCTGCGCGCTCTCGCTGAACTCCACGTTGTCCCTGCCCGCAGCGGCGCGAATACCCGCAAGAATCGAGTCACCGAACGGAAAATCACTGTTCAGGTTTTCCGTTCCCTGCCAGCCCAGACTCCAGCCGCCGGTCTGATTCTGGATGCTGTCGGCGCTCTTGCCCACGACCAGGATTTTCTGCTCCCGCTTCAGGGGCAACGTGCCCTGATTGTTCTTCAGCAGCACCAGCGATTCGCGCACGGCACGACGTGCCAGTTCGCGTTCCACCAGCGCTTCGGGCTTGCCTGCGTATGCCCCCTGCGATGGTCTTTTGCCAAACATCCCGGCGCGTAGTTTGACCCGCAGAATGCGCGACACCGCGTCGTCGATGCGCGCTTGTCCAATCTCGCCGCGCTTCACCTGGCTCATCGTGTTGGCAATGAATTCACGCCATTGCTCCGTCACCATCACCATGTCCACGCCGGCGTTGATGGCCTGCGGGCAACTCGCCTGCGAGCAGTTGGGCACCTGCATGATGCCGTTCCAATCGGTCACCACGAAGCCATCAAAACCCATCTTGTTTTTCAGCACCTCGGTGAGCATCGCGTTGCTGCCGTGCATCTTGCCGTAGTCCACGCCGCTGGCCACGTCGACCCAGCTGTTGAACGACGCCATCACCGTCTGCACGCCTGCGGCCAGGGCACCGTAATAGCCCTGGGCGTGGATGTTCATCATGTCGGCCTGGCTGCCTCGGGTCACGCCCTGGTCCTTGCCCAGATCGGTGCCGCCGTCGCCCATGTAATGCTTGGCCGTGGCCACCACGTTGCTGTCCGCAGAAAAGTTGCCCTGCATTCCCGTCACATAGGCATACGCGTAGTTTTTCACCAGGTTGCCATCCTCCGAAAAACTCTCGTAGGTTCGGCCCCAGCGGTCGTCGCGCGCCACGGCTACGGTGGGACCAAAAATCCAGTTGATGCCGGTGGCACGCACCTGGCGCCCCACCACCGCCCCGATGGCGCGAACCAGTTCCGGGTCATGTGCGGCACCCAGACCCATGTTGTGTGGGAAAAGCGTGGATCCATGGGCATTGCCGTGCCCGTGGATCGCGTCCGTGCCCCAGATCAGCGGCACCTTCAAGGCCATGTCGGTGGCCATGGAGGCATCGTAGTACTGGTCGGCCAAATCGACCCAATCGCTGGTCTTGGCCAGTTTGTTGGCCTTGGGCCAGGAGCCACCGCCGTTGAGCACGGAACCGATGTAGTACTGCGTGATCTGCGCTGGCGTCACGCTGCCGATTTCTGGCTGCGTCATCTGACCGATCTTTTGCGCCAGCGTCATGGACGCCAGAATGCGCGCCACCTCCGCCTCGATCTTCGCGTCCTTGGGAATGGCGCTGGTGATGTGCGGCCAGTCGGTCAGGGGCAATGCAAACGTGGGCACTTGTGCGTGGCACTGCATGCTCCACGCCACGAGAAAAAGCAAGCCCAAAATCCGATCCAATTTCCGCATACCGGGCAATCCACCGGGCCTGTTAGAGACCAAGTTCATCGGGGCGACGACGCCTGCGCTGCGCAATGAGCTGCGATGAATTCCTCATGCGTGGGCATAATGTCAACGCACTTCTTGATGACCGCTTCAATATCGCCCAGATACTGCCGGATCTCGTCAATTGACCGCAGATCCACCAGCGGGTTGTAACTCTGCGGCCGGATGCCCTGCCCGATCATCACCTGCACCCAACTGACCTCGGCAAACAATTCAGTACCCTCTCGGAAGACGCGCCCGTTGCTTCGAAACAGGTCGATCTTGTGCTGCAAGGTGGCAGGTATCTCCATGT
>CAILAY010000091.1 GCA_903832285.1 uncultured beta proteobacterium | reverse complement strand
GCGCACCACCGAGCCGGCGCCTTCGACCAGGATACCTACCGAGCGGCTCTGATCCGAAGCCACTCCTTCCACTGCATTGCCCGAGGAAGAACCCGGGGTGGTGAACTCACCCAGGGCCAGCCCCGCTTGTTGTCGCTCTTGCTGAAGTTCTGCATCTTCAGCCACCCCTTGTCCACCAGGGCCTGCAGGCAGTAGTTGGCGCCACCCAGGCTGTTGCCGAGTTCCTTCGCCAGCGCACGCTGGCTCATTCCGGGGTTGTCCTGCATCAACTTCAGTACCCAGAAGTGGGTGTCGTCCTTGATGGTTTCGCGGCGGCTGGTCATGGGGGAGAACGATGATGAAGATGGAATGACCGTTCAAAACTTGAACGGATTCTATCCACCCGGATCGACTTCCACAATTGCCCCAAGGTGCAGGATCAGCACGAAGTTGGAAGTTTTTTCAGGGAAACTGCGGCCAGGGACCCGGTTTTCACAAAAACGCAATCCATCTGCGCTAAAACGCAATTCTGGACATTGAGCAGGCGTTCGTCGCATAGTGCCCGCAGGGCCAAGCCAAATAGGGCAGACTTCGGGCTGCAAATCAATCACACGCGGACCCCTTCCATGGATCAAGAATCTGTTGCTACGCCCTTCCCTGCCCCTGCCAGTCTGCCCACGCGCTGGCGGCAGCATTTGCGGCGGCGCTGGGTGCACTGGGGCGTGGCCCTGCTGGTGGTGCTGGCGGCCGCCGGGGGTGGCTGGGTGGCCCTGCGCGCGGGCTCCGCTGCCGCGCCCGAGCAGGCCAAGCCACCGGACAAGCCCATCGAATTGGCCGCTGCCGACCTGGTTCAAGTGGGCGCGCGCGAGTTGGGGCGCGTTGTTTCAGTGTCAGGCAGCATCAACCCGGTGGTAGCTGCCACGGTGAAATCCAAGCTGGCCGCCGAAGTGTCCCAAATTCACGTGCAGGAAGGCGAAGCCGTGCGCGCCGGTCAGTTGCTGGCGACGCTGGACACGGCCGACATCCGTGCCCGGCTGGACGCGCAGCAGGCGGCTGTATCCGAAGCCCAGGCCAGGCTGGACCTGGCGCTTAAAAACCAGGCCAACAACCGACAGTTGCTGAGCCAGTCATTCATCTCGCAAAACGCCTACGACACGGCCCAAAACGGCGTCGATGTGGCACAGGCATCGGTGGCTGCGGCCAGGGCCCAGGCCGACATTGCGCGCCGGGCGCTGACCGACACGCAAGTGCGCGCGCCGTTTAGCGGCATCGTGGCCAAGCGCCTGGTGAATGCCGGCGAAAAAGTGTCGCCCGATGTGCCGCTGTTCCAGTTGGTGGACCTGGGCCGCATGGAAATGCAGGCCCAGGTGCCCGTGTCGGACATTCCCTTCCTCAAGCTGGGGCAGGCGCTGGAGCTGAACGTAGACGGCTTTGAGGGGCGGCGTTTCAAGGGCACGGTGGGGCGCATCAACCCAACGACAGAAGCAGGCACACGAGCCATCAACATCTTTGTAGCGTTGTCCAATGGCGACGGTGCGTTGCGCGGCGGCATGTTCGCCAAGGGGCAGATCGCGGTGCAGGCCGAGCGAACCGTGAACGCGCTGCCCTTGTCCGCCATCCACGAGGAGGCCGGGCAGAGCTTCGTGTTCGTGGTCAAGAATGGGCAACTGGAACGTTCCCCCGTTCAGCTGGGTTTCAAGCGTGAAGATCTGGATCTGGTGGAACTGCGCGACGGGCCCAGCCCAGGCAGTGAAGTGGTCGCCGTGAAGTCCGACAAGCTCAAGGTCGGGGCCAAGGTGCAAGTGCGCCGGGCCGCGACCTGAGGGCGGACTCATGTGGTTTACCCGCGTCAGCATCAACCACCCCGTGTTTGCCACCATGATGATGGTGGCCATCATGGTGCTCGGTCTGTTTTCCTACATGCGCCTGGGCGTGGAGCAAATGCCCGACATTTCCATCCCCGTGGCGGTGGTCAACACGCCCTATCCGGGGGCAGCAGCACAGGCCGTGGAGCAGGACGTGAGCCGACCCATCGAAGAGGCGGTCAACACCATCAGCGGCATCAAGTCCATCCGCTCCTACTCGCGCGAAGGCGGTTCCACCGTGGTGGCCGAGTTCGAGTTGAACGTGGACATCAAGACCGCGGTGCAGGACGTGCGCGACAAGGTGGCCGAGACCCGGCGTGGCTTCAACAAAGACGTGGGCGAGCCGTCGGTCACCCGGGTGGAGAACGACAACGATCAGCCCATCATGGCCATTTCCATCAAGAGCGACTCGCGCTCCATGCGCGAACTCTCGGAGCTGGCCGACCGGCTGCTGGTGAAGCGGCTGCAAGGCGTGCAGGGCGTGGGCAGCGTGGACGTCTGGGGTGCTGTGCAGCGCGAATTGTCGGTGCGACTGAACCCGGACAAGATGGCTGCCTACGGCATTGGCGTGGAGCAGATCACTGCGGCCATCCGCGCCGAAAACCAGGACGCTCCCGCCGGGGCACTGGCATCCAGCGCCAGCGAACGGCTGGTGCGGGTACAGGGCAAGCTGCACAGCGTCGAAGAGTTTGCGCACATCATCGTGGCGCGAGCCGGCACGGGCGGCAGCAATGGCGCGGTCACGCTCGGTCAGGTGGCCAGCGTGCAGGACGCGCAGCGCGAAGCCACCAACTACGCCACCGACAACGGCCAGCGGGTGATCTGGATCAACGTGCGCAAAACACGCGGCGCCAACACCATCGAGATGGCCGCGAGCGTGCGCCAACAGATCGAGCACATTCGCAAGACGCTGCCGCCCGACATCAACGTCACCCTGGCTTTTGACGGCTCGAAGTTCATCAAAGACGGCGTCGACAACGTCAAGAGCACGATCGCTGAAGGTGCCTTGCTGACGGTGTTTATCGTGTTCCTGTTTTTGCACTCCTGGCGTTCCACCGTCATTACCGGGTTGACGCTGCCGATCTCGGTGTTTGCCGCCTTTATTGCGCTTTATGCCATGGGCTTCACCATCAATTTCATGACCTTGATGGCCTTGTCGCTGTCCATCGGCATCTTGATTGACGACGCCATCGTGGTGCGCGAAAACATCGTGCGCCACCTGGCCATGGGCAAGAGCCACAAGCAGGCGGCGCTGGAGGCCACGCAGGAAATCGGCCTGGCGGTGATGGCGACGACGCTTTCCATTGTGGCGGTGTTTTTGCCCGTCGCCTTTATGGGCGGCATCATCGGCAAGTTCTTCTTCCAGTTTGGCATCACGGTCGTGTCCTCTGTGATGGTGTCGCTATTCGTGTCGTTCACACTTGATCCCATGCTCTCCAGCATCTGGCGCGAACGCCCGTCACGCTGGATGAAGTGGCGCGGGGTGCAACGCATGCTGGATGCGCAGCAGCGTGGTATAGACGGGTTGCATCAGCGCTACGACCGGGTGTTGCGCTGGTGCCTGGTGTACCGCAAGTCGACGCTGGCACTGGCGACACTGTGCCTGGTGGCAAGCTTTTTTATCGTGCCGTTTTTGGGTTCGGAATTTGTGCCGCAAACCGACGACAGCTACAGCAGTGTACAGATTCAAACGCCCATTGGATCGTCGCTGGAATACACCTTGAGCAAGGCCGAACAGGTGGAGCAGGCCTTGAAAGAGTTCAAGGAGCTCAAGCGCATTTCCAAGAACGTCAACAAGGGCAATGCCAATTTTGATCTGGAGCTGGTGGACAAGTCGCAGCGCAAGCGATCCGTGCGTGAAGTCAACGACGCCATGCGGCAACGGATTGATCAGATCGCCGGGCTGGAGGTCAACATCGGCTGGAACAAGCCCATTCAAATGTACGTGCAAGGCACGGACATTGGCACGCTGGACCAGATCACGCAGAAGATCATGGCGCGAATGCACGCCATCAAAGGCATGGTGGACATCGAAACCAGTTTCAAACCCACCACGCCCACGCTGGAAGTGGTGGTGAACCGCGAGCTGGCCAGCGACCTGGGCGTGAGCATGAGCCAGATCGCCAGCGCCACCCGCGCCATGATCGGCGGCGAAGAAGTTGGCCAGTGGCTGGGGCCCGATGGCGAAAACCACCAGATTTTGGTGCGTCTGCCCAAAGACCAACGCACCACCGCGCAGGACATGGACCGCATCGCCCTGCCCGGCAATCTGGCTGCCGACGGGCGGCCCAACATGGTGCCACTGCACCAGATAGCGCAGTTTGTGCCGTCTCTGGCCGAGCGCCAGATTGAGCGGCGCAATCTGCAACGGCAGATTCGCCTCTCCGCCGGAGTCAGCAACGACCGCACGCCGGGCGACGTGAGCGGCGAGTTGCAGAAGTCCCTGCACGACCTGCAGCTGCCGCCTGGCTACAGCATCAACTTCACCGGCGACACGCAGGACATGGATGAATCCATGGGCTATGCCGTGGCGGCCCTGGGTTTGGCGGTGATCTTTATCTACCTGATTTTGGCGTCGCAGTTCGGCAGCTTTTTGCAGCCCTGGGCCATCATGGCGTCGCTGCCGCTGTCACTGGTGGGCGTGTTGGTGGCGCTCAAGCTGTTTGGCTCCACGCTCAACCTGTTCTCGGTCATCGGCTTGATCATGCTGATGGGATTGGTCACCAAAAACGCCATCTTGCTGGTGGACTTTACGAACCAGGGACTGCGCGAAGGCAAGACCCGCGAGCAAGCCATTCTGGACGCCGGCCAGGTGCGCTTGCGCCCCATCCTGATGACCACCGCGGCCATGGTGGGCGGCATGTTTCCCCTTGCCCTGGCGCTGGGCGCCGGCTCCGAAATGCAGTCGCCCATGGCCCACGCCGTGATTGGCGGCATCATCTCCTCCACCGTGCTCACGCTGGTGGTGGTGCCGGTGCTGTTCACCTATGTGGATACCTGGGGGAAGAAGGCGCTGGCGTGGTTGACTCGGGGCGATGAAGCAGAGGATGCGAAGCAGGACGAAGCCTCGTCTGCGCGCCCTTCGTAGGGATGGGTCGGCATGCGCAGGCATGCTTTCGGGTCGAGCCACTGGCAGCGCGCTCATGGCCGGCCGTTGCCTCCATGCCTCGAATCCAGCCACGGCATTCCATTCCCGGCACAATCAGATTCATGACTCGACACACTTTCATCCTCGCCCTGCTGGCACTGAGCTCGACGCTGGCGCTATCGCAGCCTGCTTCATCGGGAAAGATCCTGCGCATCGTCGTTCCCTACGGCGCCGGTGGCCCTATCGATGTCACGGCGCGCATGCTGGCCGAACGCGTGAAGGACACGCTGGGCACCGTCATCATCGAGAACAAGCCCGGTGGCGGTGGCAACATCGGTGTGGACCTCGTGGCCAAGTCCGCGCCCGACGGCAACACCATTGGCATTGCGGCCGTGGCCACGCACGCCATCAACCCGTGGCTCTATGCCAGGATGCCCTTTAACGCGAGCACCGACTTCGCACCGGTCACGCAGATGTTGCGCGTGCCCAATGTGCTGGTGATGAACGCGGACACGGCACGCCGCCTCAACATCAACACCCTGGCCGACCTCATTGCCTTCGCTAGGGCGAATCCTGCCAAGCTCAATTACGGCAGCGGCGGCAACGGCAGCGCCGGGCACCTGGCGGGCGAAATGTTCAAGGCGCGGGCCGGGATATTTGCGGTCCACATTCCCTACAACGGCGGCAATCCGGCGCAGTTGGCGCTGCTCAGCGCGCAGGTGGATTTCAACTTCGACAACCTGGCCACGGCCTCCGCCAACATCAAGTCCGGCAAGCTCAAGGCGCTGGCCGTCACCACCGCTCAGCGCAGTGCCCTGCTGCCCGACGTGCCAGCCGTGGCCGAAACGCTCAAGGGCTTTGAAGTCGATACCTGGTGGGGTCTGGTCGTGCCAGCGGCCACGCCCAAGGCGATCGTGCAAAAACTGAATCAGGCTTTTGTGGCGGCACTGAATGCGCCGGAAACCCGGGCGCGCTTTGCCACCCTCATGGCCGAACCTGTGCCGACCACGCCCGAGCAATTCGGCATCTTCATGAAAAGCGAATTGGCAAAATATGAAAAAGTCGTGAAAGCCTCAGGCGCACACGTTGACTGAAGGAACCCCATGTCCGAACTTGCCCCCACCGCTGGCCCGTCCGCTGCTCCGTCCGACGGACGCATGGGCGCCGCAGAGTTTTTCGAACTCGCCGACTTGCTGGACAGCTTGCGCGAACGTTTTGATGAAACCCCGCAATGGGAGTTTTGTGAAGGCTTCATGGCCGCGCTGATTTGCTGCCGGCGGGAGATTGATCCGGACGACTATCTGGCCGTGCTGCTGGACTGCACCGACGACGGCGGCAGTCCGTTTGCGGATCCGGCGCAGGCGCTGCGGTTTACTGAACTGTGGCACCGGCGCTGGAGTGAAATCGTCACCGACCTTGAGGCCGACGTCGAGTCCCTGAACGACGACCGTTGCTATCAACCCGAGGTGATGGATCTGCGCGGCCTAATCGCGCAGTTGCCTGAGGAGGAGCGCGCCACGCTGGGCAACGAGAGCGTACCGTCGTTCGCGCAGATCTGGGCCATCGGCTTCATGTACGCGGTGGAGAATTGGCCCGAAGAGTGGGCGTTGCCTCGCGACAAGGAAGCGGCGGCCCTGATCGACGACGCGCTGCAGGCGCTGCTGGACTTGACAGAAGACGACACCGATCCGGCCACTGTCTCAATGCTGGGTGAAGACGCATCACCGAGTGTGAGCAAAGCCCGCGTTGATGCTTTCGGCAAGGCGATCTGGGCCGTGTACGACCTGCACGACGTGTGGGCCAGCATCGGTCCGCGCGTGGAGCCGATCCGCAAGGCGCCCGAGCCGGGACGCAACGATCCCTGTCCCTGCGGCAGCGGAAAGAAATACAAGAAGTGCCACGGCGCCAACTGATGCTTGAGGTCCAGCGATGAGTGCCATCCTGATTACCTACTCCAGCACCGACGGTCATACGCTGGAAATATGCCAGCGCCTGCAGCAACTGACGCAGCAACTGGGCCATACGACCGCGCTGGCACCCTTGACGCAGGCAGACGTGTTGGACCTGGACGTTTTCGACACGATCGTGATTGGCGCCAGCATCCGTTACGGCAAGCATCAACCGCAGGTGGCGCAATTTATCCGGCGCCATCAGCCGCTGCTGGAGCGCAAGGCAAATGCCTTTTTCACCGTCAACATCGTGGCGCGCAAGCCGGAAAAAAGTCGGCCTGAAACCAATCCCTATCTGATCAAGTTCCTGCGTCAGATCAGCTGGAAGCCGAAGCTGCTGGAAGTGTTTGCCGGCAAGCTGGATTACCCACGCTACCGCTTTTTTGACCGCCTCATGATCCGCCTCATCATGCTCATGACGCACGGCCCCACAGACCCCAAAGCTGTCATCGACTTCACCGACTGGCAACAGGTGGAGGCATTTGCACAGCGTCTGTGCTCCAGAGCTTGAGCACTTGCACAGCCAGCCCCGCACCGAAGCCCAGCGCCGCAGCCAGCGCCAGATCTGCCGCCGGTAAAACGGCAAAGCGAAACAGCTGCGCCAGCCAGGGTTGATACAGCGCCGTCCCCAGGAACGCCAGCGCGAGGCCGCATACGCCCCACAGCGCACGATTGCGCGTTCGCAGCGAGGCCAGGATCGCAACCCGCTGCGTGCGGTTGCCAAAAATCAGGCCCAGATTGCCCAGCACGAGCATCGTGAAGGCAAAGGCGCGCAACTGCGGCTCGTCCATGCGGGCAAGTGCCCAGGCAGTGACTGCCAGCAGCGCAACCAACACACCCAGGCCTTGCAACATGGCCAGCCACAAACTGCGGCCGGCGAACAGCGGTGCGGCCGGGTCGCGCGGCTGGCGCTGCATGACATCGCCTTCAGGCGGCTCGCCCTCGAACACCATGGAACAGGCCGGGTCGATGATGAGTTCCAGAAAGGCGATGTGGATCGGATACAGCAGCACGGGCCAACCCAGCAATACCGGCACCAGCGCAGCACCGGCGATGGGCACATGCACCGCCAGGATGTAGGCCATGGATTTGCGCAGGTTGTCGTAGATGCGCCGCCCCAGACGGACCGCACCCACGATGGAAGCGAAGTTGTCGTCCAGCAGCACCAGAGACGCCGCCTCACGCGCCACGTCGGTTCCACGCTTGCCCATGGCGATGCCCACATGCGCCGCCTTCAGCGCAGGCGCATCGTTCACACCGTCGCCCGTCATGGCCACGATCGCGCCTGTGCCTTTGAGCGCCTGCACGATGCGCAGCTTCTGTTGCGGCGCAATGCGGGCGCAGACGTTCGCGACTTGCAGTCGCTCACGCAGCGCTTCGTCGCTCAGGGCATCTATCTCATCCCCGCTCAAGACCTCGGTCGCATCCAGTTGCGCCTGCCGCGCTATTGCGCGCGCCGTGGCGGGATAGTCCCCGGTGATCATCACCACCCGAATTCCCGCCTGCTTGCATTCGCGCACGGCTTGCGCGATTTCAGGGCGCAGCGGATCGGCCAGTCCGAGCAGGCCGACGAATTCAAATTCGAAGTCGTGCTCGATCGCGGGCCAGACCTCACCGGCAAAGCGGGCCCTCGCCACACCGAGCACGCGCAACCCCTGGGACGCCATGGCATCCACAGCAATGCTGACGCGGCGCTGCGCAGTCTGATCCAGATGACACAAGTCCACGATCGCTTCAGGTGCACCCTTGGCCGCGACCTCGTGCTCCTCACCGTCCACCGCACGCCAGACGTGCGACATGGCGCGCAGTTGCGTGCTCAGCGCGTACTCGTGCACCAGCTTCCAGTCGCGATGCAGGTGCTCGGTGTCGGCCAGAAAATGCATGCCCAGGCGGTGAAAGGCCTGTTCCATCGCGTCAAACGGATCGGGCACGCTGGCCAGTATGGAATACTCCACGAGAGCGTGGAAATCCTCGGGCAGGGCGTCGGGCACGGCGTAATCCACTGACCAGTGCTGCCCATCGGCGTAGAGCTGGGCCACGGTCATGCGGTTTTGCGTGAGCGTGCCGGTCTTGTCGACGCACAACACCGACGTTGCGCCCAGTGTTTCGATCGCCGCGATCCGTCGCGTCAGCACCTGTTCGCGCGACAGGCGCAGGGCGCCCAACGCCGGCAGCACGGTCAGCACCACCGTGAATTCCTGGGGCAGCATGGACATCGCGAGCGCGATCCCCGCCAGCCAGGCCTGGGTCCAGTCACCGCGCAACCACCCGCTGGCCAGCACCAGCGCCAGGCTCATGCCCAGTGCTATCCAGGCCAGACGCAACACCAGTTGTGCCGTCAGCGCCTTCAGCGGCGATTTCTCAACCTGCAGCGTTTGCAGTGCCGCGCCAATGCGGCCGATTTCGCTGTCCGCCCCGATGGCACGCACCCGGGCCGTTCCCTGACCCTGGCTCACCAGCGTGCCCGAGTAGACGAATGGCAGGTCATCGCCGCCGGGCTGCGTCTTGACTCCTACAGGGGCGCCCACTGCCTTGCGCACCGGCACCGCTTCCCCGGTCAGGAGCGATTCGTCCACGCGCAAATTGTTCGCGGACAACAGCAACGCATCGGCGGCAATGCGGTCCCCCTCTGCCAACATCAGCAGGTCGCCCACCACCACCTCGCTGCCGGCGATGCGCTGCAATCTTCCATCGCGCTGCACCAGCGCACGCGGGCTGCTCAAGCTGCGCAGCGCTGCAATGGCGCGCTCAGTCCGCCCTTCCTGGTACAGCGTCAAAGCCAGCACCACCAGCACAAACACCAGCAGCGCCAGCCCTTCCTGCCAGTCTCCGAGCAGCAGGTAGAGACCTGCCGCAACAAGCAGCAACAAGAACATCGGATCCTGAGCCGTCTCCCTCACGATGCTGGCGAGGGTGCGTTGCTGCCCACCGGCAAGCACATTGGGTCCGTGCTCGTCCAGACGCTGCGCGGCCTGCACGGATGTCAAGCCATCGGTCGGATTCAATGTGTCGTCTGATGACGGTAGAACCATTGCTTTGCCCCTTGCACCAGTGCCAGATAGACCACCAGCAACAGCGCCAGCAGATAGAAAAATGACGCTGGCAAGGGTGTGAAACCGAGATAGGGCGCCAGCGGTGTAAAGGGCAGCATGATCGCCAGCGCGACCGCGCTCAATGACGTGACGACCAGCCAGATGTGGGGTCGGCTGCGCCACGGAAGACGGCGTGTGCGGATGACAAAGATCACCAGCACCTGAGTCGCCAGTGACTCGACGAACCAGCCGCTGCGAAACAGTCCCTCGTGCGCATGGAACAGGCTGATCAGCAGGTAAAAGGTCAGGAAGTCAAACAGCGAACTGATGGGTCCGATGGTCACCATGAAGTTGCGGATGAAAGCCATGTCCCAGATCGCTGGTCGGGCCAGATCTTCGTCGTCGACGTGGTCCAGCGGCAGCGAAATTTCCGACACGTCATACAACAGGTTGTTGAGCAGGATCTGCATCGGCAACATCGGCAGAAAGGGCAGGAAGAGCGTGGCCGCGGCCATGCTGAACATGTTGCCGAAGTTGGAACTGGTGGCCATCATGATGTATTTCATGACGTTGCCAAAGGTGCGCCGCCCTTCGATGATGCCCGCGTGCAGCACCATCAGGTCGCTCTCCAGCAGGATCATCGCAGCCGCCTGTTTGGCCACATCCACCGCGCCGGCCACCGAAATGCCGATGTCGGCCGTGTGCAGCGAAGGTGCGTCATTGATGCCGTCACCCAGATAACCGACCACATGGCCGCGCGCCTTGAGTGCCAGGATGACACGGTTCTTTTGCGCCGGATTGACGCGGCAAAACAGGTTCGTACTTTCGGCCTGCACGCGCAGCGCATCGTCATTCAGCGCGTCGATGTCGCGACCCGTGAGGACTGCAGCGACCTTCAAGCCCAGTTGCTCGCACACATGACGGGTCACCTGCTCGTTGTCTCCGGTGACGATCTTCACCGTCACACCGCTGTTCGCCAGGGCATTCAGCGCCTGCGCTGCGCTCGCCTTGGGGGGATCCAGAAAACCAGCGAAACCGGCGAACACGAGCGCGCTCTCGTCCGACAACACGGCGTGCGAACAGTCCGCAGCCACGTCACGCCGGGCAATGCCCAGCACCCGAAAACCGTCCTGCCCCAGGGCGTTGAAAAGAGCATTGATGCGCTCGCGCGCAGTTTCGTCCAGATCAAGCACCAGCCCCGCCTCGTCCTCATAGCGGGTGCACAGTTGCAACACATCCTCGGGCGCGCCCTTGACCACCAGCGCGCGCGTCACCACGCTGCCCGACTGGCGTTCAAGCAGCACCGAAACGCGGCGCCTCTCAAAATCGAAAGGCACCTCGTCAATCTTGCGCCACGAGGAGACATCGATGTCCTCGTGCGCCAGGATCGCATCGTCCAGGGGGCTTTTCAGACCGGTCTCGAAATAGCTGTTGAGGTAGGCCAGTTCCAGCACGCCGCTGCTTTCCACGCCAGCGGCATTGACGTGCCGCTCAAGGCGGATGCGCGCCTCGGTCAGGGTTCCGGTCTTGTCCGTGCACAGTGTGTCCATCGCACCCATGTCCTGAATTGCTGAAGGCCGCTTGACGATGACCTTGAGCGCGGCCATGCGCATGGCACCGCGCGCCAGCGTCACGGACACCACCATCGGCAGCAACTCAGGCGTGAGGCCCACGGCCAGGGCCACCGCAAACAAAAAGGATTCAATCAGCGCCCGGTGAAAGGCCAGGTTCACGAGCAGCGTGAACAACACCAGCAACAGCGTGAGCCGCATGATCAACATGCCGAAGCGACGCGTGCCGATCTCGAACGCTGTGGGCGGCGCCTGCAACGCCAGGCTGTCGGCAATCTGACCCAGGGCAGTGGCGCTGCCGGTGCGGCCGATCTCTGCACGCGCGCTGCCGCTCACGACCGAACTGCCCATGAACACCGTGTCATCGGCATCGAGTTCCCACGCGTCGTGACTCGTTGGCGTACCCGAGCGCTTTTCCACCGGGTAGGGTTCACCCGTGAGTTGCGCCTGATTCACGAAGAAATCATGGGCCTCGATCAGTTTGGCATCCGCAGGAATCAGACAACCTGCAGACAACAACAGCACGTCGCCCGGCACCAATTGCGATACCGGCAACTCCGACGCAATGCCGTCGCGCAGCACCGTGGCCAACACCGCCACTTGTGCCGCCAGGGCGGCGGCAGTCTGTTCGGCGCGGTATTCCTGCACAAAATCCAGCGTCACGCTCATGAGCACGATCACGCCGATGATGAGTGAACCGGTCACATCGCCAGTGAGCGCCGAGACGGCGGCGGCAACCATCAGCACCAGCACGAGCGGACTGCGAAAGCGCACCAGAAACTGCAGCCAGATCGCACGCGTATGCGCTGGATGCAGGCGATTGGGACCGAACTGCAGCAACCGCGCGGCCGCGTCGGCGCCGCTCAGACCCGGGTTTGTTGGATCGGCAGTGAACATGGGGAACTACCCCGGAGCGGGACAGATCAGGCCACAAGCCTCGAGGTACGCGGCACATGGGCCAGCAAAAATTCCATCTGGTCTGCCATGATGCGGCGATTGCGCAGAATGAAATCTTCCCAGAGACTGGGAACGTAAGGCGCGTACAGCAGCGGCATGTGTGCCTGCTCGGGCGTGCGGTGGCTCTTGCGGTGGTTGCAGGCACGGCAGGCGGTGACAACGTTCATCCAGGTATCGACGCCGTTTTGCGCGAAAGGAATGATGTGCTCACGCGTCAAGTCTTCTTCATCGAACAAGTCGCCGCAGTAAGCGCAGAGCTTGCGGTCGCGCGCAAACAATTTGCTGTTGGTAAGACTGGGTTTGAGGTGAAACGGGTTGATGTTGGGCACACCCTTCGTGCCGATGATGCTGTTGACCGCAATGATGGACTGCTCGCCGCTCAAGGCATTGTGGCCACCGCGAAACACGGCCACCTCGGCACCCATCTCCCAGCGCACCTCCTCGGCCGCATAGTGGATCACCGCCTGTTCCAGCGATATCCAGGACTGGGGCAAACCTTGGGCTGACAGCTTCAGGACCTTCAATGCAACCTCCGATCAACAACCGATGTCACCTGCTGGGGCCAGCCAACGCCAATGGCTGGACGCAGGGCACAATATACCCTCTTTGTGCGACACATTGACTGACGAAGCTTGTCCTGAGCCCTCAGTTTGCTACAAAAACGATACTCTTTCATGCGCATCTTTCGCGGCTTTCACCATCCCGACATTGCTCCGGCTTGCGCCTTGACGATTGGCAACTTCGATGGCGTGCATCGCGGCCATCAGGCGATGCTGGCACTGCTTAACAGCGAGGCGAGGCACCGCGGCGTGCCCAGTTGCGTGATGACTTTCGAGCCGCATCCGCGAGACTACTTCGCCGCTGTGACGCGCCAGCCGGACCTGGCGCCGGCGCGCATCGCCACCCTGCGCGACAAGCTCACTGAACTGGAGCACTGCGGTGTTGACCAGTGCGTGGTCCTGCCTTTTGATGCGCGCCTGTCGTCGCTGTCACCTCAGGCCTTCATCGCCGACGTGCTGCTGCGCGGTGTGGGCGCACGCTATGTGCTGGTGGGCGACGACTTCCGGTTCGGCGCCAAGCGCGCGGGGGATTATGCGACGCTGGATGCGGCGGGTCAGACCCTGGGCTTTGACGTGGCACGCATGAACAGTTACGAGGTGCACGGCCTGCGCGTGTCGAGCTCGGCCGTGCGTGACGCCTTGCGCGAAGGCCGCATGGTCGATGCTGCGCGCCTGCTGGGCCGACCCTACAGCATCAGCGGGCACGTGGTGCATGGTCGTCGCCTCGGAAGGGAACTGGGTTTTCGAACCGTGAACCTGCGCTTCTCGCACTGGAAACCGGCCGCCAGCGGCATCTTTGCCGTGCGTGTCTATGGTCTGGATGCCGCAGCTTGCAACGGTGTCGCGAATCTGGGCATACGCCCTTCACTGGACCCCGACGACGTCAATGGCGGGCGCGTGTTGCTGGAGACGCATTGCCTGGACTGGCCTGCCGCCCTGGGCGACGAGGGGGGCTACGGTAAAATCATCCACGTGGAACTGCTGCACAAACTACACGACGAATTGAAGTACGACGGACTCGATGCCCTGATGGTCGGCATTGCCCGCGATTGCGGCGATGCGCGCTCGTATTTCAAATCGCTGCACGCGCAGACGCATCGCCAGACCACGCGCGACCGAATTTAGACGATCTGCCGCCCGGTCGCTGCCCAACGAACAAGCTCAGGGCAAGCGGCCTGCACCCCTTTCCAGCGCCCAAGGCCCGTTCGGGCTGAGCTTGTCGTAGCCTTTGAGAAGTACCCGCCATGTCTGATGCAAAACAAGATTACCGCAGCACCCTTAACCTGCCCGACACGCCCTTTCCCATGCGCGGCGATCTGCCCAAGCGCGAACCCGGCTGGGTCAAGGAATGGGATGAAAAAGGCGTCTACCAGCGGTTGCGCGCCGCCCGCGCGGGTGCGCCAAAATTCATCCTGCACGACGGTCCGCCCTATGCCAACGGACAGCTGCATGTGGGCCACGCCGCCAACAAGATCCTCAAGGACATGATCGTCAAGGCGCGCCAACTCAAGGGCTTGGACGCGCAATACATTCCGGGCTGGGACTGCCACGGTCTGCCGATTGAAAACGCCATTGAAAAACTCTACGGGCGCAATCTCAGTCGCGACGAGGTGCAGGCCAGGAGCCGCGCCTATGCGACCGAACAGATCGAGCAGCAGCGTGTGGATTTCAAGCGCCTTGGTGTGCTTGGGCAGTGGGACAAACCCTATCGCACGATGGACTTCGCGACCGAGGCGAATGAACTGCGCGCCCTCAAGCGCGTGGTTGAACGCGGCTTTGTGTACCGCGGCCTCAAACCCACCTACTGGTGCTTTGACTGCGGCTCGTCGCTGGCTGAATTCGAGATCGAATACGACGACAAGAAGTCACAGACGCTGGACGTTGGCTTCCTGTGCGCGGAACCGGAAAAGCTGGCCATGGCGTTCAAGCTGCCGGCAATCAGCAAGGAAGCCTTCGCCGTCATCTGGACCACAACCGCCTGGACCCTTCCCGCGAATCAGGCCCTCAACCTCAACCCGGCACTGAGCTACGCCCTGGTCGACACGCCGCGCGGACTGCTGGTGTTGGCCGAGGTGCTGGTGGACCAGTGCCTGCAACGCTACGGACTCACCGGCACCGTGCTTGCCACCTGCGAAGGCGAAGCGCTGGCACTGATCAATTTCAAACATCCGCTGGCCCATGTCCACGCCGGCTACGACCGCGCGAGCCCGGTGTTCCTGGCCGACTACGCCAGCGCCGACGACGGCACGGGCTTGGTGCACTCCAGTCCCGCTTACGGGGTGGAGGATTTCAACTCCTGCATCAAGCACGGCATGCGCTACGACGACGTGCTCAACCCGGTGCAGGGCAACGGCGTGTACGCACCGGACCTGCCGCTGTTCGGTGGCATGTTCATCTGGAAAGCAGCACCGCTGGTGATCGATGCGCTGCGTGACGCCGGCCGCCTTTTTGCGACCCAGACGATAGAGCACAGCTACCCGCACTGCTGGCGCCACAAGACTCCGGTGATCTACCGCGCCTCGGCCCAATGGTTCATCCGCATGGATGAGGGTGTGGGTGTCTTCACCCGGGACAAGGCGCCGCAGACGCTGCGTCAGACCGCGCTGGCGGCGATCGAAGTCACCCAGTTCTATCCCGAGAACGGCAAAGCCAGACTGCGCGACATGATCGCGAACCGGCCTGACTGGTGCATCAGCCGGCAGCGCAACTGGGGCGTCAACATCCCCTTCTTCACGCACAAGGTCACGGGCGAGTTGCATCCGCGCACGCTCGAACTCATCGACCAGGCTGCCTCCATTGTGGAGAAGGGCGGGGTCGAGGCGTGGAGTAAATTGAGTGCCGTCGACGTGCTGGGCGACGGACCCGAGGGCGGTGCGCAGTACGACAAAAGCACCGACATTCTGGAGGTCTGGTTTGACTCGGGCACAACCCATTACACCGTCTTGCGTGGCAGCCACCGCGGGGCCGCGTCCGACCCAAATTCCTCCACCAACAGCGAGTCGGGTGGTGCGCTCGCCAATGCACATGACATCGGCCCCGAGGCCGACCTCTACCTCGAAGGTCACGACCAGCATCGCGGCTGGTTCCATTCTTCGCTGCTGACGAGCGCAGCCATGAACGGACGCGCGCCCTATCGCGGGTTGTTGACGCATGGTTTCACTGTGGACGGTGCTGGCCGCAAGATGAGCAAGAGTCTGGGCAACTACATGCCGTTGGCCGAGTCGGCGCAAAAATACGGCGGCGAGATCTTGCGCCTTTGGTGCGCCGCCACCGATTATTCGGGCGACCTGGCGATCGACGACAAGATACTGGCACGCGTGGTTGACACCTATCGACGCATTCGCAACACGCTGAAATTCCTGCTGGCCAACCTCAGTGACTTCGACGCCGCCAGCGACGCGGTCGCGGCCGATCAACTGCTGGAAATCGATCGCTATGCCATCGACCGCGCAGCCCAGTTGCAAGCGGAAGTGCTGGCGCATTACGAGGTCTACGAGTTCCATCCCGTGGTGGGCAAACTGCAGCTCTATTGCAGCGAAGACCTGGGCGGTTTCTACCTCGATGTGCTGAAGGACCGCCTCTACACCACGGCACCCAAGTCCGCGGCACGGCGCAGCGCACAGACCGCGCTCTGGCACATCACGCAATCCTTTGTGCGGTTGATGGCGCCGTTCCTGAGCTTTACCGCCGAAGAGGCGTGGACGCTGATGGGATCGGGCGAGTCGATCTTCGCAGAGACGTATTGGCAGTTCCCGCAACAGCCTTTGGCGCACAACAGCCTGCTGCCCAAATGGAATCGCATCCGCACCCTGCGCGATCTCGTCAACAAGGAGATCGAAACGCTTCGGGCACAAGGAAAAGTGGGCTCCTCACTGCAAGCCAGGGTCAGCCTCACGGTAGGCGCAGACGACCACCGACTTCTGCGCAGTCTGGGCGACGATCTGAAGTTCGTCTTCATCACGTCGGCGGTGGAACTGCTGGCCGGTGATGTCTTGCAGATCAGCGTTCAGCCCTCAGGCGACGTGAAATGCGAGCGCTGCTGGCATTACCGCGACGACGTCGGCACGGATGCAGCGCACCCGACGATCTGCGCACGCTGCGTCACCAATTTGCTCGGCGCGGGCGAGGTCAGGCGGTTTGCCTGACCGCGTAACAGAAACATCTCATGATGGCCCGCCCCACGCACCCGGATCGCTTGCCGGGGATGAGTCCATCGGTGTCGTCTGCGTGGACATGCCCGTCGGCCCATCATCTGTTCTCTTTGACTGAACACCATCAGGCACGATGATTGAGCACGAAACAGAACGCCTTCTGCTGCGCCAATGGCGTGCGTCCGATCGCGAACCCTTCGCCGCATTGAACGCCGACCCCAGGGTCATGGAATATTTCCCGGCGCTGCTCGATCGCGCCGCCAGCGATGCCATGGCGGACCGCTGCCAGGCGCTCATCGATAAAAGAGGATGGGGACTGTGGGCGGTCGAAACACGGGACAGCCACGCATTCATCGGATTTGTCGGTCTGCACATTCCGACTGCGGCACTCCCCTTCAACCCCTGCGTTGAAATCGGCTGGCGGCTCGCCCATTCGCATTGGGGCAGAGGTCTTGCCACGGAAGCGGCTCAAGCAGCTTTGAGGGTCGGTTTCGAAGTGCTGCGGCTGCCCGAAATCGTGTCCTTCACTGCCCGTTCCAACTTGCGATCGCGGGCCGTGATGGCAAAGCTGGGAATGATCGACGCCGGCGAAGCGTTCGAGCATCCCAGTGTGCCATTGGGCAGTCCGCTTCGGCGCCACTGCCTGTATCGGCTGTCGCGTGGGCAATGGGCCACGATGAATGATCCATGCTGAATTCGCAGTCCCCCACCCTGCGCACCGCCACGCACGCTGACGCACTGTGCCTTGGCGTCCTCGCATCACAGGTTTTTCTGGATACCTATGCGACCTCGGGCATTCGAGCGGCGATTGCATCCGAGGTGCTGACTTCCTTTTCGACCACTGCCATGCACGCTTTGCTGGACCGGGACGACGGCTTTGTGGAGATTGCGGAACACGCGGGTCACCTCATCGGTTTCGTCCAGCTCGGGTTCGGCGTTCAAAACCACCTGATCGCGTCGCCAGTGCCCGCCGAGCTGGAGCGTTTGTACGTGCAGGAACGGTTCACCGGCCACGGCGTCGGCGCCGCATTGCTGTGCCACGCGGAACGCATCGCCGGGGCGCGGGGCGTCAGCGATGTCTGGCTTTCGGCATGGGTCCATAACCAGCGTGCGCTTCGCTTCTACACGCGCCAAAGTTACCTCGATATCGGCGCCATGGATATCTGGATCGAAGGCGAACGCCATCTGAATCGCGTACTCTGGAAACGTCTGGCGCCGTAGCCTCGCCCGCATATTTTCGATTTGATTCGCCCAATGAATTTGACTGCCGGCGAGACCCAGCCGCTGGCTTTGATTGATTCCGCAAATGCCTCGGCGCTGGCCCGCACGCTTCAAATATGATGCGCCCCTTACACTCACGACGATACCGCTCTTCGACCCTGCTACA
Organism: uncultured beta proteobacterium; assembly: GCA_903832285.1. GTDB lineage: Bacteria > Pseudomonadota > Gammaproteobacteria > Burkholderiales > Burkholderiaceae_C > CAIKVZ01. Next base: position 19,912 of record CAILAY010000091.1, on the reverse strand, counting down.
TTTCCTTCCCGTGCTGGCCGACACAACGGGTCATCCCACGACTCAATGGCTCACCAATTCATGTCAAGACACACAAACGCAAGCTTCATTCCCTGGCTAGGCTTTGCCCTGGTCCTGATCCTGGCAGACCAGTTCATCAAGGTCCTGATCGTTGGCAGCTATCAGCTCGGCGAATCGCTCACTGTCAACTCCTTCTTCAACCTGGTGCGTGCTCACAACACCGGCGCGGCATTCAGTTTTTTGCGTGACGCCTCCGGCTGGCAGCGCTGGCTATTTACCGGCATTGGCATCGTTGCTGCCGGCGCCATTCTTTGGATGCTGCGCGCCCACGCCGGGCAAAAACTGTTTTCATTTGCGCTGGCCTGCATCCTGGGAGGGGCCATCGGCAACGTGATCGACCGCCTGCGCCTGGGGTACGTGGTGGACTTTCTGCAGTTCCATTACGCTGGCTGGTATTTCCCGGCCTTCAATATCGCCGACAGCGCCATCACCGTGGGTGCAGTCGGTCTGATCCTGGACGAGTTGTTGCGCGTGAGGCGCGGCCGATGAAACATCTTCTCAACCTGTTCGCCGCGATTGCCCTGCTGGTTTGGGGCACACAGCTGGTGCGTACCGGCATCCTGCGCGTGTTCGGTGCGAGTCTGCGTCAGGTGCTGGCCAGCAGCCTTGACAACCGCTTCACCGCCGCCCTGGCGGGCGTGGGGGTCACGGCTGTGGTGCAGTCAAGTACCGCCACCGCCTTGATCGTGGCCGCGTTTGTCGGCCAAGGTGTGGTGGCTCTGCCGGCGGCCCTGGCCGTGATGCTGGGAGCGGATATCGGCACCAGCCTGATGGCGGTGGTGTTCTCCTTTGATTTATCCTGGTTGTCGCCGCTGTTCATCTTCGTCGGCGTGGTGCTCTTCGTGGCACGTCAGTCCAGCAACGTAGGCCGAGTCGGCCGTATCCTGATCGGTCTGGGCCTGATGTTGCTGGCGCTGCAACTGGTCACGGTGTCCACCGGCGTGCTCACACAGTCGGCGGCAGTCAAGGCCATGCTGGCCTCGCTCAACAGCGACCTGCTCCTTGAGATGACGATGGGCGCGGTGCTGGTGGTGCTGTCCTATTCAAGTCTGGCGATCGTGCTGCTCACGGCCACGCTGGCCACCTCTGGCGTCATTCCGCTGGACGTGGCGCTGGGCCTGACACTGGGCGCCAATCTTGGCAGCGGTCTGCTGTCAATGCTGACCACGGCGCGCTCCGATGTCGCGGTGCGCCATGTGCCCTTGGGCAACTTCATTTTCAAGGCATTGGGGGTGCTGGTGGCCGCACCGCTACTGGGTCTGTGGCTACGCTACGTGCGCCCTTATCTGGGCGACCCGGCCTCTGTGGTGGTGATGTTCCACCTGTGCTTCAATCTGGTAACCGGTGCTGTATTCATCGGTCTGACGGCGCGAATTGCCGGCTGGACCCACAAGTTGCTGCCGCGGCCCGAGGAGCGAGGCGGTGCAGCAAATGGCGGCCGACCGCACCACCTCGACCCTTCTGCACTGACGACACCCTCGCTGGCAATTTCATGCGCTGCGCGCGAGGCCCTGCACCAGGCCGATGTGGTGGAAACCATGCTGCGCGGTGCACTCACCGTGATCCGCGACGGCAACCTGGACCTCTCCGCCGAACTGCGCGCTCTGGACGACCAGGTGGACGGCATCTATTCGGCCATCAAGTACTACCTCACCAAGATCTCGCGCGAGGCGCTGGGCGAGGAAGAGAGTCGGCGCTGGACCGACATCATCAGCTTCACCATCAACATGGAGCATATTGGCGACATCATCGAGCGCATCCTGATCGACATCGAAGACAAGAAGATCAAACCTGGTCGCAGCTTCTCGGAGGCCGGCATGGCTGAAATCTGCGAGTTGCATGCCAGGCTGCTGGACAACCTGCGCCTGTCCATGAGCGTGTTCCTCAACGGCAATGTGCGGGACGCGCAAAAGCTGCTGGAAGAGAAGGCGCGCTTTCGCGATCTGGAGCGCGACTACGCCACTGCCCATTTACAGCGGCTGTCCGACAACACGGTGCAAAGCATCGACACCAGCTCGCTGCACATCGACCTGATCAGCGAGCTCAAGCGGATCAACTCCCATATCTGTTCCATCGCCTACCCCATCCTGGACTCGGCCGGAGCGCTGGCACCCAATCGCCTGCGCCCGCCCGCCCACTGACGCCGCCTATAGCGTCAGGATGGTGCAGCCCGTGGTCTTGCGCGCTTCCAGATCGCGGTGCGCCTGCTGCACATTTTCCAGTGGATAGCGCTGGTCGATGCGAATCTGCACGGCGCCACTGAGCACCACGGCAAACAGTTCATCGGCCATCGCCTGCGTGCTCTCGCGGCTGGAAATGTGCGTGAACAGCGTCTGGCGTGTCACGTACAGCGAACCCTTGGCCCCCAGCATGCCCGGCGCAAACGGCGCCACGGGTCCGGAGGCGTTGCCAAAGCTGGCCATCAGTCCGAAGGGCGAGAGACAGTCCAGCGACTTGTCCCAGGTGTCCTTGCCAACCGAGTCGTACACCACCTTCACGCCCTTGCCGCCGGTGATCTCCTTCACGCGGACCAGGAAGTCTTGGGTCGCATAGTTGATGACGTGGCTGGCCCCGTGCTCCCTGGCAAGCGCGCACTTCGCATCCGACCCTGCCGTGCCGATCAATTGCAGACCCAGCGCCTTCGCCCACTGGCAGGCGATGAGGCCAACGCCACCGGCAGCGGCATGAAACAGCACGTGGTCGCCGCGTTGCAGACCACCTTGCGGCAAGGTCCTGCGCAGCAGATACTGCGCCGTCAAGCCCTTGAGCATCATGGCCGCACCGGTGTCAAACGAAATCCCGTCGGGCAGCTTGCACACGCAAGTGGCAGGCATGACGCGCAACTCGCAGTAGCTGCCCGGAGGTTGACTGGCGTAGGCGGCGCGATCACCCACCCGCAGATGGGTCACGCCCTCACCCACGGCCTCGACCACGCCGGATGCTTCCATGCCAAGTTGCAGCGGCAGCGTCACTGCATACACACCGCTGCGCTGGTACACGTCGATGAAGTTCAGCCCGACGGCCTTGTGGCGGATGCGAATCTGGCCGGGACCGGGCTCGCCCACTTCAACCTGGACCAGTTTGAGTTGTTCGGGTCCGCCTTGCTGGTCGATGCGGATGGCTCTGGACGTTGTCTTTGACATGATGAATTCCTCAGGTATTTGCGCAGACCGCCATGGTGCCACAGTCAACACTGCGAACGACGTGCCGCCAGCCATGACCTTTCTCGTGGCACGCCCTGGATTGCGGTGCCTTCGGGCTTCAAAACGACGAGAGTTGGTTGTCGTCAAATCCGGATTCTTGACCGGGCGCAAGAAAGGGCAAAATTTGTTCCTGCCGGACGATCTTCGTCTGGGTTTCTACCTAGTTTGGAGCGATCCGATCAACTCATAATCGACCGCGCAGCGACAGCAACAGCCGCTCGATCGAACCTATAACTCTCTGGAGACCGATGTGAAATCCGTACAAAAAGTTGTTCTTACATCCTTGGCCCTGGCGTTCGCCGGTCTGAGCTACGCCGCCGATCCGATCAAGATCGGCGTGGACGGCCCCTTCACCGGCGGCTCATCGTCCATGGGCGTGAGCATGCGTGACGGTGTTCGACTGGCCGTAGCCGAAGTCAACAAAGCCGGCGGCGTACTCGGACGCCAGATCGTTCTGGTGGAGCGTGACGACGAGGCGGCCAATGCGCGCGGCGTACAAATTGCTCAGGAACTGATCAACAAGGAGAAGGTCGTGGCCACGGTGGGTTACATCAATACCGGTGTGGCGCTGGCGTCGCAACGCTTCTTCCAGGATGCCAAGATTCCGGTGATGAACAACGTCGCCACAGGCTCCATCGTGACGCACCAGTTCGATGACCAGCCGGAGAATTACATCTTCCGCAACGCGGCACACGACAGCATCCAGGCACCCATGGTGGTGGAGGAAGCAATCACCCGTCGCGGCTACAAGAAGGTCGCGATCCTGGCCGACTCCACCAACTACGGCCAACTCGGACGCGAGGACCTGGAGAAGGCGCTCAAGGCCAAGGGCATCACCGCCGTGGCGGTGGAAAAATTCAACATCAAGGACGTGGACATGACGGCCCAGTTGCTCAAGGCCAAGGCGGCCGGCGCCGAAGTGGTGCTGACCTACGGCATCGGTCCCGAACTGGCGCAGATCGCCAACGGCATGACCAAGCTCGGCTGGAAGGTTCCCATGATCGGCAGTTGGACCCTGTCCATGGCCAACTTCATTGACAACGCTGGCCCGGGTGGTGAGGGTGCGCGCATGCCACAGACATTTATCCAGGAGCCGACCACGCCCAAGCGCCAGTCCTTCATCATCAACTATCTCAAGACCTTCAATCCGAAGAACGCGCGCATTGATTCGCCGGTCTCGGCCGCCCAGGGCTATGACTCGATCTACCTGCTGGTCGCTGCCATCAATCAGGCCAAATCCACCGACGGCCCCAAGATCAAGGCCGCATTGGAAAACCTGCAGGCACCGGTCGAGGGTGTGGTCACCACCTACAACAAGCCGTTCACGACGAAGGATCATGACGCCATCACCGCCAACATTCCGGTGTTCGGCGAGGTCAAGGGGCAACGCGTGGTTTACGCCTACCCCGACGACCAGAAGAAGGCTTCGGAAGTGCGCGTCAAGAAATAATTCGCGCGTTGTCAGGGGGTAGCTCCGGCACCGCCCAGTCGCCAGACTGGCGCGGTGTCGCTCTTTTGGGGCTGCGTTGACGCGAAAGAACCCACTTTCATGACTCGCGGAGGTTCGCCGCCGAAGCGTGGAAGTTCGCTGTATCCTTGAACCTTTGCTGGGTCACATCAATGGAAATCCTGCTCCAACTCGTCTACAGCGGCATTGCTCTGGGCATGATCTATGCGGTCATCGCCTTTGGCTACCAACTCACCTTTCAAACCTCGGACACCTTGAACTTCGGTCAGGGTGACGCGCTCATGCTGGGCGCCATGGTGGGTCTCACGCTGGTGAACCTGGGCGTGAACTACTGGCTCATGATCCCGATGGTGATGGTGTTCGGCTTGCTGCAGGGCGGACTGGTGGAGCGCATCGGTGTTCGCCCCGCCATCAAGATCAAGAGCGAGTTCGGCTGGATCATGTCCACCATCGCCTTGGGCATCATCTTCAAGAACGTGGCCGAGAACCTGTGGGGCCGCGACGATTTGAAGTTTCCCTCGCCTCTGCCCGAATCTCCGCTCAAGTTTCTCGGTGCGAACGTGCTGCCGATGGAACTGCTGGTGGTTGCGGGCGCCGTGCTGATGATGCTGGCGGTGGAGTTCTTCAACCGCAAATCGATTTACGGCAAGGCCGTGGTTGCCACCTTCAATGACCGCGATGCGGCCAAGCTCATGGGCATCAACACCGGTCTGGTGATCACCTTCTCCTACGCACTTTCTTCCGCCACGGCCGCCTTTGCCGGCGTGCTGATCGCGCCGCTCACGCTCACCGGCGCCACCATGGGTTCCGTGCTGGGCCTGAAGGCCTTCGCTGTGGCCATCATCGGCGGCCTGACCAGCGGCATGGGCATCATCGTGGGCGGCATCATTCTGGGAATCGCCGAAACCACCACGGGCTTCTACATTTCCACCGGCTACAAGGACGTGCCCGGACTGGTGTTGCTGCTGCTGGTGTTGGCCTACAAGCCTGCGGGTCTGTTTGGCAAAACGGCCATCAAGAAAGTTTGAGCATGAACCGCAAGACCCTGATCCCGGCCGCCTTGGCGCTGGCTCTGCTGGCGACCGTTCCCTTTTTCACCAGCAACTCGTATTACGTGCACATGATCGGGACGATCATGATCTATGCGATTCTGCTTTTCGGCCTGGACATCGTCGTGGGCTATACGGGACAGGTGTCATTGGGACACGCCGGCCTGTTCGGGGTGGGCTCCTACGCCGCAGGCGTGCTCTTCATGAAACTGGGCGCGCCGCTGTGGCTCATCATCCCGTCCAGCATCGTCGTGACGGCGGGGTTTGGCGCACTGCTCGCGCTACCGGCCTTGCGCGTCACCGGCCCCTATCTGGCGATGGTGACGCTGGCGTTTGGCACCATCATCCAGATCCTCATCAATGAGATGACCTTCCTGACCGAAGGACCCCTGGGCATCAAGATTCCCAAACCTTCGTTGTTCGGATCCCAGCTCGATGAAAAAGGGTTCTACTGGCTGGTGCTGGCGCTGATGGTGCTTTCGCTCGTGGTCGTGCACCGCATCCTGCGCTCGCAGCTGGGCCGCGCTTTTGAAGCACTGCGCGGCAGCCCGGTGGCTTCGGACTGCATGGGCGTGTCGGTCTATCGCTACAAGGTCTATGCCTTCGTCATCAGCGCAGGTTTTGCTGGCCTTGCAGGTTGCCTTTACGCCTATTCCGAGCAATACATTTCACCCAACACCTATAACTTCGAACTCACCGTGCTGTTCCTGCTGGCGGTCATCATGGGTGGACGCAAGTCGCGTTTGGGGTCGCTACTGGGTGCCACCATCATCGTGATGCTGCCGCTGTTGCTGGATGACCTGGGCATATTCCGCATCGTGGCCTCGGTCATCGCGGTGCTGATGCTGGTGGGAGGCGTGGTGGGCGTGCGAAAGAAGATCACCAGTTCACGCGCCATGGCGATTCCGATCGCGGGCACGCTGGCACTGGCCGCCTTTTCTTTCTGGCTGGATTCCATCACCGACTGGCGCCTGAGCATCTTCGGATTGATGATCCTGTTCGTCGTGTATTACCTGCAGGACGGCATCGTGGGTTTCGTGCGCAGTTTGCTTTTCCGCCGCCACACGGCTTCCGAGGATGGACTTGTGCTGACCGATGCCGCTGCGGCCAAGGATGCGGTGCGCGTGGCTGTCCATTCGGGTGGTGCCGCGCAGGGCGACGATCTGCTTGTGGCCAGGGAGGTGCTGATGCAGTTTGGCGGCCTCAAGGCGCTCAACAACGTCGACTTGCGCATCAAGCGCGGCAGCATTCACGGCCTGATCGGTCCCAATGGGTCGGGCAAGAGCACGATGATGAACGTGCTTACCGGGATCTATGTGCCGACGGCGGGCAGCATCGAGTTTGCCGGGCGCAGCGTCGTGGGCCGAACTTCGTCCGACATCGCGCTCTCGGGCATTGCACGCACCTTCCAGAATGTGCAGCTGTTTGGCGAAATGACAACGCTGCAAAACATCCAGGTGGGCCTGCATCACAGCTTTGCCAGCAATATCCTGGACGTTGCGCTGCACAGCCCGCGTTATCTGCGCGAAGACCGCTTGGCCACCGAGCGCGCCTTGGGCTTGCTGCGCTTCGTGGGCCTGGCCGAACTTGCGACCGAAGAGGCGCGCAACCTGCCTTACGGCAAGCAGCGCTTGCTGGAGATCGCGCGCGCACTGGCGCTGGATCCGCAGTTGCTGCTGCTGGACGAGCCCGCTGCGGGTCTCACGGCGCCCGACATCGCAGAGTTGATCGCCATCATCCGGAAGATTCGCGACCACGGTATCACCGTGATCCTGATTGAACACCACATGGACGTGGTGATGGAACTGTGCGACACCGTGTCGGTGCTGGACTTCGGCCAGAAGATCGCTGAAGGCAAGCCCGCCGACGTGCAGGCCGATGAAAAGGTGATCGAGGCCTACCTCGGTGGCACGGCCGCCTGAAGCCAAGAGGACACCCCCATGTTGAGCATCAAGAACCTCGAAGCAGGCTACGGCAAAGTGCAGGTGTTGCACGGCATTTCCATTCATGTGCCCAAGGGCCAGATCGTGACCCTGATCGGCTCCAACGGCGCCGGCAAGACCACGACCATGCGTGCCATCTCCGGCATGATCAAACCCACTGCCGGCGAGATCAGCCTGAACGGACAGCGCGTGGACGGTCTGGAGTCGTACACCATCACCAAGCTCGGACTGGCACATTCCCCCGAAGGACGGCGTGTTTTTGCGACCATGAGCGTGACCGACAACCTGCTGCTGGGCGCTTTCCCGCGCCTCACAGGCAGCCGTCCCAGAGGCGATGTCGAGTCCGATCTGCAACGGGCGCTGGACATGTTCCCGCGCCTGAAGGAGCGTACCCACCAGTTGGCGGGAACCCTGTCCGGCGGCGAACAGCAGATGCTGGCAATGGCGCGCGCCATCATGCTCAACCCCGAGGTGGTGCTGCTGGACGAGCCATCGATGGGGCTGGCGCCGATCCTGGTGGAAGAGGTTTTCAACATCATTTCGCGCCTGAAATCGCAGGGCGTGACGATGCTGCTGGTGGAGCAGTTTGCCGCCGCTGCGCTGAAGGTGGCGGACTACGGCTATGTACTGGAGAATGGCCGCATTTCCGTGCACGGAGCAGCCGAAAAGCTCAAGAATGATCCGGCCGTCAAGGCTGCCTATCTGGGCGGCTAGCGGCGACAATGGCGGCATGAATGCCATTCAATCGCTGGCGCTGATGCTGGGTCTTTCTGCCCTGAGCGTGGCGGCGCAGGTGCCGCAACGCGATCTGACGGTCGAACTGCGCCAGGTGGACGACGCTCAGAGCGCAGGCTACAGCGTGGGCACCCAGCCGCAGCGGCCGGCGCTGACACAGCAACAGGTTCAGGTGCGCAATGGCGAACAGGCCAGCCTGCGTCTGGGTCAATCCATCCCGATGCAGTGGGTGGAATCGGTGTCTGTCCAAAACGACTCGGTCAGCGCTTCAGCGCCCGCGGCCGGGGTTTCCAGCAGCAGCCGCGGTGGCAGCGTGAAGAACGCCGTCACCTGGATGGACTCGGGCCAGAGCATCACACTGCGCCCGCGCTGGTCTGGGGGCAAGCAACTCGTGACCGTCGAGGTCGAAGTCCAGAGTGCCAGCGTGGATGCACGCAACGGAGCCGATCTGCCGGCACAGTCGCGCAGCCATGTGGCCACGACGGTCAGCGTGGCGCTGGGTCAGTGGGTCACGATCGCCGCCACCGGAACGAGCGCGCAAGCTGGCGTGTACAGCAGCCGGGGCAACGCCGACCCCCGTCGCCTGCTGCAGATCAGGGTGCAGGCACCCTAGTACTCGCGTGGTCCAGATCGGGCCGGTGCCAGGGGTCAACGTGCGTCATCAGGTTGAGCACGCGGTGGCGCTGAAGCACACGCTGGCGCGCGACCACCGCAATGTCGTGGCCCGCCTCGACCGTGATGGTCGCGTCTACTTCGATATGCGCGTCAACCACGATCATGTCTCCCATCTTGCGTGTACGCACGTCGTGTACTCCACTCACGCCCGGTGTGTGCAATAGCGTATCGCGAATGGCAGCCACCTCCTGCTCGTCCACTGCCCGATCCATCAGATCGTGCAACGCGTCCCAGCTGAAACCCCAGCCCATGCGCGTCACCATGAAGCCCACGATGAGCGCGGCAATCGGGTCCAGGATCGGGTAACCGGCCAGATTGCCGACGATGCCAATGCCCACCACGAGTGAGGAAGCCGCATCCGAGCGCGCGTGCCAGGCATTGGCCACCAGCATGCTGGATTTGACACGCTTGGCCACCGACAGCATGTAGCGAAACAGCGTCTCCTTGGCCATCAGCGCAGCGCCGGCAACCCACAACGCCACGACATGCACCGTAGGCACGGTCTCCGGAGATTCGAGTTTTCGAAAGGCCGACCACAGCATGCCCACGCCTACCACCAGCAGCAACGTGCCCAGCACCAGCGATGCCGCAGTCTCGAAGCGCTGATGTCCGTAGGGGTGATCCTGGTCGGCGTCCTTGCGGCTGTGATGCCCAGCGAACAACACCACGAAGTCCGCCACCAGGTCAGACAGCGAGTGGATGCCGTCGGCCACAAGGCCTTGGGATTTGGCCAGCAAGCCCACCGCAATCTGGATCGTCGTCAGCATCAGGTTCACGCCAACGCTGACCCAGGTGCTGCGCGCCGCCGCCGTGGCGCGCTCGGCCGCACTGTGTTCGGTGTCTTCCGAATCTTCGGTCAGTTCAGATAATTTCATGGGCTTTTTGCGCAGATTATTGGAAACGACTTCAGCCTCATGCCCGCAGCGCTTTGTCTGACGTCGCAAGCAGACGTTGCGGCTCCAGAATTCGGTACATGCGCCCCTGTTTGTCCTGGGGAACGAGCACTTGTTCGCGTACCAGGGCACTGATCTCGCGACTCACGGTTTCAAACTTCAGGTTCAGCATCGCGCCCATGTCGTCCCGGGCAAACAAAGTCACGAGCTGCTCATCGTCCACGCTACGCATCTTGAGCACGAAGTTACCAACGCGCTGACGGGCGGAACCAAAATTAAGATCGGCCAGCCAATCGTCTGCGTCCTTCAATGCATGCTGCCACTTGCGCATGAGTGTGCGGTGCAGCCGCGGACTGCTGGAACCCAGGCTATGCACCACAGAAAGCGGAATGCGGCACACGCTCACGTCCGTCAGGGCAACGGCCTGGCTGTCGTAACCGGCGGTCCCCAGCGCCTCCAGTCCGGCCACATCACCCGGTCGGAGCACGCGCACGATACGCTGGTGTCCATCGACCGAAAAACGCACCAGCTTGAGCATGCCGGAGCGCACGCTTAACACGCCTTTGGCCGCGGCGCCCTCCTCGTAAAGTGTCGCACCTGCGGCATACGCCAGATGATCAATCGGCGAGTGGATCATGCCGAGGTCATGCTCGTTCAGGTCGGCAAAAAGTCCCTTGCTGCGCAGACTGCAGACTCGACAATTGGCGGTGCCACGCCATGCGGATTCGGCCTTGGACGGTACTATTGCCATCGAAGGTCCAGTACAACGCGGCGCATCCAGTTCGCGCCCATTCAGCTTGACCCACCGAGCAGAGTCACGACCACGATCACGACTCCCAAGACCAGATTGACGACAACCCAGCGCCGAATGGAAACCAGCGCCGCTGCACCGGCGGACCAGTCAGCGCAGGCGAAGGCGCGCGTCAGGCGCGGATACAGCACGAAGCGGATGACGCCGAAAATGCCCATCATGAATACGCCCAGAGCAGCCATCGTCCACCATTCCAGCGGAAGGTTGAAATGGGCGCCCGATTGCACGGTCTGCAACACGATGCGACCTATCATCGATACACCGCTCAGCAGCACCAGGATTGTGGCCCACAGCACAGCCGTGAAAAACCGGCCCAGCACCCCATGCATCAGCGCCACGCGCTGCGCTGGCAGCAGTGACGCGGCCGCAGGCCGCAAGAAGAAATGGGTAAACACCATGCCACCAAGCCAGACCACAACGGCCAACAAATGGATTATTTTCAGAGCAGCGTAGAACATCTGGATTCTCAAATTTGTTCCAGTGTAGCCTTGATCACAGGCACCGGTTCCGCCACCAGCAGGCCAGCGCTGCGCAATCCCTTGAGGGTGGCCAACTTGAGTGCTGCTACGACCCGTGTACTCAATGCCAGCAGCATCCCCCGCGCTGCAAACCACGACAGACCCGGGCCCGTCAACGTTACCGCCGCTGCGGCGAGCAGCAGCAGGGAGATGGCGCGCTGCCAGGCCAAGTTCGGTCCGCACCGTCCCATGACGCTGCCAAGCCAGCCCGCGCTGAGGTACCTCAAGGGATCGGTTGCAAGCGCCATGGGCTCAATGTTGCAAAATTTTTGACAAGAATTCCCTGGCGCGCGGCGAGCGTGCCTCGGAGTTGCCGAAGAACTCGTCGCGCGTGCAGTCTTCGACGATTCGGCCCGCGTCCATGAAAATCACGCGGTCGCTGACCTTCCTAGCGAAACCCATCTCGTGCGTGACGCACATCATGGTCATGCCATCGCCGACCAGCTTGACCATCACGTCCAGCACCTCGCCCACCATCTCGGGATCCAGCGCCGAGGTGGGTTCGTCAAACAGCATCACGATCGGGTCCATCGCCAGAGCCCGGGCGATCGCCACACGTTGCTGTTGTCCACCGGACAACTGTCCCGGAAACTTGGCTCTATGCGCCGTCAGACCCACGCGATCCAGCACTTTAAGTCCTCGCTGCAAGGCATCATCCGGGCTGCGCCCCAACACCTTTGTTTGTGCCAATGTCAAGTTATCGATCACGTTCAGATGCGGGAACAATTCGAAATGCTGAAACACCATGCCTACGCGCGAGCGCAGTTTGGGCAGATCGGTTCGGGAGTCGGACACACTGATGCCGTCAACCACAATATCGCCCTTTTGAAAGGGCTCGAGCGCGTTCACGCACTTGATCAATGTGGACTTGCCAGAACCGGAGGGGCCGCAGACCACCACGACCTCGCCCTTCTGGATGCGCGTGCTGCAGGCGTCCAGCACCTGGAATGTGCCGTACCACTTGGAAACGTTGCTGATGTCGATCATGCTGGCCTTCGCGTCAAATTCGGGAAGCGGGGATCAAATCCAGATTGACCCGCACCGTTATAGTCGGCCTCACGCCAACGCAGGAGATGTTAACCATGAACTATGAATGTATTCTGACCCGCACCGAAGCCGCAGTTGGCATCATCACGCTGAACCGCCCCAAACAACTGAACGCGCTGAACGATCAGCTCATGACCGAGTTGGGCGTTGCCTTGAAGTCCTTTGACCAGGACGACCGCATCGGCTGCATTATCCTGACGGGAAGCGAAAAGGCCTTTGCCGCCGGAGCCGACATTGGCGCCATGGCCAACTACAGCTTTGCCGACGCCTACAAGGGCGATTTCATCACGCGGAACTGGGAACAGATTCGCTCCGTGCGCAAGCCCGTGATCGCTGCCGTCAGCGGCTTTGCCCTGGGCGGCGGCTGTGAGTTGGCGATGATGTGCGACTTCATCATCGCTGCCGACAACGCCAAATTCGGCCAACCGGAAATCAAACTGGGCATCATTCCCGGCGCCGGTGGTACGCAACGCCTGCCGCGCGCCGTAGGCAAGGCCAAAGCCATGGACCTGGTCCTGACGGGCCGCATGATGGACGCGGTCGAGGCTGAACGCGCAGGTCTGGTGAGCCGCGTCGTCGCGCCCGACAAACTCATGGAAGAGGCACTGGGAGCAGCCTTGATGATTTGTGATTACTCGCAGATCGCAGTCATGGCGGCCAAGGAATCGGTGAACCGCGCGTTTGAGTCCGGCCTGACTGAAGGCGTGACCTCCGAGCGCCGCCTGTTCCACGCACTATTCGCCACGGACGACCAGAAGGAAGGCATGGACGCCTTTGTGGGCAAGCGCAAGGCCCAATTCAAACACCAGTAGGCTTGGTTGGCGGTAAGCTTCGACGAATCACCGTTGGACCACGCTATAATTTCGGGCTTCGGCGCTTTAGCTCAGTCGGTTAGAGCGATGGAATCATAATCCACAGGTCCGCGGTTCGAATCCGTGAAGCGCCACCAGTCCTCAGCCCTTAGGGGATATGGAAAGCCTGCTACCTAAAAGTGAGCAGGCTTTTTCTTTTGGCGCTTCGGTTTCGGCTATTACAGACTGCAGCACATGGCTTTGCACCGTGTAGCCACCACCCCAGCCACAACTGCAGCACCACGCCATCAGTCCGTGACCGTGCTGTAAATGACCTTGATTGAATAGAACGCTGTGTGCTGCGTTTGTTCGCGGCACCTATGGAACACCAACAGTAGCGCCCGGTCATGCGTTCCACGCTGGTCCAGGTGCTTTGCGGGTCCACGTGCCGGTCCTGCCTCGAGGGGGTGGGAGGGGGCAAAGCGTTTCGGGTCAAGAGAAACGTATTGCGTCATTTATTGCTACGCCATATTTTCAACCAAGAGGGGGTATCTCCACCTGGAAGACCCCTCGGTCAAGCTCAAAACAGGCCCAACAAATTTCGGCGCGGGCAAAACTCTAAATAAAGGGCGGCACCAGGCAAGCTGACGGTCAAAGTTGTACCTCTGGTATGGAGAAAGACATAATTCGGCAGTGTCGCGAAAGCGGTCGTTCGACACCACATCCCGGTGAGCTAGCCTGACCCCATTTAGTCCAACATGGTTTGTCAGCCGCAGGTGGTTCCATGGTTTCTACGAGCATCGCATCGTGGCTGATGAAGGCTGATCGTTAGGCGACAGAGCGCAGCACATCTGTCATGCCGCAGACCTTCGGCGATACTATGACGCAAACTGTCAGGGAGCAGAAATTGAGGGAAAACAGGTCGTTTCTTTTCGCACATATTGCCTTATTCGTCGCGGTACTGATTGGTTTCGCCAGAACGTTCTACTTTTCTCAGTCCTTTGGGCAACCTGCAAACGACGCGGCGCTGGCAATACACGGCGCCGTCCTGACTACTTGGTTTGCGTTGACAGTGGTCCAGGCAGGATTGGCCACCCGGGCACAGCGGCGCTGGCATCGTGCCATAGCTATACCTGCGGCACTGGTCGCGCTTGGCGTCGTAGCCACAGCTATTTGGATAAACAGCCGTTTGGCTCTACAAATTCAGTCTCCAAAGACTCCCCTAAACATGTTCATTTGGGGAAACTATCTGACGTTGGTTTCCTTCACAGTATTGCTCTGTTCGGGAATCGCGTTCCGGCGTCATGCAGCAATTCACAGACGACTGATTCTGAGTTCATCAATTTCAATCATTGGCCCGGCCTTCGCTCGACTCGCCTTCTGGCCGCTCTTCGGAAGCTTGGGAGTGGCCGGTGGTCCACCATTTGCAGTTGCGGGCATGCTGATTGCAGTTCTGTCGCTTGCGGGTTATGACCGCCTGACACTTGGCCGAGTTCACGGGGCAACATGGGCAGGAATCGGGGTCATTGTTTCGTCGCTCACCGTTGGACTTGGACTCGGAATATCGGGGTTAGGATTTGAGGCGTTAAAGCAAATTCGTTTGCTCGCCTGACATACATGTGCATACGCGGCGATGCAGACACCTAAATCATCACATGGACTGGCCACGGAGCCAATTGTTTGCGTGACGGTGATGGTGCGATAGAACGGGATAGAACTGCAATGATCGGTTTGGAGCGAAGGAAATCTCAGCAAGCCGCCCGGAAGAGTCGGCCGCCGCCACGGTCCGCCGAGGGTCACGGCGAACGTCGGATTCGGAGAAATCTGGGGACCCGAAAGACAACGGGAGACGTCAGTGGCAAGTGGCTGCTATCCTGACGCCAATCATCTTCGCCCGGAGTCCATTTCCAGCCTTACCCATTTTTTTGGGCGAGTCGGTTTCTATTGAAAGAGCTTGTCAACCTGAAACAGTGTCAGTAGCCCCATAACCGCGAATATGCCGGCGGCAACGGAGTGCACCAGCTTCATTGGAATCTTGGCGGCGAACTTGTTGCCAACGAACACGGCTGGAACATCTGCCAACAACATTCCCAATGTGGTTCCAGCAATAACCATCACAGGGGTTCCATAGTGGGCCGCCAAGGCGACTGTCGCAATCTGCGTCTTGTCACCCATCTCCGCCAAGAAGAAGGTCACCAAGGTGGCACCGAACACTCCGAGCTGCTTGGCCACTTGTGTCTCTTCTTCCTCCATTTTGTCTGGTATCAGAGTCCAAATCGCCATTCCAATGAATGAGCCGCCGAGAATCCAACGCATGATGTCAGGACTTACAACCGAAGTAATCCAGGCGCCGAGCGCGCCCGCCATCCCATGATTTATCAGCGTGGCAATCAGGATGCCTGCAATGATTGGTACGGGCTTGTTGAATCGAGCGGCGAGAATGAATGCAAGGAGTTGGGTTTTGTCGCCGATTTCAGCGAGTGCAACGACACCGGTAGAGACAAATAGAGCTTCCATGAGACTAATTCCGAGGCCAGACAAAACAATGACCACTAAACATCCCCGGCCAAACCGGATGTGGCGTGTAGTTTGGAGGAGCGAACTAGCCATCAAGGATAAAAAAGTGGCACTTGTTATCATGGATTTGGTGAATCATACTAAGCTAGCCGTGCCTGAGACCGGTATCCATCACTGATAGGCTGACAGGCCTAGTTGCCCAAGACACCTGTCCCGGCTCAAGCGCATCGTCGAGACTTTTTTTCATAGTGAGCGAACATGGAAAATTTTTTTAAATTGGTCCCTGAACAGATCAGCACAGGCTGGATGGCACCCTTGGTGGCGGTGGTGTTTGCCTGCTGGCATTTTTTCAGAAAACAGGCCGAACTGGAAAAAATGGTCGCTGAACAAAACGATAAAGTTGCGTCCTTGCAGAGCGCCTTAGAGCAGCAAATAAAATCCAAAGAGTTGCTGCATAAGCGCATGCTCGATTTGCAAACCCAGATGGATGAGATCGATGCCTTGCTGGTCGATGCTAGGGTCAGCATCAAGGCTAGCGCCGACTCCATCTTTATCAAAAATCCTTACAGCGAAGACATTTTGGTGTTCCTGATGGCGCATGGGCCGGCCGCCGATAAAGTGGCGAAGCTACAAATTTCTATCAAGGGTAGTCAGGCTGGCAAGGTGTTTAGCTCCAAGCAAACATCGATGTATTCAGAAAACACGGCCGCCCAGCGTCATGATGGTCGTCTGGACAAAAAATCGGGCTATCAATCGAAAAATATGCTGACCAAGCCCTTGCTCAGACATGGCAATGAAGTGGTCGGTGTGGTGCAATTTTTAAATGAAGATGCAGATACGCCGTTTGGCGTGGCTGATGAGAAAAATATCGAGGTCATCTGCAACAAATTGGCCCTGGCGGTGGGTGCGATTGTGGCAGAACCATCGAATCTGGTGAATTTGGGCATGGTGTTTGATCCTCAGGTGAGCCAGGCAACGCTGGTATTTACCGATATCAGTCATTCTGAATCTCTGTTTCGCAGCATACCGGTGGCCGACGCCAGCGCCATGATCGATGAGTATCTGGAGCGGCTAAGCCGCATAGGCTTACAGTTTGATGCGCGCATTGATAAGTATTTGGGCGACGGCATCTTGTTCAGTTTCGAGAGCCAGACTTCCTCAGTCGAGAACGCCAGCAAGGCGGTGCAGGCGGCGTTGTTGATGCAGACGGAATTTCAAAAAATATTATCTGAATGGAAGCGTCTGGGCTATCAGTTGCCGCTGGCCCATAGGGTAGGCATAGCCAGCGGTGCCGTGTTTGGCCGGCGCATGGGGTATGCGCAGAGCTGTGCATACACGGTGATGGGTTTGCCGGTGCACATGGCGGCTGGCTTGTGCAATGAGGCTCGCTATGTGTCTGGCCACACTTTGGTATGCCCTGAAACTTACCGACAAGCGCAAGGTAGGTTGATAGGCTCGGTAAATTTTCAACAGCATACTCAGCAGGACGGCCAAATCTGCTATGAAATCGAGAGTAACTGAAATAGCCGACAGGCTGGGTATCATTCGATCAGTTTGATTCCCTACATCAAGTCTCCCTTGATCCCATCTCCATTTAGCCAATTTTTGCTCCTGTTTCGTATCCTTACGCCGTCCATACCGCCCTCAATTTTACGAAGGGCAGAGTCGCCAGTAACGCCGTGTGAACATGGTCATCCGTCGCCTGACTCGGTCACCTTGCACACAGCCGCTCATCGTAACCCCTATTGACCGTGTCTTCCTACGGTCGTGTGTGATCTTTGAGGTTTTCCGAGGCTGTCAAGGGCCGCGGGCAAGAGGCCAGCGAACTCAAACGTGACCCAGAGAAGATGGCAAGACGATGGGTTGTAGAAGTCGTGCACAGTTGGTTCAACCGCTTTCGCAAACTGCCGGTGCGATACGAGAAACTTGAGCGCAGCTTTCTGGCGCTCAACCACTTGGCTGCGGCAATTATGGCGTTCAGAAAGATCAAAATGGACGTGAACATTATTTGCGGATAGGTTCTAAGGCTCATGGTCAGGGAAGCGATCATGGGCAACAGCAGCCACCCATCCAGCCACCACCCCACATGCCGCCCTGCATCATCTGTCCTTGCGCCAAGGCGCCACCCGTGCCGACCAGAAAAGCAACTCCAGCACCGGCAACTTTCAAAGATTTCATGCTCACTCTCTAGTTGGAAACAATATATTCCTGTGCCAAAGCGACGTCTGTGCGGTAACGCACAGGGATACCGCGCTTCGGACACCAGCGAGGTTCGCGGTTCAGGTCGATGCAACCCTCACTGCGCTGGCGCAGGCATCCGGTCCATTGCCATTTGCAGCATCAATTCCATCATTTCCATGCGCTTTTCCATCATCTGTTCGAGTTCCCTGGCACAGCGTGGAAAGTGCTTTTCGCCCTTCATTGCGCCAATGACGTCTGCGCCCATCATGTTTAGCGACTCCATGCCCTGGCGCATTGCGTTCATGTGCTTGGCCATCAAGACATTTTTCTCTTCCGCAGTCTTGGCACTCAACATCTTCGCGTGCACCTGGTGCATCGTCTTCAACTTGCGGTTCATGGCTGCCATTTGATTGCCAGAGACCTTTTCAGACGTCGTGGTTTTCGGATGATGCTTCTCGTGGTCAATGTCGGTCGGCGCCCATGAGCCAATTGAAGCTGTCGCAAGTGCAGGGGTTAAAACAGGCTGGCGAAAAAGTAGCATGGTGAACTCCAACTGGAAAATAATTGATCTAGATTTGATGGGTGGCACGGAACCTGCCCCCGGGAGCCACCCCTATGCCTCAAGAAAATACCTTCACCGCACGGCTGAGATCCAGTCCATGCGGAGGGGCTCGTTCATCGGCTGTTCTGAATGAACCGCACTGATCGTCACATCGTGAGTGGCTTTGATCAATGCGGCCCTCCCAGCATCCTATTTGGCCGAACAGTCGCAGGCGGCTTTCGTATGCTTTTGTGCGGTGTTGCAGCAGTCCATGGCACTCTTGGAACTGGTCTTTGCGTCGCTCACCTTATTTAAATCGTGGCAGTCAGCTGCTTTGTGATGGTGTTGTGCGGCTGCTTCGTGATCGCTGGCAGCTTGTTTGTGCAGAGTGCTGGCTTCATTGGTATGTGGCATGGTGTATTTTCCCAGGTAAAGAAGTGGATGAAAGGTAGACAGAACGCACTGATCAAGCTCCGACCCGAACACAGTGCATCATCACCATACGTTTCTAAATGGGCTTAAACCGTGCGGCAGCGTACACAGGCGTAAACCAAGTGCGGTGCGGTCTCCGTTTCAGGAAACCCAATCGACGACGAGGTTTCTGGTTTCAAACGTTGGGCGGAACCACAGACACGATTGCGTGTAACTGGTCTGGAGGCGGTAGAGCGGAAAACTGTGCGCCCGCTTTCAACCCTCAGAGTCAGTCATCGACACAGCCCACCAAAGGTCAAGGCGAAAGTCCGCTTCGGAGAAATCTCGGGACCCGCAGTGCGTAAGGAGACACTCACGGCGAGCCAGGAATGACTGTCGAGTTGTCGGAACCGGTCATTGGCGCTGCTGGTCCAGTTCGGCGACTTTATCTGGCTTCCGGAATCCGCCAGCAGTCGTTCACCTGGGCGCTGCCATCTGACTTGACTGGCGGACTCCAGTGCAGGTGAACCCGACTTGGTGGCCCCGAAGTGTTCGCCCAATGCCCGACCTTCAGCCCCCCAATCTTGCCAACCAAATGGAGGCATCAAAGCCTAGTTTGACTTCATTTACTTCGACAGCAGTGCGTTGTCAGTGGGCTGGCGTACATATTAAAAGTGAGAATGATCCTAGGATCCACTTGAGGACTTTGCTCTATCTAGGCGCGCACTGACAATTGTTATAAATTGGACAACACATGACCTTGACGTACAAACTCATCGAACTTTCTCTGTGGATCGATGATGAAAAAGCTGCTAGAAAAGAACTGTCCCATGCGGCCGATTTCGCAGTAAGAAGATCCGCACTGTTCCATCTTGAAGACTTGGATGCGGCTGCACGAGTTGTCGGGGATTTTTTGCATTTCAAGAAGATGGTTCAAACGCGCGAAAGTCTATTGACCGAAGGCTTGACCACGTCGGCCCGGCCTTTTTGAATTCTTGCAATGCACCGTGACCACCCCACACTTTTGGGCCGTGCCGCAATTGTTGCGCGACGGTCTCAAACCCAGGCT
>CAILAY010000090.1 GCA_903832285.1 uncultured beta proteobacterium | reverse complement strand
CCGTCCCGCAAGAACAGCCAACATCCGACGAGATGTTGAGGACCGAGCAAAGTTCGCTGCGCGTAACTCTTGGTCCGTCCCGCAAGAACAGCCAACATCCGACGAGATGTTGAGGACCGAGCAAAGTTCGCTGCGCGTAACTCTTGGTCCGTCCCGCAAGTTCTCAGGAGACGATATAGGCGCCGGAGCCGGTGGACATCAGTTTGCCGTCGGCTCCAAGGAACTCCATGCGGGTAGAGGCCACGCGCGAACCCAGCCGCATGACTTCGGCGCGCAACTCGAAATGATCGCTGATGCCGGGGCGCAGGTAGTCGATGCGCAGGTCTATCGTTCCCAGTTTGGAAAATCGGTGCAACCGCTCCAATGGCGAATCGTCCATGTGGCGTGCACCGATGGCGGCCATCACGGCCAGGCCACCCATGGCGTCCAACCCCGCGCTGATGACTCCACCGTGAATGCGGTTGTAGGCGGGATGGCCCACCAGTTCATGGCGCATATCGATGCGTCCCACCACGAGCTGCGGCGTCACCTGCGTGATCTTCAACCCAAGCGTGCGGTTGAAAACGATCATGTTTTCGAAAATATCCTTCAGACCGGCGATGAACTCCGGTTCGAATTCGACCACTGCGGATTTCTTGTTGGCGTGCGGCATGCCGCGATTGTCGCCGGTTCGCGCCCACGCGATCAGAAGTTGGCGAAGTCGGGCCTTCTCTTTTATAGAAAACGCGGCATTACAGTTTTGAAAAATCAGGCCGACGTCTTTATAGAAAGAGCCGTTTAGAACTGAGAGAAGTCCGGGCGTCTCTTTTCCATGAAGGCATTGAAGGCTTCGCGGGCCGCGGGCTCGCGCATCATGCGACCAAAACTGACGGCTTCTTCGTCCATGCGCTCTGCCACTGCTGATCCTTGAGATTTCTTCATCAGGCGTTTCGTTTCGAGCAGCGAACTCATGGGCTTGGCCGCAAGCTTGAGCGCCTGGCGCTGTGCCAGCGCATTCGCCTCGGCAGGCGGAACGATGCGGTTGATCATGCCGATTTCCAGCGCCGTCTCGGCCATGAAGGGTTCACCCAGCAGCAGTGCCTCGGCCGCGCGCGGGTAGCCCATGAGCTGGGGCACAAGCAGGCTGGACGCCGCCTCCGGGCACACGCCCAGATTCACGAAGGGCAGCGAGAACGCGGCATTGTCTCCCGCATAGATCAGGTCGCAGTGCAGCAGCAGCGTTGTGCCAATGCCCACCGCCGGGCCGCAGACCGAGGCCACGATCGGCTTGGCAAATGTACCAATGCCGCGCAGGAAGCGAAACACCGGCGAATCCAGCGTGGCCGGCGGCGCGTTGAGGAAATCTGCGATGTCGTTGCCCGCGGAAAAGATAGTCTCGTGCCCCTGGATCACGACGACGCGCACGCTAATGTCCGTACCCGCCAGCAACAGAGCATCGGCCAGTGCGGCATACATGGCGATGGTGATGGAGTTCTTCTTCGCCACGCGGTTCAGCGTGAGCGTCATGACACCGGCTTCGGTGTGACTGAGGATGTCGGTCATCTTTCTTCCTTACACGCGTTCGAATATACCTGCTGCGCCCTGCCCCATGCCCACGCACATGGTGACCATACCGTAGCGTTTGTTGTGCCGGCGCAGCGCGTGGATCACGGTGGCCGCGCGAATGGCGCCGGTGGCGCCCAGCGGATGGCCAAGGGCAATCGCGCCGCCCATGGGATTGACCTTGGCCGGGTCCAGACCCAGTGTGCGAATGACGGCCAGGGATTGCGCGGCAAAAGCCTCGTTAAGTTCGAACCAGTCGATATCGTCCTGCTTCAGTCCTGCGTAGCGCAACGCCGCGGGGATGGCTTCGACCGGGCCGATACCCATGATGTGCGGTGGCACGCCCTTGGAGGCGAAACTTACGAAGCGCGCCAGCGGCGTCAGGCCGAATTGCTTCACTGCCTTGTCGCTGGCCAGGATCAGAGCGCCGGCACCATCCGAAGTCTGCGAACTGTTGCCGGCGGTGACGGAGCCGCGCGCGGCAAACGGTGTCTTCAGTTTGGCCAGTCCTTCGAGCGTGGTGTCGGGACGCGCGCCTTCGTCCAGGCTCACGGTGCGCGTGGACGTCACAACCTCGCCGGTCTCCAGATTCGGCGCGCGATCGCTCACGATGATGGGTGTGATCTCGTTCGTGAATTCGCCCGCCTTCATGGCAGTGATGGCCTTCATGTGCGACTGGTAGGCAAACTCATCCTGGTCGGCGCGGCTCACCTTCCACTGCGCCGCCACCTTCTCCGCCGTGAGGCCCATGCCATAGGCGATGCCAACGTTTTCGTCATGCAAAAAGATCGACGGCGAGAGCGAAGGCGCATTACCCATCATGGGAACGCTGCTCATGCTCTCGGTGCCTGCGGCCACCATCACGTCGGCCTCGCCCACGCGGATGCGGTCCGCCGCCATCTGGATCGCGCTCACGCCAGAGGCGCAAAAGCGGTTCACCGAAATGCCGCCCACGCTCGTAGGCAGTCCCGCCAACACCGCAGCCACACGCGCCACGTTCATGCCCTGCGGCCCTTCGGGAATGGCGCAGCCGCAGATCAGGTCCTCGATCGCCGCCGGGTCCAGCGTGGGCACTTGCGCCAGTGCCGAGCGCAGCGCCATCACCAGCAAATCGTCCGGCCGCATGTTGCGGAAATAGCCGCGATGCGATCTCCCAATCGGCGTGCGCGTGGCGGCAACAATGTAGGCGTCTTGTAGTTGTTTCATTGAGATCCTTTCACACGCATCAGTTGCGCAGTGGCTTACCTGAACTCATCATTCCCATGATTCGCTCTTGAGTTTTTGGATGCACCAGTAGCTCGCAGAAGGCCTTGCGCTCCAGCGTCATCAGGTATTCCTCGGTCACAAGCGAGCCGGCGTCGATGTCACCGCCGCAGACCACGTTCGCGATCAGACTGGCGATGTGAAAATCGTGCTGGCTGATGAAACCGCCGTCGCGCATGTTCACGAGCGAGCCCTTGATCGTGGCCACGCCGTTGCGCCCGGCCACGGCAAAGGGGCGGCGCTGCGGCGGACGGTAACCGGCAGCGCTCATGGCCCGGGCTTGGCTCAACGCGATGAACAACAACTCGTCCTTGTGCGGCACGATGATGTCACTGCTCAGCAGATAGCCCAACTGCCGCGACTCGATTGCGCTGGTGCCCACCTTGGCCATGGCCGCGGCGGTGAAGCCTTCGGTCAGGAACGGCAGCAGGTCCTTGCCCGTGGAGGTGGCGGCGTTCTCCGCCGCGCGGCGCGCGATGTAGGTGAGTCCGCCGGCGCCGGGCACCAGGCCCACGCCGACCTCGACCAGCCCGATATAGCTTTCCATCGCGGCCACGCGTTTGGACGAGTACACGGCCAGTTCGCAGCCGCCGCCCAGCGCCAGGCCGCGCACGGCCGACACCACGGGAACGTTGGCATAACGGACTTTCAGCATGACGCGCTGCATCTCGGCTTCGACCTCGTCGATCGCGCTCACGCCCGACAACATGAACGCCGGCAGCATCACCTGCAGATCGGCCCCGGCAGAGAACATCTCGTCGTTGGACCAGATCACCAGACCCTGGTAGTCCTTCTCCGCCAGATCGACCGCCTGCGACAGGCCTTCGACCACATCGGGGCCGATGGTGTGCATCTTGGTCTTGATGCTGGCAATCAGCACATCATTGTCCAGCGTCCATAGCCGAATGGAATCGTCCTCATGCAGGGTTTTGCCAGCGGTCTTGAACGAGGGCGCGTTGGAACCCTGCACGCTCTCGGGGAAGTGCTGGCGCTGGTACACGGGAAGATCGCGCTCCGGGATGAATTTTCCAGCGGATGCGCTCCACGAACCCTGCGGCGTGTGCACGCCTCCGGCATCGGCCACGGGTCCCTTGAACACCCATTCCGGCAACGGCGCCTTGCACAGCGCATGACCCGCCGCGATGTCTTCCTGAATCATCTGCGCCACCTGCAACCAGCCCGCTTCCTGCCAGAGTTCGAACGGACCCTGCTTGGCGCCGAAGCCCCAGCGCATGCAGAAGTCGATGTCGCGTGCGGTCTCGGCCACGGTGTCCAGGTGCACGGCGCAATAGTGGAACTGGTCACGCAATATCGCCCATAGGAAACGCGCTTCGGCCCCCTCGGCATCGCGCAGCAATTGCAGGCGCTCGCGCGCCGGCTTTTTGAGCATGCGGCCCACCACGTCGTCGGACTTGGCGCCACTGGGAACGTATTCCCCCGAATCGATATCGAATCGCTGAATATCGCGCCCGACCTTCTTGAAGAAACCGGCCTTTGTTTTTTGTCCCAAGTTGCCCAGTTCCAGCAGTTTGGCCAGCACCTTGGGGGTGGCAAAGGAGCCGTAAAAGGGATCGCTCTTTTCGTCGAGGTTGTCCTGCAGCGTCCTGATGACGTGCGCCATCGTGTCCAGTCCCACGACGTCGGCGGTGCGGAAGGTGCCCGAGCTCGCACGCCCCAGCTTCTTGCCGGTGAGGTCGTCCACCACGTCAAAGCTCAGGCCGAATTTTTCCGCCTCGTTCATGATCGCCAGCATGCCGGCGATGCCGACGCGGTTCGCGATGAAGTTGGGCGTGTCCAGCGCACGCACCACACTCTTGCCCAGGCTGCGCGTGGCAAAGGCCTCGAGTTCGTCCAGGATGTGCGGCAGCGTGGTGGGCGTGTTGATCAGTTCCACCAGCGCCATGTAGCGCGGGGGATTGAAGAAGTGGATGCCGCAAAAGCGCGGCTTGATAGAGTCCGGCAGCGCCTGGCTCAGCTTGGTGATCGACAGGCCCGAGGTGTTGCTCGCGACTATTGCCGAGTCGGAAATGAAGGGAGCGATCTTGTGATACAGGTCGGTCTTCCAGTCCATGCGCTCGGCGATGGCCTCGATGATGAGATCGCATTCGCCCAGTACATCCATGTGCTCTTCGTAGTTGGCGAGTTGGATCAGCGCCGCGTCACCGGGCACGCCCAGCGGCGCGGGCTTGAGCTTCTTCAGACCCTCCACCGCCCTGATGCCGATGCCGTTTTTCGGACCCTCCTTGGCGGGCAGGTCGAACAGCACCACCGGCACCCCGACGTTGACCAGGTGCGCCGCGATCTGTGCCCCCATCACACCGGCGCCGAGCACGGCGACCTTCTTCACTTGAAACTTTGACATGGACCTAACCTCCGTTCGAGCCCGCGGCGTGCGGACTCAGTTCATTCCGTTACTGCACGCGCACCCATGTCTGGTTGCGAAAGAAAAAGGCGATATAGCCGCGCACTTCCAGTTTCTTGCCGCCATCCATCGGCGTCAGGCGCAAGGTGTATTCCTTGCCTTCTTCCGGGTCGAGGATCTTTCCGCCTTCCCACACGTCCTTGCCTTCGACCTTCTTTGCGCCACGGATGAGTTCCAGTCCGACCATCGGCTTGTCCTTGCGCTCGTCGACGCATTTGTCGCACTTGTCGTCTGGCTTGCTGTCTTTTTTCAGGCTGCGCTCAAGTTTGCCGCTGAGTACGCCACCCACATCGGTAATGCGAATTTCACCTTTGACCTCGCCCGTCTTGTCGTCGATGCTGTGCCACAGGCCCACCGGCGTCATCTGCGCCTGGGCGCTTGCGAGCGAAATTGCCGCTGCCAGTGCCAGTGCAGCGCGAATCACGAATTGAATGGTTTTCATGTTTGTCTCCTGAAGTTGGTTGGGAAGATTGCCTTAAGCCAAGGCCGCGTCAGTATCCATCAACACCTTGGCACCGGTGCGCGCCGACCGCATGAGCGTGGCCGTTTCCGGGAACAGCTTGGCGAAGTAGAAGCGGGCGGTCTGCAGTTTGGCAACATAGAACGGATCGCTGTTGCCGGCTGCGATTTCACGCAGTGCCACCTGTGCCATGCGCGCGAACAGGTAACCAAACACCATGTGACCGGCCACACGCAGATAGTCGACCGCAGCAGCGCCAACTTCGTCCGGATTCTGGAAGCCCTTGAAGCCCAGCTCGGTCGTGAACTTGGTCATCTGCTCACCCAGGATGGCGATGGGGTTGATGAACTCGGCCATCTTTTCGTTCACGCCCTCCTCCTCCACCAATGCGGCGATGAGCTTGCCGAACTTCTTCAGCGTGGCGCCATTGTTGCCCAGCACCTTGCGACCCAGCAGGTCCAGGCTCTGGATCGTATTGGTGCCTTCGTAGATCATGTTGATGCGGGCATCGCGCACAAACTGCTCCATGCCCCACTCCTTGATGTAGCCGTGGCCGCCAAACACCTGCTGGCACATGGTAGTGGCGGCAAAGCCGTTGTCGGTGAGGAAGGCCTTGGCAATGGGCGTCAGCATCGACAGCATCTCGCCACTGTCCTGGCGCTGCTTCTCGTCCGGGTGGAAGTGTTCCTGGTCCAGCAGCAGGGCGCAAAAAATCAGCAGCGCGCGTCCGCCTTCGGCATAGGCCTTGGCCGTGAGCAGCATGCGTCGCACGTCGGGGTGCACGATGATGGGGTCGGCGGCCAGATCCTTGGCCTTGGGCCCGGTGAGCGAACGCATCTGGATGCGGTCCTTGGCGTAGGCAAGAGCGTTCTGGTACGCCACTTCGGTCAGTCCCAGCGACTGGTTGCCCACGCCCAGGCGCGCGGCGTTCATCATCACGAACATGCCGTTCATGCCTTTGTTGGGCTGACCCACCAGCGTGCCGTAAGCGCCGTCGAGCACGATCTGCGCCGTGGCGTTGCCATTGATGCCCATCTTGTGTTCCAGGCCGCCGCAATAGACCCCATTGCGCTCACCCAGGGAGCCGTCGGCATGCACGCGGAATTTGGGCACGATGAACAGGCTCACGCCTTTGATACCGGGGGGTGCGTCGGGCAGACGCGCCAGCACCAGGTGGATGATGTTGGCGGCCATGTCGTGCTCGCCCGCGCTGATGAAAATCTTGTTGCCGGTGATGCGGTAGCTGCCATCCGGCTGCGGTTCAGCTTTAGCGCGCATCAACCCGAGGTCGGTGCCGCAATGAGGTTCTGTAAGGCACATGGTGCCGGTCCAATGACCGCTGGTCATCTTGTGCAGATAGGTGCTTTTCTGCTCCTCCGTGCCGTGCGTAGCCAGCGCCGCATAGGCGCCGTGCGTAAGACCGGGGTACATGGTCCAGGCCTGGTTCGCGCTGTTGAGCATTTCGTAGAAACACTGGTTCACCACCAGCGGCAGGCCCTGGCCGCCGTACTCCGGCTCGCAGCTCAGGGACGGCCAGCCGCCCTCGACGTATTTGGCAAAGGCTTCCTTGAAACCCTTGGGCGTGGTCACCTCGTGCGTCACCGGATCGAGCTTGCAGCCTTCCGTGTCGCCGCTGATGTTGAGCGGGAAGGTCACCTCGGCGGCGAACTTGCCACCTTCCTCCAGCACCGCGTTGATGGTGTCGGCATCGATCTCGCTGAACTTGGGCATGGCCTGATAGGCCGCGCTGACCTGGAACACTTCGTGCAGCACAAATTGTTGATCGCGCAGGGGTGGGGTGTAGGTCGGCATGGTTCTTACTCCTTGGAATTCAACGGGGAAAATCAGCAACTTTTCGCTTCGACGGACGCTGCAAAACGGTGGCAGAAGACCGACTACCGTAGCGCGCAAGAATGTTATCAAAACCAGTTTTTGCACGTGTGATGGAGCCGGGGCTCTTCAGGAATCGAGCCTCGTAGTGCAGCGCCAGAATCAGGCCGTGAATCTCGAACGCGACCTGTTGCTCATCCGCATCGGGCTGTAAATGCCCTTCTTCCTTGGCTTGCACCACGGCGCGATACATCGCGGCCAGCCAGGTCTGAACCGAACTCGCCAGCGCATCGCGCACCGCGCCGGGACGATCATCAAACTCCACGGCACCGCTGATGAAGATGCAACCCGACTGGATCTCGACCGCCACACGTTTCATCCAGTTGCCGAACATGGCGCGTAGTCGTGGCAGGCCGCGCGGCTCGCGTAGCGCCGGGTAAAAGACCTCTTCTTCGAAACGCGTAAAGTAGTCGCGAATGACGGAAATCTGCAACTCCTCGCGCGAACCAAAATGGGCGAAAACACCTGACTTGCTCATGCGCGTGACCTCGGCCAGCGCGCCAATGCTAAGTCCTTCCAAGCCGATCTGCGTCGCCAGGCCCAGCGCCGCATCCACGATCACGGCCTTGGTCTGCTGACCTTTTTGCAGCGCACCCGACTCGCGACGAAGCGAGCTCGATCCCAGGCGCGCAGAAGGTCGGGGCAGTTCGGCTACAGACATCAGTTGAATCCTTGAAAATAAAACGAACGATCGTTCTATTTTGCGCTATTTCCGAATGAAGGCACCGACCCCTGAGGGTTCTAGAGGTTCGATCCTAGGGAAATGCCGGGTAAACCCTGATCTTCGCCGACTTTCATGCCTGGGTTGCGAAATGCACCAAGTAATGAAAGCGGGCTCTTTCGTCAAAGCGCGCGCACCACTTCCATCGCCTGCTCGACCCGCTCCACGGCATGGATTGTCAATCCCGCGATGGCCTTTTTGGGCGCATTCGCCTTGGGCACTACGGCTACGCTGAAGCCCAGTTTGGCCGCCTCCTTCAGGCGCTCCTGACCACGCGGCGCGGGTCGCACTTCGCCCGCCAGACCCACTTCGCCAAACGCGATGAAGCCCTTGGGCAGCGGCTTGCCGCGCAGGCTCGAAGTGATGGCCAGCAGCACCGCCAGATCAGCCGCGGGCTCGCTGATGCGCACACCACCGACCGCGTTCACGAACACATCCTGGTCCATGCAAGCCACGCCCGCATGGCGGTGCAACACCGCCAGCAACATCGCCAAACGATCACGGTCCAAGCCCACCGAAAGGCGACGCGGTGAAGGTCCGCCGCTGTCTACCAGCGCCTGGATTTCCACCAACAACGGACGCGTGCCTTCGAGCGTGACCATGACGCAACTGCCCGGCACCGGTTCGGCGTGCTGACTCAAAAAGATCGCACTTGGATTGCTCACACCCTTGAGTCCGCGTTCGGTCATGGCGAACACGCCGATCTCGTTCACCGCGCCGAAGCGGTTCTTGATGGCGCGCACCAGGCGAAAACTCGAATGCGTGTCGCCTTCGAAATAAAGCACCGTGTCCACCATGTGTTCCAGCACCCGTGGGCCTGCCAGCGTGCCTTCTTTCGTCACGTGGCCCACCAGCACGATGCACACGCCGCTGGCCTTGGCCGCACGCGTCAGATGCGCGGCGCATTCGCGCACCTGCGCCACCGAGCCCGGTGCCGAAGTGAGCTGGTCCGAATACACGGTCTGGATCGAATCGATCACCGCCACCATCGGTTGAATCGTTTCGAGCGTGTTGAGAATTTTGTCGAGTTGGATTTCGGCCAGCACCTTCACCTGGCTGTTGGGCAAACCCAGACGTCGCGAGCGCAACGCCACCTGCGCGCCGCTCTCCTCGCCCGTCACGTATAAGGTGGAGTGACCGCTGCGCTGCAGAGCATCCAGCGCCTGCAACAACAGCGTCGACTTGCCGATGCCGGGGTCGCCACCCATGAGTACGACGCCCCCTTCCACAATGCCGCCGCCCAGCACGCGGTCCAACTCTTCATGGCCCGTGGGTGTGCGCTCGATGTCGGTGGCCTCGATGTCGCCCAGCACCGCCACCTCGGCCGTCTTGGCGAGCGAAGCGAAGCGGTTCTTCGCCGGCGCGCTGCTTTGCGCCACCGATTCCACCAGCGTGTTCCAGGCGTCGCAGTGCGGACATTTGCCCTGCCACTTGGGTGTGTTGCCGCCGCATTCATTGCAGGTGTAGATCGTTTTTTCTTTGGCCATGACCCATTTTCACCTATTGATCTTTGCCTGTCGGATAAACTGAATCGCTCGATCAAAAAACGAAATTTATAGAGCCTGCACCTCCAATGTCCGTCATACGCACCACCCATCTATTACTGCGCCCTTTCGAAGATTCCGACGCTACAGCCTTTCCCATTGCGGTACGCGAGTCTGTTTCATCCGTCAATCCCTGGATGCCGTGCTGCCGTGCGCAGTACGCCGAAAGCGACGCACCGGATTGGTTTCGTGCTGCAAGGGAAACCCTCAGCCTGGGATCAGCGCACGAGTTCGGAGTGTTCTCGACAGACGGTCAGCGCTTCCTTGGCGAAGCGGGACTCAATCAAATCAACGCCCAATCCAAGTACTGCAATCTTGGCTACTGGGTTGGGCAATCCGAGCAGCGAAGTGAGGAGTTTGCAATCAAATTGGGAGAAATCCAATGACCCGCACCGACCACATCTGCCTGATGGCTAAGTACAACGAATGGATGAATGCCAAGCTGTATCAGACCGCGATGCGCTTGTCAGGCGAAGAACTTGTTGCCGATCGCGGTGCGTTCTTCGGCTCCATCCTCGGCACGCTGAATCACATTGTCGCGGGTGACACGATTTGGCTGCGCCGTTTTGCCACCCATCCTGCCAACTACCTGGCGCTGGAGACGATACGGAATTTGCCCGCACCCACTGGTCTTGATCAGCAGCTTTTTATCGACATTCAAACTCTTGAAAAACACCGCAAGTTGCTCGACCAGTGCATCACGGAATGGGCGCATTCGGTGACCGAGCCCGAGCTGGATCACAGGCTGCACTATGCCAACAGTCTGGGCGTGGTTTCCGAAAGAAACTTCTACGGCCTGGTGCTGCATTTCTTCAACCATCAAACGCACCATCGCGGTCAAGTGACGACCTTGCTTTCGCAAGCTCACGTGGATGTAGGGGTCACCGATCTGGTGGTGCTTGTTCCAAATGAAGCTGCTTGAGCACACGGGTGAGTCCTGTCGTATGCCACCGATGAACACGTGCCATGCTTCACCACATCTCTTTCGCGGCAGCTGACCTTCCTGCTGCAGGCAGGTTTTACGACGCGGTGCTCGGTGCCCTGGGTTATCGCAGGGTCTTCGAAGATGAGACCGCTATCGGTTACGGGGTCGAAGACGGGAAGGACAAGTTCTGCCTCAAGCTCAGACCCGATTCAGCGCCACCCGGCCCCGGCTTTCATCTGGCGTTTCGCGCAGCATCGAGGGTCGCGGTGGATGCCTTCCACCGCGCGGGAATGGCGGCAGGAGGCACCGACAATGGCGCTCCTGGTCTGCGTCCCCACTACGGGCCCCATTACTACGCTTGCTTTTTGATCGATCCGGATGGTCATAGAGTTGAGGCCGTGATCAATGAAGATACTGTCACCACGCACGGCCCAGCGGGTAGTGCGAGCCTGCTCTAACCACCACTGCACAAAAGGAACCCCACCCATGAACGAACTTGTTTATCCGCGCGAACGCACACTGGGAACCATCACCCTGGTGCTTGGCATTCTGGTCTGGCTGGGCCTGATCGTCGGCACGTTTGGCGGCGCACTGGTCGGGCTGGCACTGGGCTTTGTGCTGTACCTGTTTGCGCAATCGACACTGATCGCACACATCAAGGGCAACGGCGTCGAGTTGTCAGAAGCCCAGTTCCCTGACCTGTATGCGCATTTCAGCGCCTGTTGCGATCGGTTGCAGATCGTGAAGCGCCCGCAGGCCTTCATCCTGAACGGCAATGGCGCACTGAATGCGTTCGCCACCAAGTTTCTTGGCACGCAGTACGTGGTGCTGATGTCGGGCGTGGTTGATGCCATGGACTCGCATGTGGACGGCGTGCGCTTCTACATCGGCCACGAGCTCGGCCACCTGCGCATGAAGCATCTGAACGGACATCTGCTGCGCTGGCCCGTGCTCTGGCTGCCGCTGCTGGGCGCAGCCTACTCCCGCGCCCGCGAAAGTACTTGCGACCGCCACGGGCTGGCCTGCAGCAGTTCGCCCCAAGGCGCGGCGCAAGCGCTGGCGGCCCTGTCGGCGGGTGCCGAGCGCTGGAAGCAGATGAGCGTCACGGCCTACGTGAGCCAGACCCAGCACACGGCAGGTTTCTGGATGTCGTTTCACGAATTGATTTCCGGCTACCCCTGGCTCACCAAGCGCGCCGCCCGGGTTGCGAACACCGCCGCAGCGATGCCGCCGCGCAATGGCTTTGCCTACCTCCTGGCGGTGTTCGTTCCCTACGCCGGACGCTTGGGCGGGGGCTTTGGCATGCTGATGCTGGTCTACATCATCGGCGTGCTGGCAGCGGTGGCACTGCCAGCCTATCAGGACTACATCGTCAAAGCGAAACTCAGCGCCGCGATCATCGGCTCGCAAAGTGCCCGCCAGGCATTGGGCGACTACTACGAGTCCAGCCAAAAGACGCCCGAGTCGCTGGAGGCAGTTGGCATACCTTCAAGACTGAGCGACGGCACTGAGTTGGCGCTCGATCCCCGCCCGATGGTGCTTTCTGTCAAGACGCCAAAAGGTGAATTGATCTTCACGCCCTCAGCCAACAGTGAAGGTCATGTCGTATGGGGTTGCACCAACGGCGAAGGCGTCAAGCCAGCACAACTCCCACCGACCTGCCATCACCTCACCAAGGAATAGGGGCAACGGCCAGCATGCCTGACCACTCCGTCCGCCAATATGATCACCATCACCTCCTACATTGACGCCGTGCACCGGTCCCAACTCATGGGCCTCTGGGAAGCCGTCTTTGGTTATGACACCGCGCACAACAGTCCGGGCCTGGCGATTGACAAGAAGTTGGCCTTGGCGGACGGCCTGCTGTTTGTGGCGCTGATTGACGGGTGCGTCGTTGGCAGCGTGATGGCGGGCTACGACGGGCACCGGGGCTGGCTGTACTCGGTGGCGGTGGATGCAGCGCAGCAAAAGCAAGGGCTTGGGTCGGCGCTTGTGCGCCACGCCGAAGCGGCCCTGGCAGAACGGGGTTGCATGAAGGTCAACCTCCAGGTCCGGACTGGCAATGAAGCCGTGACCGCGTTCTACGAGTCCTTGGGCTACAGGGTCGAGCCGCGCGTCAGCATGGGCAAACTCATCCCGGACAACTTCTGACCGGCAAGAATGACCTATCCCGCGCCAAAATGACGTCGCTGTGACTATCCACACTGACAAATCTTCATTTTGGGGTCATAGTGCTGGGCAAGCGGACTTGCCGCACGACTTATCTGATTTACCTTCAGGAGAAAACAAATGAAAGTGTCCAAACTGGTGCTGGGGTTGTTGCTGGGTTGCGCAGCCTTGGCCGCCAACGCGCAGATCATCATCAAGTTCAGCCATGTGGTGGCGGCCGACACGCCCAAGGGAAAAGCGTCGGAGTTCTTTGCCAAGCGGGCGGGCGAACTGACCAAGGGCAAGGTCAAGGTCGAGGTCTACGCGAACAGCGCCTTGTACAAGGACAAGGAAGAGATGGAGGCGCTGCAGATCGGTTCGGTGCAGATGCTCGCGCCTTCGCTGGCCAAGTTCGGACCGCTGGGTGTGAAGGAGTTCGAGGCCTTTGACTTTCCCTTCATGTTTGACGACACGGCCGAACTGCACAAGATCACGCAGGGCCCGGTGGGCGCGGCGATGCTGGCCAAGCTCGAGCCCAAGGGCATCAAGGGCCTGGCGTATTGGGACAACGGCTTCAAGTCTTTCTCGGCCAATACGCCACTGAAGGTGCCAGCCGACTACAAGGGGAAAAAGTTCCGCATCCAGTCGTCCAAGGTGCTGGAAGAAGAGATCCGCTCGGTCGGTGGCATTCCGCAGGTGATGGCCTTCTCCGAGGTGTACCAGGCGCTGCAGACGGGGGTGGTTGACGGCACTGAAAACCCGATCTCCAACTTCTACACGCAGAAGATGCACGAGGTGCAAAAGCACCTTTCCATCACCAACCACGGATACCTCGGCTACGCGGTGATCGTGAACAAGAAGTTCTGGGACGGCCTGCCTGCGGATGTGCACGGCCAACTGGAACAGGCGATGAAGGAGGCCACCGTTTACGCCAACAAAATCGCGCAGGAAGAGAATGACAACGCGCTCGAGGGCGTGAAGAAGAGCGGAAAGACCGTGGTGTACGTGCCGACCAAGGACGAGCGCTTTGCCCTGAAGAAGGCGATGGCGCCGGTGCATATCAAGATGGCGGAGCGCGTGGGCAAGGAAACGCTACAGCAGTTCTACAAGGCCACCGACTTCGACCCCAGCAAACTGTAATCCAAGCTAGCCGCCTATCCCAGTTGATTTAGCGTTGGAGTCCCCATCATGAAATTTCTGGATCACCTCGAAGAGTGGATCGTCACCTTCCTGATGGGCGCTGCCACCCTGATCATCTTCGTTGCCGTGGTGCACCGCTACGCCGCGGGCTGGGCCATTCCCGGCGTGCAGGACTGGCTGCTGTCGTTGAACCTGACCTGGGCGCAGGAGCTCACCATCATCATGTTTGTCTGGATGTGCAAGTTCGGTGCGGCCTACGGAGTGCGCACCGGCATCCACGTCGGCGTGGATGTGCTGATCAACCGCATGAATGAGAAGATGCGCGGCAAGTTCATCATCTTCGGCTTGTGCGCGGGAGCCCTGTTCACGGGCATTGTGGCCGCACTGGCGGCCGGCTTTGTCTGGGACAACGGCGCGCACCACGCGTGGTTCAACCTGTTGGGCCTGTCCGTCGACGGCATTCCGGAGGGCCCAACCACGCCCGATCTGGAGTGGCCGACCTGGATGGTGTACAGCGCCGTGCCGCTGGGCAGCAGCCTGATGTGTTTTCGCTTCCTGCAAGTGATGCTCGGCTTTGTGAGGACAGGGGAACTGCCGCACCACGACCACGGCCACGTCGAAGGGCTGGAGGCCGAACTGCCGCCGGTGGACCTGAACCCCTATGCCATGAAGGACAACCTGCACCCGAACGAAGCAGACAGCAGCCAGGGGAGCGGAAAATGAACGCCGCCATCATCTTTGTGCTGTTGCTGGTGCTGATGCTAACCGGCATGCCGATCTCGATCTCGCTGGGCTTGACGGTGCTCACTTTTCTGTTCGGTTTCACCCACGTGCCGCTGGAGTCCGTGGCGCTCAAACTCTTCACGGGCATCGAGAAGTTCGAGATCATGGCGATCCCGTTCTTCATTCTGGCGGGCAACTTCCTGACGCACGGCGGCGTGGCGCGGCGCATGATCAATTTTGCCTCGAGCATGGTGGGCCACTGGTACGGCGGCCTGGGACTGGCCGGCGTGCTCGCCTGCGCTCTGTTTGCAGCGGTGTCGGGCTCATCACCGGCCACCGTGGTGGCGATTGGCTCCATCCTGCTGCCAGCGATGGTGAAGGCCGGTTTCCCCAAGAGCTTTGGTGCCGGCGTGATCACGACCTCGGGCGCTTTGGGCATCCTGATTCCGCCCTCGATCGTGATGGTGATGTACTCGGTAGCGACCAACACCTCGGTCGGCGCGCTGTTCATGGCCGGGGTCGTTCCGGGTGTCGCGCTGGCCTGCGTGCTGGGTGGCGTCACCTGGTACCGGGCTCGCAAGTTCAACTATCCACGACTGCCCAAAGCCAGTTGGCCGCAGCGCTGGGTCGCTTTCAAGACCTCGGCCTGGGGCTTGCTGCTGATCGTGATCGTGATGGGTGGCATCTACACCGGCATGTTCACGCCCACCGAGGCGGCGGCGATGAGCGCGGTCTATGCATTCTTCGTGGCAGTCTTCGTCTACAAGGACATGAAGCTCAAGGACGTGCCGCGCGTGCTGCTGAACTCGGCCAACATGTCGGCCATGCTGCTGTACATCATCACCAACGCCGTGCTGTTCTCCTTCATCATGGCCAATGAGAACATTCCGCAGGCGCTGGCCGACTGGATGCTGGGCAACGGCCTGGGCATGGTGAGCTTCCTGCTGGCGGTGAACGTGATGCTGCTGCTCGCGGGCAACTTCATGGAGCCCTCATCCATTGTGCTGATCTTCGCACCCATCCTGTTCCCGGTGGCGATGAAGTTGGGCATCGACCCCGTGCACTTCGGCATCATCATGGTGGTGAACATGGAGGTCGGCATGTGCCACCCGCCGGTGGGATTGAACCTGTACGTGGCGTCCGGCATCACCAAGATGGGCATCACCGAACTCACCGTGGCGGTCTGGCCCTGGTTACTGGCGATGCTGGGCTTCCTGATGGTTGTGACCTACTGGCCGTCGATGTCGATCTGGTTCCCGCGCATGCTGGGGATGATGTAGCGGCGAGGTTTGGACGGATAAGGCGTCGGTCAGTGACGGACTTTTAGCTCGGTGGCGGCCTATCTGGCGGGAATATTTTCAGGGCTCACTTGAACGGTCGTAATGTACGAGACCGACCACGCTGCAGCAAAGACCTGCGCCGCGCGAAGTTCCATGTCGACACGGGCACGCTGCCGGTGCCGACGATCAAAAATCATCGAGACTAGCGGCCCGTGATGTTCTTCGCGTCTGCGCCAGTCGGACCGCCCTGGGGGTGATCATAATTCGCGATGATGTACGAGCTTGCTAGATTGGCAACACGCGTCAGCATCAAGTTATCGTGAACACCCATCACGAATCCTGCGGCAAACGCATCGGCGCGTTGGAAGAACTCGGGCAACGCCACCACAACACCGTTGACGTCGCTGATCTTGATGCGAACCAACACGCCCGAACTACCTGCCAACGGCCCCAGAAGTACGCGCTTGGCGCCATGCTTGAACTCCAACTCTTCGATGACCGGTTCGAGCACCAGGGTACGTCCGTTGCTTGGCCGGGCGTTCCAGTTTGTGAGCGAAGCAGATAGATCTTTCTTCAGGTTTTCCTCGATCTTGGCAAGGCCTGCCGAGTCGCCCACATACCCGGACCTGAACACCATGGGTTTGACCTCGATACGTCCAAAGTTCGAAAACGCCTCGCGCGGTGGCGGGTTTTGCATGCCACTGGCCTTGACGCTTGTGGCGCACCCCTGAAGCAATGTGGTGGCCAACAGGCACGAACTCAGCAGGCCGGCGTACAGTTTCACTTTCATGATCGTCCCATTATTGAATTTCGTATTGCTCTATCAGGCCCGGAGCAAGGTCACCCCGCGCTGCGATAGGTATATGCCGTCGTGGTCGTTGTGGCGGGTCTTGCCGACAGCGTCCGCACACATCCTGGCCGGCATCCGCATGATGTTGCAGAGTTCGATTGTCACATAAGTGGGGCACCGTTCACGACCCATCCCTGATGGTTTCGCGCCGGTTCCGAAAGACTGCAAACGCCGCCTCACCAACGTTCGTTTCCTGCCTTGCAGCGCACACGATCCCGCTTTGCCGGCAACGGACATGTGCTATTTTCAGCGCGCTACAGCTTCTTCAGTCGAGCGGAAGCCTCGCGCAAACAGTCTGCGGTTGTGTCCCAGCCCAGGCAGGCGTCGGTGATGGAGACGCCGTAGCGCAGGTCCTGCAGTCGGGTGAGTTTTTGATTGCCCTCGAACAGATTCGACTCCAGCATCACGCCCTTCAGAGCGCGTGATCCATCCACGCTCTGGTGCACCACGTCCTTGAGCACCAAAGTTTGCAAGGCGTGGTTCTTGCGCGAATTGCCGTGGCTGCAATCGACCACGATGTTGGGCGGCAACTGCGCGGCCTCCAGCGCGACAGCGGCTTCAGCCACCGCCACCGAGTCGTAATTGGGAACAGCTCCGCCGCGCAAAATCAGATGGCCATAGGGATTGCCTGTGGTCTGCGTCACCGCCACCTGGCCCTCGCCGTTGATGCCCAGAAACGCGTGCGGCTGGCTTGCGGACAGCATGGCATTGATGGCGACTTCGAGGCTGCCATCGGTGCCGTTCTTGAAACCCACGGGCGAAGACAGACCACTGGCCATTTCGCGGTGCGTCTGGCTCTCGGTGGTGCGCGCACCGATCGCGCTCCAGGCGATCAGGTCGCCCAGGTATTGCGGCGTGATCGGGTCCAGCGCCTCGGTGCCACACGGCAGACCGAGCGCGTTGATGTCCACCAGTAGTTGGCGCGCCAGCCGCATACCCTCCTCGATGTGGAACGAGTCATCCATGCGCGGGTCGTTGATAAGGCCTTTCCATCCGACCGTGGTACGCGGCTTTTCAAAATACACGCGCATCACGATCAGCATCTGTCCAGCCAATTCGTCCGCCAGCCCCTTGAGGCGTTGCGCGTATTCCATCGCCGCCTTCGGGTCGTGAATGGAACACGGCCCCACCACCACGAGCAAGCGCGAATCACGTCCGTCCAGAATGTCGGCCAGGGCGCGGCGCGCCGTGCTCACCGTTTGCGTGACGACCGCGCTGGCCGGGATTTCTTCGTGCAGGGCGGAAGGCGGCGGCAGCGCCCGCTGCGACACAACGCGCAGATTTTCAAGGGATGTGGGGAATGTCATCGGCCTATGATAAGGGCTCAGCGAGCCCCCAAATCGCACCCCCAACGACTTCACGAGGCAGTTTTCATGCAGACCCCCATCAATCCCTTCAAGCAGGCCCTGCGTCAGCGCCAACAGCAGATCGGCCTGTGGCTCGGGCTGACAGACAACAGTGCCACCGAGATCTGCGCCACGGCCGGCTTTGACTGGCTGCTGCTGGACGGCGAGCACACGCCCAACGATCTGCGCAGCCTGCGTGACCAGGCGCAGACCATCGCGGGCTATCCGGGAACACACGCGATCGCCCGCGTGCCGGTGGGTGACACTGCGCTGATCAAGCAATACCTGGATCTGGGGCTGCAGACGCTGCTCGTGCCCATGGTGGATACCGCCGAGCAGACCGCCCGCCTGGTGCAGGCCATGCGTTACCCGCCGCACGGAATACGCGGCATGGCAGGCAGCCGCGCTTCACGCTGGGGTCTGTACCCGCGCTATGCGTTCGAAGCCAACGATCAGGTGTGTTTGCTGGTGCAGGCCGAAACCAGCACTGCGCTGCGCAACCTGGACGCCATCGCTGCATTGGACGGAGTCGATGGCATTTTTATCGGACCGGCGGACCTGTCGGCGTCCATGGGCCACGTGGGCAATCCGAACCACCCGCAAGTGCAGGCCGCAATCGACGATGCCATTGTGCGCATCGTGCGCGCCGGCAAAGCCGCCGGCATCCTGACTTCGGACGAGCACCAAGCGCGGCACTATCTGGCGCTGGGCGCCACGTTTGTGGCTGTGGGCTTGGACACCGTGTTGCTGGCGCGGCATGCACGCGCGCTGGCTGCGAGCTTCAAGAAGGCCGACTGATCAGCGCTTGAAGGGCACCACCAATTGCCGCTGCTCGCCCAGACCTTCTATCCCGAGCGTCATCACGTCGCCCTCTTTCAGATACAGCGGCGGCTTGTGGCCCATGCCCACGCCCGGCGGGGTGCCGGTGATGATGACGTCGCCCGGCAGCAACGTCATGAACTGACTCACATAGCTCACCAGTTTGGCCACGCCAAAAATCATGGTTTTGGTGTTACCGCTTTGCTGGCGCTGGCCGTTCAGGTCGAGCCACATGGGACGCTTTTGAGGATCGGGAAATTCATCGCGCGTCACTAGCCAGGGACCCAGCGGTCCAAAGGTATCGCAGCCCTTGCCCTTGTCCCATTGTGGACCACGTTCCAGCTGAAATTCGCGCTCGCTCACGTCGTTCGCCAGGCAATAGCCCACGACAAAATTGAGCGCATCTTTTTGCGAGACGTAGCGCGCATAGGTTCCGATGATGATGCCCAACTCAACTTCCCAATCGGTCTTGAGCGAACCCCTGGGCAGCATCACCGGGTCGTTCGGACCCTGGATGCAACTGGTGGCCTTCATGAAAATGATGGGCTCTTTGGGAATGGCCATGCCCGCTTCGGCGGCGTGGTCGGAGTAGTTAAGGCCGATGGCGATGAACTTCCCAATGCGGTTGACCGGGCAGCCGATGCGCGGCGTGCCACGCACCCGCGGCAGCTTGTCCGTCCTGAGTTTGCGCAGTTTCGCCAGCGCCGCGTCACCCAACTGCGCCGGGCCGATGTCCGGTAGCACCGCGCTCAGGTCGCGCAGCTGTCCCACAGCGTCGATGAGTCCAGGTTTTTCTTTGCCGGGGTTGCCGTAGCGCACGAGTTTCATGGGCTTAAAGCATCCGTTGCAGACTCAAGTCCAGATGTTCCGAGGGCGCCCGCTTGAAACCGGAGCGCGCAAAACGCTGCAGGCGGCCAGCGGCAAAGGCCGTCAACACCGAGGCGCGCACTTGCGCATCAACCGTGGGTGAGGCACAGCCGCTGGCCTCGGACACCGGTCGCAGGCACTGTTTGAAGGTGGCTTCAATCTTGTCGAAGAACTGATTCATGCGCTGTTGCAGACGCTCGTTTTCAAACACCAGGGCGTCACCGACCATCACACGGGTCATGCCGGGGTTCTTCTCGCCAAACTGCATCAGCATGGCAACGATGCGCGATACCTGGCGCACCCCGGCGTCCGCCGGCGAGGCGCCTGAATCGGCCTCGCGCTCGATGATCTGGTTCACCAGCGTAAACACGGTCTGCTCAATGAATTCGATCAAGCCCTCGAACATCTGCGCCTTGCTGGCGAAGTGCCGGTACAACGCGGCTTCGCTCACTTCCAACTTGGCAGCCAGGGCTGCCGTGGTGACGCGTTCCGCGCCAGGCTGCTCCAACATCGTGCCCAGTGCCTGGAGGATTTGGCCACGCCGCTCGCCCGGCTTCGGGCGCTTTCGTGCAGGGCTTGCCGCATCGGTATCGGCGGTATCAGCAGAGGAACGTTTTTCAGTATCAGACATGATGTTGAGGCCGGTGGTGCGAGGTCTGGATTGATTCTCGCATAGCCCAACCAAGGGTTTTGCCTGAGTCAAAACGGCAAGAACTTCGCCTTTCCGTCCACCCACTCCCGTGCCGGGGAGCACCGCCGCTCAGTCGCGCGAACCGCGCGACTCACGGCTTCGTTTCTCAATCTCGGCGCACATCGCCAGATGGGCGAACTCAGGCTTTTGGCATTCGTTATAGGTGCACATCGGACGCGTCAAAAAGCTGCGGTCGGCGCAGCGGGTCTGCGGCGTCTCCGGCGGCAAGGGGGGAGTTCTGGGTCGGCTTGCAGTTCCTTGCGCGGGGCTCTCAACCGCCTCAGGACGCACCGCTGAGGGTGGGGACACCGGGGTGGGGGCAACGCTTCCGATGGCTGGTGCTCTCTCCAGCACAGGCTTGACCGGTTCGATCTTGCGCGGTCTGTGTGCGGGCAACCGGGCGGGCGACGATTTGACCGCAGGCATTGCAATGGGTAACTGAATCGGGGATGCCGCAAGCTCGATCGCGGGCGGCGGCTCCTTGGGCTGCGCGCCAGCGACATCGTCTGCGCTCTTCGCAACCGAAGCACCGGCAACTGGCGCACTTGCACCCTGCACCGGGGTGACAGGGGCTGCCTCCGGTCCCGAACCGGACTCATCCCACCCCATCCAGAACAATACCGTGCCCACCGCCAACAACGCGCACCCGGCCGCAGCTACGATCGTCCAAAGACGCGGCGGCTTGCGGGTCCGCCCACCGCTGAACAAGGACTCGGTGATCTCGACCGTCTCTTCGATTGCTGCCGGGTCCGGCGTCAATGGTGGTGACTGCATCGCGACGGTGGTGAGCTGATCTGTCTGCACGAACGGCTGCAGCGCTGGCGGCGGCAGATAGATGTCGCCCAGATCGGTCCGCCAGTCAAACTTGGACATTCCGGCAGGCACATGCAAGTCCATCAGCCGCGCAAAGCTGTTGGCGTTCTTGGGGCGGTCAGTCGGTCGGATGGACAGTGCCTTATCGATGGCTAACACGAATTCGTCCGAATAATTCAGACCAAACTGTTCGCGCGCGGCTTGCGCCACGCTTGCAATCGACGGCTGGCGGTCGCGCACCACACGCAATGTGGCCGGCAGCGGCAACTCATTTGCCAGACAGCCGTACACCACCGCGGCCAGCGAATACAAATCGGTCCATGGCCCCTGACGCATGGACGACGATTCGCCGTATTGCTCGATCGGCGCGTAGCTGTACTTGAGCGTGGCCGTGAGTTGCTGTTTGGTTTCATGAATGGCGCGTCGCGCGGCACCCAGGTCCAGCAATACGGGTGGCCCCATGTCCTGCAGGAAGATGTTCTCTGGTGACACGTCGCGGTGCATGGTGTTGCCGTTATGCAAGACCTTGAGCGCGCCAAGCACCGACCACAACAGCTTGCGCATCCACTCCTCGGGCGGCGGGCTGCGCATCTGGGTGCGGGCCTGCTTCAGGGTGATCCCCCGATAGAGTGGCATCGCCATGTAGGCAGT
The DNA here is from genome assembly GCA_903832285.1 of uncultured beta proteobacterium. Taxonomy (GTDB): domain Bacteria; phylum Pseudomonadota; class Gammaproteobacteria; order Burkholderiales; family Burkholderiaceae_C; genus CAIKVZ01. The sequence continues at coordinate 59,651 of CAILAY010000090.1, read as the reverse complement.
GCTGTTCTCCTCCCAAAAGCGGAACACCTTGACCAGCGACGGATGATCGAATTGCGCGAGCAGCCGGGCCTCGGCAATGAACGACTTGAGCCCCTCGCTGAACGTCACAAGGTTCGCCGACGAGGGCACGGTAACCGCCAGGCCGGCAGAGCGCCGCGCCAATGCGGCCGGCATGTATTCCTTGATCGCCACGTCGCGCTGCAAGGAGTGATCTATTGCCTGATATACCAGACCAAAACCACCCACACCCAACAAGGCCGTGATTTCAAACTCTCCCAGACGCGTGCCCACGGGCAGCGCATCCAGATGACTTACGGGAACGGGCGCAAAGGCGGGATTCGTGAGGACAGGTTCGGTCATGGGTTGCGCTGGCAGCGCCACAAAGTGCTAAGCGACAATAGGCATTAATGTAAGCTTCGATACACACTGAACAGGTGCAAAAGTGTAACCCTTGCTGCGGCCCGTTAACATCAGGCCATGTTCAGTTATCGCCACGCCTTTCACGCCGGCAACCACGCGGACGTGCTCAAGCACACCGTATTGATCGCCATCCTCAGACATATGCGGGAAAAGGATTCCGCCCTGGTGGTGCTGGACACACACGCTGGTGCCGGTCTGTACCGGCTTGACGGCGACTATGCGAGCACCAGTGGCGAAGCCGCCGAGGGTATTCTGAGACTGATGGAGGCACCTGCAACGCCACTGGCTCCGGCGCTGCAGGATTACCTGGACCTTGTGGCCAGCTTCAATCCCGGTGGTGCGCGCCGCGTCTATCCCGGTTCGCCCTTCATAGTTCAAGGTCTGTTGGGCGATCGCGACCGGCTCAAGCTGTTTGAACTGCATCCTACCGACGCCAAGACGCTGAGCGCGAACATTGCCCAACTTGAAGCCGGGCGCACCGTCACCGTGCTACGCGAAGACGGCTTTGAAGGCATCAAGAAATTCCTGCCGCCGCCCGCGCGTCGCGGCCTGGTGCTGTGCGACCCGAGTTACGAGATCAAGAGCGACTACGCCCGCGTGGCCGAGATGATTGCTGACGCTCTGGCGCGCTTTGCAACCGGCACCTACGTTGTGTGGTACCCCATCATTCCGCGCCCCGAAGCGCACGACCTGCCGAAGAAACTCAAGACCCTGGCATCGCGCGCAGGCAAGCCCTGGCTGCACGCCACGCTCACGGTGAAGAACAGCAAACTCCTGATCGACGCGGCGGGTGAAGTGCAACGGCCCGGCCTGCCCGCCAGCGGCGTGTTCGTGATCAACCCGCCACATACGCTCAAGGCCGCGCTCAAATTGGCCCTGCCGCAGATGGTGGAACGCCTCGCGCAAGACAAGAACGCAACCTCGAGCCTGGACTCCGGCGGCTGACTGTGATGCTTCGCCCGCGCAGTGCTCCGAGTCATGAAAGTTAGTTCTTTCGCTACCAGGACGGAGCTGAGGTGATGCAGGCGGCCTCCCGGCGGCGCTGGGCAATCGTTCTGGTGTTCGTCACGCCCGCATTGTGGGCATTCAACTCCCTCGTGGCGCGACTTGCGCCCGGCCTGATCGAACCCTATTCGCTGGCTCTCTTGCGCTGGTTGTTCGCCGGCATGGCTTTCGCCTATGGTGCACGGGCGGAGTTGTGCCGCCAGCGCACACAACTTGTGCTGCACTGGAAACACAACCTGATATTGGGCACGCTCGGAATGGCTTTTTGCGGCGCCTGGGTCTATGTCGGCGGACGCACCACCACGGTTCTGAACATCTCGCTCATCTATGCGCTGTCGCCAGTGTTGATCGCCGCGCTGTCGGCGCTTTGGCTGAAAGAGGCTCTCAATCGCTGGCAGGCGCTGGGCATTGGCCTGGCGCTGGCCGGCGTGTTGAACGTGGTGCTCAAGGGTCAGTGGTCTCAACTGTCGACCATTCAATGGGTGGCCGGCGACGCCTGGATTGCCGCTGCCACTGCCTCATGGACCGCGTACTGCCTGCTGCTGAAAAGATGGCAAATTGACCTGACTGCTTCGGCCAGACTGGCGGCCATCAGCTTGTCCGGCGTGTTGATGTTGCTGCCGTTTGCGCTGTCGGAATATATGAGCAGTGGCACCCCCGCGGTGACGCCCGAAGGAATCGGCCTGGCGGTGTTCGCCGCCGCCCTGCCCGGCTATGCCGCCTACCTCGCGTTTTCCGTGATGCAACGCGAACTGGGCGCAGCTCGCGTCGGTGTATCGATGTATCTCAGCCCTCTGTACGCCGCCGCTCTGGGTTGGCTGCTGCTGGGCGAATCGCTGCATCCGTACCACGCACTCGGCCTGATACTGGTGCTGCCGGGAATTTATCTGGTGACGCGGCCACGCTGATTGACCGGGTCTTGCGCCGACCTACAACCCCAGCCTCTTGCACAACTCCAGCGTCGCCGCGGACTGGTTCATGGTGTAGAAATGCAGGGCCGGGGCGCCGCCGGCACGGAGCTGCTCGCACAGGCCTGTCACCACGTCCAGACCGAAGTCCTTGATGGAGGCGGAGTCGTCGCCGAAGGACTGCAGGCGCAGGCGAACCCAGCGCGGAATTTCGGCGCCGCAGGCGTCGGAGAAACGCATCAACTGGGTTGAGCTGACGATGGGCATGATGCCCGGCACGACGGGCACATGCAGGCCCAGGGAATGCGCCTCGTCAACGAATCGGAAGTACGCGTCGGGGTTGAAAAAGTATTGCGTGATGGCCGAATTGGCACCGGCCTTCACCTTGGCCGCAAAAGCTTGCAGATCGGACTGCGGCGACTTCGCCTGAGGATGCACTTCGGGGTAACAGGCGACCTCGATGTGAAAGTGGTCGCCGGTTTCGGCGCGGATAAAAGCGACCAGGTCGCTGGCGTAGTGAAAGTCGCCGCCCAGGCCAAAACCGCTGGGCAGATCGCCACGCAGGGCCACCAGACGCTGCACGCCCATGGACTTGAGCGTCTGCAGCTGCTCGCGCGCGGCGGCACGCGTGGCACCGACGCAGGAGATGTGCGAGGCAGCGCTCACGCCCTCGGCCAGGATCTCGCCCACGGTGCCGAAAGTGCCCGCTTGAGTGGAACCACCGGCGCCGAAAGTGACGGAACAGAACTGGGGTTGCAGCGCGTACAACTGCTGGCGCACGGCGCGCAGCTTGTCCGACCCTTCAGGCGTCTTGGGCGGGAAAAATTCAACGCTGATGGACAATGGGGATGAAGTGCTCATGCTTGACCTCGTGTTGCATGAAAGAAAAATTCGCGATTCCCGTCGCCACCCTGAATCGGCGACTCCAGCCAGTGCAGCACCTGCATACCCTGCTCGGCGAGGCAGTCGCGAATGCGCTGTTCGACGAGGGCGTAGAGCGTGGCGTCGCGCACGATGCCACCTTTGCCCACCTGGCCCGGCTGCAGTTCGAACTGCGGCTTCACAAGCATCAGCAAAGCACCCTCGGGTTTGAGCAGCGGCACCAGCGCGGGCAGCACCAGGGTTTGAGAAATGAACGACAGGTCGCCCACGATAAGATCGAAGCCTGCCTCCACATCGACGGCAAAAACCTCGGGTTCGTCCGTGGTCGCGTCGATCTGCTCCATCAACCCGTCCGCGGTGAGCGAACGCGCGTTGATCTTCTCCAGACCCAGCACGCGCTCGTCGTCGCGCAGACCGGGGTGCAGCTGACCCTGACCCACATCCACGCCAAGCACCCGCGCCGCACCGTGCTGCAGCAGGCAATCGGTGAAGCCGCCGGTGGACTGGCCCACGTCCAGACAGGCCCAGCCGGCAACATCCAGGCCGCAGTCGCGCAGCGCGCCTTCAAGCTTCAAACCGCCGCGCGACACGTAGCGGTCGCGCGCCGCGTCCAGCAACTGCAGCACCGCATCCAAAGGCAGGTCGTCACCGTTCTTGCCAACCGTTTTCCAGACACCGGCCTGGTCCCACTGCACGCCGGCAGCGATCATGCGCTGTGCCTGAGCGCGGCTCGTCGCGAGACTGCGGTGCACGAGGAGTTGATCAGCTCGCATTAGTACCTGTACGTGTCAGGCTTGTACGGGCCCTGTTTCGAAACGCCGATGTAAGCCGCCTGTTCGTCGGTGAGTTCGCTTAAGCTCACGCCCACCTTCTTCAGGTGCAGGCGTGCGACCTTTTCGTCCAGATGCTTGGGCAGCACATAGACCTTGCCGACCTTGTATTCCTTGGGCTTGGTGAAGAGTTCGATCTGGGCGATGGTCTGGTTGGCGAAGCTCGAAGACATCACAAAGCTGGGGTGACCGGTGCCGCAACCCAGATTCACCAACCGACCCTTGGCCAGCAGAATGATGCGCTTGGATGGCGTCTTGCCTTTGGCCGGAAAGATCACGTGGTCCACCTGCGGCTTGATCTCTTCCCATTGGCATTTGGAGAGCGAGGCCACGTCGATTTCATTGTCGAAGTGACCGATGTTGCAGACGATGGCCTGGTCTTTCATGGCCGCCATGTGCTTGTAGGTGATGACGTTCTTGTTGCCAGTGCAGGTGACAAAGATGTCGGCCTTGTCCGCCGCGTATTCCATGGTCACGACCTTGTAGCCTTCCATCGCGGCCTGCAGCGCGTTGATGGGGTCAATCTCGGTCACCCAGACCTGTGCGCTCAAGGCGCGCAGCGCCTGGGCCGAGCCCTTGCCCACGTCGCCGTAACCCGCCACGCAGGCCACCTTGCCTGCGATCATCACGTCGGTGGCGCGCTTGATCGCATCCACCAGTGATTCACGGCAACCGTAAAGGTTGTCGAACTTGCTCTTGGTGACCGAGTCGTTGACGTTGATGGCGCGCAGTTTGAGCGTACCCTTGGCCGACATCTCGTTCAGGCGGTGCACGCCGGTCGTCGTCTCTTCGGTCACGCCGATGATGTTCTTCAGGCGGCGGCTGTACCAGGTGGCGTCCACCTTGAGCCTGGCCTTGATGGCGTTGAAAAGGCAGACTTCTTCTTCGCTGCCGGGCTTGGCCAGCAGCTTGATGTCCTTCTCGGCGCGCGCGCCCAGATGCATCAACAGCGTGGCGTCACCACCGTCGTCCAGAATCATGTTCGGGCCCTCCGTCTTGCTGCCCTTGGGGCCGAATTCAAAAATGCGGTGCGTGTAGTCCCAATAGTCCGCAAGGGTCTCGCCTTTGTAGGCAAACACCGGCGTGCCGCGCGCCACCAACGCCGCGGCGGCGTGGTCCTGCGTGGAGAAGATGTTGCACGAAGCCCAGCGCACCTGCGCGCCCAGCGCCTGCAGCGTTTCGACCAGCACGCCGGTCTGGATCGTCATGTGCAGCGAGCCGGTGATGCGTGCTCCCTTGAGCGGCTGGCTCTTGGCAAATTCTTCGCGGATCGCCATCAGTCCGGGCATTTCGGTCTCGGCGATGGTCAGTTCCTTGCGGCCCCAGGCGGCGAGGGACAGGTCGGCCACATGGTGGTCTTGCTTGGGTGCGGAAGTCGAGGTCTTGCTCATGGTTAACTCCAAATCAAATTTGATGATGAACCACAGTGGCAGGAGGTGCTTGACATGCAAGCGGGGCGAACTCACCTCACAGCCACAGTGGGTGAGCGCCGTTGAACGGTCCGAGCCTCACCCGGTAATGGGTTGCAGCGCTCCTCGGATGCGGCGATTGTAAAGGACTACCGGTACCCGCCGTCCAACACGATGTCGTGCAGCACGTTCTTGCCACGCGTCATGGGAAAAGCATTCGCTTCGTCGGCGGGTGGTGTGGCAAAACGCAAACTTCCCACAACCTGCTGCTGCGACGGCATCACGACGGCGCTTGTCCAGACGTGGCCATCGAGTCGCACGCGGGCATTCTTCCACTCGATGATGGCGGTCTTGCCCGGCTGCAGCTTGAACACGCTGCGGCGCCGCGCCTTGGATTGATCGAGAAAATCGAGTACCAGATCGCGCTCAGCCGAAGCGCCGCGCAGCGTGACACGCCAGCGCCAGGCGCTGCCATGACGTTGCGCACGCAACACCAGATCTTCGCCATGAGCAAAGGGAAGCACGGCGTCAAAGTGCTTCCACGCGGCGGGCAGCGCGGGCACAAAGTGCAGCTGATTTCGCGGCAAATCGGGGCGAAATCCGACGTAGTCCTGATAACCGTTGCGCTCGAACTCGGCCACACTCCAGGCCTGGGAGAAGGTGCCGGTGGGATGCGGCTTTCCGTCAGCGCCAGGCAGCGCGTCCAGCAGCTCGCTCATGCTGCCCAGCGTGCCCATCCCCAATATCTGTTCGGACAGATTTCCGCTCAGCGCATAGGCCAGATCCTGCTGGCCGAACTTGGTGAGTGCACTCACCGTGAAGCCCGCGTTCCAGCCCCAGATCGTGCCGTTGTGATAGGCCGCGTCCTTGTGATGAAACGCATCGTTCACATGGTGCGGATGAAAGTACGGATCTCTCGGACTGAGCGACGCGATGCCGTAGGGAAACAGCAGCTCGTCGACCGCGTTGCGCAGCACGGCCGCCTCCACTTCCGGTGGCATGAATTGATCCAAGGGCACGGACAACAGCATCAGTTGATTCGGTCGCACTTTGAGGTCGCGGCTCCCGTCGGCGCGGAGCCGGTCGGCCATGGTCTTCCCGTCCCAGAACCGTTGCATGAAACTGGCCTGGGTGCGCGCCGCATGGGTGCGCCAAAGCGTGGCCGATTCACTCTGACCGGCATGGTCTGCCAGCTCAGCCGCGGCCTGCAAGGCGGTGTACCAAAGTGCCTGTATTTCCACCGCATAGCGCCCTCGCGGCGACCAGGCTTCGCGCCCTTCGATGCGCGCATCCATCCAGGTGTCCGCGTCCTCGTGCGCGAGCAAGCCGGCCGCGTCCACCGAATGGCGCAGCGCACCCTCGATATAGGGACCGGCCAATTTCAGCGCTCGCGCTGCAAATTCGCGGTCTCCGGTATAGCGCACGTATTCCAGCGCCTCGCGCAGCATCCAGGGCGTGCCGTCCACCGTGTTGTAGATCACCTCGCCGCCGCGCACGCGGTTGGGGATGCGGCCGTAGTCGCTGGCACGAGAGTGGATGCCGACGTCGCTGGACTGCGGCGCATCCGCCATGACGTTCAGATTTTGATAGCGGGCAAAATTCTCCAGCACCTCTTTTGCGTCCTTGAAATGACCGCTCACCAGCATCGTCCCCGGCAAGGCAATAAAGGTATCGCGCCCCCAGTTCTCCCGAAACCAGGGCAGGCCCGCCCACAGTCCGCGGCCAAATTCGTCCACCAAAAAAGACAGCGCAGATGCTTTCGCCCAGACCAGGGCGCGGTTGTATTTGGCATCGGAAGTCCAGAGCCAGCTGCGCGTCAGACGTTCATGAAACGCGTCCATGGTCTTCTGCACCGTCGTTGCCGATGCAGCCATCGCGCCGGCCTGTGCCACCGCCTCTTCACGCGATTTGGCAAACGCCAGATGCAGGGTGAATTCCGAGCCGGCATCCTTCGCCTGCAGCAGCGGCATGTCGGCCTCGAAGGCGCCGCTGTTGGGTTGCACCAGCTCAAACGGTCGGTCCGCACTTAGCGCAATCACCCAGCTACTCGCACTCGAAGTGACGACCAGCACGCCGCCCTGCCACGAGACGCTCGAAGAATCCGGTGTGAAAGTCCAAAGCGGCTGTAGCGCCAGCTTGGCTGCTGTGCGGCTGGTCACGACCATCGACAGTCGCCGTGAACCCGAATGCAATACCTGCGTCTCGCTACCGTCACCGACAGCAACGCGCCTGCCATAGGGAAAGACCGTCTCTACGCTGGCAGGCAAACGCCGGTCCAGCAGTTTGCCATCACGATACGTCGCATAGTCCTGGAGCAACACGTCCTGGCCGATCCAGTAACCGGGACGCAGCCGGTAGCCGCCGGTCATCGCGTCGAGATAACCGTCGATGTTGTCGCCCACGACAAACTGTTTTTGTTGACCCTGAACGCGGATACCGATGGTGGCAAAAAACGCGTCGCGGCTGGGTCGGGGATCGGTCATGTGGGGCGCTCCGGCAAGCGGCGTTTCAGCGCATGTCAGCTGCGGCATCGCCGTGATCAGCAATGCGACGAGCAAATTAATTGGAATCTGACCCCAATTGTTTTGCACAGTGATTGCCTTCATGCGCGCCCGGCCAGGGTGTAGGCCAGCCATCCTGAGTATTCATGCAGCAGCATTTGCCAGCGCAGCGCACCACGCGCCAGCGAATACTCGGTCCAGGGCGTGCTGTCGCCGGTGCGGTAGTCCACGGGATAAGGCGTCACGTTCCAGCCCGCTGCGCGAAAGGCCGCGAGCGAGCGCGGCATGTGCCAGGCCGAAGTCAGCAACAGCCAGCGCTGTGATTTATTCAATGTCGGCAGGGCTGCACTGAACACCGCGTTCTCGTAGGTGGTGCGCGACTTGTCCTCGTACTGTACGCGGCCAGCGGCCACGCCCATGCTGGCGAAAAAACTTTCTGCGAGCTCCGCTTCGCTCATTCCATCGGTCCAGAGCAAACCCTCGCCCCCAGTAAAGATCGCACGCAAATGCGGATGCTGCTGCAGCAAAGCTACCGGCACCGTCATGCGCTCAGCCGCCCCATTCAACGCCACCTGTCCATGCGCGCGCCATATCGTTGCACGCTCCAGCGCGCCACCCAAAACCACCACGCCCGCATAGCCATTCAACTGGCCCGCCGCCACATCCACCGGCGCGGGATCGTGGTTCTCCAGCGGTCGCAGCAGCGCATCGGCCAGTGGCAACCAGCCCACCAGCAAGCCCAAAACCAGCGCAGTCAGCAAAGTGCGTCGCGCTGCCACCGGCCGCCGGGTCATCCACACCAGCGATAACAACATCAACACCGCCACCCACGCCAGGGGCTGGGTCACGAACGAGAGCAGTTTGGAGGTGATGAACATGGGATCTCGATGGGGGTATATGCCCGTCGCGCATCAGAACGTCCCCGAATACGCGCCGCCGTCGGCCAGCACGTTCTGTCCGGTCATGTAGCCGGCGTGTTGGCTGCACAGGAAAGCGCAAATGGCGCCGAACTCTGCCGGGTTGCCGAAGCGTTGTGCGGGAATTCCCTTGCGCCGCGCCTCGCTCAAGGTCTCGACCGATTGCCCGGTGCGCGCGGAGGCACCCTGAAAGATGGCCGCCAGCCGGTCCGTGGCAAAGGCGCCAGGCAGCAGGTTGTTGATGGTCACACCCTTGCCGGCGAGAGCGCTGCGCGACACACCGGCCACAAAACCGGTGAGGCCGGTGCGTGCACCGTTGGAGAGACCCAGGATGTCGATGGGCGCCTTCACCGCACTGGAAGTGATGTTGACGATGCGCCCAAAGCCGCGTGCCATCATGCCGTCCACGGTGGCCTTGATGAGCTCGATCGGGGTGAGCATGTTGGCGTCGATGGCGCTGATCCAGGCGTCGCGGTCCCAACTCCGGAAGTCTCCTGGGGGTGGGCCGCCCGCGTTGGTGACGACGATGTCGAAGTCGATATGCTGTGCAAACACGGCCTCGCGCCCGGCTGCGCTGGTGATGTCGGCGCAAACACTCAGCACCCTCGCATCGGCGGGTCGCAGCGGGTCGGCGCGTAGCTGCGCCACCGCTTCGTCCAGCGCACTCTCGCCGCGCGCCACGATCAGCACGTTCACACCCTCGCGCAGCAACGCCCGCGCGCAGCCAAAACCTAGACCCTTGCTCGCGCCGCACACCAGTGCCCATTTGCCTGCTATCCCCAAGTCCATGAATTTCCCCTTGTTACCAACGTTAAATTGTCACCCTGTCGCTTGGCGTCCCGCGCTGGTGAAGACGAAGATACCCGAGATCACGAGTGCCGAGCCCGCCGCCACCCAGGCCGTGAAGGGCTCGCCCAGAATCAGTACGCCCATGAGGATGGTCGACATCGGCCCCACCATGCCGGTCTGCGCGGCCAGGCCCGATCCGATGCGCTCGATCGCCATCATCACCATCAGCACCGGCACGGCGGTGCAAGCCGTGGCGTTGAGGATCGACAGCCACAGCACGGGCGTGGCGACCCAGGCCGCGCTCATCGGGCGCAGCAGCACAAACTGCAGAATGCACAACAGGCAGGCGACAGTGGTGGCCATTCCCACCAGCCGCATCGAACCCAGGCGCTGCACCAGCTCGCCACTGTAGACGAGGTAGATCGCGTAGCTGATGGCGCTCAGGAAGACGAGCAACGCCCCCCAGGCCGCCTGCGTGCCTTCGAGCCTGATTTCGTGCCCGAATACCAGCACCACGCCGGCATAGCTGATGGTCATGCCCAAAGCCTGCAGGCGCGTGATGCGCCGCCCGTACAGCGCCCAGCCCAGCAGCAGCACCAGCGTGGGATTGAGGTACAGGATCAGGCGCTCGAAGGATGCGCTCACATACGCCAGCCCGGCGAAGTCGAGAAAGCTCGCGAGGTAGTAGCCGCTGAATCCCAAACCCAGCACGCCGATCCAGTCACGACGCGTCAGCCTGGGCTGGCGCACCCCGCCCTGCTTGTACGTAGCCCACCACGCCATGGCAGCGAAGATCGGCAGCGCAAACAGCATGCGGTACATGATGAGCGTGACCGCGTCCACGCCGTAACGGTATGCCAGCTTGACGATGATCGCCTTGCCACTGAAGGCGACCGCGCCGCAGGTGGCCAACGCCAGGCCGATGAAAAGCTGTCTTCGCTCTGCTGCCGGCGTCGTCGGATGCTTGGGATGCAGGTTCAAAACCCCACCGCCTGCCCATCGCGGCGCGGGTCGCTGGCAGCCAGATAACCTTCGCGACCGGGGTCGCCCATGCGCCAGATGAATTGGCCTGCGCCGAAGTCCTGATAGGAGTTGCCGGCGCCGCCGATGTCCGCGATGAGGTGCCCACGATCGCGCAGACCTTGCAGCGTGGCTGCATTCATGGCCGCTTCGACGTTGAGCTCAAGTCCTTCGTGGTAGCGCCAGCGTGGCGCGTCGCAGGCCGCTTGCGGATTCTGACCGTAGTCGAGCATGCGCACCAAGGTCTGCATGTGTCCCTGCGGTTGCATATTGGCGCCCATCACACCGTAACTCATCTGGGGCTTCCCTTCATGCGTAAGGAAGGCCGGGATGATGGTGTGAAACGGTCGCTTGCCCGGTGCCACCAGATTGGCAGGGTTCAGCGCTTTTTCGTCCAGACTGAAACTGTAGCCACGGTTTTGCAGACTGATGCCAAAAGTGGGTTCGACGCAACCCGAACCAAAACCCATGTAGTTGCTCTGTATGAAGCTCACCATCATGCCGGACTCGTCCGCTGCGCTCAGATAAATTGTGCCGCCCTTCACCGGATTGCCGGCGCCAAAGTTCTGCGCCCGCCGCATATCGATGAGTTTGGCGCGCGAAGCCAGATAGGACGGATCCAGCATCTGTGCGGGCGTGACCTCCATGCTGGAAGGTTCGGCTACAAAGCGGTACACATCGGCAAAGGCCAGCTTCATCGCTTCCACCTGCAGGTGCTGCGAATCGACGCCATCCACTGCCAAACCCGCCACATCAAACTGACCCAGAATGCCCAGCGCGATGAGTGCGGCAATACCCTGCCCATTGGGGGGAATTTCATGCAGCGTGTAGCCGCGATAGGTCTGCGAGATCGGCTGCACCCACTCGGGTCGATAGGCGGAAAAGTCGGCCGCCGTGACACTGCCGCCATGTTGATTGGAGAACCGCTCGATCGCGTGTGCGATTTCACCTCCGTAAAACGCTGCGCCCTGGCTCGATGCAATGGTGCGCAACGCCTTCGCTGCCGCTGCAAACTGAAACAGCTCGCCCACCTGGGGCGCGCGCCCACGCGGCAGAAAGTTCTGCGCGAAACCGGGCAGCGTGCGCAGCTCGTCGGTGGCAGCTGCCCATTTCTGTTGCACCACCGGTGGCACCAGATAACCGCGCTCGGCGATCTCGATCGCGGGCTGCATCAGCTCGCCAAAAGGCAGCTTGCCAAAGCGTTCGCTCAAGGCCACCCAACTGGCAACGGCACCGGGAACAGTGACCGAATCGAAACCACGTTTGGGCGGATTCTTCTCATCGTTGCCGTACTTGCGTTTGAAGTATTCCGGCGTCCAGGTCTGAGGTGCGCGACCCGAGGCGTTCAGGCCGTGCAATTCCTTGCCATCCCACAGGATGCAGAACGCGTCGCTTCCCAGACCGCAGCTCACGGGCTCGCAAATCGTGATGGCGGCTGCGGCGGCCACCGCGGCGTCCACGGCGTTGCCGCCCCGCAGCAACATGCGCAAGCCGGCCTGTGCCGCCAAGGGGTGCGAAGTCGAAACCACGTTGCGCGCAAATAGGGGAATGCGCGCACTGGTGTAGGGGTTGGAGAAATCGAAGTTCATGGCAATCCGATGTGAGGGGTATTAAACCGTAAGCGCAGCCCGCCATAGGTCACCGTCGCGGCTGCTAAGCCTTGGTGCCAGCGGCTCGCGCCTTGAACACCCCGGCGCAAGCAGTTCGCGCTTCGTCCTGCGTCGGCAACTTGGCGCAGACCGCGTCGAGTTGTGCAGACAACTTCTTCATCACCGCCGCCTGCTGCCCGCGACCGTTCCAGACGAGCAACCGCTGGCCCATTTTCTCCAGGCTGCGGCGGTTGCGCTCATAAAAGGTCTCTGGCACCGGTTCGAGCTCCGCCAACACGCTCGATGCTGCCTTCTCGATCCTGGCCGCGTCCTGCGGTGTGAGTTCGAGCAAGCGGCCCACATAGACGCCTCCCCATTGCAAACGCGTGGCCGGACCCACGGACTTCTCCCACGCCTTCTGAGTCCAGTCCAGCGCCGCGGCCTTGTTGCCCCGGGCCTGGGCATTGCCCGCCAGCACCAGCATGTGGTAGTAGGGTGAAATGGCCTTGGGCAGTTCTGCCTTGATCAACGCGTCGGACTCGTCCAGCAGGCCGGCCTGTGCCAGCAGATCGGCAGCTTGGGGAATCACGGCCTGGCGCTCGTAGGTGCTGGTTGCAGCCTTGTCGGCCGTAGCCACCAGCTCGCGTACCTGGGCCAGCACGACCGGATCGAGTCTGGGCCTGGCGCCTCGGGGAAAATCCAGGCGCACCAACGCGACCTTGGCCGACACCGCGGACAGACGGTCGGACGTGGACAGCGTGCTGTCAGTGGCGAGATGCTCCAGGGCCGCGTTCATGGCCGGTGTCAAGGCCCTGCGCTCTGCACTGCCTGCTCGACTCAGCACTGGCAACATGTCGGCGCCGTAGTTCACCAGCAGGTCGAAGTTTTCTCGCGCCTGGCTGCCATCAGCCAGGATTTCGTGCACGCGCTTCAACGCCGCCGGCACATCCGATAGCGTCCCCTTGGCCTGACCCGTTGCTGCGATGGCCAACAGCAGAAGTCGCGACGCCACTGCACGCTGCGCCTTCGGGCAAGCTCTGGCCAGCCTTTCCAAGGTTGGCGCACGCTCGTTCTCGCGCACCAGTTGCGCGTCATCCGCATCCCAGGCGTAAAAGGCCAGCATGCGCCAGGCCTCAGGTGTCATTGTCGCGCCGGCACCACCGAGTGCCGCAGAGAGCGACTGTTTGACCGAACTCACCGATGCCAGTCCCAGACCGAGTACTTCCATGTATCGGGCCGCGTCCACTTCACCCGGGAGCCGCGTCAGTTCCGTGCCATCGGGTCGAAACAGAATCATGGTCGGATAGCCGCGCACATTGAAATGTGCCGCCAGCTTTTGTGCCCCCGGGGTGTCGCCGTCCAGATAGACCGGCAGGAACAACTGGCTGCGCTCGATGAAATCCTGGCGCGTGAAGACCGTGGCCTTGATCTGATTGCACGGCGGGCACCAGACCGCGCCCCAGTAAAGGAACACTGGCTTGTTCGAGGTCTTGGCCTGCGCGAACACGGGAGCGATGTTGGCGCCGTCGGGCTTGATCCACGAGATGGCGCTGGCGGCATCGCGCGTGGTGGCGGACACTGCGACGCCAGCCGATGAGACGGTTGCAACCGGCGTGAGCGCGCGTGCCGCCGGTGCCTCGGGCGCCTTGGAGCAGCCCGGCAGGAACAGCGAAAGGAGGCACGCGGCAGCGACTTTCATCATGGATCGAACTCCGTCGGTGAAGGGTCGATTTTAGAATTATGCTGGGCAGTGCTTTGCGTTTATAGTTTCGCTAACACGACGCTCATTTTTTTGCAGAGGCATTGCAATGTTGAAGACCCACCTGCCCTTGGTCCTTTGTCTGGGTCTGGTCGCCTGCGGTGGCGGCGGTGGAGGTATCCCACCGATCATCACTTCAGGCAACTACCTGACCGTGGCGCAGGAGGCGCTTTCTTCCTCGAAATATCTCCTGGATACGAGCGCGCTAGCAAACGGTCCTCCACCGGCCACCGGCAGTTGTCCCGGTGGTGGCTCGATCGCGGTAACAGTGCACGACGTCAACGGCAACGGCAAGCTCGACGCCGGAGATTCTTTCACGATGGACATGACCCGGTGCCAATATCCGGGGATGACGCTGGACGGCTCTCTGGCCGTGAGCGTCAACACGCTTGCCGGTGACATGAGCACGAACATCTACGCCTTGGGCGCCAGCCTGACGTTCACCAACCTGACGACCACAACCGCGGCCAGCACCACGTCCGGCAACGGCATCATCGGACTGGCGCTCAGTTCGCGCGGCCTGAATGACCAGACCGCATCCATTACTTCTCCGAGCCTGGTCACCCTGCAGACCTACGCCAACGTCAGCCAAAGCTTGACACTGACGAACGTTTCCGTGACACAGACGTTGACGCCAACGGGCACGGGTTTCAGCAGTTCATTTGCGGCCAGTGGCAGCTTCGGTTCGTCAGCATTCAACAACAACAGTCTCACACTCACCAACATCACGCCGTTTGTACGATCCAGCACACAGAACTATCCCGCGAGTGGGCAACTTGTGGTGGCGGACGCCACCCACCGCCAGGTGCGCATGACGGCACTGGACAGCACCCGCGTGCAAATTGAGGTGGATGCAGGAGCCAATGGCCGTTATGACCTGTCGGTCACCAAACTCTGGAGCGAGCTACTCTGAAGTTTGTGAGCGCCGCGGCGTACAGTTGCCGCGGTTCAACGATGTCCGGCGGCGTTCTTGGTTGCCACGATGATCTGGAAGTTGCCGAAGAAGACGGTACGCCGCTCACAACTGAAACCACCCAGCGCTTGCAACTGTTTGAGTGGGTCGTGCGAATCCCAAAGTGCCAGACCCAGTGGCTCGAACACCTTGAAGTAGGTCCAGCTCAGCGCCCGCAGCACCCACAGGTCGGGCCGATGAAATTCGGCCAGATAGAGTTTGCCGCCCGGCGCCAGCACCCGGCAGGCCTCGCTCAGTGCCTTGGCCTTGAGATGGTGCGGGAGTTCGTGCAGCAGGAAGAAAATCACGTTCGCGTCAACCGATGCGTCCGCAAGTTTCATGGACGTGGCGTTGTCCTCCAGAAATTCCATTTGGCCCGCAAAGTCGCCCAGCTTGCCCTGCGCGTGGTCCAATTCATTCTTGATGATGTCGGCAACCAGAACCTTGCGCGCACCCGATTCGACTGCCGCCGTGACCACCCGTGGAATCACATTGCCGAAAGCGCATGAGGTGATGAGCACGTCCTTGCCATCCAGATTGGTGTGGCGCAAGCCCTGCGTGATGGAAGACACCAGTCGGTCGTACTGAAAGAGCAGGATCGCTGAAATGATGGGCTGAAAATCGATCATCCGTATCAACCGCATGTTCGAATAAATCGGATAGACGTGTGCCGCGTGATCGGAACCAGCCACACCAGCGCCGCGCAACAGCAGTGCACCACGGGTCACGGTAAAGAAAAACAGGGCGGTCCCCGTCAGCACGAAGATCACCGAAAAAGCGAGATAGGACAACCAGGCAGACATGACATTCCTTTGGAGTCTAGGTGGCACGGCGTCCAGCTCGGCCGGCCAGCACATCGTACGAAAACGATTATCCTCGTGCCTGTTTTCGATTAACTTGTTCTAAGTCAGTAAAGTTGTCGGAGATCAATTCTTCCCCTCAAGGAGTTTCCATGCGTTCTGTGTTCTTGATCCCTGTTCTGGCGCTGGTGGCGAGCGCTTCGCTCCATGCCGCCCCGACCGCCGCGCCCGTCACGACGTCAAGTGGGCTGACCTACCTCTCACTGACCGAAGGCACTGGCACAAGCCCCGGTGCCAGCGACCTGGTGAAGGTGCACTACCGGGGCACGCTCATGGATGGCACCGAATTCGACAGTTCCTACGCGCGCAATCAGCCGGCCGAATTCCCGCTGAACCGCGTCATCAAATGCTGGACAGAGGGCGTGCAGCGCATGAAAGTCGGTGGCAAGGCCAAGCTTGTCTGTCCACCCGCCATCGCGTACGGCGAGCGCGGCGCAGGCAATGCAGTCCCGCCGAATGCAACGCTAAATTTTGAAATTGAATTGTTGGGTGTGACCAAGCGTTAAGCCCGCGCCTGCGGTCAATGCCCCACCAGTTTGCGGTGCATGCGCCGGATTGACCACCAGACACCGACGGCGACAAACGGAATCGCCACGGCGGCTGTGGTTTCGGCGGAGAAAGGCCAGCCGATCTGATGCGCGCCCTTGGCGAGGTAGCTCACCAGGCCGATGATGTAGTAGGTGATGGCTGCCACCGACAGACCTTCCACTGTCGCCTGCAGCTTGAGTTGCAGGTCCTGGCGCTGGTTCATGCTGGCCAGCAGATCCTGACTGCTTTGCTGCTGCTCGATCTCAACCCTTGTGCGCAGCAGGCTGCTCATGCGCGAGATCCGCTCGGACAGCGCTTGCTGGCGTCGCTCGGCCCAGTCACAAGTGCTCCTGGCCGGACTCAGACGCCGCTCCATGAAGTCCTTGAAAGTCTGCATGCCTTCCATGCGGGTCTCGGCGATGTCGTTGATGCGCCGATTCACCAGGTCGAAGTAGGCACTGCTCGCCGAAAACCGCGAGTGCGTGGCCGCATATTGCCCTTCCACCTCGCCCGCCAGCCGCGTCAGACGGTCCAGCAGTTCGGGCTCTTCTTCGCGCTGCGCCGTGCGGATCGCGCCGGCAAGCGAAGCCAGTTCACTCTCACCGCGGGTCAACAGGCCCATGGCTTCGCGGGCAATTGGCAGACCCAGCAACGCCGCCATGCGATAGGTTTCAATTTCGATCAGGCGCTGCATCAACCGCCCCAACCGGCGCGGCGTGAGCTCTGCCACGAGCACCAGCATCCGCGAATAGCCATCAGCGTGGATGGCGAAATCGGTGTGCACCTCGGCCGTCCCGTCGGCCACACATGAAGCCACCAGCGTCTCTTCAAACAGCAGTCTCTGGCGCAGCGCCACGGCACCATCAATCGCTTGTGGCAGGGCCCACAAATGCAGGCTGGCCAGGCACGCTCCGGGCATTGCGGCCAACCAGCCCTGTGGCACCATCTCCAGCGCAGAGGGAGGATCCTGCGACGCCACCGACGTCAATTCAAGGGACCGGATAAACGTGTAGGAAACGAACTCGCTGTGCATCTCCCAGCGCAGGCGAAATGCGCCCAGGTCGGCGCGCATATGAGTCAAGTGACCGGCCGGAGGCGGCAAATGGTGGTCGCTCAGCAGTCGCGCCAGATGCGCTCGACTCGCTTCGCGTGCGTCCGCGTCCGTGAGCATGACGATATGCGTGAGCGCCAGCGGCGCCACCAGGGGCTCTGGCGGACGCGCATGAATTTCGTTGTGCAACGCGACACGTTGCGGATGTTGCGGCAGGGGAAGGCGATGTGGCATGGGATCCTCGTGCCGGGATTGTGCCGCAGCGCGGGTGCACCTACGACAACGGTGGCGTGGCCGAGAGAACTTCTTCCAGCGTGGTGACACCTTCAGCCACGCGCAAGGCGCCGGCCAGTCGCAGCGGGCGCATGCCATCCACCACCGCCTGGCGCCGAAGCGCATCCAGGCTGGGTTGCTGCGTCACCTTGTCCTTGAAAGCTTCGCCGATGGTCATCAACTCGTACAGACCCATGCGGCCCTTGAAGCCGGTCATGCGGCATTCGACACAGCCCACCGCCTTGAAGGGCCGGTAGTCGCCGTTGATCTTCCAGGGTTTGACGATTTCATCCAGCGTCTCGCGCGCGGTTTCGTCGTCGGGCAGCTTGCAGTTCTTGCACAGTGTGCGCACCAGCCGCTGCGCCAGCACGCCCAGCATAGTGGCGTTGATCAGATAGGGTGGAACGCCCAGTTCCATGAGGCGGTTGATGGCCGCAGGCGCATCGTTGGTGTGCAGCGTGGAGAAAACCAGGTGCCCGGTGAGCGCCGCCTGCACCGCCATGTCTGCCGTCTGCGCGTCGCGGACTTCGCCCACCATGATGATGTCGGGGTCCTGCCGCATCAGGGCGCGCAGACCTTCGGTGAAGCCAAAGTCCAGCTGCGGCTGCACCTGGGTCTGATTGAAAGCGATCTCGATCATTTCGATCGGGTCTTCCACCGTACTCACATTCACCTCTTCCGTTGCCAGGCGTTTCAGCGTGGAGTAGAGCGTCGTGGTCTTGCCAGAGCCGGTGGGCCCGGTCACCAGGATGATGCCGTGCGGGCGCTTCACGAGCGCCTCCCAGCGCTGTGCGTCGTGCTGCGAAAACCCCAGCGCGTCCAGGTCCTTGAGCGTGGTGTCGGGATCGAAAATGCGCATCACCATCTTCTCGCCGAAGGCGGTGGGCAGGGTGGAGATGCGCATCTCCACCTCCTCACCCAACTGATTTCGCGTCTTGATGCGACCGTCCAGTGGACGCCGCTTTTCGATCACATCCATGCGCCCCAGCAGTTTGATGCGCGCCGTCATGGCGTTGTGCACGCCGATGGGCATCTGGTAGACGCGATGCAGGATGCCGTCGATGCGGAAGCGGATCGCGCCCTGGTCGCGCCGCGGCTCCAGGTGGATGTCGCTTGCGCGCTGGTCGAAGGCGTACTGCCAGAGCCAGTCCACCACTCGCACGACGCCCTGATCGTTGGCGTCCAGGGCCTTGTTGGTCTTGCCCAGTTCCACCAGTTGCTCGAAGCTGGCGGTGATGTTGTTGCCGGCGCCCGCCTTCATGGCCTGGCGCACAGATTTGGCGAGCGAGAAGAACTCTGCCGTGTAGCGCAGGATGTCGTGCGGCGCGCTCAGCACCCGGCGCACACTGCGTTTGCTTTGGCGTTCCACTTCCTGTACCCAGTCCGTCACGAAGGGCTCGGCCGTGGCGATCACAAGTTCGTTCAGGGTCACCTGTACCGGCAGAATGTGATGACGCTCGGCGAAGACCGCACTGATGGCATCGGCCACTTTGCCCACGTCGACCTTGAGCGGATCGATGCGGAAATAGTCCAGCCCACTGTGCTCGGCCAGCCACTGCACGAGCATGTCCATGTCCAGCACCTTGGCGTCGCTGGCGCGCTTCATGGCCACCGACGCGAGCCGCTCCAGCGGGTGCTGACGGCTCTCAGCCTGAGCGCAGCGGGCGATCGTGCGTTGCGCTTCGTCGTCAGTGATCACGCCGTCGGCGTTGAGCCACTCCACCAGGCCGCGCCAGGTCACCGGGCCGAAATAGGCTGGGTGCTTGGCGCTGCGTTGCGGATGCGGTTTGTGCGACATGGAAGAACCTGGTCGGTCAATGGGCTTGTCAATCCGGATCGGATTATGGCTGTACCGGTTTGAAAACGCGCAACCATTGGGTCGCGGGCAAACCCCACAAGGTCTGGATTGTTTGCGCGCGCTGTGCCAATTCCGTGCGCGTGGGTCGGCTGGGAGTGCGCTGCGCCAGCACCACGGTGTTGCCTTCGCGCGTGGGCTTGAACGCCCAGACGGCGTCGGCGCCGAATGCCGAAGCGATCTTTTCCAGCGTGCCGGAATAGCTGCTGGAGCGGCCAAACAAGTTCACCGTCATGCAGCCATCGGGCGTGAGCAGCCTGCGGCAATCGGCGTAAAAGGCCTCGCTGTCGAGCACCGGCGCGGCCGCCTCTTCATCGTACAGATCGACCTGCAGGGCGTCGATCTGGTCATGCCACAGGGGATGGTGCGCCACTTCTGCGGCGTCGCCCAGAATCACCTCCAACTTGGTATCGTCAGCCGGCAGCTTGAACCAGAGCCGACAAGCCGCCACCACCTGCGGATTGAGTTCGATCGCTGTGGTCCTGATGCGCAATTTCTTGCGGCAAAATTTGGTAAGCGAACCCGCGCCTAGGCCGAGTTGCATGGCGTGGCGTTTGTTCAAACTTGCGGGTTGTACGAACAGCAGCCAGGCCATCATGCGCTGCACATATTCGAGTTCGATGTCGTACGGTGCGTCCAGCAGCATCGTGCCCTGGATCCACTCCGTTCCCAGGTGCAGACAACGCACGTCGCCATAGTCGGAAAAGTTCACATCAGGCAGGCGTGCAGCGGGTTTGGGGCGGGTCATGTGGGGGTCGGGAGTGCGGGCAACATGCCTATTGTCGTTGCATGGGCGCAAGCCATGCGACTCGGCCTACGTGCACCGGGTCGCTATCACGCCAGCGGACCACGACGACTTCCAACCATTCGCCGCACCCGGACAGGGATCGTTTGCGCCCGGAACAGCAACAGGGGGCGGCATTCTGGCATCCACGACCGGACCGGGAAGATAGTCACCGTGCACGAACTTCCAGGCGTCGGGGATCTGCCAAAGTTGATAGCGTGCATCCAGTCCGGCCACCGTATGCGGCCCCTCGCGCCCCAATGCAGAGCGGAAATAGGGGTGACCGTGCATCAGGATTTCACCCACCAGATTGCCCAGCGGGAACGCGTCCTGCAAGACCCAATCCGAGCGCGACGCCACGACATGGACCTGATCCACTTTCGTCATCGCGTCGGCGTATTCGCTGGTAAGACAGTCGTTCTCGATCGCCCCTGCCATCAGGATCAGCAGCGGCACGCGCCGGTCCAGGTTCTTCACAGTTTCCAGCATCGTGCGCGCGCCCAGGCTGTGCGACACCAGCGAGATGCTGGCCGCGCCCACGGCGTGTTCATTCAGGAAGCTGGCCAGCAGGCGGCCGCTGTCCAGCGCAACGCTTCCCTCGATGGGGTAGTCCAGCACCGGCACGTAGCGCGAATCCCCCGGCCACAGCACGCCCACAAACTCGTATGAACCGGGCAGCGAGCACAACGGATCCCACTTCGCAAGGGCTGCACGTCCGTCTTCGCTGTTGACATTGAAGCCGTGCGTGGCCAGCACCAGATTCTTGCCGCGTACGCGGGTTTCAAACTCGGCAACGGCCTTTGACCCGCGCGCCACCGTTCCCAGCACCGTCACCTCGTGCGCAACAAAACCACCGCTGGGGATGGCGCGCAGGTCAAGGAGCATCGTCATGGCTCAGCGCTTCAATGTTTGTGCCAGTTTTACGCCCGCGCTCAGGGCGCTGGTCAGGTCCTTGGTGATGGGTGCCAGAGGCACCGCGAGGATGCCGCAGAACAACGCCAACAGCATCTGTGCAGTCACGGAGTAGTGGGAGCCCGGATCAGCAACGGCGATGCCGCCAAACCCGGCCAGTAGCATCGCGACCACCGCCGACCACGTCTTGCTCACGTTGCGATAGCGCTGATCGGCACGGTGATAGGCTGCGTCCAGAATGGCCGTCAGGGCAAGGTCAAGGCGCCCCAGCGCATTGGTATGTTGCGCTTCGAGTGGGGTCCCTGTCACCATGCGACGGGCCACCTCTTCCAGCGCCGCCGGATCCACATCTGCCGCCGAGGCGTATCTCGCAGACGTTTCGGGATTGAGCCGAAGTTTGATAAGCGACTTGGCAATTGCCTTCTGGTCGGCCGCAGCCACGCCGTTGATCCAGTTCGAATGCAGCGTGTAAAGCAGACTCGCCGCCAATCCCGGTGTGCCGGGTTCGCGGGCAGCGTCGGGCAGGAAGATCCTGACTGCCGCCTCGATCGCGTCGAAGCCGGTGTTGGAAACGCCGCCCCCCGGCAAGGTTTTGGTGGTATCCACCAGGGCGCAGGCCGCCATCCCCAAGCCGCCGATGGCGGTCACGATGGCGCCCAAAGTTGCTGTATCAATGCTCATGCGATGCCCCTCAATAATGTTGAACGACCGTCAATGAATGGTGGTAACCCCAACGACGCGGGTTCGAGACGCGAGTGCGAGTAAAAGGCAAAGGCGCGCTGTTGTCAATACGCCTTTCCGGCTGCGGCGCACCGGGTGAAAGTCAACGGGCCGCACGCGCACGAGCGCCGCCCACAGCCGCGGGCAAAACCGTGAGCAGGTGCGTGAGTCGGGGCAGCGCGGCCAGCGCATTTGCGGTCGTTGCCTCGGCCAGCGCCGTGTCGTCCATGCCGCGCAAACCCGCCAGCACCGCGCCAATGCGCGGCAGCTCGACCGGTGTGTTGAGTCCTTGGGGCTGCCCCTGGGCGCGCTGCTGCACCGTGGCATAAAGCCAGTGCGGCGGCATGTCCGGAGCATCGGTCTCGAGCACGATCGCGTCCAGCGGCGAGGACGCGGCAAGGCGTCGCAATTGCAGCGCCCGCTCGAACGTCACAGCACCGCCAAAGCCGAGCTTGAAACCCAACTCGAGAAAGGCCCGTGCCTGCTGCGCGCTGCCGTTGAATGCGTGGGCAATGCCGCCTTGCCTGAAGGCGAGTTCGCGCAGGTATTTGAGCAGGCGATCTGCCGAGCGACGCACATGCAGGATCACCGGCAAACGATGCTGCTGCGCCAGCAGCAGTTGGGCGCGATAGAAGTGCTCCTGCTGCTCGCGCATCACCGGTGTGCAAAGCTCGGGTACAAAAAAGTCAAGCCCGATTTCGCCCACAGCCACCAGATTCGGATCAGCGCTGTGGCGCTGCAAAGCGCTTGCCAGGATGGCAAGGTCCGACGCCTGGGCCTGCGGCACATACAGCGGATGAATACCCAGCGCGTAGCCGTCACCCGTGCTCCGCGCCAGCGTGCGCACCGCCTCGAAATTGGCGGCCTGAACCGCCGGCACAACGCACATGGCCACGCCCCGCGCGGCCGCCTGCGTCCGCAGCGCCAGCACCGCCGCGCTCGCCCCGAATTCGGGCGCATCCAGATGGCAATGGGTGTCGATCCAGATCATGGCCGCACTTTAGCGGCAGCGCGCGGAAAAGACGCAAGTCATGCCCGGGAACACCGCAGCGTCGGCTGTAGCGTCAGCGCGTCACAGCCATCAGCTTGTCGGCCAGGGCTTGGTAAGCGGGCAAGGAGGTGGGGTCGTTGAACGGGTTGGCGGCCATGGGAAAAGAAGCATAGCGCGCAATCACCATTTCGGCCTTGGGATCGATGTAGATCGTCTGACCATGAATGCCCCGTGCCGCAAACGCGCCGTCGGCATTGTTCAGCACCCACCACATATTGCGGTAGCTCGCACCCGGCAATGTGGCGAACCCCGCGCGGGCGAAATTGCCTTTGTCGCCACCCGCCCGTATGTCGTCCACCACCGCCTTCGGAACAATCTGCTGACCGTTGAAGCTTCCGCCATTTCGCATCATCTCGCCGAACCGCGCCAGATCGCGCAGACCGGTGTTGAGGCCGCCACCCGCGAACTCGGTGCCCTCGGTATCGATGGAAATGTAGGCGTCCTGCTCCATGCCCAGCTTGCTCCAGATCCGTTCGGACAGGTTCTCGCCCACCGACTTGTTCGTCACGCGCCGAATCAGCCATCCGAGCACATCGCTGTTGACGGTTTTGTACGCGAAAACCCCACCGTGTTCGCCTTCCTTTTGCACCGTCTTCAAGAACTCGTAGAAGCTCTTGGGGCCCAGGTAGCCGGGAGGTCGGGGCAACACGCTGCCGGCGCGCACGTGACTCCAGATTTCCGCATTCGGGTCGGCATAGTTTTCGCTGTATTTCAGACCCGTCGTCATGTCCAGCACCTGACGCACGCTGGCGTCGGCAAAGGCGCTGTCCTTCAGTTCGGGAATGTATTGCGCAACCTTGGCATTCGGGTCGAGTTTGCCCTCCGCCACCAGGCTTGCGCCAATGGTGCCGAAGAAGGATTTTGTGACGGATTGGGCCATGTGCTGACCGTCTTCTGCCAGCGCGCCGAAATAGCGTTCGTAGACGATCTTCCCGCGGTGCAGCACGACGATGCCGTCAGTGAAGTTGGCGGGTAGCGACTGGGCCCAGGTCATCGGTTCGCTCTTGCCCAGTGGAATGAAACTGATGGCGTCAATGTCAGCACGTTCGGCGCGTGGCAACAGCGACGGAGGCGCCAGTCCGCGCGAAATATTACTGGTGGCGCCGAACTGGCGCGCATGCGAAAAGGTCCAGCGAAACTTGGGGAAGCTGTAGAACGAGCCATCGGCCCAGCGAATCACCTTTTCCGGCGGCGGTGGGGATCCCACCATCCAGCCCAGCTTGACCGGATCGGTCTGTTCAGCCGTGGGCATCGCTGGAGCTGCCGTCGCCTGCGCCAGGGCAGGCTGAGCCGCACCCAGCGCGCCTAAAAGCAAAAGATAGGAAGTGCAGATTTGGCGTGCGCCCATGAATGTCTCCTTGTGGCTTGAAGGACCATCTTAGGTGACACCATTCTCATGGACCCAGCGGGTCAACCCTAGGTCATCGCTACCGGGCATTTCGGCGCTGGCAACGGGCCGCAATTGATGTTGATAGACTTCAAACAATGACCGACGACGCCAAGCCCCAGACGCCCGCCATGGCCCAGTACCTTGGCATCAAGGCGGAGTTTCCCGACACTCTGGTTTTTTACCGCATGGGCGACTTCTACGAGCTTTTCCACGCGGACGCGGAAAAGGCCTCGCGCCTGCTCGACATCACGCTCACTTCGCGCGGCCACTCAGGCGGAGCGCCGGTGCTGATGGCGGGCGTGCCATTTCATGCCATGGAGACCTATCTGGCCCGCCTCATCCAGCAGGGCGAGTCAGTGGCCATCTGTGAACAGATCGGCGAAGTGACCGGCAAGGGGCCGGTGGAACGCAAGGTGGTGCGGGTGGTGACGCCGGGCACAGTCACCGACAGCGCGCTGCTGAGCGACAAGAGCGAGTCGCTGCTTCTGAGCCTGCATCAGGGGCCGCGCCAGCGCTGTGGTCTGGCCTGGTTGAGCGTGACCCAAGGCGTGGTACATCTGGCCGAGTGCTCCAGCGATGAGATCGAGACCTGGGTCGCACATCTGGCTCCGAGCGAACTGCTGTACAGCGCCGACGTCAGCGGCGTGTTGGAGCAGCGTCTGAAGGCGCTGAAATTTTCGGCTTCGTTTTCGTCTTCGCTCTCGCTCACGCCGCGCCCGCCCTGGCAGTTCGATGCCACGCTGGGCGTGACCAAGCTGCTGGCGCAACTCCAGGCCGCAAGCCTAGATGCCTGGGGGGCGCAGGACCTGCCGTTGGCGCACGCTGCCGCCGCGGCTTTGCTCGATTACGCCGAGCACACGCAGGGGCGTGCCCTGTCGCACGTGCAAAGCGTTCAGGTTCAGCGCGCCGACGACTTCGTCGACCTGCCGACCAACACAAGGCGCAACCTGGAACTGACGCAGACGCTGCGCGGCGAGGCCGCGCCCACGCTGTTCTCGCTGCTGGACACGTGCATGACGGGCATGGGCAGCCGCAGTCTCAAGAGCTGGATGCTGCAGCCGCCGCGCGAGCGCACGGTGGCAAGACTCCGGCTGGAGGCGCTGGCTGCGTTGCGGCTCGGCGCCTGGCAGGATCTGCGCGGGCTCCTCAAGGGTTGCTGCGACGTGGAGCGCGTCACCGCGCGCACCGCACTGCGCCAGGTGCGTCCGCGCGAACTCGTGGCGCTGCAAATGACGCTGCAACGGACGCTGGCCTTGAGCCCCGCCTGCGCCGGTCTATCGCCCCTGCTGACGCAATTGGCCAACGATCTGCGTCCACCCCTGGATTGCGCTGAATTGCTGGTGCGCGCGATCGCGCCAGAGCCCGCGGCGCTGGTGCGCGACGGCGGCGTCATCGCCAGCGGCTTTGACGTCGAACTGGACGAGCTGCGCGCTATTGCCGACAACTGCGATGCCTTTTTGCTGGCGTTGGAAGCGCGCGAACGGGAGCGCACCGGCATTGCCAATTTGCGCGTGCAGTTCAACCGGGTGCACGGCTTTTACATCGAGGTGACGCAGGGCCAGTTGGACAAGGTCCCCGACAATTACCGGCGCCGTCAAACGCTGAAGAACGCCGAGCGCTACATCACGCCCGAACTTAAAGCCTTCGAGGACAAGGCGCTGAGCGCCCAGGACCGGGCACTGGCGCGCGAGAAATGGCTCTATGAGCAGGTGCTGGACCAGTTGCAGTGTTTCATTCCGGGCTTGAGCCAGCTGGCCCGAGCGCTGGCTGCGCTGGACGCGCTGTGCGCCCTGACGGAGCGCTCGCTCACGCTGAACTGGTGCGCGCCAGAGTTCGTACTGCAACCCTGCATCGAGATCCGGCAGGGTCGGCATCCGGTGGTCGAATCGCGTTTGCAGGAGTACGGTAGCAACGCTGCCAGCCGCAACTTTATCGCCAACGACACCACGCTCGGCCCGAAGGCCCGCATGCAGATCATCACCGGTCCCAACATGGGCGGCAAGTCCACCTACATGCGCCAGGTGGCGCTGATCGTGCTGCTGGCCAGCATGGGCAGCTATGTGCCTGCCAGCGAGTGCCGCCTGGGACCGATCGACGCCATCCACACGCGCATCGGTGCCTCCGACGATCTTGCCAACGCGCAATCGACCTTCATGCTGGAGATGACGGAGGCCGCCCAGATCCTGCACAGCGCCACGCCGCGCTCCCTGGTGCTGATGGATGAAATCGGCCGCGGCACATCGACCTTTGACGGCCTGGCACTGGCCGGCGCCATCGCCAGCCAGTTGCACGACAAGACCCGGGCCTTCTCGCTTTTTGCCACGCACTACTTCGAACTCACGCAATTTCCCGCAGAGCACCACGCCGCCATGAACGTGCACGTGAGCGCTGCGGAGGCGGGCGCGGACATCGTGTTCCTGCATGAGATCCAATCCGGTCCGGCGAGCCGCAGCTACGGCATCCAGGTGGCCAAGCTCGCAGGCATGCCCGCAGCTGTGTTGCACCAGGCCCGCCATGCCCTGCACACGCTGGAGACGCGCGCCAGCGAAACCCATGCTCAGGTGGATCTGTTTGCGGCGCCGCCCGCATCCACAGCGCTGCCAGATAATGCGATTGAAATGGCGCTCACTGCGATCAACCCCGATGTCATGAGCCCGCGCGAGGCGCTGGACGCCCTGTATGCCCTGAAGAAGCTGGCACGCAGCGCGTAGCGGCACACCCCTTTTATCTAACCACAGCATCTAGCAAACATGACACGCATCTCACTGACTATTCTGGCCATGGTCCTGTCGCTGGCGGGCTGCAGCAAGGACTCAGCCAAGGCCGATAAGGCGGCAAGCCCGGATTCCCTTCCTGCGCTGCTGGTGGCGCCACAAGATCTGATGACCGTGCAGAACAACACGCTGAGTATGGGTCCTACCCTCACCGGAACGGTGCAGCCGCAGCGCCGCGCTGATTTGCGTGCCGAGGTTTCGTCGGTGGTGGTGCAGGTGCTCAAGGACAATGGCGACCGGGTACGCCGCGGCGACCTGCTGGTGCGCCTGGACGACACCGCCATCCGCGACAGCCTGAACTCGGCGCAGGAAGCGCAACGCGCTGCCGTTCAGTCGTACGAACAGGCCGAACGCCAGTTGCAGCGGCTCAAGACGCTGCGTGAATCCGGCATGGCTTCGACCCAGCAACTTGAAGATGCAGAGAACCGACGCAACACCACCCAAAGCGATTTGGCTGCGGCCAAAACGCGTGAAGTGCAGGCGCGCCAACAGCTCCAGCACACCCTGGTAAGCGCGCCCTTTGACGGCATCGTGAGTGAGCGCAAGGTGTCGGCAGGTGACACGGCGCAGATCGGCAAGGAACTGCTCAAGGTGATGGACCCCACCAGCATGCGCCTGGAGGGACTGGTATCGGCCGACGCCGTCGCCGAAGTCAAGGTCGGACAGGCCGTGAGATTCCGCGTCAATGGCTACGGGCCGCAGGAATTTTCCGGCATGGTCACGCGCATCAACCCGGCCGCAAACGCCAATACCCGTCAACTCGAAGTGCTTGTGGAATTTTCGACCGGCAAGCAGCCGCAGCTGGCGGGTCTTTATGCCGAGGGCAATATTGAGGCTTCACAGCAGTCCGCACTGATGATGCCGTCCGCCGCGCTGGCCCGCGAAGGGGACAAGACCTATGCCTGGCGTGTCAAGGGCGGCGTGGTGCAAAAGGTCAGCCTGGTGCTGGGCGAGCGCGACCCGCGCCGCGGCGACTTTGCGCTGCGCAGTGGCTTGAGCGAGGGCGACCAGTTGATACGCAATCCCACTTCCGCGCTGAAGGATGGACAGAAAGTGCAACTCACGGCCAGCACCGCCGCTCCTGCCAGCACTGCGGCAAGCGCGGGGAAATAGCATGTTCCTGTCCGACTTCAGCATCCGCCGACCCGTGGCCATGGTGGTCATCATCATTGCGTTGATGTGCGCAGGATTGCTGGCACTCAAAAACCTGCGCGTAAACCAGATTCCGGACGTCGAGATGCCGGTGCTGGTGGTCAACATTCCCTACCCCGGTGCGTCGCCGGAAACGGTGGAGCGGGAGATCATCCTGCGCGTCGAGAAGTCGTTGCAGAGCATCAGTGGCCTGTACCAGATCAGCTCCTATGCGGACGAAAGCAATGCAAGCATCGTGCTCCAGTTCAACTTCAAGAAGAACATGATCGAAGCCTCGGACGAGGTACGCAATGCGATCGGCGCGGTGCGCTACAAGCTGCCAGCCGAAATGCGTGAACCGGTGCTGCAGCGCGTTGATCCAGCGGCCCAGCCCATCATGCAGATGGGGCTGTCGTCCAAGACGCTGTCGCACGCGGAGATTTCGCGGCTGGCCGAGGACGATCTCGCCAATCGCTTTCGCGCGATTGAAGGCGTCGCAGTGGTGAACGTCAATGGCGCCCTGCGGCGGGAGTTGAGCGTGCTGCTGCGTTCGGAAAAGCTGCGGGAATACAACGTGTCCGTGAGCGAGGTCGTGGCCGCCCTGCGTGCCCAGAACACCAATTCACCCGTGGGTCAGGTCAAGGGTCCGCTGGACGAACAGAGCATTCGCCTGGTTGGACGCATCGAGTCGCCACGCGAGTTTGAGCAGATCGTGATCCGCCGCCGCGGGCCCGAGGTGGTGCGCCTGGCACAGGTGGCCAGTATCGCCGATGGATTCGCCGAAATCGCAGGCTTCAGCATGCGCAACGGACTGCCCAACGTCGGCATTGCCGTCACGCGCTCACGCGATGCCAGCACGGTGGCCGTCGCGACAAAGGTGCGTGACCTGGTGAAGGAAGTGAGCAAGACGCTGCCATCGGGAACCACACTGGAGGTGGTACGTGACGGCGGCGAAGAGGCGCAGAGCAACCTGGACAACGTGATTCACTCCCTCGTGTTTGGTGCTGTGCTGACGATCTTCGTGGTCTACGCCTTCCTCAATTCCTGGCGTTCCACGCTCATCACCGCGTTGAGCCTGCCAACTTCGGTGATCGCCGCCTTCATCGCGGTATGGCTATGTGGTTTCACGTTGAACTTCATGACACTTTTGGGTTTGTCGCTGGCCATTGGCGTGCTCATCGACGATGCCATCGTGGTGCGTGAGAACATCGTGCGGCATATGACCAGCGGCCAGGACCGGCGCACGGCGGCGCGTGAGGGCACGGCGGAGATCGGACTGGCGGTGGCGGCCACCACCTTTTCGATCATCGCCGTTTTCATCCCGGTGGCCTTCATGGGCGGCGGCGCGGGCGAATGGTTCCGACCGTTTGCCTTGACGGTGGCCAGTTCGGTGCTGGTGAGCCTGTTCATCTCCTTTACCCTGGACCCGATGTTGTCTGCCTATTGGGGCGATCCCGTGGGTCACCACGACCGGCCACGGCGTGGTGTGGGTCGGGTGCTGGCCCGCTTCAACAACTGGTTCGACCATCAGGCCAATCGCTACGGCCACGTCATCGCCTGGGCTCTGCACCATCGCCGCTCCATGGCCTTCATCGCTGTTCTCAGCCTTGCGGCAGCACTGGGTCTTCATTTCAGATTTGGCGGATCCAGTTTCATGCCCGTCTCGGACGACAACACGATCGCGATCGAAATACGCACACCGTCCAGCGCCAGTCTGGAATTCGCCCGACTCAAGGTGGAGCAAGCCGCCACGATGGCGCGCGGCATCAAGGAAACCGTGGCCACCAACAGCAACATTCACCCCGGTGGCGGCCGCATTTACGTGGACATCGGCAAGAGCACCGAGCGTCACCGCTCAGCCGCGGTGATCGGCGCTGACCTGCGGCGCGAAATGGCGCGTCTGGTGGGTGCTGAGTATGTGGTGATGGAGGACCTGAACAACGGCGTGCGTAAACCCGTACAGATCCAGTTCTCCGGACCCGACGCGCGCCGCCTGATGGAACTCACCACGGCCTACATGGAGCAACTGCGCCAGGTGCCGGGGGCCGTGGACGTGGGACTGTCCGAACTGGACCCGAAAGATGAACTCAAGATTGAACTGAACCGGGGGCTGGCCAACTCCCTGGGCATTTCGGTGGCCGACGCGGCGCAGGCACTGCGCGTGGCGTTTGCCGGCGTGGAGGTCGGCGACTGGGTCGACCCCACCGGTGAGGCGCGCGACGTGGCCTTGCGCCTGCACCCGGACGACCGCGTGAGCGCTGCCAACATCGAACATCTGCCGATTGCCGTGATCGGCGCCGACATGATGGTGCCACTGAGCCAGATCGCCGTCGTCACCATGGGCAAGGGACCCGCGAAGATTGAACACCAGGATGGCAAGCGCATGATTTCGGTGTCGGCGAACGCGCAGGGCCGCTCCGCCGGCGAGGTCACCGCGGACGCCATGAAGATCGCCGGGCAGATCGCCTTCCCCCCTGGATACGGTATCGAACTGGGCGGCACGGCACGCGACCAGAAGGAGTTGTTCACGGAAATGGGGATCGCCCTGGTCATGGGCATCGGCCTCATGTACCTGATTCTGGTGATCCAGTTCGGTTCGTTTACGGCTCCCGTGGCGGTCATGCTGTCGCTCCCGCTGAGCCTGATTGGCGTGGTTGTCGCGCTGTTGCTCACTGGCGGTACGCTCAACCTGATGAGTTTTATCGGCGTCATCATGCTCATGGGTCTGGTGGCCAAGAACGCCATTTTGCTGCTGGACTGCGCGCGCAAGGAGGAAGCCACAGGCACGGCACGCGAGGACGCGCTGATGCACGCCGGACGCCTGCGGCTGCGCCCAATCCTGATGACCACCTTCGCCCTGATCGCCGGCATGATGCCGGTGGCCATCGGCATCGGCGAAGGCGCGGATTTCTATCGCCCGCTGGCGATCGCCATCATCGGCGGCACGATCACGTCGACCCTGCTGACCTTGCTGGTGGTGCCCACGTTTTACGACAGCATTGAAATCTCACGCGACCGGGCCTTCGCAAAATTTCACCTCCGGGCCAAGCGACGCCATCCTTTCCTGGCCTTTGTGCAGACCCTGGTGGAGGCGATGCTGACATTGACGTTGCTGCGCTGGCTGTATCGCACTGTGAAGACCTGCGTGGCCTGGCTTTGGCGAAGCGGGCAGATTTTGAGGAGGAATCCTCAGTGAGAAAGTCCACCGATAGTGGCATTTCATCGCGCGACCTTGACCAATGACAAGCTTGCAGCCGGGAAAGTAGTAAAACTGCCCATCGTTTGTAGTGTTTTATGCCCTGTTACGGGATCGCCGGGTATTTACAATAGGTCCCAAGCTTGCGAGGGGATGCACAGGGCACGGCGCACAGATGAAAGAGTCCACTCGCTGTTGGTCCAACGGCACGCACAGGAATATGAATTCGCCCAAAGGCTCCGAGTTCGCGCACAGTTTCACACACAAGTCCGTGCGGGCTACGGCGCGCAAGCTCAACGCGCATGTTCTGAGCTATTTTTCACGGCATGAAGGCGATCTCTTGCGCCGGTTGCGCCAGGGCTTGCAGGAACTGTGTACTCTGCCGGGTCGGCACTTGCCCGAGCAAATCCAGTCGTGGAAGAAAGCCCGTCACTTTTTCGACACAAACGCCGTCGATTTCCATGCCAGGTTTTTGAAAGCGCTGGAAAGATGCCTGACGGACGAGATACAGACCATTCATCCCAACAGCGATCGGCGCCAGGGGCAGGTCACCCAGCCGGCGGATTTTGGCGCCGAGTTGAACCTCTCGTTGGTGGGTGTGAACGAGATGGATCAGATGCTGTTGCAGGATGAATTGATACAGCACTTCAACCTGCGCTATGAAGAGCCGCTGGCCATGCTGACGTTGCGCCTGAGAGCGCTGTTCGGACGCGAGGGCGCCAGCCTTGATGGCAACCCCTATCGACCTGAAGTGCTGATGCGTGCCTTCACGGCAACCCTGAAGGATTGTTCGTTCGACGAACAGTCGGCCCAAAATGCCGCGCTGGCCTTCGACGCCGAACACTGCATTGATCTGGGCCCCCTTTACTTCGAACTCGAACAAATGCTGGAGCGTGCCGGCGTCGCCGCGCAGTCCCATCGGGTGCGCAAATCCCGTGCGTCAGGGCGAACCTCCGGTCCTGCCGTCACGGGCGAGGCGTTCGTGCACTCTGCACAGTCGCCCCTGGGTTTGCCGCCGGGGTCGTCGGAGAGTGCTTCCGCCGGTGGGCAAGCGGGTTATCTGGAGGGTGACCTGGGCGGCTATCGGGTTGGTCCGGGTGGCGGTCTTCCCCCCGGGGTTGCCGCCTCCGCCCAGATGCTTGCCTACGGTTACGGAGCACCGGTTTGGTCAGTGGCTACGCACGCCCGGGAGTTCCTGCGTCATCAGGGCATGAGCCCTGACGGGGCAGGGGTATTGCGCGATGTCGGGTCCGCGCCGCGGGAACTCTGGTCGGCGCCCGGACTCGTGGCCGCACCCGTCGCGCTTCCGATCGAACCTTACCTGGCGAGGTACCTGGAAGCACTGCGCGTGGACGCGGTCAAGTCCTTCTCCAATCTGGGGCTGGACGCCGATCTGGATAGCCACAACCTGCTGCGTGAGATGCGCGCCGATGACGAGATTCGTAGTGGCCATGAATTTGATCGCGGCACGGTTGACGCCTTGGCCGAAGTGTTTGACTTCGTATTTTCCGACCCCGACATCGCGGTGCCGCTCAAAGTCATGATCGGGCGACTGCAGATCCCGGTACTCAAGGCTGCCTTGATGGACCGGCATTTCTTCATTTACGCGGACCACCCTGCGCGCAAGCTGGTTGACACGCTGGCTGCCGCGGCCATAGCCTGGACCGTCGAACAGGGCATGGACGATCCGCTTTATCTGCAGATTGAAGGCGCCGTCAAACGTGTACTGACGGGGTTCGGGCAGGACCTCACTTTGCTCACCGAGGTGCTGACGGAATTCAAGGACTTCCTCAATGCGGCGGAACAGCAGGTCAACCTGCAGGTCCAGCAATTGGCCAGCGCCCATGAGGCCGACGAAGCGCTGGAGGTGGCCCGCGCCCAGGTCGACGCCATGCTCCAGGAGCGTATCCTGGCGATGCCAGACGGCCACGACACGACCGCGTTCCTGATACCGTTTCTCACCGACCAGTGGCGGGAGGTTCTGGCCCAGGCCTATGTCCATCACGACGCGCAACCCGAAGCCTGGACCCATTTGATCGAGACCACGGACAGATTGTTGTGGTCTACACAACATAAGCGCGACAGTGCGGAACGCCGCGAGCTCGTGACCGTACTGCCAGGATTGGTGCGACAGCTCAATGCCAGTCTGGACGCGCTGGAATGGACCGGAGACGAGCGTGAAAACTTCACGAGGCGTTTGATCGCGACTCACATGAACGCAATCCGGTCCGGGCCGGACCCGACGCATGAGGGTGTGCCCGACTCCGAGGATCGGATTGCCAGCGACAACGCGGTATGGATGCTGGATCAGCGCGTCGCAGCAGCGCGGGATGCGGAATCCGATTCCTATGACTCCATGTTGGGGGAGTTGGAGCGCGGCATGTGGTTCGACTTCATCAGCGACCAGGCGCAAATCCATCGCTGCCGTTTGACCTGGGTTAGCCCGAAGCGCAAGCGGTTTCTCTTTTCCAATCGCGAAGGCTTCGATGCGTTTGTGCGATCGGAGCGCGAAATCGGCGCCTTGTTGCGCCAGGGCGGCCTCAAGGCATTGCCCCGCGAACCCCTGGTTTCCAGGGCAATCGACCATATCATGGCACCGCCCGAGATTCCCGTTGGCGCGCATACCCCTGGTTGAAAACCCGCACTGATTCCATCGATCCGAAATCGCGCCATGATCTCCCGCCCCCAAGCTACGCTCCAGACGCCGGCAGGCAACGCCGAAGCCCAGGTGCGCGCGATCATGCGCAATCTGATGGCCAAGACGCTGACCCATTTTGGCCGCAATGAAGTGATCCAGTTGCGTCTGATGAGTGAGCGTTTGCTGGACATGGCATCCCAGAGCGGTGCCCACTCCGCGGCCGACGCTTATCGCTGGCGCTCCGAGAGTTTCCTGCTGGACAAGCAGACGGCTGCTCCCACCAGTATCTATCAGGACGCTCTAAAGGAAACACTGCAAGAAGAGGTGCGGGTGGCGCAGGCCGCACGTCCTCAAACCGGCGCGGCAGCGACCAGTCCGGCCAACGCGCTGGACGGCATGACCCTGACGCTGATCGATGCTGCCGAAATGGATCAGCTGCTGTCGCTTGACCAGGTCGCCCAACGCTTCAATAGCCACTACGAGGCAG
This sequence comes from uncultured beta proteobacterium, assembly GCA_903832285.1. Taxonomy (GTDB): domain Bacteria; phylum Pseudomonadota; class Gammaproteobacteria; order Burkholderiales; family Burkholderiaceae_C; genus CAIKVZ01. Next base: position 25,020 of record CAILAY010000090.1, on the reverse strand, counting down.
CCCTGCAAACGCTCAACCAGCTCCTTGGCACTCTGCTGTCGGGCGAGGTGATGCCCTTGAGCGCAAATCCCTTTCGACCGGAGATTCTGGTGCGGGCACTGATGCTCGGTTGGAAACGAAGCAGTTTTGACGAACAGATATGCACCGACCTGCTGGCTTTTCTTTCGCCCGAGCACAGCATTGATCTGGCGCCGCTTTATGACGACATGATTGCCACCTTGTCGCAGGCGGGTGTCTCTGTCAAAACCAAGCATCGCATCCGCAAATCAGCCAACACGCAAAGCGGCTTTGTCCCTAACTCCGAACCCGGCAGCTTCGACTCGGACCAAGTCTCGTCCGCCTACGGAGCCTTCCCGAACAGTGCCCAACAGTCCAGCTACGGCGGATACCCCGACTTTGCCCACAGCGGTCCCGCCACGAGCTACGGTGGGCTGGGCACCCCGTTTCCGATGACGCCCGACCACGAACCCAATCAACCCGGCGCGATGCCGTCGGAATTTGGTGGCTTCACCCGCGCGGCCGGCCCACCCGGCCACGGGCGCACGGCGCCGCTGGGACAAAGTATCGCGGCTCATGCGCGTCAATTCCTGCAACGGCTCGGTTTCGGTGCAACCCAAGGCGAATCGGGCGGTGCCGCCGCCCTTAGCATGGCTGGCGCGCCGGCAGACCCTGGATTGATGGGTTACCTGGGCGGCTTGCAGATCGACGGCGGTGCCGAATTCATCCACGAATGGGGTGACGCCCTGGATCCCACCGGGCACAACGTGCTGCGCCGCATGCGCGAACACGTTCAGGTCAGGCAGGCGTCCGAAATCGATCGCGGCACGGTCGACGCGCTGGCCGAAGTGTTCGACTACGTATTTGCCGATCCAGCGATACCGGCGCAACTCAAGGTCATCATTGCGCGGTTGCAGATCCCGACGCTGAAGGCGGCGATGATTGACCGCGAGTTTTTCGCTTCTGCAGAGCACCCGGCACGCAAATTGATCGACGCCCTGTCGCATGGTTCGGTCACGTGGAACGTTGAAAAGGGCGAGCAGGATCCACTCTATCTGCAGATCGAAAAGACGGTCCGTCGCGCGCTGAGTGAATTTGAAGATGACCTGTCCCTGTTCGATGAACTGCTGGCGGAATTTTCCGAGTTTCAGAACCAGGCAGAGCAACTGGCGCAAACCCAGATCGAACCGGTGGCCCAAGTGGAGCAGTCGGACGAATCGCTGGTGCTGGCACGCTCGCATGCCGACGAGGTGGTTCACGCGCGCATCAATGCCTTGCCACTGGCAACGCCGCTGGCGCCGCTACTGCTGCCGTTCCTGACGATTCAGTGGCGCGAGGTGATGGCCCGGGCCTGGCTGAAAGTTCAGACCCAGCGCGAACTATGGAACAACGCCCTGTCCACCATGGATCAACTGATCTGGTCGACCCAGCCGCAGACGGTTGCGATCGAACGTCGCCAGCGCGAACCCGAATTGTCACCGCGCCCGCAGGAACGGCGCCAGTTGATGCGCGTGCTGCCCGATCTGATTCGAGGTCTGGGAACTGGGCTGGACTCGATTCGCTGGACTGGAAAAGCCCGCGAAGATTTCATGGCCGGTCTGATGGAACTGCATATGCAGGCGGTGCGAACGGCGCCGCCCACGCCAGAGGAACTCGATCGGCGAGCGCGCGAAGCCCAGGCCGGTCAGGAAGCCATGCTCGCGCTGGATGCGCGCGTGGCGCAGGCACAGACCCCTCCCAAGGATGAATTCGGGCTCAAGGCTGAGTCCCTCAAGCGAGGCATGTGGTTCGACTACCTGAACGAAAACAGCCAACTTCATCGCTGCCGGCTGAGCTGGATCAGTCCGAAGCGCACCCGACTCTTGTTTACCAACCGCGAAGGCTTTGATGCCTTCGTGCGCTCCGAACGCGAAGTGGTCGAACTGCTGCGCGAAGGCCGCCTTACTGAAATCGATCAGGCCCCCATCGTCGGTCGCGCGCTGGTGCAACTCATGGCGGTGGATGTACCGGCCTGATAGCGCACGGGAACGACGAAGTGAAATCTCGATAAGTCAGGCGAAGACGCCGGCCGTGTCCTGCATGCGCTGCGACACTTCACCCAGATGGTGCAAGCTGTCGCCAAACTCCATCTCGAGTTGGGTGAGTCGCTTGAAATAGTGGCTCACGATGTATTCGTCAGTGACGCCAATGCCGCCGTGCAACTGCACCGCCTGCTGCCCCACAAAGCGCATGGAGGCACCCATCTGCACCTTGGCCCGCGCGATCGCCATGCGGCGCTCAGGCGCTCTGGAATTCAGTTTCAGGTGGGCGTAATAGCTCATGCTGCGCCCGAGTTCGAGTTGCATCTTCATGTCGGCCACGCGATGGCGCAGTGCCTGAAAGCTGGCGATGGCAACGCCAAACTGCTTGCGCGTGTTCATATAGTCCACGGTGATGGCCAGAGCTTGATCCATCCCACCCACCGCCTGCGCACAGTTGGCTGCAATGCCGATGTCCACTGCGTGTTCCAGCGCCGCCAGCCCGTCCAGCGTGAGCAACGCTGCCGGCGTATTCGTGCAGCGCAGGTCAGCGGCGCGACTGCCGTCCTGAGTGGCATAGCCGCGCGTCGTCACACCCGGCGCCTTGGCTTCCACAAGGAATAGCGCCAGTTGGCCCTGTGCCATTGCCGGAACAATGAAGGCGTCGGCCGCGTCACCCGCGGGCACAACATTCTTGAGCCCACTCAGAACCCAGCTTGCGCTTCCCAGCGTGGCGCTAGCCTCGCATTGCTCAAGGCGGTAGCGCCGCTTGCGCTCCTGCTGCGCCAGCACCACCAGACTCTTGCCACCGGCGATGTTGCCCAGCCAGTTTTCCTGCAGTTCGGGCGTGGCATAAAGTGACAGTAACAATGACGCCATCAGCGTCTGCACCAGGGGCTCCAGCACCATGCCGCGCCCCAATTCCTGCATCACTACCATGCCCTCGATCGCCCCCATTCCCGAGCCGCCCCGCGCCTCAGGGATATACAGGCCGCACAGCCCGAGCTCTGCCATTTCCCCATAGGCATCGCGCGAAAACCCCCCGGCCGCGACGATGCTGCGGCGCCGCTCGAAGGTATAGCCTTTGCTAACCCACTTCGCGCAAGCATCACGCAGTTGCTCCTGATCATCACTAAATTCAAAGTCCATCGTCCTCTCCTTGATCTGCCTTCGTCATGCCTGTCTCGTGCCTGCATTCATCCATCTGGAACCCCCTCCCGGAGGGGGCAAGGGGGAGCGGTGCGTACCGCGAACGACGAAATATCGTGAATCAAGCGCATTGGGCTGCTAGCCCAATACGGTCTGAGAAACGATATTTCGTTGTATCTCGTTCGATCCGCCGTAAATTGTGGTCTTTCGATAATTGAAATAGGTCGATGCCAGCGGCGCGCACCGCACATCACCACCCGGAAATCCGCCCAGTCCGACGGCTGCAGCCTGATCCCCCTGCCAGCCCGCTTCCATGGCGTCCAGCATGAGAGGCAGGCTGAAGGGGCCGGCCGCGAGCATCATGAGTTCGCTGTAGCGCTGCTGGATTTCGCTGCCGCGGATCTTGAGCAGGGCTGCAATGTCCAACGATTGTTTGCCGGATTTTTCGGCCGACAGCACGCGCAGCACCAGCATCTCCAGGGCGACCACGTCGACCTCAAGCCGGGCGATTTCGTCGCGAAAGCGCAGCGCCTCTGATCCGCCCGCGGCCACGTCCCACAGACCCTCGGCCTTGGCGATGCGCTTGAGGCGTTCCAACTCGCGCTTGGCGCGGTTCACGTCGGCGATGTTGGTGCGCTCGTGGCTGAGCAGATGCTTGGCGTAGGTCCAGCCCTTGTTCTCTTCGCCGATCAGGTTTTCAATCGGCACCTTGACGTTGTCGAAGAAAACTTCATTCACTTCGCATTCGCCGTCGAGCAGTTTGATGGGGCGCACGGAGACACCGGAAGTCTTCATGTCGATCAGCAAGAAGCTGATGCCGGTTTGCGGTTTGCCTTCGGTGCTGGTGCGCACCAGACAGAATATCCATTCGCCATACTGACCAAGTGTGGTCCATGTTTTTTGGCCGTTGACGAGATAGTGGTCACCCTGGCGTTCAGCCCGGCACTTGACAGAGGCGAGATCGGAGCCCGACCCCGGTTCGCTGTAACCCTGACTCCACCAGACTTCGCCGCTTGCAATGCCTGGCAAAAACCGCTGCTGCTGCTCGGCGTTGCCGAACGCCATGATCACCGGCGCCACCATCACCGGGCCAAAGGGGATGATGCGTGGCGCACCCGCGAGTGCACATTCCTCCTCGAACAAATGCTTTTGCACAGCGTTCCATCCCGGGCCACCAAACTCCTTTGGCCAGCCCCAGCCCAACCAGCCCTGTTTGCCCAGAATCCTGGCCCAGCGCTGCATATCGTCGCGGCTCAGGCGCAGGGAGTTGTGCACCTTGTGCGAAATTTCCGCTGGTAGATGCGCGCGCACCCAGACGCGCACGTCTTCGCGAAACTGTTGTTCTTCCGGTGTGAAGTTCAAGTCCATGTATCTGCCCCCTGCATGACGAAGTCGGGTTCCGTTGCGCCAACCGACGCTGTTTCTAGCACGCCCGTGCTATTCGCTCTGTCCGGGCGGTGACATGGGAACGGGCACACCGAGTTCCAGGCACAGCGTCTGCACCGTTTCCCGCAGCAAACGTACTTCGTCTTCCAGCGTGCCCACGCGCTGCATCAGTTCGGTCGCCTGAGTCGGATCGCCCTGCAACGCGGCAGCGGTCGACGCCAGCGCCGCATGCTCCGCACCGCACAACAGGTGTGCCCAGCGTGGCTCACGGGCACCGGGAGCACGTGGCAGTTTGACTACCAAGGGCCCACCCTTCTCGATTGAGCGGTCCTGTAATTCGTCCAGAAAACCCTCGACCGAAGAAATATCGGCAAAGCGATACCAGCGCTCGGTGCTGATGCGCAACTCACCCGCAGTCTGTGGTCCGCGCAACATCAACAGGCCCAGCAAAACCGCTGATTGCTCCGGCACGCCATAGGTGCGCTGAAAATTGTGTTCATAGCGCGCAGCACGCTGACCGCTGGCCTCACGCACCGCCCCCATCTGCTTGAGCGCGTCCAACGCCTCCTGCACCTGCGCATCCTCGGCATTCATCACCGGATCACGGCTGGTTCTCTGATTGCAGCCGATGATCACGTTGTTCAGGGTGAGCGGGTAACTGTCGGGCACGGTGCGAGCCTTTTCCATCAACGTAGCGAGCACACGCGCCTGCAGGGGTGTCAAAATCGGCAGTGTCATTGAAACTTTTCCTCATGAAGAATATCGTCATTCTGATCTCTGGCTCAGGCTCCAACATGGCGGCGATCATCCGTGCGGCACAGCGCGAACATTGGCTGGAGCGTCTCGGCGCCCGTGTGGCAGCGGTCATCAGCAACAGGCCCGATGCACCCGGCATGGCGCAGGCGCAGGGTGTGGCCAGGGAAGTAGTGGACCACAGGGACTTCGCCACGCGCGAGGAATTTGATGCAGCACTGCAGCACGCCGTCGACTCCTATTCCCCAAGCCTGGTGTTGCTGGCCGGCTTCATGCGTATTCTGACGCCAAACTTTGTGCGCCACTATGAGGGTCGTCTCATAAACATCCACCCCTCACTGCTGCCTGCATTTACCGGACTCAACACGCATCAGCGCGCGCTCGATACCGGTTGCAAGGTGGCCGGCGCCACCGTGCACCGCGTCACTCCGGAACTGGATCATGGCGAGATTCTGGCGCAGGCCGTGGTGCCGATTGTTGTCGGAGACACTGCTGCCACGCTCGCGGCACGCGTGCTCACGCAGGAGCATCTCATCTATCCTCAGGTGATCGCGCAACTGCTGCAAACAGCGACGCTTTGACCCGCGGCGTCGAGCCGAATGCCGGTCGAACACCACCCATTCTTCGCCACTGCTGCAATTACCCGTCGCTCTCGACAATGTCTTCAACCTCGTCGCCGAACTGGGAGGCGACAAAGGCGCGCATGAACCACAGGAGGGAAGCATTCGTGATGCCGCCGGCGTACGCCCAATCGGGACCGAACCATTCCACCAGAACGTCTTCTATCACGTACCATTCGTTGGAAACGATAGGGCCGGCGTGCGACCAGTCGATCGATGGGTGGAAGGTCTTCGGATGCCATTTGCCACTGTCAGGATCATGCCTCTCTTGCGGCAGCGGCACCTCCTGCTGAGTCGCCAGGCCGGCCGCCTTGGCGACCCAGAAATCCAGCTGAACTCCCTCAAGTTTCTTTACATTCATTGCGGCTCCTTGAGACCGGCCAGTGGTGGATCGATTGCAACCAATTCCTGGCCACCCCTGCCCTATGCCATGCAAGGTGTTTTCCCACAGAATCGAAGCGCGTGAATCTTACGACACAAACTTTGATCGACAAGCACAAGACCATCGAGCCCGGTTGCACGTCAGGGTGATTGTTCCCCGGTCGTGCTCCAGAACTTCTGATCTTCCTTGAGGATATGGTCGGTCAGAACATCAAAAGCAACAAAGGAAACCAACTCACGGGCAACTGGCTCGCCGCCACTTGGCAGACCGTCGCGCAAGCGAAATGCTTTGGCGAGTAAGGACTGATGAATTTCCTTATGTGCCGCGTACTGCGGATGCCGCAACCCGGCGAGGGTCGCTTCTTCAGTGCAAAAATGATCGACGATGTGCTCGATCAGTTCTTCGAGCAGACGATTCACGGTCTGCGTCGACTGATTGTTCAAGACGGCGTTGATGGCATTGTTCGCCAGATCAAATAGTCGTCGATGTTCTTCATCCAATACGCGATGCCCTGTTGCCAGACGGTCGCGCCACGCAATCTCGAATATTGGCCGCACGGGAACGTCCCCGGCACGGCGTTGCGCGTGATGCGAAACCTGGCGGTGTCGGTGGCGCAACATCCCTATGGCGGCACCTGCTGACATCAAGGTCACGCCGCTGAAAATTCCCACAGCGCTGGGCAGATTGAAGACGCAGTACAGGCCCACGGACACATAGAGATAGGGCAACGGGTTGTAAATCCAATCAGGAAAATAGAGTTTCGAATCGTTCATCAAGTTCTCGCAAAGCTGTGTCCCCAACGCGGCTCCAGAAGATGATTTCGATAGCCCCGCCGCCTATCGAAAGGAATGGGGTTCATGCGCAGCGATGCAGATATCTCGCTTCACTGCAAAAGAGGTGGCTCGCCAATCGCCAGCCCGATAACCGATCGACTGGGAGCACCGGGTTCCTCGGCTGGCAGGTGAAATCGGCGCCGCCATCAAAATCAGTTGCCGATGAACGTCACAGACGATACAGAAGAAACATTATGCGAGGCTTAAGGCATCCTGGCACCCACGTGGAATGGCTCCCGACGTTGGGTGACAATCAACCCCTATGCATCCAAAAGCCCTGCTTGAAGCCAGTTCAGAACTGGTCCGTCTTGTCCTCAAATTCGACCATCCCACCGACGCAATCGTGGCGCGGTTCTTCCGCGACAACCGCGGTCTGGGCCCGCGCGAGCGGACCACCCTGACCGACACCGTTTACGCGGTGCTGCGCCACAAACTGCTTTTTGAACACTTTGCGCCGTCGGGCTCGGGTCCTCGCGAGCGCCGACTGGCGATTCTGGGGCTGGCACAGGGCCAGAAGGAGCAGGGCGTGCGCCTGAACGCCGCACAAACGCAGGCAGCACAGGACTTTTTGCGCAGCGCCTTGACCGACCAGGAGCACGCCTGGCTGGAGCAATGCCTGGGGATCCAAAGCGCCGATTTACTGGAACGCCATCGCCACAATTTGCCGGAATGGCTGGTGACCCCGCTCAAAGAAACGCTGGGCCCGGAGTTCTGGCCGCTGGTGCAAAGCCTGGACCAGATGGCGCCGCTCGACCTGCGCGTGAACGCACTGAACGACAAGCGCTCCGATGTGCAAAAGGAATTGAAGGCTTCCGGCATCGACACCGCGCCCACGCCCTTTTCACCCTGGGGTCTGCGCGTCAAAGGCAAGCCTTCACTGGCCAAAGCCGAGGCCTTTGTGCGCGGCGCCGTGGAGGTTCAGGACGAGGGCTCGCAACTGCTGGCGCTGTTGCTGGATGCGAAGCGCGGCGAGATGGTGGTGGACTTCTGCGCCGGCGCCGGTGGCAAGACCCTGGCGATAGGCGCGGCCATGCGCAACACCGGCCGCCTCTACGCCTTCGACACCTCGGCGCACCGGCTCGACGCGCTCAAACCCCGGCTGGCGCGCAGCGGACTCTCCAACGTGCATCCGGCAGCACTGGCGCATGAGCGCGATGACCGCATCAAACGCCTGGCCGGAAAGATTGACCGCGTGTTGGTGGATGCGCCTTGCTCGGGCCTGGGCACGCTGCGCCGCCATCCTGATTTGAAGTGGCGCCAGACCGCAAAGACTGTGGCAGAGTTGGCCCTGATGCAGGCGGCCATTCTGCAGAGCGCGGCACGCCTGCTCAAGCCTGGAGGCCGATTGGTGTATGCGACCTGCAGCCTGCTACCGCAGGAAAACGAAGCCGTGGCACAGGCGTTTTCGCAAACCAATCCGGACTACGTTCCACTGGATGTGGGCGATCTGTTTGTCCAACTCAAGGTGGAGAACGCAGCCACCCTGTGCCATGGCCCCTACTTGCGGCTGTGGCCACATCGGCACGGCACGGATGGATTTTTTGCGGCGGTGTGGGAGCGCAAATAGCGTCTCTCACCGCAGCAGCCGGTCCGAAGAGGCCGTGTCAGGGAGCGCCGGCCGAACCTGTGGTCTGCGCGGCAAAGGTGATCTGGCTCAGACCCGAACGCCGCGCCGCCTCCATCACCGTGATCACGGACTGGTGTGCGGCATTGGCATCGGCGTGGATGATGACCACGGTCTCCTTGCCCAACCTGGCAGCATCGCTCAATGCAGCCGAGATTTCTTCCACGCTGCGCCCCGCAATTGCTGCGCCATTGACCATATAGCGTCCGTCGCTGCTGACGGCCACGACCACTTCCCTGGGGTAGTCACGCTGCGCCTGCGTGTCAGCGGTGGGCAGCCTGATCTGCAACTCGGTGAACTTGGCGTAGGTGGTGGAAAGCATCAGGAAGATCACCACCACCAGCAGCACGTCGATAAACGGGATCAGGTTGATCTCCGGTTCTTCGCGCGGACGCTTGCGGAACTTCATGCGGTTTCCCGCAGGTTCTTCAGGTGCCGTGCGAACTGGTCCGCCGCCAATTCCAGTGTCAGCAGATAAGCATCCACCGTGGCCCGGAAGTAGCGCCAGAAGATCAGCGACGGGATCGCCACCATCAGCCCGAATGCCGTGTTGTACAGGGCGACGGAGATGCCATGCGCCAACTGGGCCGGATTGGCGCCACCCGCGCCGGAGCCCGGCGTCTGCGAGCCGAAAATCTCGATCATGCCGATGACGGTTCCCAGCAAACCGAGCAGCGGCGCGGCCGAGGCTATCGTGGCCAGGGCGCTGAGGTAACGTTCCATGCGGTGCGCGACCTCGCGACCCGAACCCTCCATCGTGGCGCGCAAGTCCTCTTCGGCGCAGCGCGGATTCAGACTCAAGGCTCTGAGACCACTGGCCAGCACCTCACCCAAGGCGGAGTTCTGTGCCAGTTTGTCCACCACCTCGCGCGCCGGCACGGCCGTGCGCGACACGCGCAACGCTTCGTCCAGCAGCTTGGGCGGCGCGATGCGATTTTCCTTAAGGCTTAGGAGTCGTTCGATGACGACGGCAACCGCGAGCAGTGAACACAGAATCAATGGCCAGATGGGCCACCCTGCGGCTAGGATGATTGAAAACAAAGAACTCTCCGGGAAAGTAAAGTGCACGCGATTATGGCGCAGCTCGGCGGGTGCGAACGGTCCAAGCCAGGAGTTGGCAGCACTGAATTGTTACGGTTGGAAAATCTCCCGGCCAGAGCGTGCCAGGCACCTGTCGATGGCAGCCGCTTTACAATCGCCCTTTGATTTTCTCCGTGGCACCTTCGACCTGTCCACGCAACTTTGAGGAGTTTGGGCAGTATGGGTTCTCATGATGCGGCGGGTTTCACGGTGGCGCTGGAATGGATGCGCACTGGCGTGTGGGATCTGAACGGGTGGCAGCTGTTGCTTTTTACGCTGGCGCTCACCCACGTCACCATTGCCAGCGTCACCATCTTCCTGCACCGGCACCAGGCACACCGCGCACTTGATTTGCACCCTGCCGCCTCACATTTCTTCCGTTTCTGGCTGTGGTTTACGACCGGCGCCGTGACGCGGGAATGGACCGCAGTGCACCGCAAACATCACGCCAAATGCGAGCAGGCTGGCGACCCGCACAGCCCCGTCGTATTCGGCATAAAGAAGGTGCTCTGGCAGGGCTACGAGTTGTACCGTACGGAGTGCGCGAATGCCGAAACCCTGCAGCGCTTTGGACACAACACGCCTGACGACTGGCTGGAGCGAAATCTGTACTCCCGCCACACTTGGCTGGGTGTGGTGTTGCTGCTGGTGCTGGATCTAGTTCTCTTCGGTGTCATCGGTCTGACCGTGTGGGCGGTGCAGATGGTATGGATTCCGATAACCGCGGCGGGCATCATCAATGGCATTGGCCACTGGTGGGGCTACCGCAATTTCGAGTCGGCCGACGCCAGCACCAACGTCTCACCCTGGGGCGTCCTTATCGGCGGCGAAGAACTGCACAACAACCATCACACGTATCCGACCTCTGCCAAGCTTTCCGTCAAGCGCTACGAGTTCGACATCGGCTGGTGCTATATCCGTGCGCTTGAGACCTTGCGTCTTGCCAGCGTGAAAAAGACCCCGCCAAAGCTGGCCTGGGGCGAGGTGCGCCCGGTGGCGGACGAAAGAACCCTGGAAGCGCTGATTGCCAATCGGTATGAGGTCATGGCGAGGTATGCGCGCGAACTGCGCCGCGTTTGCCGCGCCGAAATGACGGTGCTCAGGGTCCGTCGCCAGGACCTGTCGGCGCTCAAGGCGGCGCGTCGCTGGTTGCACCGGGACCAGGAGCAGGTGCCTGACTATGCCCAGCCGAAGGTAGCCCAGGCGCGCGCCACCAATCCGGTACTGGACAAGATGCTCACCATGCGCGAGGAACTGCGAGCGCTATGGCTGAGTCGGTCGCAGTCGCGCGAGCAGCTGGCCGCCGATTTGCAGGCCTGGTGCCGTCGTGCCGAAGAAAGCGGCATCGCCGCGCTGCAGGAATTTTCGATAAGGCTGCGGGCGGCGCGGGCCTGAAGTCGCTACCCCGACGAAGTGTTGGGGACCGAGCAAAGTTCGCTTCGCGTAACTCTTGGCCCATCCCGCAATGTCTCAAGATTCGCCGTATTTGGTCTCGAACTCGATTCCTATGGATTGCAGCAGCGGCGTGGGCAGAAGGCCGCCCGCGCAGACGATCACGGCGTCATTGCGCAGGCGCTGCGGAATGCCTTCGTAGTCAATTTCGACTTGCGTTTCGGTCACGCGCGTGGTCTGTGAATTCAGCATGACCTTGATTCGTCCTGCCTTTTCCGCCTGCTCCAGCAGCATCCGGTTTTTTTGCTTCACGCGGGAGAAGGCGGCACTGCGATACGACAGCGTGACCTCGGTTCCGGGTTGCTCCGACAAGGCAATCGCAGCCTCCAATGCGCTGTCGCCACCGCCCACCACCAGCACCGCCTGACCCTGGTACTGAGCCGGATCGATCAGGCGATACATCACTTTATGGGTCTCTTCGCCCGGCACGTCAAGCTTGCGTGGTGTGCCGCGTCGCCCCATCGCCAACAGCACGGTGTTTGTCGTGTACTTGCCTCGATTGGTGCGTACCACAAACCCGCCGTTCTCACGGTCGATCCCCTCCATGCGTTCCCGAAATGAAACCTTCAGTCCGGTCTTTTTCACCACGTCCTGCCAGAACTCGAGCAGCTTTTCCTTTTGCACTTCGCCAAACTTGACCTTGCCGATCAACGCCAGATCCACTGGCGCGGTCATGGCAACCTTTTGCCTGGGATAGTGATAGACGGAACCGCCCAGGGAATCCTCCTGCTCCATCAGCTTGTAGCGCAATTTGTGCTCGATCGCCGACAAGCCTGCGGAAAGACCGGCTGGGCCGCAGCCCACAATCACTACGTCAAAGTCGGCCTTGCCACCGGCCTTCTTGCGCAGGGAGTTGACAGCTTGACGACCCTGCTCGGCCGCCTTGCGAATCAGGCCCATGCCACCGAGTTCGCCCGCGATGAAAATACCTGGAACGTTGGTTTCAAAATTTGGCGTCACGTTGGGGATGTCGATGCCACGCTTCTCGGTGCCGAAGACCAGTTTGATCGCCTCCACCGGGCAGGCGGCCGCACAGGCGCCGTGCCCAATGCAATGCGCCGCATTGATCAGCACCGCCTTGCCAGCGACCACGCCCAGCGCCCGCTCCGGACAGGCGCTGACGCACGCGCCTGACCCCATGCAGCGGGTCTTGTCCACCACCGGGTGTAGCGAGGGTGGCTCCATCAATCCGCTTTCCACCGCTTGCTGCAACTGCGCCACATGGGTCGTGTGTTTTCTGCGCTGCCGGTTCACATAGAGCGTGACGCCTATGACGAACGCGGCCAAATAGAAATAGAAATAGAGATAAGAGTTTGACATTCAGTTTTCTAGAGATTGAAGTGCAACCGGGCCACTGCATTGACCCAAAAGCTGCTATTTAACCAGTTCCCGAATCTCGACGGCAAGTCCCGATGCTCCGACAGCCACGGGTGCGGCTTGACCGACGATATCGCCAGTTTGCGCCATGGCCTGGCCGCTCTTGCTGATGCGCGCACTCACCACCACCTGGGCCGCACCCGAGAGCCTGTTCTGCGGCGATATGCCCATGCTGTCGTCCAATGTGAATTGCAGCGGCAAATCCCTGACCTGTTTGCGCAACACCGCGAGTGGCACGCGTTCACCCTGGGCGGCGCGTGCAAAGATGAAGACGGTATCGTCGGGTCCCGCCAACTTGGTCATGGCCGGCGCCAGACTCACGGTGCCGCTGACCGTGCCCTGGGTCGAAGCCGATTTGGAGCCCTGACCGCCCTGACTTTTCTTTGCCATCGAGGCTGCATGGCCAGCCATCAACGCCGGGTCGTTCGGACGCAGCGCCAGGGCATGCTCGAACGCCGCCACCGCCTCGGCATGCCGCTCCAGAACGGCGTAGGAGCGCGCCAGCATGGACCAGCCTTCAACGTCCTGCGGTTTGTCTTTCAACTTGAGTGCGAGTCGATCCACCAAAGAGTCCATCTGATCTGCTCCAGTGTCATGGGCGCCTTCGGGAGCAGCGGCAAGTACCGTTGGCGACGGTGACGGCGGTGCGGTAGATGTGACCGTGGGGAGCGGCGGCGATCCAGTCCACCAATAGGCAACGCCCGATGCCGCCAGCACCACCGCAGCCAGAGCCAGCCAAAGGTTCATGGAACTGCTGGCTGCAGGAGTTACCACGCGGGCGTCTTCAGTGGCAGCATCGGACAAGTTGCCGGTGCCACGCGATTCGTTCAGTTGTGTCAACTCGGTTTTGAGAGATGAAGGGTTGGAATCCATGATGCTTTCTTGTGTTCTGATCACAGCACAACCGCTTGCCGGTGTCGCGCTGCCACTTTACACGACGTCAGCGGCCACCATATTGCAAACGAAGCGCCGTATCGAAAGTCCAAACTCGACGGATCTCGATCACATCGTAGTCCACCGCAAGATCGGAGGAGAACGGGGCGAACGGCGACAGCATCAAGATGATTCTACGCACGGCGTTGTCGATCGCCGGCACGCCGCTCGATCGGTTGATGACAACACTTTCCAGGCTGCCGTCGCGACGCAACGCCACGGTGACGACCGGGTTTTCGTAGGGTCCGGTCTTGGCTGCCTGCAGCACGTCAAACGGGGCATTCTGCTCAATCTTCTGACGCCAGCCTTCGGCCACCATCTGCAAACGCAGATCCTGTGCCGTGCGCCCGTAGAGGGTCTGGCGCCTTGCACTTTCCATCGGCGCACCGGGTGGTTTTTCCACCAATTTCAAAGGAGCGGCCGTGGCCATCTGCGCCGGTCCGGCCCGGGTGGCGGCGCTCTGTTGTGCCGCCCCACGCGCGTCCGAACCGGCTGTCGATGCATTGCCCACCGTCACGGACTTGCCCTCTCCGGCCTGCGCTCGCGGCGCTTCCAGGCGCGCTGCCTCGCGCTGGTTCGCAAGCTGTTGGGCTGCCGCCTGTGCCGCCGCCTCCTGTCGGGCAGTTTCCACGCGCTGTGCTTCCTGCCGAACGGCTTCCTGGCGTGCCGCCTCGCGCTGCGCCACTTCCTGACGTGCCAGCGCTTCCTGGCGCAAAGCCTCCTGCCTTAGTGCTTCCTGACGCGCAGCGTCGCGCTGCACAGCAAGCTGTTGCGCGGCGGCCTGCGCTGCCGCTTCCTGCCGTGCCGCTTCCGTGCGTTGCGCTTCCTGCCGAACCGCTTCCTGCCGCGCCGCCTCTCGCTGCGCCACTTCCTGGCGTGCCAACGCCTCCTGGCGCGATGCCTCCTGCTTCAGTGCCTCTTGCTTCAGCGCATCCTGACGAGCTGCTTCGCGTTGCGCTGCCATTTTTTGTGCTGCCACCTGTGCCGCCGTTTCCGCACGCTGGGCTTCCTGGCGAACGGCCTCCTGGCGTGCCGCCTCTCGCTGCGCCACTTCCTGGCGTGCCAACGCCTCCTGGCGCAATGCGTCTTGCTTCAATTCATCCTGTCGAACTGCTTCGCGCTGCGCTGCCAGCTGCTTTGCCGCAGCCTGCGCTTGCGCTTCTTGCCGGAGCGCTTCTGCATGCAGTGCCTCCTGACGGGCGGTCTCGATGCGCTCAGTTTCCTGACGCACAGCCTCACGCTGCGCAACTTCTTGCCGCGCCAGCGCTTCGAGGCGCAATGCCTCCTGCTTGAATGCCTCTTGTCGCGCCAGCTCGCGCTCAAGTTCCAGCCGGCGCATTTCTTCCAGACGCAATGCCTCTTGCCTCAGGGCCTCCAACCGCTCGGCCTCAGCCTCCTTGCGCTTGGTCTCCAGCCGCTGCGCTTCCTTCTTTCTTTCCAATTCAGGGTCGGGCGCGCTCGCAGCCAGCTTCGGAGGCAGGACCAGTTCTGGAACCGGTTCATCCACCTTGATCGGCTCTACCGGCAACTTCACTGGCTCGCTCGGCGGTGGTGGTGGCGGCGGTGGTGGCGGCGGCGGCGGCGGCGGTGGCGGTTTTGGCGTGGGTTTGACCTGCTTCGGTGGCGCGACCGGCAGAGGTTTCACCGGTCGGAGCGGAGGTGGCTTGACAGCATTTTTAGGTGTCGGCGTCGGTGGCACAGCCGGTGCGGGGCGCGGTGTCGGAGCCGGCCGCCGCACGGCCGGCGCGTCCGACGTGACACTCGATGTCAGGACCGGAACAGTCGGGTTGGAAGTTGGCGCCGCGGAGGCGATCACTTTCACCGGGTCCGCCACGGCGGGAGTGGCTGCCAACACCACGCTGATGGATGCTTCCTCCGTGCGCCGTTTCATCTTGCTGAAGGGACTGCCAGGCATGCCCAGATCGGGCACATCGAACTTGGTGCTCAGGATGATCGCGTGGATCAGCAGCGAGATCAGCAGCGTGTGCTTGAGTTCAAGGCGCAAACGCCAACGCCGCCATGCTCGGCGGACCCTGCGCTGCCACGAGCCGGCGGGTTTGTCGGGTCTCACTTTTGCAGGCGTCTAAAAAGCATTCCACGGACCGTTGGTTGAGAGCCACTGACCCCAGATGGAGGTGTAGACGCTGCGGCCAAAGAAGAAAGAAAGTCCCCATACAAAGGTCCGTGGCGCGGCGGTGATGGAGCCCCCCAGATTATTGAAGGCGGTACTGGAGGTGCTGAACAGCGTGTCGGCGTTGGCGATGGAAAAGTTCACCTGTGCCGTGTTGGATGGAATCTGCGAATCCGTCAATATTGCGTTGAGCGCCACCGGTGTGCTGCCCGCAGGACAGTACCAGCCGCTCGTGCCTGCATTCCCGGAAGAACCCGCGCACGTTTGGGAAATGGCGGCGGCGTCGAAGAAATAGGCGTTTGAGCCGCTGTCGATGTAGCTGTCCGGATAGTTCGTTTGGCCCAGGGTCGTCGTGAAATAGAGATAGCTGAGACTGGCTGGATTGGCGTCGGCAAAGATCGTTTTGGCGTCGCGCCCGATCTGGTTGTTGCTGCGGGTACCGATACCAAACACGAGCCTTCCCTTGGCTACGCCCGCACCTACTGGCGACAGCGCAGGCAAACTGATGATGCTGCCGTTGTTGTCGGCCAGGCCAGGGTTTTCCGGATTGCCATCATCCGGCACAAAATGCGCCAGCGGATTCTGAACCTGTTGCTCCGCGGCGACCGCTGCAGCCTGGCAATTCGCGGTGACGGAATCCGGGCACACGTAGTACTGAATGTGAAAGCCCGCATAGTTAAGCGGCGATGTGCAGGTCAGGCCGCAGTCATACGGAATCATGCCAATACCCAGGATGCCATTGGCCTGCAGTGAGGCGGCGTTGCTGAACAAACTGCCACCCGCGGCACTGTTGCAATCGATGTGTGGGATCAGCGCCGGATTGGCACCATCGTCGATCACCTGGATCGGAATGGCGGTGGCCGTTTCACCCGCAATGTGGACATCGGCTTGAGCCAGTGGTCCCCAGACACCGCCGAGCACAAACGGGTAGCACTCCACGGCGGTTCCACCGGGTGTATTGAATTGCGCATTGGCGGCCAGCGTCAATGCTGGCAAGGACAGTCTGGCAACGCCGCTTTTTAGCAGGCGCAAGCCATAAGAGCCGGTATCGAGAAAGATGTGGTCGATGGTGACGCAAGCGCTTGCACTGGCCGGCCCGGAGTTCGGTGGACACACCGTCACCGTCACAAACGGAACATTGGCCGTACCCATCGAAAAACTGGCCGGACCCGCGTCCACAATCACCTCGGTGGTGTTGCTGCCAGTGGGCGTGTCCAAGGTCACCGTGGACGTCGACCCACCGGTCGCGGCACAGGCTGCCGCAGAATAGCTGCCGTCCGAGCCCTTGCAGGTCGTTACGGACGAATTACCCCCGCAACCAGCGAGAGCGGTCAACACCAGCAGTGCTGCCCAGAACAGCCAACAGCTAGCGAAGCGCATCGGCATTCACACCCGGAGGAACCAGCGTCGGTACATAGGCCAATCCTGAAAAGGCATTCATGCGACCGCTCTGATGCAACACGAGATTGGGGTGGCGCAAGGACTGCTGTCGTTTCACACCTGACACGCCTGCAGCCAGGTTGGAATTCACGCCCGGCGCGACGTAATGCGCTCCCAGCAGGGTCTCCAGCCGGGGCTTCAGGCGACTGTGCCAGGAGACGGCAAATACCAGTCCCGCGGGATTGACATATTCCCTGATGCTGGAGCCGTCAGCCAGGCTGATTTCGTGAGTCGTCATTTGCCAATCGGCGCGCTGGCTGTGCACACCCCTGAAGTTGATCTGATCGGCCTGTAGCGTGTCCTGCGTCGCACCCAGCACGGCCTGCGCATCCTGAGTCAGCCACAGCGCGCCGCACCCGAGCGCCAGCGTCAGTGCACTCCGGGCGAACTTGCCTCGACTCACCAGCAGAGACCATCGATTCACTTCAGGACCTCAGAGATCTCCAGTTTCAAGTCCTTGGTGCCAACAGAAACCGGTGCCGATATACCTTCAAAATCTCCCGCCTGAGGAGTCACATTTCCGCGCAACGAGATGCGCGCCACGACAACCACCTTGGCCTGCATGGAGAGGCTGGTATTGGGCACCATGGCCATCGAGTCATCCAGGTGAAAATTCATTGGCAGGTCGCTGACCTTCTTGCGCAACAAGGCCACCGGCATGCGCGATCCCTCCACCGGGCGTGCGTACAGAAACAGCGTGGCCTGAGTTGGCACCTTGGCGCGCAGATCTTCGGCCAGAAAGACCCGACCTGACACTTGCGCCGACTCCTGGTTGACCGCGACATCGCCAGCGCTCGCCCCATGTGCTGGCAATGCTGCAACGGCCGCTGCTGGCGCTGCGCCCGTGAGCGCCTTCGCCTGCGCGATGCTGGCGTCGATCTGGCCCAGCAAACCTGGATCGGCAGTCGCGCTACGTGCCTGCTCCAGATACGGCAGTGCCTGCGCCGGGTTCTGCTCCTGCACGTAGGCAATGCCCGTCAGCAGCAGGGCCTTGACATTTTTCGCATCCAGCGCCAAGGCCCTCTGCAACAGGGTCAAGGGTTCTCCCTTGAAGCTGCGCCCGTTGGCAACAGCCAGCGCATCCGCATAGTCGGCCAGCACTTGCGCGTCGCCGGGCAGGAGTTGCACCAACTGCGCATAGGCTTTTGCCGACTCGGAAAACTTCCCCATCATCTCGTACGAGTGTGCGAGCATGGCCCAGGCTGAAGCATTTTTGGGTTCCTGCTGGGTCTGCCGCGAGGCTTGCGCGACCATACGCTCAAGCTGCTCATCGGACAGGGGTTTGAGCGAACTGTTGGCGCCGGGCTCCGCGCTTCCCTTGGTCGCACTCTCAGACAACTTGCCGAAGTCCGCACGTAGCACCGCGTAGCCAACGCCAGCCAGCACCGCCAGCACAACCGAGAACACGAGCCAGAGCTTCACCCCGCCGCGCTGGACGCGCTGAGTACTTCTAGAACAGTTCATAACGCAGACCGAGATAGAAGAACACCGAGTTCGTGGTGTTGTGGTTGGTAGGCCCCTGATTGGTGGAATGTTCCGCCAAACCCTCTGCCATGGCGCTGAGCTTCTTGGAAAGGTTGTACGACCCACGCAGACCGGGGCTGACCCGCATCATGTTGACCCCCTGGTTGTCGCGCTGCTTGTAAAGGCGCAAGGACGGCTCAAGTGTGAACTGGTTGTCGTCAAATCCCGTGAGGTTGTTGTAGGCCAGTTGCACGCCATGAAATTGCGGGGTCGAGAGCACGCTCAAATTGAAATTATTGATGTCGCGTTTGGAGTAAATATTGGATCCTGTGAGTTGCACCGACAGCCCATACTGGGCCCCGGTGGCCTCAGTGGCCTGGAATTGGCCCACCTGCGGAAGTGCGCCGATATCGCTGAACCGGAAGTCCCCCGTCGCCTGCCATTTGTCACTGATGGGCCGCGACGCGCTGAAGAGCATCTGCCGCGCCTTGGCCGTGGTCGCTTTGGCGGCATCGCGGATGAAATTCAGGCCTTCGCTTTCGCTCATTCCGTTGGTCACGGCCAGTATGTGCAGCAACGTTCTGAGCGAGGTCGCTCCATAGCTGATGAGCGCATTGGTCATCTGCAATGACGGCGCCTTGCGGTTGTCCAACAGCAGGGTGTAGGTGGTTTGACCCGCACCCTGAACGGATCCTTGCACCGAGAAAGCATTCACCGCATTGAACAACTGGTCGTAATCCAGCAACGCGTAAAGCGATCCGCGTTCGTCCGAATAGCGTGCTTCCGTGCCGATGGTGCGCCGGTTGGTGATGCCCTGCGTCGTCTGATTCAGGATGTACATGTCACCGCTCAAATTCGGCAGCAGCGTATCCATCTCGACCATGCCCGCGAACATGCGCTCGTCCGGCGTCGAAATCAGCGGGCTGGCGGGAACCCCACCCATGAGATTGACGCGAATGCCCTGGCGCACCGGATAGGTCAGGGATACACCGTCAAACATTCCCAACAAGCCGCCGTTGATGGGCGACTGCCGCCCAACCCGCACGGCGAGCCCGTTACCCTTGAGTCGATAGTCCACAAAGGCAGCATTCAGGACGCTGGTGTTCTTGGATGTGGTCGTGAGGTTGGTCGAACCTGTGCCCCGCAGCACGGCGCGAATATCAGACTGGTCTGAGCTGTAGCGCGCACCCAGATCCACATTCGTCACCAGGGCAGATTCAGTGGTCTTGGTCAGAGTCGATTGATCGATGCCAGTGTTCAGGTTCACCAGCGACTGACTGCGCGATTTGCCCCCGAAGTAATACTCTGCAATGGTGCCGCTGTACTTTATCTCGGGCTTTTTGGGCGCTTCAGGCGCGCCTGCGACGACCTGCGATTCGACCTTGGCGGGCGGCGCTGCCACACCCATCGAGGCCAGGCGCTGGGCCACGCGCTGGGCGCCCTCACCTACCGTAAAGAGTTTCAGATAGAGTTCGTACTCCATCCTGGCACGCGTCAGGTCGCCTGCGCGCTCCCAGGCAACACCGATCATTTCCTGTCCGTCCTGGGTTACCGAATTGGGTGGCAGCAGCAACAATTGATTCAGATGCCCGATCGCCACCTGCGTGTTCCCCTTGGTCACGGCTTCCCGGGCCAATGCCATCAGGTCCGCAGCGCGCGCTTCCACTTCGGGCGTTGCCAGCACGACGGGAGCTTCGGTGGCTCCTGGTGTTCCCCCGACCTTGCCGTCCGCCACCGCAGCGGCCGCCTGAACGACCGCACTCGAAGCCACGGCACCCTTGCCGATCAATACGATGTCAATCGTCTTCGAATTCGCACCCTGGCGTACCCGCACTGCTGTGTCCTCGCGAAAACGCAGGTTCATGGTTGTCACCAGTTCGTTGCCCAACCCGCTCTTGTTGGTCGGTGTCCTGGGTGCCGCAAAATTCGTTTCCAATGTGAACTCGGAGGCCGAACCGGCGGCAGGCACGCGGCGGAAACCTGGAGCGGGTTCGTTTCGCAAGCCGGCGGTTGACTCACTTCGGATGCCGTTGTCGGGCACCAATAGTTCAATCTGAATTTGCACCAATTTGGATGGCGCTTCGGTGTTTTGTTGTATCACCCGCACGGTCCCGGAAAAGAGGACACTGGCCACCACATCGTCGCCTTGCACTGCCACGGACACGTCACTCAAGCCTTGGGCACCGGTCAGTGGCGCCAGCAACGCTAGAACGGCCGCCAGCAGACAGCGTTGGATTGCGTCTCTAATTTGCATGATTACTACCTGCTTCCTCTAAGTGAGTCACAGCCCGCGGCTGGACACAATGTGGGTGACTTTCGTGAGCATCGGCTACGTCGCTCATGGGCCGGTATGGGTTGGAACCGGGCCGGGCCGTTTGTTGCCGCGCATCTGTCTCGGAATGAGTTCGCCGTTGGTGACGTGGCAACTCACGCAACTGGGGTTTCCGGGTTGTGCCTGATACAGGGGCGAGAGGTGCGAGTAGGAGACAGGCACCCACGCCACGGTGCGGTGGCAGGCGTCACACGAACGAGGCGTGACGAAATGCCCGGCCGGTTTGCCGGTCGCCGCAGCGCTGTTGTGACAGACCTGGCACTGGCCCGTTGAAACACCCTGATGGCTGAACTGCGCCGGCTTCCAGGCGGTGGTGCGGTGGCAACTGTCGCACGAGAGGCGTGTTTGCAAGTGCTTGACAGGGAAGCCGCTGGCAACTTGGTCGTTGTGGCAGGTCTGGCACTGCCCCGGCGCCACACCTGCGTGCGTGAAGACCGATGTATCGAGCAGGCTGGAGGCCAAGCCGACACCGGGCAGGAACCTCTGGTTGATGGTTCCGGCAGCGCCGCGCAGCACCGGACGCACGCGGGCAGCGGCTCCACTGAACTTGGTATACACCTTGGAGTGACAGGCGATGCAGTCCTGGCCGGCCTTGCGACTTTCGTGTCCGACCGGGCGTGTCACCAGGGGCGGCGTGCTGGTGGCCGTCGCGCCATACCAGCTGAAGAGGGGCGTGCCTTCGTGACAGCCGATGCAGGTCGGCGTCGTCGTAGCAATTGCCGTGTGCGCAGCGGTATTGCCCTTCATGTTGGTGCCACCAAAAGTGGTGAACGCCGTTGGCGAGTGGCATTTTTCGCAGGCGACACCCGCTGCCGGGATGTGCGTGGACGGCGATGGCGCGGTGGGAGAACCGCCAGCCAGCAATGGCATGACCTTGGGTTGGTAGGTCACGGGTGGTGGCGCGGCGCAGCTTGCCTGCGTGGTACAGCCGGCAAACGGGCCGGCGCCTGTGCCCGCGGTATGGCAGGTGATGCAGCCGGCGC
Organism: uncultured beta proteobacterium; assembly: GCA_903832285.1. Classification (GTDB taxonomy): domain Bacteria; phylum Pseudomonadota; class Gammaproteobacteria; order Burkholderiales; family Burkholderiaceae_C; genus CAIKVZ01. The sequence continues at coordinate 3,066 of CAILAY010000090.1, read as the reverse complement.
TGATGCCGGTGTGCAGGATCGTATTGCTGGCCAGTCCCGCGATCGAGTAGTCACCCGCCACGATATGGCAGGTGGCGCAAGCCAGCGTGGTCGGTATATGGCCTGTCGGTTTGGCGACGCCCGAAAAATAGGTGGTGCCGGCATGGCATTGCGAGCAGTCGCCGATCGTCGGGTGCGCCGGGTCGGCCACGCTGTAAGTGCTGGCCGCCGTCACCGGTCGGGTGTGAAAACCGGTGTACTGCGTTGCCGCGGTACCCAGGACCTTGGGGGCGATCGCGTAATCAGCCACATTGATGCTCATCCACACCATGCCGGTGTCGTGGCAACTGGAGCAGCCCGAGGTGATGCCCGTGTGGATCTGCGCCGTGGTCGGCGCCGGCGTCAAAAAGGCCGTGCCGGGAGCGGTCTTGGTGGCCGAGGCCGCCACCATGCCGGTCGGCGTCGTGCCCAGGTGGCAGGTCTCGCAGGTGGTGCTCGACGGGATGTGCGAACTCACGCCTACCGGCGTGACAGGTGGCATCACGATGATCTTGCTCACGCCGACAAAGCTGGTCCCGGTGATGGTGGGGCCGTGGCAGGCAACGCAGTTGCTGGTGATGCCAGCGTGACTCATGAGCGAGCCGCTGAACTTCGCGCCGTTGGGCACCGGCGTTGCAGCAATGCTGGAGCCGGTACCGACGTGGCAGCTCTCGCAGGCCGCAGTGGTTGGAACGTGGTTGCTGGGCAGCCCCACGATGGTGAAGCTGGCCGCGGGAATGGCAAAGCTCGGCGCGGCGCTGCCGTGGCACTGCGCGCAATTGCTGGTGGTGCTTTGGGCATTGGCGTGGATGTTTGCCAGTGTCGGCAGGACCGAGTAGTCGGTCGAGGTATGGCAAGCCGTGCACAGTGCCGCGGTCGCGTACGGAATGTGATTTGCCGGTTTGATTTCACCCAGGAAGTAATCGGTCCCGCTGTGGCACTGCGAGCAGTCGGCCGTGCTCGGGTGCGCCGCGTCAGCCACGTTGTAGGTGCCGGCCGCCGTCTTGGGTCGGGTGTGGAAACCGGTGTACTTCTGGCCGGCTGTCGTCGACATCACTGTGGGCGCAATTGGATAGGCGTTCATCCCCATCCAGACATAGCTCGTGTCGTGGCAACTGTTGCAACTTCCCGTGATGCCTGCGTGGATCTGCGCTGTGGTCGGAGCGGGCGTGGCAAACAGCGTTCCGGGTGCGGTCTTGCTGCTCGATGCTGCCACCATGCCCGTTGGTGTGGTTCCCAAATGGCAGGCCTCACATACCGTGCTCGAGGGGATATGCGCACTGGCGCTCATCGGCGTCGTCACCGGCATGGCGACGATCTGGGCCACGCCGATGAAGCTGGAGCCGGTGATACCCGGGCCGTGACACGCGGCGCAATTGCTCGTGATGCCAGCGTGACTCATGAGCGAGCCGCTGAACTTCGCGCCGTTGGGCACCGGCGTTGTGGCGACACTGGAGCCGGTACCGACGTGGCAGCTCTCGCAGGCCGCGGTGGTTGGAACGTGGTTGCTGGGCAGTCCCACGATGGTGAAGCTGGCCGCAGGAATGGCGAAGCTCGGCGCAGCGCTGCCGTGGCACTGCGCGCAATTGCTCGTGGTGCTGGGCGCGTTGGCGTGGATGTTCGCCAGTGTGGGCAGGGTCGCATAGTCACCGGGGATGGTGTGGCAGGCAGAACACTGGGCCGTGGCCGCCGTCGGAATGTGGTTCGCCGGCTTGTCCTGGCCCGTGAAGTAGTTGGTTCCCGAGTGGCATTGCGAGCAGTCACCCGTCGTCGGGTGGGTGGCGTCGGCCACGCTGTAGGTACCCGCAGCGGTCTTGGGCCGCGTCTGGAAACCGGTGTACTGTGCACCGGCGGTCTTGACAGTGGGCGCAATCGAATAGGCGCTCATCCCCATCCAGACATAGTTGGTGTCGTGGCAGCTGTTGCAGCCACCGGTGATGCCGGTGTGGATCTGTGTCGTGGTCGGCGCCGGTGTGGCAAACAGCGTCCCCGGTGCGGTCTTGGTGGCCGATGCCGCCACCATGCCCGATGGAGTTGTTCCCAGGTGACAGGTCTCGCACGTCGTACTGGACGGGATGTGCGAGTTCACGCCCACGGGTGCGGTCGGCGGCATGACGACGATCTGGGCCACGCCGATGAAGCTGGAGCCCGTGATGGCGGGGCCGTGGCAGTCCGCACAATTGCTCGCAATGCCGTTGTGACTCATGAGCGAGCCGCTGAACTTGGCGCCGTTTCCTACTGGTGTGGCAGCAATGCTGGAGCCCGCGGCCAAGTGGCAACTCTCGCACGCCGCGGTGGTTGGAATGTGGTTGCTGGGCAGTCCCACGATGGTGAAGCTGGCCGCGGGAATGGCGAAGCTCGGCGCAGCGCTGCCGTGGCACTGTGCGCAATTGCTCGTGGTGCTGGGCGCGTTCGCATGGATGTTCGCCAGGGTCGGCAGGACCGAGTAGTCGGTGGAGGTATGGCAGAAAGTGCACTGTGCCGTGACCGCCGTCGGAATGTGGTTCGCGGGCTTGTCCGGACTCAAGAAGTAATTGAGATTGCTGTGGCATTGCGAGCAGTCGCCAATACTCGGATGCGCTGGATCAGCCACGCTATAGGTGCTGGCCGCCGTCTTGGGTCGGGTGTGAAAACCCGTGTATTGGGCGTTGTTGGTCATCACCGTGGGCGCAATTGGATACACACCCACTCCCATCCAGACGTGGTTGGTGTCGTGGCAGCTGTTGCAGCCGCCGGTGATGCCGGTGTGGATTTGGGTCGTGGTCGGCGCCGGTGTGGCAAACAGCGTTCCGGGTGCGCTCTTGGTGGCCGACGCCGCCACCATACCCGATGGAGTTGTTCCCAAGTGGCAGGTCTCGCACGTCGTACTCGACGGGATGTGCGAGCTCGCGCCGACGGGTGAGGTCGGTGGCATGGCGACGATCTGGGCCACGCCGATGAAGCTGGAGCCGGTGATACCCGGGCCGTGACACGCGGCGCAATTGCTCGTGATGCCAGCGTGACTCATGAGCGAGCCGCTGAACTTCGCGCCGTTGGGCACCGGCGTTG
>CAILAY010000089.1 GCA_903832285.1 uncultured beta proteobacterium | reverse complement strand
GAGTGATGTCGGCAACACACAGTCCCAAGAAGAGGCCAGGCATCTCGTCGAGGGTGCCCGTTCGCTGCGGTTGCCGGTGCTGGAAGAACTTTTTTCGCATCTGACCCGCATCAAGGTCGTTCGGCTGGCGCACTCTGTGGCGGATGAGCTCAACCTTCCCTGGAAATCCATCGCGCGTGAGCACAGCGAACGGCTAGGCGGTGGCAAGCGATGGGTGAGCGTCGGAAGGACGGGCGAGCGACTGAACCTCAAGCGCATTCCATGAACAAAGCCTACGCCTCCACGGTTCAGCTGCTGCTGGCTATCACCCCCGCCATCTACGAAACGCCGCTCTTCGCGATGAAGGGAGGAACAGCACTCAACTTGTTCGTTCAGGACATGCCGCGTCTGTCCGTGGACATCGACGTGGTATTCACCGACCACACCATGGTTCGGGAGGACGCTCTCCACGCCATCAAAAACGAGTTGGCGGCAGCAAAGACGCGCATTGAGCGTATCGGGTTTGTCGCAGAGTTGCGGCCGAACAATACGGGCGACGAAGCCAAGATGTTCGTGTCCGACGGCACGTGCGAAGTCAAAGTGGAAGTGAACTTCGTCTTCCGGGGAACCGTGCTTGCACCCGTTCGCACCTCGCTGACCCCGGCGGCGCAGGCACTCTTCGCGGCAAACATCGAGGTACCGGTGCTTGCGACTCCTGAACTGTATGGAAGCAAGTTGGTTGCCGCCATGGACCGGCAGCATCCGCGCGACCTGTTCGATGTGGCGCACATGTTCGAGCGGTTCGGGCTGCCGAGCGAGTTTGTTGACTGCTTCGTGGTGTACCTTGCGGGCCACAACCGCCCCCTGCATGAAGTGCTGTTTGCGCAGCCCCAACCCTTGGCGGCGGTGTTCGCCAACGAATTTTCTGGAATGACCGCCAAGCCAGTGACCCTGGAGCAGTTGGAGGGGACGAGGGCGCGCCTGTTCGAAGCTCTGCCTCGAGCCCTGACGCCAGCCCACCGCAGCTTTTTGCTGTCACTGGTCCGAGCCGAGCCCGACTGGACACAAATGCCGTTCGAGCACTTGCGGGACCTTCCGGCGATTCGCTGGAAGTTGATGAATCTCGCCAAACTGAAGAAAAGCAACCCGAAGCGGTTCCTACAACAGCATGACGAGCTCGCCGAGCGCCTGGCCAAACGCGTATAAAGACGTGTGTCAGTTCGGTCGAGCGGCGCACCCAACAGGCGGTTTCCTGCGCTTTATTGGGGTCCGAATCGTAATGAAATGCCTCAAAATCAGGCACCCGGATGCACTCATTTCGATAGAATAAAACCGGTGCCAATACTGCATTCCTGTCCAAGTCTGTCCAATGCAGCGTGCAACGTGGCGCAGGATTCCGAGTGGCGGCGCTCGTAAGTCCTTGATTTCATTGACTTCACCGTCATACCGAAGTTGCGAAAAGGGCCCTTGAGTCTTCTCTTAATCCGTAGGTCGACAGTTCGAATCTGTCAGGACCCACCACACAAAACAGTTGAAGAAAGCCCTGACGAGAAGTTGTCGGGGCTTTTTCACTTTTCGATGGAATTTTCCAGCGCATTCAGCAGCGTGATTCGCTTCCATGGCGACGTGCAGGCACGATGCACTGGGCTCCCAACTGCCGGCATGAGGTGACCATGGCAACAAGGAGGCAAGTGGACAATCCAGCGAAAGGGCGCTCCCCGTTAGCAGCGTTGACAGCGCAGGCGGGCGTGGGCGGCAAGATATCGGATGCCGTCCTGGCCCTCGTCGCATCGATACCCCAATCCACCGAAGCCGCCAGCACAACGCCGCAAACCAGAGCTCACATGCTGGCCGAAACCGCCGCCAGAATGGCAGCGGGAATTTCCGGCGCGGCCGCGATGGCGCCGGGACCACTTGGCATTTTGACGCTGCTGCCAGACCTCGTGGCCGTCTGGCGCGTGCAATCGCAACTGGTGGCAGACATCGGTGCCGCTTACGGGAAAGACGCTGCGCTCACGAAGGAGCAAATGCTGTATTGCCTGTTCAGGCACACCGCATCCCATGTCACCCGCGATCTGGTACTGCGAACAGGCGAGCGTCTTCTGGTGCGCCCGGCAACGGGCGTTGCGCTCCAGCAGATTGCCGCAAAGATTGGTGTCAAAGTCGCCCAAAAAACTGCCGGCAGAGCGTTCGCTCGATGGGCGCCGATCGTGGGCGCGATCGGCGTCGGAGGCTACGCCTACTACGACACGAAAAAGGTGGCTGCCAACGCCATGGAACTCTTCAGTGGCGAGTTCGTCAGCCCCGCATGATTTTCCCATCAACTCAATCCCATGAGCACCCTCATCTACACCCACGCCGCCTGCCTTGAGCATCGTCCAGGCCCGCATCATCCAGAGTCCCCCGAGCGCCTGCATGCAGTGCTCAAAGCCCTGAAGACGCCTGAGTTCTCGTCTCTGCGCTGGCGTGATGCACCCATGGGAACCTTTGACCAAGTCCTCCTGATCCACTCGCCCGACTACGTTGAAAACGTCCGGTCACTGTCGCCCTCCGATGGCTACCGTGCATTGGACGCGGGCGACACCATCATGTCGCCTGGCACGCTGGAAGCGGTGATGCGCTGCGTCGGTGCAGCCTGCGCCGGCGTGGACGCAGTGCTGACGCAGGAGACCGACAATGTTTTTTGCGCGATGCGCCCTTGCGGCCACCATGCCGAGGCAGACCGCGCGATGGGGTTTTGCGTATTCAATCAGGCCGCTATTGCCGCCCTGCACGCACGCCGGCAATATGGACTCGAACGCGTGGCCGTGATCGATTTCGACGTGCATCATGGCAACGGTACGCAGAACGCCTTCTACAACGATGCGGACCTGTTTTACGGCTCGTGCCATCAGTCGCCGTTCTATCCGGGAACCGGAACGCCGCAGGAGTCAGGGGTCGCCAACAACATCGTCAACGTTCCCTTGCCACGCGGCAGTGACTCCAAGCTGTTGCGCATACGCATCCTGAACGAGATGCTGCCTGCGCTGCGCAGGTTTTCGCCCGAGTTGCTCATCATCTCGGCTGGTTTCGACGCCCATCATCTGGATCCGCTGGGCGGATTGCGCTTCACCGATGAAGACTTCTACTGGTTCACCCGCGAGTTGATGAAGGTTGCCGACGAAACCGCCACAGGCCGCGTGGTATCCATACTCGAAGGCGGCTACAGTCTGGAAGGTCTGGCCAGCGGAACACAAGCGCACGTTCGGGCGCTCATGGGCCGCTAACCCTCATTCCCCAACCGACGATTTTCTTGAGCTTGTTGACCGCCATTCCCACTTCGGTCGAGGCCGTGCCAAAGGACGTTGTCCCTTCGAGCATGTTTGTCGCTTGATCAAGCTTCTTGGCGTTGATCTCGTGCGCCACCTTGCCCGCCTCGCCGTGAAATGCCTTGCGCATCTCGATCAGGTTTATGAATTCCGGCTGGCTGCCGTCCAGGCCACCGCCTTCACCCTACAGTCATTCACCAAGTTCGCAGCAGTTGTCCGCGCCAATGGTGGCGGCATCCATGGTCGTCTGCTTGGCATTGGCGGCGCGAAACTTTGTTTTCCACTGGGTGTGGGTGGCAGTGGCGTTGGCCAGGTTCAGATTGCGAGTATCCGGTAAGGGGGAGAAATACTGTGCGGACAAATGATGTTCAATGGAACTCGTCAAAAGACAATGAACCGAGACAAGCATTGGGCACCAGTAAAAAAAGCCCGCGGCCATGCTGGCGGCGGGCTTTTCTGCAGTGAATCGGGGCTATTTGGCAGCGGAGGCAGCAGTTTCGGCCTTCTTCGCGGGCACCGCCTTCTTGACACTCTTGGACATGTGCATTTTTGCCGTGGTCTTCTTTGCCGTGGCCTTGGACTTTGAAGCCGCCGTGGTTGGCGCCGGAGCAACTGCAGGGGCTGGCGCCACTGCGGGCACCGTGGTTGCAGCCGGTTTCGCGGCAGCGGGAGCCTGGGCGAACGACGTTGCGGCCGCACTTGAAAGCAGCACCGTGACCATCATGGTTTTGAAATTGAACATGGTAAATCTCACTCGTAATGCGACAGTCGTAGCGGCTCCGACCGTCTAGAGCAGGCCCGGTTTTTCACAAGGCCTGCATCCATAACGTAGGGTTTTCACTTAGGTTGACTCTGGAAACCTTTTTTTACGAAGTCACCCGGTGAGCGTTGGCGTGAACTGCGTCGCATTGGTGTATTTCGATCGTGCTGTGCACAATCTCAGGGTGCTGCGCCAGCCATGCGCGCACCCTGCCGGGCGTCAGTTCGCGGTCGTGAGTCAGCAAGGTGATCGCGCATGAATAACTCGACTTGCCAACCCGCCAGACATGCAGGTCAGTGATGTGGGTTGCACTCTCATCGCCACCGTCGTCAATCGCTTCGCGAATTTCCTCTACCACCGGGTGATCCATCTCACGGTCCAGGAGCACCTTGGACGTATCGGAAATCAGTCGCGCCGCCCAGAGCGCCACCACCACCGCACCCACGATGCCGGTCACTGGGTCCAGCCAGGCCCAGCCATAGAGCCAACCGCCAGCCAACGCCAGAATGGCAAGCACCGAAGTCGCTGCATCTGCCACGACGTGCACATAAGCGGAGCGAAGATTCAAATCGTGGTGCTGCTGACCGCAGTGCGGCTGCCCGTGATGGGCGTGCCCGTCCTGATGATGATCGTGCTGTCCGCTGTGGCGGGGTTCGTCAGAATGATCGTGGTGCGCCGCGCCCAGAATGAAAGCCGAAACGATATTCACCACCAAGCCGAGCACTGCAATGACGATCGCCTCAATGTAGTGAATCGGCTGCGGCGACCAGAGCCGCTCCAGCGAACCCACGACCATGAGCGCCACGATCACCAACAGAAAGATGGCGCTGGCAAAGCCCGCCAGCACCTCGATCTTCCAGGTGCCGAACGCGAAGCGTTTGTCGCCCACATGGCGACGGGCTGCCGCGTAGGCAAAGGCGCTCAGTCCGATGGCAATGGCGTGCGAACTCATATGAAAGCCGTCGGCCAGCAGCGCCATCGAGTTGTAGGACCATCCGGCTGCGATCTCTGCGACCATCATGAGGGCCGTGATCCACATCACAGCGCGCGTGCCGCGCTCACCCGCGATATTGCCTGCGTCGAAGACATGGTCGTGGCGCCAGGCGCTGAGGTCGTGGGTTTTCATGGTGATAGGAGAATCGAAGTGAAGAAAAGTGTTTGGAACGGGATGATTTGATACCCGCGCATCAGAAGTTGGTGGCAAACCAGAGCACCACCGCCACGGCCATCACGACCGTGGCAGCCCAGCCGAAAAATCGATGGCGCGCGCTGATCGTATGTTGCCCCATCAACCGTTCCGACTGCCCGATCCACATCAGAGCCGCCATGATAGGCACTGAAATGACTCCGTTTGCGACGGCACTCCAGACCAGCGCCTTGATCGGGTCAACCTCGATGTAGCCCATCAGCGTGCCAATGCCAGTTGCGGCAATGATGATGAGATAGAAGCCTCGGGCCTCACGAAAGCCGCGCGAAAGACCCGCCTTCCAACCGTAGAGTTCGCTCACCGCGTAGGCAGCAGAACCCGCCAGAACCGGCACCGCCAGCAAACCCGTTCCGATAATTCCCAGGGCGAACACCGCAAAGGCAAACTCACCGGCCACCGGGCGCAGCGCCTCGGCCGCCTGCGCCGAAGTCTGGATATTGGTGATGCCCTGCTCGTTCAAGGTCACTGCAGTGGCGATCACGATGCAGACCGCGATGACGTTCGAAAAGATCATCCCGACGAAGGTGTCCTGCTTGATGCGGGACAGATGCTCGGCCGCGTATTCCGGATGCGATCGAAGCGCCTTGGCCTCCGGTCGGCGGTCGTTGTCCTCCACTTCCTGAGTCGCTTGCCAGAAGAACAGATACGGGCTGATGGTGGTTCCCATCACCGCCACCACCATCATGGCGTAGTCTTTGGCCGAAGTGTCCCGTGGCAGGAACGACCAGGGCTGCAGTGACTCCATGATGGCGCGATGCCAGGGCACATGCACCGTAAGAATCACGGCGACGTAGGCGAACAATCCCAGCGTCAGCCATTTCAGAATGCGCACCGTGCGCTCATAGGAAAAGAAGATTTGCATCGAAACGCATAACACGCCAAAGCCGACCACATACAGCGGCAGTTTGCCCCCCATCAGCAGCCGGGCAGCCTCGCCCATGGCACCAATGTCGGCCGCGATGTTGATGGTGTTGGCGACCACCAACAATCCCACCAGGGAGGTCGTCAACCACCTGGGAAACATCTTGTTGATGTTGGCCGCGACGCCCTCCCCGGTGGCCCAGCCGATCCGGGCCGACAACATCTGAATGCCGATCATGAGCGGGGTCGTGAGCAGCAGCGTCCAGACCAGCGCAAAGCGAAATTGCGAACCGGCTTGGGAATAGGTGGCGATGCCGCTCGGATCGTCGTCCGCAGCGCCCGTGATGAGTCCTGGCCCGAGCCGCCTGGCGAGCTGTTTTGCGCTTTGCGTCACCATCCTTGATCCCCCAGTTCGCCGCTGTCCAACGCGGCGCCTTCCACCCTTTGCGGCGGCACGGTCCGGTTTTGAAAGCAACCCGGGAACCATCCCAGGCGACGCGCCAACGGAGTGTTCACGCCTGCCCTGAAAAAAGCACCTTTGCGCTGAGACCCATGCCCTCGTGGCCATCCGTAAGGATGATGCGGGCGCGATGGAGTTCCGCGATGCGGCTGCAAATCGCCAGTCCCAGACCGGTGCCAGGTTGATCCTGCTGGGCGATGCGATAAAACCGGTCAAACACGCGTTCGCGCTGCGCCGCAGGAATCCCCGGCCCGTCGTCCGTCACCTGCAGCAGCAGGCCCGATTCATCCTGACGTACGGTAACGTCGATGTGGCCGCCGTCCTGGGTATAACGAATCGCGTTGTCCACCAGATTGCCGAGCAACATCGACAGCAAGTCGGCGTTGCCGTGCAGGCGCAGAAGGTCGCCCGCAACATCGAGCTCCAGCGTCTGGTTTCTCCGCAGCGCCAACGGCGCCAACTCGGCGCAAACCGATTGCGCAACCTCGCCCAGGTTCACCGCTTGCGCATCGGGCAACTCCTGATCCGGATCGAGCCGGGCCAGCGTGAGCATTTGCCCCACCAGCCGGATGCTGCGCTCCACTCCGCGTTGCAACTGGTCCAGAGCACGCGCGCGCTCGACTTCGCCCTGGGCCGCCCGCACCACATACAACTGCGCCTGAATCGCTGCCAGCGGTGTGCGCAACTCATGGGCAGCGTTGGCGGTGAAGCGCCGCTCGCCCTCCAGCGTGTGCGTCATGCGCAGCAACAGTTCGTTCAGCGCCTGCACCATCGGCCGCACCTCCCAAGGCGCACTGCGCGCGTCCAGCAACATCAGGTTCTCAGGCTCGCGGGTCGCAATTTCGCGCGTCAGGGCGCCCAGCGGGTTCAAGCCCCGGTTGATGGAAAACCAGAGCAATAGGATCAACACCGGCAACCCCAGGGCCAGCGGGCTGGCCACATACAACGCAATATTGCGCACCAGCCGATTGCGCAGGTCATGCGCTTCGGACACCACAATCCGAAAATCGCGATGCCTGTCCCATACCCCATAGTGACGCCAGGTTTGGCCGTCCGGGGCCCTGGTTTCGGAATAGCCATCCAGCGCCGTCATTGCCATATCGGGTGCGTTCGCCGAACGCAACAGCAGGCTGCCGTTGCCACTCCAAACCTGATAGCGCAGGTTCCTTTCATACTCCTGATGCATCGAGTGAATCGATCCGGCCACCCCCATCCCCGCAGCGCTGGCATCCGCACTGGAGGCCGGACGCGCCTTTGCCAGGCGTTGCGGAAAATCACGCCATTGCTGGAAGACCTCCCCAAGCGCCGGCGTTTCCACCCGATTCGGGACCATGACCGGATCAGTGTCGTCCGGGTCGGTGACGCGCAGCAAGGCCAGTGCGGTCTGCGCCAGATGCACGTCAAACAGTTCATACACCTCGTCCACGCTGTCGCGCACCGTGAGCCAGGCAATCACGATCGAGTAGCTGAAGCTCACTGCAATCAGCCCCAGCAGCAGGCGTCGACTCAGTGAGTTGCTGCGCCTGAAGTTCACGACTGATCCCGACTGATGGTGTAGCCCACGCCGCGCACGGTCTTGAGAAGGCCGACACCCAATTTGGCGCGCAGGTTGTGGATGTGAACCTCGATCGCATTACTGTCCACATTGCGGTTCCATCCGTAGAGCGACTGCTCCAGTTGTCCGCGCGTGAGCACCCGCCCGGCGGCTTCCATGAGCGCCCGCAGCACGTCGAACTCGCGTCTGGACACGCCCACCAATTGACCGCTCCTGGTGACGGTGTGGGCTTCAACATCCAATGTCAGATCGCCCACGCTCAGAGACCCCGCGGCGCGGCCGGAGCGGCGGATCAAGGCGCGCAAGCGCGCAATCAGTTCCTCCATGTCCGCGGTCTTGAGCAGGTAGTCGTCGGCGCCGCTCTCCAGGCTCTGCACCTTGTCGCGGGTCGTGTCGCGCGCCGTGAGCATCAGCACCGGAAGCGTCTTGCCGCTGGCTCGCAGTCTGCGCAACACCTCCAGCCCATCCATGGCCGGCAATCCGATGTCCAGCACGATGGCGACGAACGCTTCAATCGCCACCAGGTCCAGCGCGGCATTCCCATTGCGCACCCACGTGACATCAAAGCCGGCCTTGCCCAGAGCTGCACGCAGCCCGCCTCCGAGCAAAGAGTCATCTTCAACGATCAGAAGTCGCATGGTTCTCCATTGATGGCCGCGTCACCCGCGACAGCTTAGCGAATCTTAAGCTTTCAATCCGCTTCTTAAGCCAGTTCTCAGCGCTGCCGGATACGCTTGGTTTCAGTCCGCACCACAGGCAAGAGGAATTTCACGCATGGCAAAAATCCATTCCGGTTCGATCCGCAGGCTCTGTACCGTCACCATGGCAACCCTGTTGCTGGGGCTGCTGCCCCTGCGTGCCGTGCTGGCCGATACCGACCCCATGGCCAACGCCAGGTACGTAGGCGAAAAGCGCTGCGGCGACTGCCATGACACCGAGCAGGCCCTGTTCGGTCACACCCAGCACGCCAAGATATTCCGGGAAAATCCCCGCAATGACACCGAGCGCATGGTATGCGAAGCTTGCCACGGACCCGGTTCGCTGCACTCCACGAGCACCGGGGACAAGAGCAAGATCGTCGGCTTCTCCAAGGAATGGGGCACCCCCGTCGAGCGACAGAACGGCCAATGCCTGACCTGCCACACCGGTGGTCAGCGCCTGCATTGGCCCGGGTCCACCCATGCCAACAACCGATTGGCCTGCTCTGACTGCCACAACCCCATGGCCAAGTTCTCGGCCAACGGCCTGATGAAGAAGGCCAGCATCACCGAAACCTGCCAGACCTGTCATCAGCAGCAACGTGCCGAGTTCCGCAAGAAGTCGCACATGCCCGTGCCCGAAGGCAAGATGAGTTGCGAGGACTGCCACAACCCGCACGGCAGCAGCGCCAGAAAGCTGCTCAAGGCCGACAGCGTGAACGACCTGTGCTACTCGTGCCACGCAGAAAAGCGGGGTCCCTTCCTCTGGGAGCACGCACCGGTGCGGGAGAACTGCATGAATTGCCACAGCCCGCACGGCTCCAACGCCGACAAGCTGCTGGTGCAAACGCGCCCCTTCCTTTGCGCCGGTTGCCACAGCACCACCGGCACCATGGGGCACGCCGTTTGGGGCAACAACACGCTGGGCAACACCGCCTCCGCCGTGTCGCCAATCAATCTGCAGGGCGGCGCCCTGGGTAACGCACCCAACAAGCGCATGACCGGGCGTTCCTGCCAGAACTGTCACTCCATGATCCACGGCAGCAACAGCCCCTCCGGCGCCCGCTTCCAGCGCTGATCTGAAAAGGAAACTGCAAATGGCTCTGAATACCAATCCCCTGAGTTGCCGCATGACCACTCGTCCGCGCATGAAATCATTGGCCGTCTGCGTCGGCTTGGCCCTGGCGCAATGGGGTGGCTCGGCGCTGGCCGACTCTGCTGTGGGCGTTGATACCGCTTTGGGCAATGCCTTGAACCCGCCAGGCCGCTCGGCGGTACCGCACAACTTGGCGCCGGATAGCGACGATACGGTGCGTCGATCGCCCAGTGGACAACTGTATGGCGTTCCCTACGAACAACCCGCAGAGCGCAGCAAGACCGCGGGCGGCTGGGAATACAGCGGCATCGTCGAAGGCGCCGTGATCGGCGGCGACGCGAACCAGAAGAACTCACAGTTTCGCCAATACAAGGACATGAAGAACGGCGTGGCGTTGAACTACTTCGAAGTCGAAGCCGACAAACCCGACAGCGCAGCCTTCATCCAGACCTTCGGCGGTGGCATCGGACAGAAGGACCAGTTCTATGGCGTGCAATTCGGGCGCTACAACGACTGGAAAGTGAAGCTGTTCTACAACGAGACCAGCCATGTCTTCACGGACAACTGGAAGTCCCTTTTCAGCGGCGAGAGCACTGGCACGCTCACCACCGGCCTGGAGGCGCCGGTGATGGTGAAGACCGGCAGTCCGACCGTGGGTAGCGGCGCCTGTACGGCGCTTGCACCCTGCTGGAGCTATGCTGGCAAGACCTATTCCAGCGCCACCGCGCTGGCGGCCATCAACGGCATCATCGGCACTGCCAACGCCACCACCGGCGTGATGCCGGCTTCCGGCACTACGCCGCAGTCCGGCATGGCCAAGGCCATCGCCGACAAGCTCGCAGCCACACCCGAGAGCGAACTGGCGCTGGTGCGCAAGAAGGCCGGCGCACGCGCCGACGTGACGATCACGGACAACTGGAAAGCCTACGCCAGCTACTCGCAGGAAGCGCGCTCAGGCGCCCGTCCCCTGGCCATGAACGAGGGCAATATTTCGACCGAAATCGCCGAACCCATCAACTACACGACGCACGAATTTCTGGGCGGGCTGCAATACGCCGACGCACTGACACAGGCCAACATGCGCGCGTCGGCTTCGCTCTTCCGCAACAACATCAGCACGCTCAACGTGCAGTATCCGCTGCTGTCGGCGGTGACGGGCAATGGCGCACTGCAGACCGCAACCTACGACCTCTACCCCAACAACAACGCCTTCAACCTGAAGGGCGAATTCGCGCGCTCACTGCCCGACTTCCACAAGGGTCGCATCAATGCCACCGTGTCTTGGGGCACGAGCCGGCAAAACGACGATCTGCTGGCACCCATTTCCGATGCCCAGAACGCCCAGTTGACTGCCGCAGGCGTCACCAACTGGACCGGCACCAGCATTGGCTACGCCGCCAACAGCGCGCTGATCTCCAACTGGAACACCACGGCAGCTTTGAGCCAGTCCAGCGCCAAGCAGCGCATCGACACCACCCTCGTCGATCTGGGGCTGTCCCTGCGGCCCGGTGACGTGCTTGGCGTGAAGGCCTCCTATCGCTATTACGACAGCGCCAATCACGGTGGCTACACCGCCTACAACCCGCTCACGGGACAGTTCGGACGCGGCATCGCCGACGGCAACGGCATTGCCAACCAGGACCTTGTGGTGGGACTGGCGCCGGGCGCGACGCCGGGCACCGCCGGCAGCTGCTATGTGCCGCCCGGCTATTCGGCCAATGCCCTGATCGCGACCTGCCGCTTCGGCCTGGCTGGCGCAGTGGCCAATGGCGCCAACGTGCCGGTGTTTGGCCAGGCGCGCTCCACCCAGCAAACCAACTACGGCGTGTCGGCCGACTACGACCTGGCGCGCGCCATGAACCTCAACGCCGCACTGGAGCGCGAGGATTTTCATCGCACTTTCCGCGAACGTGCCGACACCTGGGAAGACAAGTTCAAACTCGGCTACAGCAACCGCGATCTGGGCGACGCCACCTTGCGTGCTTCGTTTGAGGCCGACCGCAAGCGCGGTGGCGAATACCGCTTCCGCACCTTCGAGGACCTGGGGACCGGCCTGCCTGGTCTGGATATCCCGACCCAGATTGCCAAGGCCGGCACGCTGGGTTATCCGGCCATTGCGGCCAGCCTGTTCAGCCGCTACTCATCCTACTTCCGCAAGTACGATCAAGCGGACCGCGACCAGAAGATTTACAACGCCCGCGTGAACTACATGGCCCGGGACGACCTCGACCTGGGAGCCACTTTCCAGGCGAAGGACATCACTTACCCGAACTCCTTCTACGGTCTGGAAAAGGACTTCCAGAACTCACTGACGGTGGACCTCAATTTCCAGCCATCCCTGGGTCAGTCGCTCTACGGTTTCGTCTCGTTCCAGCAAAGCCGCAAGGCCATGAACCTGAACTCGGGTGTGGCCTCGGCCACCAACACGGCCTGTAGCGCGGCCAACCTGACCCTGTACGGATACGCGGCCTGCTCGGACAACATCAACGGCAACAACGGCGCCCGCCCGCTCTCGTCCGCCTGGAGCTCGGACAACCACGACCGCAACAACGTACTCGGTCTGGGCTACCAGGGCGAATACGGCACGATCCGTTTCGGCGTCGACTACACCTATTCAAGCAGTTCGACCGTCATCAGCTACACCTACGGCGCCACCGCACTGAGCAACGTTGCGGCCACCCAGACGGCAGCTGCACTGCTGGCCGGCAGCGCTTTGCCCAGCATGACCTTCGTGCAGCAGACATTGAATTTCAATGTGCTGCTTCCCATCAGCAAGAAGCTGTCGATGCGCCTGTTTGACCGCTATGAGAGCGGACGGGTTGTGGACTGGCACTACGACAACGTGATCACCGGCGCCGTCGCCAACTACGACTCGGGCACGCTGATGCTGGACTCGGGGCCGCAGAACTATCACAACAACGTCATCGGCGTGCTGTTCCAGTTCAAGCTGTAATCGCCACCCACCCCGTCGCAGGAGTTGAAAATTGAACCATCCAGACACCAGCCACCAGACACCGATAGCAGGTCGCGCGCTCGTTCTCGCCGCGACCGTGGCAATCGGATGCGCCCTCTCCACCCCGAGCGCGGCACAAGACGCAAAAACCATAGCAGCCACCGTTTGCAGCGCCTGTCACGGTGAAGATGGCAACAGTGCGATCCCGATGTTTCCCAAAATTGCCGGCCTGCAGGAGGGCTACATCGTGAAGCAATTGCGCGACTTCCAGACCGGGCGCCGCAAGAGCGGCATCATGGAACAGGTGGTGGCCACGCTCAAGGCCGACGACTTCGCCCCGCTGGCCGCCCACTACAGCAGTCAGAAACTCAAGCCCAGTACCGACGCCGACAAGAAGGCTGCGGCGTTCGGCAAGATGGTCTACTTTGAAGGCAACGAAGAAACCGGCGTTCCGGCCTGCATCGGTTGCCACCAGCCCCAAGGCGCGGGTCACCTCATCTACCCGCGCATCGGCGGCCAGCATGTGACCTACGTGACGCAGCAACTGAAGAGCTTCGCCAGCGGCGAACGCAGCAACGATGTCAGCCGCTTCATGCGGGTCACAGCGAAGCGCATGAACGAGGAAGAGATCGAATCGGTCGCTGCCTATCTGGCCGGCCTTGACGGCAAGTAAATCCCAGGAATCTCAGGAGAAAAGACCGTGTACAAATTACTCAAGTTGCTGGCGGTGCTGTCCTTGTGGCCAGTCATGGCGCAAGCGCAAGCACCTGCCTGGAACGAGATCAGGGGCGAACTCAAAGTCGCCCTGGAAACCAAGGGCGACGCGACCCGAGGCGAAGCCGCCTTTGAGCAATGCCAGGGTTGTCACCGCAAGGACGCCTCCGGGCGTGTCAGCGGCGCCTATCCGCGCTTGGCAGGGCAACACGCCACGGTGCTGATGAAGCAGATCGCCGATATCCGCGCCGGTCGCCGCAACAATCCCAAGATGGAACCCTTCATTGACGACCACGTGCTCACGCCCTTTGAGATCTCCGATCTGGCGGTCTACCTGCAGGCGTTACCGATATCTCCCGAGAACGGCAAGGGCCCGGGAACAGGCATGGGCAAGGGCAAGCAACTCTACGACAAGGACTGTGCCCAATGCCACGGCGCCCAGGGCGAAGGCGACGCCGCAAAGTTCTACCCCATGGTGGCAGCCCAGCACTACCGCTATTTGCTGCGCGAAGTCCAGCTCATCCGCGACGGCGACCGGCGCAACTCCAACCCCGATATGGTCAAGGCGATCAAGCCCTACACGGTCCTTGAAATGGAAGCGGTGGCCGACTACATGTCGCACTTCGTGCCGCCAAAGAAATAGCTCGGCCCACTGCCGGGGTTCTGGCCCCGATCGCCGCAGTTGCAACGATCAGCCCTTTGTTGCTAGACTGTGGCCTCATTCGGGGGGGTAGCTCAGTTGGGAGAGCGCTGCGTTCGCAATGCAGAGGTCGTGAGTTCGATCCTCATCCTCTCCACCAATGAAATCAAGGACTTAACGGAAACGTCAAGTCCTTTTTTCTTGACTGTACGGAAATGGTACGGAAAGACTACGCGAATTTGGGCGAACAATCCCACCCAAAACACCCCCTGCCCCGGTCACGCTTCAGACCTACGTCACCAGCAAGGGATACGGTGTGCTCAATGCAATAAATCCAGGCGAAGGTACTGGGTCAATACAAAAGTGGTGGCATCGCTGGGTCCGCAACAGGCCCGGACTTCATACTGGGTGCCGCCAATCTGCAGTCCGGATGGAACCTGGTTGCGACCATCAGCAACCAATCAGCATCTGCATTCAACCGCAGCTTGGGAGACAGTCACGAAGGCATCAAGGCGGCCGTCTCTAAGATGCTCAAGGCCACCTGGCAGCGCTGTCGGGTGCACTTCATGCGCAACGCGCTGGCCCACGCTGGCAAAACCCAGCGGCGCATGGTCTCGGCCGCCATTGGGACCGTGTTCGTACAGGAGACTGCTGAAGGCGCAAGAACGCAATGGCGATCAGTCGCCGATCAGCCTCGAGACAAGTTCCCCAAGCTCAGCGCTCTGATGGACGAGGCCGAGAACGATGTGCTGGCGTTCATGACGTTTCCGCGTGCGCACTGGACCCAGATCTATTCGACCAATCCGCTGGAGCGGCTCAACGCCGAGATGAAGCGGCGCACCAACGTCGTGGGCATATTCCCCAATGACGCATCGATCACCTGACTGGTGGGCGCCATGGTGCTGGAACAAAACGATGAGTGGAGTTTGAACCGACGCTACATGCAGCTCGAAGGACTGCAAACGCACTCTGCGATACTGCACCCACTCGGCTGTCCGCAGTGGCACGCTGAGTACCGTGTATCCCAGCCCGTCCGGGCTGCGGACTTACACCACTACGTGGGACACGATCTCTGCACTTTCAATGGTCCATTTGAACCGCTTGGCGGCACTCACGGTCATCAACGGCCATTCTTAGCAACAAGCGATCTAGGCTTCCACAAAATGATGAACAAACAAACTCTCTGCGGCATGGCTTTCACGGTGATGGCGACACTGGCCTCTGCTGCCCCGGTCGGCGGGCAAGGAACATGGGAAACTACCCTTCAGGGCCGCGATATCTCTGGACGCTCAATCGCAGCAAGTGCCAGTGCAGCGGTATTTCTCTATGACGTGACACTGAACATCACCTGGCTCAAGAACGCAAATGTTAATGGGCAAATGACATGGCAATCGGCTCAGACTTGGGTTCAATCCATGCAAGTTGGGACATTTACTGGGTGGCGTCTACCGACTACAACGATCCCCGATACCTCTTGCACTATCTCAAATGGAAACCCGTCTATCTACTCGCTAGGTTACGGGGTCGGATGTACCGCCAGCGAAATGGGGCACATGTTCAACACTTCACTCGGTAACGCACCGGATCAACCTATATCGAATACTGGAAATTTTGATAATGTCCAAAACTACTACTATTGGTCTTCAACACCACTATCCTCAGATTTGAATTATGTATGGACCTACCAAACATCTATCAATGGGCAGGCTTATACCGGAACGGGAACTAATCCATTTTTTGCATTTGCAGTGCGGGATGGGGATGTCTTAGTCAACAATTCATCAACGATCACATATTCAGCGCAGTTGTCGCCGGCCACCACGATTTCAACAAACTGGGACTTCGGTCCTGTGGCCGTGGGATCAACATCAGCCGAAAAGATATTCCAGCTAACGAACACTGGCACGGGTACTCTCACTTTTTCATCTGCACCGATCCTGTCCCCTCAATTCTCACTCAGTTCAAACACCTGCAACACGCCATTAACCGCAGGTGCCTCGTGCAACTTGGGCGTCACATTTGCACCGACAAAGAGCGGATCGCTGCCATCGTCAGAACTCATTCTTCAGTTTTCTGAATTATCCGGATATACAGTCGCATGGTTGAATGGAACCGGAGTTTCGCCAACCGGATTGACGTATTCAGCGCAGTTGTCACCGACAACAGTTTGGGATTTCGGTTCCGTGGCGGTAGGATCACTGTCAGCCGAAAAGACATATGTGTTGACCAATACTGGAACGGGGGACCTCACTTTTTCAGCTTCACCAATTCTTTCTCCGCAGTTCTCACTCAGTTCAAACACCTGTAGTGCGCAATTATCCGCAGGAGCTTTGTGCAATATGGGGCGTTACATTTGCACCGACAAAAAGCGGCGCATTACCGTCATCAGAGCTCATTCTTCAGTTTTCCGAACTATCCGGATATACAGTCGCATGGTTTAGTGGCACTGGAGTTGCTGCGACAGTCATACCACCATTTGGCGTCTCGGTGACCGCCCCATCCAATCTGACGCAGGCGGTCGACACCGCCACCTTTTCCGGAACGGTGAGTGGAAGCACTGGCACCACCGTGACGTTTGGCCTGACGTTGGGGTCGGCGAATCCAATTCTTAAGTCGGTAAGCACAGCTCAAAGTTGCGTCAACACGAATTGCACTACAACCTTCAGCGTTAGCTTTGGCTGGACTGCAGGTTCGATTGCGCTGGGAAATCAGACAGCCACCTTGGTCGTCACGGATTCACAAAGCAGAACTGTGAGCGTTGATCGAACGCTGAGCATCGTTGCGGGGACACCGGTGGCGAGCCTATCCAACGCTACCCTAAGCTTTGCAGCACAGAGCCAGGGCACGGCAAGCGCCGCCCAAAGCGTGACGCTGACCAACACCGGCAACAGCATTCTGAATATCGCCAGCATCACGGCCAGCGGCGACTTCACTCGAACCACGGACTGCGGCGCAAGTCTGGCTGCGACAGCAAGTTGCACCATCAGCGTCACTTTCACACCAGCTGGCGTAGGCAATCGAACCGGCGCGATATCTGTAGCCAGCGACGCGGCGGGAAGCCCGACGACACTGAATTTGAGTGGCTCGGGGGTCGCTGTGCCAACGGTGACACTGAGCATTGTCCCCAATTGGAACCTCGTCGGAAACAGCGTGAATGCAACACTGGATGTCGCTGGCACGTTCGGCGATGCCGGCAAAGTCAGCACGGTTTGGAAGTGG
>CAILAY010000088.1 GCA_903832285.1 uncultured beta proteobacterium | reverse complement strand
CTGCTTCATGCCCTGGCTGTAGCTGGCCTGGTTCTGCGGCCGGTACAGCGGCTGCGAGGCGCTCAGGGCGGCGCTTTGCGATCCGTAGGGGTAGCTGTAGTGCGGCGACGAGTTGCTCAACTCGGAGCGGCTCACGGAGGCGGACAGGCCGGCCTGGGGCAGCAGCAGGGCGCGCGCCTGGTCGGCCTTGGCAAGATTGGCGTCGTATTGCAGGCGCGCTGACAGGTAGGTGGCGTCATAGCCGCGGGCGGATTCGTACAGTTCGCTCAGGCTTTGCGCCTGCGCGCTGACGCACAACAGTGCCACCAGGGGCAGTGCTAGCGGGGAGATGCGATACAGCTTCATGTTTTTCCTTGTAAAAGTACAGCCGAGTCTGGTGTTTCCCCCTCGGGTCGCCGCACCCGATACCAGGCCGCGTAGATCGCCGGAACCGCCAGGACGGTTAGCACCGTGGCGACGATGAGACCCGCCATGATGGCCACCGCCATCGGTCCCCACAGCACGCTGCGCGTGAGCGGAATCATGGCCAGCACAGCGGCGGCTGCGGTCAGGCAAATCGGCCGGAAACGCCTCACGGCGGCCTCGCGCGCTGCCGTCCAGGCATGGGTTCCGCTGCTCATGTCCTGCCTGATCTGGTCGATCAGAATGATGGTGTTGCGCATGATGATGCCCATCAGCGCGATCACGCCCAGCATCGCCACGAAGCCGAACGGCATGCGAAATCCGAGCAGACCGATGGCGACACCGACGATGCCGAAGGGTGCGGTCAGCAGCACCATGCTGGCCAGGGAAAAACTGCGCAGCTGCAACATCAGCAGTGCCAGCCAGACGAACAGCATCATCGGCACCCCGGCGTTGATCGAGTTTTGCGCGGTGGCATTCTCCTCAAAGGCACCACCGACCTCGATGTGATAGCCGGGCAGCAGTCGGGCCCGAATCGAATTCAGCGACGGATCGATTTGTGCCGACACGTCGGGCGCTTGCACGCCTTCGACGATATCGGAGCGCACCAGCAGCGTGGGCACACGGGAGTACCGGCGAATGATGGGCTCCTCCATCACCTGCTTCACACTGGCGACCTGCGACAGCGGCACAGTGTGTCCGGTGCTGGTGGGTATCTGCCAATCGGCAACCTGCGCCGCGTCACGGCGTTCCGCTGCGGGGCCGCGCATCACCACGTCGATGAGCCGGTCGCGCTCGCGGAACTGCCCGATGTTGGCGCCCGAAACGGTGCCCCCAAGAGCGCGCGCAACACCCGCCGAGGTGACACCCAGTGCCCGTGCGCGGTCCTGATCGACGTCGATCTCCAGCGCCGGCGAACGGTCGCCCCAATCGGTGTTGACTTCGACCGTGTTCGGGTTCTTGCGCATCACCGCCGCCACGTCCTCGCCCAATTGCTTGAGCACGGCGATGTCCGGTCCGCTAACGCGAAAGATCACCGGATAGGCTACCGGCGGGCCCAACGGAGTTTTCAGCGCACGGCCACGCACGCCGGGGAAATTGTTGTCCAGTTCGTGCTGCAGCTTGCCCGCCAGCCGATCGCGTGCGGCCACACTGTCGGTGAGAATCAAGGTGTGCGAATAGTTCGGACGAAACAGTTCCTGATTCAGCGACAGAAAAAACCTCGGCAACGACATGCCGACGCTGGCGACATAGGTCTTCACGTCCTGGTCCTTCTTGAGCAGCGCTTCGAGCTTCGCCACCTGGGCTTCTGACGCCTGAAAGCTGCTGCCCTCGGGCAACCACATCTCCACCATCACTTCGGTGCGGTCGCCCGTCGGAAAGAACTGTTTTTCGGTGAGCCCCATGCCGGCAACACCCACCAACAAGCCGGCCAGGGTGACGCCCATGGTCTTCCAGCGATGCTGGATACACCAGTCGATGAGAGCGCGAAGCCGGGTGTAGAACGGCGTATCGAAATGTTCGTGCGCTTCACCTTTTGCCGTGGCATTTTTGGGTGCCTTGAGCAGCCAGTAGCCGAACAGGGGGGTCGCAATGATCGCCGCAAACCACGACAGCACGAGCGCGATCGTGGTCACACTGAACATGTCAAAGGTGTATTCGCCCGTGGACGATTTCGCCATCGCAATCGGCAGGAAGCCGGCTGCGGTGACCAGGGTTCCGGACAACATGGGCCAGGCCGTGCTTGCATAGGCAAAGGTGGCCGCGCCAAACTTGTCCAGCCCCTCTTCGAGCTTGCGCACCATCATCTCGACCACGATCATGGCGTCGTCCACCAGCAGGCCCAACGCGATGATGAGCGCTCCGGTGGAGATGCGGTGCAGATCGATCTTGAGCAATTGCATGGCGAAGAAGGTGGTCAACAGCACGAACGGGATCGTCAGCGCCACCACCGCTCCGGCCCGCCAGCCGAGTGCAATGAAGCTCACCGCCAGCACAATGACCACAGCCTCGGTCAACGAGCGCATGAAGGTCCCCACCGCCTCTTTCACTACCTTGGGCTGATCGCTGACCTGGTGGAATTCAATGCCCACAGGCAAGTCATTTTTGATGCGAGCCATCTCTCTCGTCAGGTGCTCGCCCAGTTGCAGCACGTCGCCGTCACTCTTCATCGACACCGCCAGCGCGATCGCGGGCTTGCCGCCAAAACGTATGGTCTGCACCGGCGGGTCGGCATAGCCGCGATAGACCTTGGCAATGTCGCCCAGGAGAATGTTGCGGCCGTTCACGGCGAGCTGCAGTTCGCGCACGGACTCCACCGAGTCGAAGTTGCCGCTGACGCGCAACGCGATGGCGTTGTCGGCGGTCTGAATGGTCCCGGCCGGCACAATCGCATTCTGGGCCTGGAGCTGCTGCGCGATGGAATTCGCATCAATGCCCAGCGCACCCATCTTTGCGTTGCTGATTTCCACGTAAATCTTGTCGTCAACCACGCCTATCAGTTCTATCTTTGAAACGTCGCGAACGCGCAGCAGTTCCCGACGTACGTCTTCCACCTTGTCGCGCAACTCGGACAGGGTAAAGCCGTCCCCTGTGAACGTGTAGATCGAGCCAAACACGTCACCGAACTCGTCGTTGAAGAAGGGGCCAATGGCCTCCGCAGGCAGCGTTTGCCTGATGTCGTCAACCTTCTTGCGCACCTGATACCAGAGTGCCGGAACCTCCTTGCGTGGCGCGGTGTCTTCCAGCTCCAGCACGATCATGGACTCGCCCGGCTTGGAGTAACTTTGGGTGCGCTTGAAGTAGGGCATCTCCTGCAATTTCTTCTCGATCCGGTCCGTGACCTGCATATCCACCTGGGCCGTGGTCGCACCCGGCCACAGCGTGCGCACGGTGAGCGCGCGGAAGGTGAAGTCGGGGTCTTCGCGCTGCCCCAGCTTGAAGTAGGCCGACAGGCCCGCTATCGCGAGCGCGAGAATGAAGAACAACGTGAGTTGCTTGTGCGTGATGGCAGCGGCGGAGATGTTGAGTTTTCGCGTGCCCCGCCCGGTGTTTCCTTCGGTCATGATTTCCCCGCGCCTTGCTTTGCGCTGACGGCAGCAGATCCTTCCAGCAGGCGCACCTTTTGTCCGGCCATCAGCAGGTTGGCGCCCGCTGTCACCACCAGGTCCCCGGGCTTCAGACCGGAGGCGATGGTGACGCCGTCCTGTGTGCTCTCGCCCAGCTTGACGGCAACCGATCTGACCGATTCCGTGGCCCGATCGACCAGCCAGACATGGTTGGTGTTGTCGCGCGTATAGAGCGCCGAGTTGGGCACCACGATCACCTGCGCAGCACCGAGTTCCAGCTGAACCGTGGCACTCATGCCGAGCTGGAGCGCGGCATCGGCATCAACGATGGAGAGCCTGGCAGCGTAAGTCCGGCTGGCCGGATCAGCTGCCGGCGCCAGTTCCCGCAGTTTGGCGTGGTAGGTCTTGTTGGCGATAGCGTCGACGCTGAGCGCAAAACCTTTCGCCTGGCGCATGGAGGAGATCGCGCGCTCTGGCACGTTGATGGCGATCTCCCTTTCCCCGAGTTGAGCCACCCGCACGACGCTTTGCCCCGCCGCCACAACGCTTCCCGCCTCGGCATCCACTCCCAGCACGACGCCGTTCTTGTCAGCGCGCAGGGTCTGGAAAGTGAGTCCGTTCTGTGCGTTGATGAGTTGCGACCGGGCGGCATTCACGCGCGACTGGGCGGCCTCTGTGGCGGCGTCCTGACGTTCCAGCGCAGCCCCCGAAACAAAGCCCTTGTCCCGCAATTCCTGCTGGCGCTTGAGCTCGCTTTGCTGCAGCTTCAAGTCGCTGCGCGCGACTTCGAGCTGGGCCGCCTGGGCGTTGATGGCCGGTTGCACGTCCTGCGAATCCAGCACAGCGAGCACCTGCCCGACCTTCACCTCCTGCCCGACATCGACCAGCCGGCGCTGGATCTTGCCGCCGACACGAAAGCCGTAGCGTTGTTCAAAGCGCGGACGTATTTCGCCCGGCAAGATCGAGATCTCTTCCACGTTGCTCAGTCCCACCGTCATAAATCGCACTGGGCGCGGCGGCCCGCCGGGCTCTGCCTTGGGCTGGCTGGCTGCCGCTTCTGAAGCCGGAGTCTGCGGGCTGGCGTCGCGTTGGCCGCAGCCCGCAAGCAGGGCCGTGTTCAACAGGAGAGAGATCGCTAACGTGGTGCGGTACTTCATTTTTTGTACTGTCCTGGTGTTTGTGTTGGTTGGGGGAGAACTGCGTCCTCGATGCCCGCCGCCTGAACCCAATAGCGGGTCAGGGCAAGCACGGCTTCTTCTTGAAAACTTCCCATTCCCTTGATCTGAGGGCACTTCAACTGGCTGCTTTGCTCACTGCGCATCAGACTGAACAGGCCAATCATGAGGGCGTAACTGTGATGCAGCAGGCGCGCGCCCTCACCGGCCGGAAGTTTTGGGAAATGCCGCTCCAGGCCGCGACCCGCGGTCTCCAGCAAGAAGGTCAGGCGGGCCTGGAAATATTGCGACCCCGCAGCCGGAACGGCGCCGTCGGCAAAACCAATGCAACACGCACCCAGAGGCAGAAAATTCGGCGCATTCAGAATGTGATTGCCGGCCAGTGCCGTCATCTCGTTGAAATGGAATGGATCCAAACGTTCCAGGCGCTCAATCAAGGCGGTCAGGAAATGCTCCATGTGACGCAGGTGCAGCGCCAGATAGATTTCTTCCTTGGACTGAAAGTAGAGGTAGACCGTGCCTTTGGCCAGCCCCGCTGCCACCGCAATGTCGGCCACGTTGGCCAGGTCGCGACGCTGTGCAAACAAGCGGTCGGCCGCATCCAGAATGACCTCGCGCTTGGCCTTCTTTTCGTTGTCGTCCAGCGCCCGCATGCGAGCACGCCCTGCGCCGGTCTCGGGGCAAAGCGCTGCGATCGGGCAACTGAAGATTTGTTTTAACTTGTGCATGGAAAACGCCGTGAGACCGTGTTTGGTTAACTGACCAGTAGTCATTTACGATGCTACTGTAAATGACCACGGGTCAGTTGTCAACCGGGCTGCGCGACTTCCGCAAAAGATCAAGTAGCGCCGAGCCCGCGGCCGGTAGCCGCTGTGATCGTCATCCCCTGCGCAGGATGCGCGTCAGAGGGCGCCTGGGAGAGGGCTCAGACGGCTGCGCATAGCCGATTCTTGCCAGCATTTGCACACGTGCTGGCTGGCTCACGCCGACTTCCTCATGGAATGCCCGGTAGAGCCCCTGCATCTGTGCAAACTCCTGCAGTACCTGGGAGTTGGGATGCATCACCAACCCCGCAGCGGTGGCGGCAAGTTGCAGCCGCACGTAGGCCCGGCCGGCCTCGATCTGAGTCCTGCGCGAGTTGTCGGCGCTCGTCAGCCAGATCCACGCCGGGGTGGCGTTCGCTGCCTGGATGGAGTCATCCACTGCGTAACGCGCCGCCATGCCATCGGTCTTGTGCAGGTCGTCCGCGCCGAGCAGGCCGAGCTTGCGACCCCACCAGGCGCCGGCACCCAGCACCGGCAAACCGGAGGGTTCGTCCGCGACGGCGTCCGGGCCCAATCGCATCACATTCACGCTTTCCGACCAGGTCGCCGCAGTGGTGAATTCAACCCGGTAACCGGCGATGGCGAGGTCGCGGATGCGGCGCACTGAATCCGCAACCGTCGTCGCCTGCACGGTGATGCCGGGCCGCACAGCGGTGGCTTGCAAGGACTGCAGCAAAGTGAGCTCCGGTAGCCGGTCCTGATAAGGATGACGGTTGGTGTGGCGGGATCGAATGGCGTGGAACAGGGGATCGGCAGGGCGCCGTGGATCGGGTTCAAATCGCACCCGGGCGAATGGCCGAAGATCGATGCCGCTGGCAGCGTAATCGCCCTCGGGCATGAGCTCGATGTCGGCCCGCCAGCCCTCCTGCGCCGCAGCCATTTGAAGGAGTTCGAGAAAGGCGCCGCAGCCGATCAGAATCTGGCGATTGGGCGGATCAGTTTGGGGCAGCAACCGACGCAAGTCGATGGACAGCACGACCGCGCCGGGCTCGCGAACATCGGCGATCCATGACTGAAGATTGTGCGGATTGGGAGCCAGCAGAGCCCACGACAATGCGCGCAACCGGGGATCGGTCTCGCCCGCCGCCGGGCCGCTCCAGGGTTCTATGGCGGAGTCCGGCATGCGATCGCAGGCGCTCAGCGTGAGTGATGCGCCGCCAGCCGCCAGCACGGTCAGAAACTTTCGTCGGTTCATGGCTAAACTTTCCAGGTGTTGAGGGAAGCCGCTATGCTAAAAACACAGCCGAAATCTGGCTTGACCCTTGACGCCAATTTTTGAACATTTCCCGCCATGCCCGAGACGTTGACCTTTCTGCCAGCACTGACACTGCAGATCCAGATGCAGGGGCTGGCCGCGCTGGGTCTGGACATGCAGCGCATTCGCGCGCGCGTCGGTCCCGTGCCTGAAGCGCCGGACGCGCTGGTGCCGCTACAGCAATACGTCGCAATGTGGGAACAGGCCCACACCCTGTATGACGGGCCAGGTCTGCCGACGGCGCTGGCGCTCGAGATACCGTTTGGCGCCTTTGGCGCGCTCGACTATCTGGTGGGAAGTGCGGCCACGATTTCGGGTTGCTGCACATCGGCCGTGCTCTATTTCGCCATGGTTTCCAGCGACTGCCGACTTGAACTTGACGAACTCGAAGAGGGTCAGCACGCGCTGCGGGTGGTGGGCGATGCCTCACTGCCGAGCTTTGCGCTGGAATTCACGCTCGCAGTGATGGCGAATCGCATGTGCTTTATGACCGATGGACAGTTCCGGCCCACGCGCATCGGATTGCCTCTATCTAAACCGGCGTCGGACCCGGTGCGGCAGCGCCTGTTCGGTCCCGCTCTGGTCTACGATTTTCCGCGCGCCGAAATCCTGATCGATGCCAGGAATTGGCAATTGCCCAGTCGCAGCGCTGACCCCAAGTTGCACGACGCACTGAAACAGCTCGCCCGTCAGTTCAAAGGAGCTGAGCCCGGCGCCACGACGCTCGAGCAGGCGTTGCATGCCCGGCTGCGCCCCGCACTGGCACAGGGGCGCCTGACACCCACGGGCATGGCCGCCCTGCTGGGCCTGTCGGAGCGCACGCTGCAACGTCGCCTGAACGCCGCGGGCCACAGCTTCAGCGATGTGCTGGAAGATTTTCGCCGGGACGAATCGGCGCGCCTGCTGTGCGATCCAAAACTTCATCTGGTGGAGGTTGCCAGCCGCCTCGGCTATGCCGAACAAACATCGTTTACGCGCGCGTTTCGACGCTGGACCGGCACCTCGCCCGGCGCCTGGAGAGAACATCGAAAAGGATCTGCGACGCAGGAGTGAGGCCGTTCATCTAGACTTGGCACTGTTTTCAGAACATTCAAAAAAGTGTCCAAGCACTCATCTTCCCTCGAAACCCTGCGCGCCCGTTATGGCGTGCGTTACCGTTGGCTGCTGTTACTTTCGGTGATGGTGGGAACGATGGCGTCGATCATGTCTTCGACCATCGTGAACGTCGCCATCCCCGACATGAGCCGGCACTTCACCCTGGGTCAGGAGCGCGCCCAATGGGTCACTTCGGGCTTCATGGTGGCGATGACGGTGTCCATGCTCACGACGCCCTGGCTGCTAGCGCGCTACGGCTACCGCCGCACCTATGTGGGCACCATGCTCCTGCTGATGTCGGGTGGCGTCATCGGCGGCTTCTCCAGCAGCTTTGCCCTGCTGCTCGGAGCGCGGGTGGCAGAGGGGTTGGCGGCAGGCGTGGTGCAGCCGATTCCGGTGATCATCATCATGCGCGCCTTCGAACCGCACGAACAGGGCCGCGCCAGCGGCATCTTCGGCATGGGCGTGGTGCTGGCGCCAGCCATCGGACCCAGCGTAGGCGGCGTGTTGGTGGACCTGTTTGGCTGGCGCTCCATCTTCTTCATGGTGGTGCCCTTTTGCCTGGCCTCGCTGTGGCTGGCCTACCGCTATGTGCCGGGCACCGCGCCGGGCGGCGTTGCAGCCAACCGCCAGGGCGCAACGCTGGACTGGCGTGGTCTGCTGCTGGGCGGCACGGGCACGCTGTGCCTGCTCAACGGCATGGTGGCGCTGCATGCGGGCGAGCAGCTTCAGGCGGCTGTGCTCATGACTGGCGCCGTGCTGGCGCTGCTGGCGTTCGTGCTCTGGCAACGCCGCATGTCACATACGGGCCGCGAGCCGCTGATGAATCTGGCGCTGTTCGAGCACCGGCAGTTCGCCATGGGTAGCATCGTTGCCTTCATCTACGGCACCGCCCTGTTTGGCTCGACCTATCTGCTGCCGGTCTACATGCAGTTGGCTCTGGGCTTGTCGGCGTCCTATGTCGGCAGCATCCTGCTGCCGGCCGGTCTGGTGCTGGCTGTGACGATTGCGTTGGTGGGTCGCCTGGCCGACCGTCAACCCACTTACCTGTTGGTCAGTATCGGACTGGCCTTGCTGGCCGCGTCTTTCGCATTGATGCTGACGGTGAGCCTGGGAACCGCGATCTGGGTGCTCGTCGCCTGGGCCATTCTGGGACGGTTGGGCCTGGGATTCATCCTGCCATCCCTCAATCTGGGTGCACTGCGCAAGTTGCACACGCACCAGATTTCACAGGGCTCCAGCGCCATCAACTTTGTGCGCATGCTGGGCGGCTCGATTGGTGTGAGCCTGTGCGGGATCATGCTTGAATGGCGCCTGTCCGCGCATGGCGATGCCCTCACGCACACGGCCAGCAGCCCGCAGCGTCTGGCGGCCTTCAATGAGGTTTTTCTGATGCTGGCAACGCTGTGTGCGCTGGCGCTGATCGCGGCGTGGCGGTTGCGTGACGTGCCCGCGGTTGCCCATAAACAGTATTGAATTTTTCCAAACGATGACGTTCCTGATGGCTGGATGTTCGCGCTGCGTTGGGACTGCATCCGAGCTGTTGCAAATGTCAGTTCATCACCTGCAAACAACGATTCAAACGTCCGCCCGAATTCCTGGCCTGCTCTACCTTCAAGGCCCGGACAAATGGCTCATTGAAGCGGGCGTCTGCATCGCGGCGGGAACGGACTTTCGACACTCCCACGCAGTTTGCTACGATGCTGGCAATGACTCCTGGTTTTCGCTTTACCTGGACGAATTCCAGCCGCAGTGCCTAACCCATAGACCGGCCATGACCAACGATGAAAACTTCGTTCAAGCTCATCACGGCCTCCGACCGAGGCGATTACGATGACTTCAAAACCCTGCTTCAAATCTACGCCAAAACTGATTTAGACGATCCCAGAAATAGCGCCATCTGGAAAGACCTTGCAGAACTTCCTGGTCGCTACGCGCCTCCAACAGGCGGCGTAGTTTTGGCGCGTCTGGGGACTGAGCTCGCAGGCTGTGGCGCATTGTCCGCTACCGCCAAAAGCGGTCTGGCGGAGATCAAGCGGGTCTACGTGCTCAGCGCATTTCGCCGACAGGGGTTGGCGCGCGAACTCACGCTGGCTGCGATGGAGTTGGCTCGGCAATCTGGCTATCGCGCAGTAGGTATCATGACTTGGGCGCACAACCAACAAGCCATTGCACTCTATCGGCAACTCGGCTTTGAACCTGTTCCGAAATTTCGTGATTCATCCAAAGCACATCACATTTTTCTGGGTTTATCGCTGACACCCGATAACCACAACGCACCATCTTGATGACTGTCTACTTCCAGGTTCTCCACGGCTGTTGTGAAGTCCACAAAAATAGGACCGCCATACTTCTGCAGTGCAGAAAGCTGCCTTCCAGCGGCGCCTTCCGGTTTGATAGGATGCTGGCAATGTTCCAGGTCCATCCCTTCTGCTAGCTCATTCGTAAGCCCGCAGGAAACATCTCCCATGCCACTCATAGTCCGCAGAGCCCGACCAGGAGATTTCCCGGCACTGCAGCAAATGCTGGAGCTCTACCAATACGACCTGTCCGATATCTGGCCGCAGGATGCCGATACCGAAGCGAAGTACGGCTACAACCTGGAACGCTATGAACTCGACGAACGGTTCCACGCACACGTCGCACTAGAGGGTTCGCAGTACGCTGGCTTCGCGCTCGTATCTCCGGCGGCGGTCACGCGAAGGGAGGGCTCGTGGATGGAGCAGTTCTTCGTGCTCAAGCGATACCGACGAACAGGCTCAGGTCGCGCGCTGGCCCTGCATGCGCTGCAAAGCCATCCAGGCCCTTGGGAGGTCGGCCAGATGCCTTCGAATGTTGGTGCCCGGGCCTTTTGGCGCAAGGTCATCAGCGAGCAAACCCGCGGCGAGTTTGTCGAAGTTCAGGTAACTGAGGGTTGGTGGCACGGCCAAGTGCAGCAGTTTCACGTGCGGGCTGCGGCTTAAGACCCCTCGTTCGAGCCGACTCGGGTCGGCAACGGTAACTCGTGTGGGTGCCTCTGCCTTCAAAATCGATGTCAGGTTCGGGGCGGAACGTAGTGCAGGATGGCAGCGTTAAGAGACATTCAGATTGGTCGGTGGCTAGCGGGTCACGGCCATGAACGGCCGCCCAGGATTTGGAAAATTGACTCTGATCTGGCGTCCGCACCACATCCGATTGCCGCCCCTCTGAAAATTTGCGTCAATGGTAATTTTTCGGCCATTTCGGCCCACTGCATACACCACACACTTGGTGGTTGGCATGGCAGGCTATGCCGGGTCCATTCCGTTCTTCTTGATTACCGCTCTCGCGGCCGGTGTGGCAACGAAATCGACCAACGCCTTGGCCGCCGCAGGCTGGCCGCTCTGGCTGTGGATACCAGCAGAGTACACCGTGATGCTCTGAAGATCCCCTGGCAACGGTCCTACATATTCGATGCCCGAATCGTGTATCAGTTCGCTCACCTGTTGGAAGCCAATTTCCGCTTCGCCTCGCGCAACGAGTGTCCCAACCCTCACGCCTGTCTTAGCCGTCATCACCTTGGATTTCACCTGCTCTGCGATTCCCATTCGTTCGAACAATTTAGTCACGTAGACACCGCTTGGCCCCGTCGAATAGGCAATCGACCTGGCGTCGATGAGCGTCTTTCTAAGCGCATCGGCGGAACGAATGTCCGGCTTCGGTGCTCCAACGCGTACCGCAACGCCTACCCCGGATTTCATCAGGTCTACCCGACTGCCCGACACCACCTTGCCTTGCGCGATAAATGCGTCCACTTCCAGCGCTCCAACTATCACCGCATCGAACACCTCTCCAGCCGCGATCCTCTTCTTGATTTCGACGGTCCCCGCCCATGACGTTACCACCTTGTGCCCCGTGGCCGACTCAAAAGCGGGAATGAGCTCAGAGCAAATTTCCTCCGTTGCGCCGGCCGCCAACAATCTGATTTCGGCGGCGCTTACAACGCCGCCAATACAAAGTGCAGCGACAGCAACAAGCCTTCTATAGTTCATGAGCAAGCCTTCACAATATGGACCCTCCTTACTGTATACCTTGGCACGTCAAGGCTATGGCCGGCGCTTCGGGTTCCCGACGGCTTTGCTGATCCGCTCCAAGCCTTCCCTTGCCCTTTGCTCTTCTTCCTTGTCGGTGAATCGGGTAGTCTTGAAATGCGCTCGCACCATAGGCGGGCTGATCAGGTGGGCGGCCACGCCCTCACGGACCCATCGCACATCGTTTTCGTCCAGCCGCGCGAGCTTGGAGACCGCGGCATCGTCCGGGTGAAGGAACCAGACCACCAAGCCATCGCGCTCGATCCTGCGCATGCGCGAATCCCATCCGTCGGGCAACGTCGGCAGGTCGGGCGACACCGCGTCGAGATAGATGCCGTGGTCACGATGGTAGGGGCTGTTTTCCCCGAGGAGATCTTGCAGATCGAAGATGCGCTCCGGGTCCTCTATCGTGTACGCGTCAACGTCGATGGACATAGACATGCCGTCAGGGATCTGGGCCACGTCCTCCATACCCAGAATCGACAGGCTGCCAATGACTACGTACTCGGTGTGGCCCACGACGGCGCGGGCCTCGGAGAGCAGGTGCAGCAGTGAGTCGAGCCTCATGCGGCGAGCACGAAAGGAGAGTTCTGCCGCATGGGTTTGGCCCAGGCGTCATCCGTGCTGGTCATGGCCTTTGCCAAGTCCGTCGGCGCCAAGCTCAGCCATGCACTCCAGCCGGCGATGTAGTCCTGGCTGCACAGTTGCTCGGCCTGCCAGCGGTCCACCATCTTCTTTGCCTGCCCGATCATCGCCTTGCGGTCCTTGGGCGACGCCGTGAGTAGCGCGAGCGCGATGCGGCGGTGTTTGTCCTCGCGGGCACGATCCTGGTTCTGCTGAGCTGCGCGCGCCACAGCTCGCGGATCCACCAAGGGGCCGTTTTTCTCAAGCCACCCGACCGGCACCACGGCCGCCACAGCCTTGCCGTGACGAACGATGCGGACGGGCCCTTTCGCGGCGTCAGCCAGGAGCGCGCCGAAGTTCTGCTTGGCGTCGGAGGCGGATACAGATTTCATAGCTCTATTTTAGACAAAATTGGCATTTTGTCCAAAACTAAGCGAGGGACGTCTCCCCTGAAGAATGATCTGTGGAATGTGGCCGACGCCTGTACTCGGGACAAAAAGCGAAGCCTTCAGCGCAGATTGCCGGTATGCCCCAGCGAATAGCGACCGGGTTGCGGCCACACCGTGAGGCCATGCGGCTCACTGCCCACCCTGATCTGCGCCACTGTGCCGCTCGCAGTGTCGATTCGGTACACCACATCGTCGAAACGTCCCGACAACCACAGCCACTTTCCGTCCGCGCTGACGTTGCCCATGTCGGGACTGCCACCCCCCGGAATCAGCCACTGCGCCGTGACCTTGCCAGTGGTGAAGTCGATCACCGTGACGCCACCGCCGCCGCGAGGCTTGCCGTGAATTTGGTGCGTGCCACGATTGGCCACGTACAGACTTCTGCCGTCGCGGCTCGGATAAAGGCCGTGGGCGGCGAGGCCGGTGGCGATGAAGCCGATCTCCT
>CAILAY010000087.1 GCA_903832285.1 uncultured beta proteobacterium | reverse complement strand
CAGGCAAGCATCCTCGGTGGCAAACCAGTCGAGGAATTCGTTCCACGTCTGGGGGTAGTCCTTGACCGGGATTGGCGCTACTATATGGGTTTCCATCCAGCTATTTTGCATCAACTGGAGCTAAGTGGATACCCCTTGCGTGAAGACAGTGGCCGACGCCAGCCACTGGATAGTGCACGAGCAGCCTCAGCTGGTGATTGATACGCTTAGCGGGTTTCTTTGATCAGGTTTCCTGGCGCGGCTGCTTGTAGCGCCCGTAGCCCCACAAATATTGTTGCGGACACTCGCGGATCAGACGTTCCATTTCCTGGTTGATCTGTGCCACGGCCGGCTCCAGTTGGTCGGACAGAGGAGCGCTCAGGTTCCGGAAATGGAGGGTGTACCCCCGCCCCCACGAGAGCCTCTCGCCCCAGGTCAGAATGACGGTGGCGCCGGTTTGTTGCGCCAGTCGCGCGCCCAGCGTCATGGTGTAGGCATCGCGTCCAAAAAATGGCGCCCACTGACCCATGCCCTGAGGCGGCACCTGATCAGGTAACAGGCCCACGGCGTGACCTTGTCGCAGAGCTTTGATCATCAGACGCACACCGCTCAGATTCGTTGGCACCGCCACCAGTCCCGGTTGCTGGCGCCCACGCTCCACCAGTTTGGCCAGACCGGGCCGGCGCGCCGGTCGATACAACACCGTGAACGGCCCCATTCGATGACCGTAACGCTGCGCGATGGCCTGTCCAGTCACCTCGAAACAGCCCAGGTGCGGCGTGAGAAAAACCATACCCCTTTGCTGCTCCAATGCGCGCTCGATACAGTCCGCGCCCTGCCATTGCAGGCGCACGGGTTTGCCAAACCAGATCCGCGGCAACTCGGTCGTCATGCAGCCCGCATGTCCCACCGCCGCGCTCACCTGTGCAAAGGAATAGCCCGCCAACGTGGCATTGGCCAGAAACCGTTGGCGGTAGGTGCTGGAGGCGGCAAAGACAACCCAGCCCATGACTCGGCCCATGCCGTGCATCAGCCACAGCGGGAAAAATGAAAGGATCTTGAACATGGAAAGCATGGAAGTGCAAGTCTAGTGCACCTCGTCGCACTGCAAGGTTGCGCCATTTTGGCCATGCAATTGTGCAGATCGCAATGAATTACAATCGACGCGTCGCTGAGTTAAATTGAGCAACTTGCAGGGCGACACGTGCTGAGCCACAGCGCATTAAATAAATCTGCTAAAGCGTTCGCCCAGGCTCCATCAAGCGGTCGGCAACGCGCCACAGTAACGCAACCGGAGTCCACACATGGCGAACGATTTTCTTTTCACTTCCGAATCCGTCTCTGAAGGCCACCCCGACAAGGTCGCAGACCAGATTTCCGACGCGATCCTCGATGCGATTTTTGAGCAGGACCCTCGATCTCGCGTGGCTGCCGAAACCCTTTGCAACACCGGTCTGGTAGTGCTCGCGGGCGAGATCACGACCCAGGCCAATGTGGACTACATCCAGATCGCGCGCAACACCTTGAAGCGCATCGGCTACGACAACACCGAGTACGGCATCGACTACAAGGGCTGCGCCGTACTCGTCGCCTACGACAAGCAAAGCAACGACATCGCCCAGGGCGTGGACCACGCGTCCGACGACCACCTGAACACCGGCGCTGGCGATCAGGGTCTGATGTTCGGCTACGCCTGCGACGAAACGCCCGAACTGATGCCCGCGCCCATCTACTACGCGCACCGCCTGGTGGAGCGTCAGGCGCAGTTGCGCAAGGACGGTCGCCTGCCCTTTCTTCGCCCCGACGCCAAGAGTCAGGTCACGATGCGCTATGTGGACGGCAAGCCGCACAGCATCGACACCGTCGTGTTGTCGAGCCAGCACGCGCCCGAGATGAGCCTGGGTCACAAGATGACCGAGGCCTTCTATGAAGCGGTGCGCGAGGAAATCATCAAGCCGGTGCTGCCCAAGGAGTGGCTCACCGAAAACACCAAGTACCTGATCAACCCCACCGGTCGTTTCGTCGTCGGCGGACCGCAGGGTGACTGCGGATTGACCGGACGCAAGATCATTGTCGACACCTACGGCGGCGCCTGCCCGCATGGTGGCGGCGCCTTCTCTGGCAAGGACCCGAGCAAGGTCGACCGTTCAGCCGCCTACGCGGCGCGCTATGTCGCCAAGAACGTGGTCGCCGCCGGGCTGGCGCGCCAATGCCAGGTCCAGGTCGCCTACGCCATCGGCGTGGCCATGCCCATGAACATCACGGTCTATACCGAAGGCACGGGTTTGATCTCCGACGAGAAGCTCTCCGCACTGGTGGCAGAACACTTCGACCTGCGTCCCAAAGGCATCATCCAGATGCTGGATCTGCTGCGCCCGATCTACGAAAAAACCGCCTCCTATGGCCACTTCGGCCGCGAAGAACCCGAGTTCACCTGGGAAAGAACAGACAAGGCTGCGACGCTGCGCGCCGCGGCTGGCCTGTAAGGCCCGAGCATAGCGAGCTTGCTTGTTCTTCGGCACAGGCTAACTTCGGCACGGCGAAGTTAAGGGCCAAGGGCCCGACCGAAGCCAACGTACCGATAAAGCAGCGGAACTCCGTGCCGCTGCCGGCCTGTAAATATCGGCGGTCGCGATGCAGTTCAAACCCCGAGGCGAGCGGCAAGCAGCAGCAACTCGGCGTTGACCGGGTTGCGGTGCAGAAAGCTGTCGCGAAACTCGGCCGGCACCTGGCTGTCGTGGGCGCCCCGTACCCATTCCAGTCCCTGTTTAAGCGCTTGCTTCGCGTCCGCCTGACACCCCAGCGACTGCGCCACCCGCGCCGCCACCAGCCACATCTCGGGCAAGTAAAAGCTGTCCGGAAAATAGGTCTTGGCCAGGTGCAGCGCTGCCTCGACGTGGGGGGCCGCGCGCTTGGGCGCGGCCTGCGCCAGGGCGCAGGCCGCAGCGCGCACATGACCCGACAAGGCTACGCCGTAACGCTCGCGGGCCGAGGCCCAGACCGCCAGGCTTGCGGCCATGGCCTCGCCCTCGTCGGGTGGCACCAGTCCGGCGGCAAACAGGCTGGTGATGCGGTGATAGATATCATCTGAGTTGGGAATGATCCGCAGCGCCTCGCGCATCCAGGGAAGGCCATCGCGACCCAGCAGTTGTTCAATCTCGGCGCGATGCGCCAGGCGGATCATGGCAACGCCGCGCGGCACCTCGGGCCGTTCCAGCGTCAGCAGCGGCAAGGCGCGCGCACTCTGCCCCAACTGCTGGAACAGGACGACCAGACGCTGCTCGACCAAGGCCTTGTCGGAATGCGAGCCACCAGCCGCTTCGTAACCGTGCAGCGCATCTTCGAGCAGAGGCAGCGCCTCGGCGTAACGCCCCAGGTCGCGCATGCGGTGTGCCAGCGTGACTTGCATCTGCAACATTCGCATTGACACCGCTTCGCCCGATGCAAGCGCCAGCATGCGGGCCTGCTCGCCGGCCAGCGCGGCCTGCCGCACCAAGCCCATCTTTGCCTGCGTGGAAGCTGCATTGGACATGGTCTTCCACACCATGTCCCGCCTGGCGGCCTGCTGCGCAACGGCGAGCGCCTGCTCCCACGCCGGTATCGCCTCGCGCAAACGGTTGGAATAATCCAGCGCCAGCGCCATGGCCTCCCAATACTCCCAGCGTTGCTCTACGTCGGGCTGTGCCCGCACCCAGCCTGCAAATGGTTCGAGCAAGGCCACCGCTTCTCCGCCCTGGCGGGCATCGCACAGCGCCCCCGACAGGATGATGGCAAAGCGCAGTTCCAGATCCTGACGACCCAACGCGCGCGCCTGCTCGATGGCGCGCTGTCCCAGGGCCAGGACGGCGTCGATCTCGTAACGTGTCATGGCGAGTTCCATCCTGACGCCAAGGGCGAGCAACTGTTGTTCATCCGTAACGGCGGCATGATCGAGTTCGTCGACGGCCGCGCTGGCGTCCGACCCCAGGTCGTTTGACGCCAGCGTGCGCGCGCGTTGCAGCAGCGCATCAAAACGCTCGCCCGGCTGCAGCGCCAAGTCGAAACAGCGCCCGGCTTGCGCCAGTAGATCGCATTCCTCGACCAGACGCGATGCATTGCGCGAGCGCTGGGCTGCGAGCCGGTAAGCGCGGGCGGCACTGGCCCATTGACGCGCCTGCTGCCAGTGCTGCGCCAGCCTGGCGGGCTCGCATTCCCGCGCCGACAGGAAGGCGGCGATTTCTGCGTGCAATTGTTGCGCCACCGGCACCGGCACAGAAGCGAGGGCCGACTCGTAAATCAGGTCATGGGCAAAGCTACCCTCGCGAAATACTTGCGCCGCCTCCAGTTCGGCCCATGGATCGGCCAGTTCGAGCGTGCGCACGCCCAGCACGCTGCAGGCCAGCTCGGCGCAAAAATCCGCCCCCGCCACCGCCGCACAGCGCGCCAATGCCGCAGCCTGTGCTGAGAGTCGGCCGATGCGGCGCTCAATCAGCGCGTGCAAGTTGCGAGCCACCGGCAAGCGCGCCGGCAACTGACTTTGCTCGTTGGTGATATTTTGGGTCAGCCAGGCCTTCACTGTCTCCAGCAAATACAGGGGGTTGCCTCCGGTATGACGCAGCAGCGACGGAGCCATCGTTTCACCGCGCAATGGGTGGATGCCCAGGGAGTCGACCAATTCCACAACCTGCTCAAGGGTCAGCGGGAGCAGCGCCACGCTGGCAAGCGACGAATGTCCGCGCAAATCGTCCAGCAGCTTTCGCCCAGCTGCAGAAATCTCCCCCTCGCGCGCGGCAATCAGACAGTTCCATTTTGCATCGGCCAGAACGAAGCGAAGCAGTTCGATGCTGGCATCGTCGGCAAAATGCAGGTCATCAAACACCACGCCATCAAGAGCCAGTTCCTCGCTGCCAAGGATCGCGGCGACGGCATGGAAAAAGCGCGCTCGGTCATCCGCGTCACGCATTGGACTCGCTGTACCCAACTCGGGCAACAGCCGCGCCAGTTCCTGGCGCAGCGCGGCGTTCAGGCCACGCAGCACCTCAGCAGGCAGGGTGCGCAACAGGCGCGAAAAGGATGCGTACACCACGAGCTCGTCGCCCGGGCGGGCGCTGGCGACGATGACGCAGCCCCGCGTCCGCGCAAAGTCTCCAATCAAACGGCTCTTGCCCATGCCTCCCTCGCCCGTAACCAGAGCGCGACGGCAACCATCCCAGGCTGCGTGCAAGGTCTGCCATGCTGAATCTCTGCCTATCAGTCGCGGTGGGCGAAGCACGGCTGCAGGGACGGCCGATAGGGCAATGGCATATTCGGGGCCGATGCTGGATTCGTCCACCGTCGCCAACAGGGCCAATGTTTGCCCTGAAGGGCGCGCCCCGACCTCGTCCTTGAGCACTTGTTCGCAAACGTCAAAGGCGAGCAAGGCAGCAGTCCGGTCGCCCGCCAGGTAGTGCAGACGCATCACGCGCCGGTGCGATTCCTCGGACAGCGGTTCCAGCGCCAACACGGCACGCGCATGCACCAGTGCACCGCCATAGTCCTTCGCCTGCTCAACTTGCTCGGCCAGTTGCACCAGCGCGTGGCTCTGTCGCTCCCGGCGCAATCCCTGCTGCGCCCGCAGCCACGCGTCAAATTCGCTGCCGATCATTGGCCCCACTGGGTACAGCACGGTGTCGGAATCCAGCAGGTCGTGCACCACTCCAGCCGAAAGACTCAGCGTCTTGCTGCCACTCACCAGGTCCTGGCCGACCTGTTTGCGCAGTTGAAAGAGCCGCTGGCGCATGGCGTTGCCCGCCGCATCGCGATCACTGTCGGGCCATAGCAGTGCGGCAAGGCGCTCACGCGTTGTCGGCCCCTCCAGCGCCAACCACACCAGCAGTGCAGCGTCCCGAGGGGCAAGCGCTTGTGCCGTTCCGTTGGCGTGGACGAAGCGGGGTATGGCAGCGAGTTGGAGTTGCATGGCAGTGGCAATCGGTTCGATACTAACCGCGACGACCCGAACCGAGCTTGCGTTCACGGTGCCGCGCCCAACGACCCCGCGAGCTGCATCAAGGCGTGAGCGCAATGCCCTGCGGGGCGCTGCCTGCGGGCACCGCGGCACCGAGCGACGTGAGCGTGGCGCCACTGCCACCGATGCTGAAGGCGGATACGTCATTGCTGCCGTAGTTGCTCACATACAGGGTGGTGCCTGCCGCACTCACTGTCACGCCGCGCGGGTTGCTGCCAACGTCCGCTGGCGTGCCAACCTGTGTCAGGGCCCCAGTCGCCAGGTTGACTGCATAGACCGTCACGGTGTTGTTGGACGTGTTGGCCACATAGACGTAGTTGCCAGTTGGGTGGATGGCAAGTGCGAAGGTGGAACCGCTGACACTGACGCAGCCTTTGGAGCTCAACAGCCCGGAGGTGGCGTTGATGGCAAAGCTGCAGATTCCACTGCCGTCGTTGACATAGAGGTAGCGGCCAATTGGGTCTATGACCACAGCATTGGCCGAACTGATCACATAGGTCAGCGTTT
Source organism: uncultured beta proteobacterium (assembly GCA_903832285.1). GTDB lineage: Bacteria > Pseudomonadota > Gammaproteobacteria > Burkholderiales > Burkholderiaceae_C > CAIKVZ01. Next base: position 25,766 of record CAILAY010000087.1, on the reverse strand, counting down.
GCAACAGCGTGAGTGCGCCAGTGGTCGGCTCAACACTATAGACGGAGACAGGATGTGAGCTTGACTGATAGGCAACGTAGACAAAATCCATCGTCGGGTGAGCCGTGATGACGTAGGGCAGTGCGTACGTGGAATTCAGCGGCGATCCAACCACCGGAGTCAGCGCGCCATTTGCGGCAATCGAAAATCCTGACAGGGTGTTCCAGCCGTAGTTGGCAACCCATAGATAGCGCCCCAGCCGATCCATGGCGAGGCCTGAGGCATTGTTGGAAGCTCTTGTTGCCAGGGGAGTCAGCACACCGGAGATATTGTCAATGCCGAAGGCCGACACGCTGTCTCCCATCTGGTTCGAAACATAGGCGAACAAGCCATTGGGTGTGACCGCCACCGCATACGGCGTGTTGCCAGCACTGACGTTGTTGAGGAATGACATGGTGCCTGTCGCGGCGTTGATCCGGTAGACCGACAATCCGTTGACACCATTGCCGGAGCCGCTGTTGGTCACCAGCGCCAGCGGGGTTGCCGAAGTGCAGGTGACCAAGACGGTGGTCACAGCGGCGTTGGCCGTGCCACTGCCATTTTGAACGGTGCAGGTTTGACCTGACGGCTGGGTAAGAACCGTCACGGCGTAACTGGTGCCGGTCGCGATGCCGCTGGCAAAAGTGAAGGTGCCGCTGGCAGAGACCGCCAACGTGTCACCGGCGTTGTTCTGCAACTGCAGACCTGCACCCGTGAGTCCGCTGACGCTGCCGCCCACGGCGACGGGTGCAGGCGTCACGCTCAGCACGGCGCCTTGGCTGAACACCAGACCGGCGCCGTTGTAGACGATCACGCCGTAGACCGCGCCGTTATCCGAGAGACCCAACGTGGGCGTGGTGTAGCTGGCCAGGTTGGCGCCCAGAATGGCCACGTTGTTGCGTGTCCACTGGTAGAGCGGACTGTTGCCGCTGGACGTGACGCTGAAGGTCGCAGTCGCGCCGACGAACGCGCTCGCACTGACAGGCTGCGCCGTGATGCTGGGCGCCCCGACAAGAATCAACTGCGCCGCGTTCGAGCCCGTGCTGCCAGCGCTGTTGCCAACGCTCACGGTGTAGTTGCCGGCATCAAGCGAGGTGACGCTGGGCAAGTAGAGCACCGCGCCAATGGCACCGCTGATCGGCGCTCCGTTGAGCGACCACTGGTAGGTCAAGGGGCCGGTGCCACTGGCTGCGACAGCCAGCGTGGTCGCAGCGCCCGGCAGCACCACCAGCGTGGCCGGCTGCGTGGTGATGGTGGGCACTGTGATGACCGGCCCAGGCGGGGTACTGAGGCTCAGCGAAGCGTTGCCGCTGGTCACGCTGCCGACGCTGTTGCTGACCACGACCGAGTACACGCCAACGTCGGATGCGCTCACGTTGCTGAGGGTGAGTGCGGCACTCGTGGCGGAGGCGATGTTGACGCCGTCCTTGCGCCACTGGAAGCCGCTGGCATTGCTGCCCACGGCAAAGGTGGCGCTGTTGCCGCTGCTCACCACAAGCGCCGCTGGTTGCGTCACGATGTTGGGCAGCGCCATCGCTGGCGCGCCCGCCGTGACCACAAGCGTGGCCGCGTTGCTGCTCACGGCGCCGGCGCTGTTGCTCACATCCACGCTGTAGCTGCCGGCCTGACCCGCGCTGACCACTGCCAGGCGTAGCACCGGGCTGTTGGCGCCGGTGATGGGCGCGCCGTTGAAGCGCCACAGGTAGCTCATCGCCTCGGTGCCGTGCGCCGCGACGGCAAAGACCGCGTCGTTGCCAACGGTCACACCCAGGTCGGCCGGCTGTGTGGTCAGTGTGGGTGCAACATCGAGGTCGCCCACCGACACCGTGACCGGCGCGCTCTGGGCGCTGCCCAGCGCATTGCTTGCCACGACCCGGTACTGAACGCCGTTGTCCGTCAGTGCCAACACGCTCGTGGTGTAGTTGCCGGTGGTGGCACCGGTGCCGCTGCTGACATCGGCCCAGGCGCCGGTCGAGTTGGCGGCAAGCGTCTGCCATTGCAGCGTGGGCGCCGGGGCGCCGCTGGCCGTGGCGGAGAGGCTGGCAGTCTGCCCGGTCCTGATCAGCAGCGAGCGCGGCGAGTCGATGATGGCCGGCAGTGCACTTTGCCGCAGCACGTTCAGCCGCGTGGACGGTCCGGTGACGCAGGGTGGCGGCGCGACGTCTGGTGGCGTGTAGCAGGCATAGATCCGTATCAGCGCACCCTGATCGGCTGCTGCGGCGATGAAGCCGTGGCTCACGCTCCAATACATCCAGTCAAAGCCCGCGCCCAGCGGGCTGGGATTGGCCTCGTCCTGATATGAGCGCGCGATCGGCCGCCACGACGCGCCGTCGTCGTCGCTGCGCTGCCAGTCGATGACGGCGCGGTTGGTTGCCGTCGGTATGGAGTAGTTGAGGGTCACCCACTTGGACGCGCCTCCACGCATCAACGCTTCAAGTCTGGAGTTCAAACCTTCTACAACGTCGAATTGTGCGGGGAAGCGCAGCACTTCGACGGCTGGATAAGGCGCCTGCCCCCAAACAATATATTGCTGCATGTTGACATACAAGTGACCCTCACAAAGAAGCATGAGATTGAACTGGTGATACAGGGGAAAAGCTGGGCTCACGGTGCGAGAGACAGACCCCCCGCCATTCACGGGAAACAAAACTTGAAAGTCCGGTGAAGGGCGAATTCCCTGTTCGTTGACGTTGATTTGGCTGTTGGCGGCAGTGCAGCTTCCTGGCAATTGGCCCCCGTTTGTCGTCCATGTGATCGTGTGCGTCACGACACCCAATGGGGAATCGCACGATTGGTCACCGCAATCATGGCTCGTCACCGCTTTCCACGGTACCGCCTGCAGTATTGGCAATGCATAGGTGACGATGACCGGCATGAAGTAGGAGAAGCCGTTGACCTTGGCGCTGAGCACGCCATCGGTCAGCACACTGTCAACCAAAACCACCCATTGGCCACCTTGCTCCGCCTTGGCGAGCTTGAGCTCCTGCGTAGGCAGCAGCGTCACATTGGGCGCCGGTATCCGCACCTCGACCGGCTGCGCAAAAAACCCCCCGTGCGGCGTGATCACATAGGTGTTGCCGGCCGACACCAGCCCCGCTGGCACAACCGGAGCCCCGGTGGAGTCCATCGCCACGCGGATCGTGGTGTCGGCGACCAGGGCACCTGCGGGAACGATGACGCTGGCGCCGCTGGCCTCGGTGACCGTGCCACCGCTGGCGCCCACTGTGGGCGGAGGGACAACGACAACGGGGGGTGGCGTGGAGGCACCGCCACCGCCGCCGCAGGCCGCCAGCAGCCACACCAGGCCCAGGCAAAGAAGCCCTCGTTCGATCTTTTGACGCATGTCTCGCTCCTTATGCGGACCATAAGTGGCCGCCAGAACGAGGTTGTAGGCTGGAGGGCGTTACGAAAGCGTTAGTTCAGATACAAAGACAAAAGGCTCACGACTCAAACGCTACCTGTCCGCCCACCAGCGTGCAGCGTACCCGTCCGGGAATTTCATAGCCGGCGAACGGCGTGTGCTTGCTCTGGCTGCGCAGCAAGCTGGGGCTCACGGTCCAGGCGGCTTCGGGATCGAACAAACACAGATCGGCTACGCCACCGGCCACGATCTTGCCCACGCTGGCCTGCAGGGCGCCTAACGCAGACCCGAGCACCCGAGCCGGTTCGCTGCTCAACACCGCGAGCGCCCGCGGCAAACTCACATCGTCGTCCCGGCTCCACTTCAACGCCAGGCTCAGCAGCAATTCCATGCCGGTGGCGCCGGGCTCGGCTTCGGCAAAGGGCAGCATCTTGGCGTCTTCGGCCACGGGCGTGTGGTCCGACACCAGCGCGTCGATGGTGCCATCGGCCAGTGCCGCGCGCAGCGCGTCGCGGTCGCGCTGTTGGCGCAGCGGCGGGTTCAGGCGCGCGCGGCTGTCGAAATAACCCATGTCCATTTCCGTCAGATGCAGCGAATTGATGCTCACGTCGCAGGTTACCGGCAGTCCGTCGCGCTTGGCCTGGCGCACCAGTTCCACGCCGGCGCCGCTGCTCAGGCGGCACAGGTGCACGCGCGCGCCGGTGGAGCGCATCAATTCGAAGATCGCATGCAGCGCGATGGTCTCCGCCGCCACCGGGATGCCACTCAAGCCCATGCGCGTGGCCAGCGCGCCGCTGGCGGCCACGCCCTTGCCAAGATGCAATTCCTGCGGGCGCAGCCAGACGCTGTAGCCGAAGGTGCTGGCGTATTGCAAGGCGCGCTGCAACACCTGGGTGTTGGCCAGCGCCACCTCGGCCTGGCTGAAACCAACGCAGCCAGCCTCGGTGAGCTGCACCATCTCGGTCAGCACCTCGCCCTGCAGGCCGCGCGTCAGCGCACCGAGCGGAAATACGCGCGCCTGGTGCAATTTTTCCGCACGATATTTCAACATCTCCACCAGACCGGGTTCATCCAGCACCGGATCGGTGTCGGGCGGACAGACGACGCTGCTGATGCCACCGGCCACGGCTGCGGCCATTTCGCTCTCCAGCATGCCTTCGTGCTCGTGTCCGGGCTCGCCCAGACGCACCGCCAGGTCCACCAGACCCGGCATCAAGATGCAGCCCCGTCCATCGATGAGCTTATTGGGCGCAAAGTCGCTGGCGATATTCTGGATCTCAATGATGCGACCGGCAGCGATGGCCACATCGGCGACCGCGTCGAATCCGGAAGCGGGATCCATCACCCGGGCGCCATGTATCAGTATCTTCATGCTTCGTTCCCCGCCACTATGCCCATCACAGCCATGCGCACCGCAATCCCGAAAGTCACCTGCGGCAGGATCACGCTCTGGCTGCCATCCACCACGGCAGAATCGATTTCCACGCCGCGGTTGATAGGCCCAGGGTGCATCACGATCGCATCCGGCTTGGCCCACGCCAGCTTCTCGGGCGTGAGTCCGTAGCTCTTGAAGAACTCCTGCGACGAGGGCAACAAGGCGCCGCTCATGCGCTCGTTTTGCAGGCGCAGCATGATCACCACGTCGGCGCCCCTGATGCCCTCCTCCAGCGTGTGGCACACGCGCACGCCCATAGGAGCCATGTCGGCCGGGACCAGGGTCTTGGGCCCCACCACGCGCACTTCGGCGCAGCCCAGCGTCGTGAGCGCGTGGATGTCGGAGCGCGCCACGCGCGAATGCAACACATCGCCCACGATCGCCACCGTGAGGTTGCTGAAGTCCTTCTTGTAGTGCCGGATGGTGAACATGTCGAGCAGGCCCTGCGTCGGGTGTGCATGGCGACCGTCACCGGCGTTGATCACGTGAACATGCGGCGCCACATGCTGCGCGATCAGATAAGGCGCGCCGGACTCGCTGTGACGCACGACAAAGATGTCGGCGGCCATGGCGCTCAGATTGGCGATGGTGTCCAGCAGCGACTCACCCTTGGCCGCAGAGGAGCGCGCGATATCCAGGTTGATGACGTCAGCGCTCAGGCGCGTCGCGGCGATCTCGAAGGTGGTGCGGGTGCGCGTGGAATTTTCGAAGAACAGGTTGAACACGCTTTTGCCGCGCAGCAGCGGGACCTTCTTCACGTCCCGGTCGCTCACGCTGACGAAGTTGGTGGCCGTGTCCAGAATTTGCGTCAATATGTTTTTTGGCAGACCTTCGATGGACAGCAAGTGAATCAACTCGCCGTGTTGATTGAGTTGCGGGTTACGCGGTTTTAGCATGGTGCGCGCTCCTTCACTTGAAAGCTGAAGGCGCCTTCGTCGCAGCGTGCGAGCGACAGCGACTGATTGGGCGGCAGGCTCACGCGCGCGGCAGCGAAGTCGGCCTGTATGGGCAGTTCGCGCCCGCCACGATCCACCAGTACCGCCAGCTTGACGCAGGCCGGGCGGCCGTAGTCAAAGAGTTCATTGATGACAGCGCGTATCGTGCGCCCGGTATACAGCACATCATCCAGGATCAGGATTTCCGCCCCGTTCACGTCAAACGGCAGCACCGTCTGCCCACCCGAGGCCAGACCTCGCTGCGCAAAATCGTCCCGGTGCATGGAAGATGAAATCACCCCCGGCGCCGCATCCAGCTTCATATCGAACCGCAGTCTTTGTACCAACCACGCGCCGCCCGAGGTGATGCCAACCAGCCTTGTTTGCGCTGTGCAAAGTCGGCGCACACCGCCAAGCAGTTCGCGGTACAGGGCCTCGGCGTCAAGCGTCAAAGAACTCATGAACATCCTTTTAGTCAGTTGAGGACCGATCTGGGTTTTGGTCCGTCCCGTAGTCTCGATCAGTTGGGGGCAGAGCAAAGTTCGCTGCGCGTAACTCTTGGTCTGTCCCGCAAGATCTCAGAAATTGTTCCAGAATAATGCAAGCCGCTGCGGCATCAGCGTCCTTTGCTCCGGACTCCAGCGCCTCGGTAGTGCTGTAGCGCTCGTCGACTTCAAACACGGGGAGCTTGAAGCGCCCGCGCAATTGACGCGCAAAACGCAGCGCACGTTCGGTGTTTTCGTGCGACGCGCCGTCGGGATGGAAGGGCACACCGACCACGAGGGCGTCGGGCTGCCAATCGCGGATGCGTGCCTCGATCAGCGCAAACCTGGCGTCGCCCTCGGCGCGCACGGTGGGTTGCGGTGTCGCGGTCTGGGTGAGCCGGTTGCCAACTGCAACGCCGGTACGTTTGAGACCAAAATCGAAAGCTAGAAAGGTTTGCAGCGCAGCGGGCACGGTCGCCATGGCCAATACCGTCATGCATGCCCCGCCACGGAAGATAGGGCCCAAGTCTGCACACCCAGCAATTCCAGCGCCCGCTCGTAGCGCTGCTCCACGGGTGTGTCGAAAATCACGGTCGTATCGGCGTCCACCGTGAGCCAGCTGTTCTCCGCCAACTCCGATTCGAGCTGACCTCGACCCCACGCGGCATAGCCCAGCGACACAAGCACACGGCGCGGACCTGCACCTGTCGACATGGCTTCGAGTACGTCTCTGGAAGTGGTCATTTCCAGTCCGCCAGGGATCGCCAGTGTGGAAAGGTAAGCCGGCTCGGTGGTCGAGTCACCGAGCGGAAGAATCGCCTCGTGCAGCACAAAGCCGCGTTCGGTCTGGACTGGTCCGCCATGAAACACCGGGGTGCCGGAAAGATCGAACCGACCCAGGGGCAACTCGACCTTGTCAAACAGATTCTGCAGGTTGATATCGCTGGGTTTGTTGATCACCAGCCCCAGGGCGCCGCGCTCGCTGTGCTCGCAAAGATAAACCACACTGCGCGCAAATATCTCGTCCTCCAACCCTGGCATGGCGATCAGGAAGTGATTCGTCAGGTTGATGGGAGAAGGATCGGCAGGCATGCGGGAATTTTACAAGCCACACCGCCGTCGTGCCGCGCGGCCTACGGCACCAGTTCTTCAGCGCAGTAATGACGCACCAGATTGAGCAGTTCATCCTCCGGATAGGGTTTGCCCAGATAGTGATTCACGCCAAGCTCCACGGCGTGTTGGCGGTGCTTGTCAGCGATGCGCGAAGTGATCATGATGACCGGCAGATCGCGCATGCGTTCATCACCCCGAATATTGCGCGTCAGGTCGAACCCGTCCATGCGCGGCATTTCAATGTCGGTCAACACCACCGTCGGCAGTTCTTCCTGCAGACGCTCCAGCGCCTGTAGTCCATCCACGGCTAACGCCACGCGATAGCCCTCGCGCAGCAGCAAGCGCTGGGTTACACGACGTACCGTAATCGAATCATCCACCACCAGCACCAGCGGTGTGCGCTGGTGTGCCAGCGGTTGAGGTTTGCTCGCCTGCGTCGACTGACCCGGCATGTCAGGCCCGCCGGGCAATTCGCGTTCCTTCGCCGCCAGCGCCCGCGCCTCGTCGCCATAAACCGTTGCCAATGCCACTGGGTTGTAGATCAGCACGACTGCGCCCGACGCCAGCACCGTCATGGCCGCCAACCCCGGCAACCGCGCCAGTTGCGTACCCAGATTCTTCACCACCACTTCCTGATGTCCCAACACCTCGTCCACGTGTAGCGTCACGCGTTGCCCGGCGCTGCGGAAGGTCACTACCGTCAGGGTTTTGGCGTCCATCTCCTCACTGCGCGGCGTCGTCTGCAAAAGCGCGCCGGACCAGAAGAACGGGGACTGAGCCGTGCCGTCGTCAAAGACACCGCTGCTGTAGGCCTGCGTCAGTTGTGCGGATTTGACGCGCCTCACCATTTCAACCAGATTAGCCGGTACGCCGATCGTGAGTTTGCCCGTGCGCACAATCACCACCTGCGTCACGGCTGTCGTCAGCGGCAGGATCAGATGGAACCGCGTTCCCTTGCCAGATTCAGTCAGGGTTTCAATCCGTCCGCCCAGCGCACTCACCTCGGCGCGCACCACATCCATGCCGATACCGCGCCCGGAAAACTCCGTCACCTGCGCCGCTGTGGAAATCCCTGGCGCAAAGATCAGATTGGCAATCTGTGCATCACTCAAGGTCTGGTCCGATGCCACCAGCCCCATCGCCTGCGCCCTTTCCCGGATGCCCTTGAGATCCAGTCCGGCGCCATCGTCGACAAATTCCACCGCGACGTCGTTACCTTCATGATTCAGGCGGATCGTGACCGTGCCGGTGGCATCCTTGCCGACCGCCATGCGCGCAGCCGGGTCCTCGATGCCGTGGCCCACGCAATTGCGCAGCAAATGTTCAAACGCCGGAGTCATCCGATCCAGCACGCTGCGATCTATTTCGATGGAGCCACCCACAATGTCCAGTCGGACCTGCTTCCCCGAGTCCTTGCTGGCCTGACGAACCACCGCGTACAAGCGTTCTGCGATGCTCTCGAACTCGACCATGCGGGTGCGCAACAAATCACGTTGCAGTTCGCGCGTCTGGCGTGCCTGCGCGACCAAGTTGTCCTCGGTGGCTTCCACAGCTCGCTGCAAACTGCGCTGCACCGTGGCGACGTCGTTGACCGACTCGGCCATCATGCGGGTGAGTTCCTGCACCCGCGTAAAACGGTCAAACTCAAGCGGATCGAAACCCTGCGCCGAATCCTTGGACTGCGCCATACGCGATTGCATCTGCGACTCGGCCTGAAACTCAATGTCGCGAAGTTGGTGCCGCAGACGATCCAGATTGCCGGTCAAATCACCCAGCGACCCCCCCAGTTGACTCAAGCCGGCTTCCAGTCGCGACCGCGTCATCACCACTTCACCCGCCTGATTCACCAAACGGTCCAGCAATTGCGGGCGCACTCGCACCGACTGCTGCGAGCCCGCGCGCGGTGCTGCCGCGGCCAGCGTCGCCGCGACGGCCGTGGGCTTGAGAGCGGGTAAGGCAATCGGCGCATGCACCGCCGCGACGCTTTGGGTCGGCGCCGATGGTGCCGCCAGCGGAAGGTTCAGGACCGCTGCGTCCGCACGACGTAGTTCGTCAAAATGTGCCTGCAAATCGTCGAACCGCCCCAGCAAAGGCTCAACCTGGCGCGACTGCAAACCTTCTGCGCCCAGGGCTTCAACCGACGACTCGATCCGGTGCGCCATTTCCCCCAGGCGCATTGCGCCGGCCAGACGGGCACTGCCCTTGAGCGTGTGCAGGGCGCGCAAAACCTCGGCCCTGGCGCCGCTATTCGCGGGGCGTGCCGACCATTGCCGCAAGGCCCCTGCCAATCCGGGAAGCAAGCCCAACGCCTCTTCCTCGAAGATGGGAAACAGATCCGGATCAATCGCATCCTGAACGTCGATCTCCTGCGCATGCGCGTCAAAGGACGGAGCGATCGGCGTCAACAAGGCACTGCTTGCCACCGAATCAAAACTGGCGATGGCCGTGGCGCTTTCCAGCGCTGGCATGGGTTCGGCCTCAACCGTCGGCACTTCGGGTAACATTTCGGGCAGTTCAGCCTCGACCGCCGGCCCTTGGGCTATTTCGGACAGTTCATCGCCGACCGCAGGCTCCTGGGGTATCTCAGGCGGTTCATCGGCAGCGTACGGCTCCTGGGGTATATCAGGCAGCACATACTCAGCCCCGGAGGGCATTTCCTCGGCCCCGAACTCATCGGATCGACCACCGTCACTGTTCATCGTGAAATCCACGATCTCGGTGTCGCGCACGTCCTTGAGTGCATGCAGCAACTGCGGCTCTGCGTCCTTCACAAAACCGGCAGCAAACTGATGCAGCAAACGCCGTACCTCCTGCGCGGCTCCAATGAAAGTCTGCGCGTGCTCAGGTTGATGGGCGCGCACACCCATCAACTGACCGTGCTCCAGTGCTTGCTCCAGTTCGCGCGCCAGAGCCGACAACTGCATGAAACCAACAGTGGCTGAACTGCCGGCCAGCGAGTGCGCCAGCGCCACCGCGGAGTCGCCCAGGGGTTGATCAAACTCCAGCGCCCACTCGGTCAATTCCGTCACAAGACGTCTGGACCATTCGTCGGCCTCATTGAGATAGACGTTGTATAGCGGAATACTGATGCGCAATGATCCAATGACCTTGACCTCTTCCTCGGGCTCGCTTTCCGGCTCAGACTCGAACCCGACTTGGGCGGCAAGTTCCTCGACTCCAGGCAGTTCCAGTTCCAGTTCCGGCACGGCCTCCTGCGCAATGGGTGGCAAATCCAGACTGTCGAAATCGAAATCGATATCAACCCCGGCAGGACCGGACTGCTGCGGCATAGGCTCCGTGGCATCAGCCCCTTCGGCCGCTTCACCTGGGGGCTGCAGTGCCGACTGTGCCCCATCGGCCACTGCCAGCAGTGCGTCAAAGTCAATATCCACAAGATCCAAGCCTTGCGCCACCGAACGTGTCATGGACATGTCCGGCAGGGGCGCAACCGAAGCATCCAGCGCCTCATCGGCACTCGCCACGTGGGTGTCAGGCGGCAGATCAGGTTCCGGAGGGTGGGTCAGTTCAAATTCGGCCCGCACCGAATCCAGTGCCAACGCATTGGAATCGGGCAACTCCAGCGCGACGAGGCGGTTATCAACGCGCAAGGCGTCAGCCATGGTGCGGAAAGGTCCGGCGCGCCACGAAACGTCCGCCGCGGTCGCGATATCGTTCATCCAGGCTTGCAGCCCGAGCAAGCCATCCTCAGAAACCGCCCGGATAGCGTCGGTCACGGGTTGCTGATCGGCAATCCAGCTGTTGAGCAATTGCTCCAGCGACCAAGCTGCCTCTCCGTATTCGTTCAGGCCCACCATACGGGCGCTGCCCTTGAGGGTATGGAACGCGCGCCGTAGCGTTGCCTGCTGGCCGAGGTCTTCGGGCTCGACCGCCAGCTTGCCAAGCGCTTCCAATCCGCCCTCGATAACTTCCCTTGCCTCGTCGATAAAGATCTCTCGCAGTTCCGCGTCTTCCTCCTCTGCGGTCATCGCCACAACCGCTGCTGGACCTGCGGCAGCTTCTGCAACAGCCGTCGCCTCGCCTGGCAGTTCCGTTGGCGAGCGCTCTGGCAGCTCGAACGACGTCTGGGGTTCGCGCGCGACGACCTCTGGCGCCACCGCCGTGGGGGTGTCTGCAGCGCGACCCATGACCGACCTGAACTCGCCCTTGTCGTGATCGAACACAAACAACTTCTTTGCCAGCGTCGGCTGATAGTTCAGCATGTCAACCATGAACCCAAGGGCACCCAGGCTGTTGCCCAGACGATCGAACGTACCGGCGGCCTTGGCGCGGTCTTCGTCGATTTCATCGACCAATATCTGCTCGACGCTGTCGCGCATATGCAGCACTGCCTGCGACGCCTGATCCAGCCCCAGCAACGAAAACACGCCGCGCATCTGCGCCAGTTGACCAGGCACCTGCTGCAACGTCGATTTGTCTTTCGGGTTGCGGAAGAACTGGTCCATCGCCTTTTCCAGCGTGCCCATGGTGACGCCCAGCTCGCCCACAACACTGCCCATGGTCTGGCGCTCGCTCACCCGACGGTACAGATCCTCCATCCAGGGTTCGAGCGCTTCCGGCTCAGCGCCGAGATGGGCATTGTCCAAGCGCTGTGCCAAGCGTTCCGAACGCGCCGCCAACTGGTTATCGTCGGGGTCAATTTCGTCGTACGCCGCTTCCAGGTAGAGCACTGACGTGGCCACCTCCATGGCCACCTGCGACGAAGGCGCCTGCCCTGAGCGCACCGTGGACTCCATCACCCTGGTCAGGGCTTGCGCCAAAGAGTGACTGGCCGGGTCGAGCCTCACGAGTGAGTCACTGATCAGACTGAACTGGTCCGCTGCCGCCTTGAGTTTCTGCGTGTCCCCACCCGAGAGGGCTGCCCACATTTCCTTGGCCACACCAATGCGCTTGCGGGCCTGCATCAAAACCGCCGGGTCAAATCGGCCAAACAGCCGCGCCTGGTAATCCACCGGATTGCCTTCTGCCTGCAAGCCATAGGCCTCCAGCACCGCCATCAGAACCGGCGCCGGTCCATCCACACGCGCACCAGCCTGGGCGCAGAAAAACAGCAGATCGTGGGCGAGGCGATCGGTCTGTGCATGATCGCCACGCTCCAGCGCGATGTATTGGGTAAGCACCGCAGACGAACTGCGCTTCACATACACGTCCTGCGGACACCAGCGCCCGGCCAGCGCCTGGAAATAGGCGGCACAAATCGTCCAGAAGATGCGTGGTTGGCGCGCATCCTGTGCCGCGACCAGACCCAGGCAAAGAAGCTGCAGTTTCTTCGCCGCTGCCGGGTCGCCGGTCTTGATCACCTTCAATATGGCTTGATCGAAGCGGTGGCGGGTACTCTCATCACAGGCCAGCGGGCTGGCCGTGTTATCCAGGTCAATGTCGACCCAACGCCCGTCAAAGGGCCACAGATCGGCCGGATGGATACGCGCTGCACCCACCATTTCCAGCAAGTCCCGATACTGCGGAAACAGCGCCACCGGTGACGCTGGCTTCGCCCGCAGCACCGCATCGAGATATTCCAGCAGCGCAAAACTGGCGCGCTCAACTTTGGCGGCCTGCTCCTGCGTACACAATTCTGGGCGCTGCACAAAACGCTGTGCTACCGCCTCCATGGCACGCAACACGCTCGCCGGTGCGCCCAGGCCCACCATCTCCAGCGCCCCTTCAGCCTGGTGCAATTGCTGGCGGGCAATGCGCAGATGGCTGGTGTCCAGAGCCGCCAGGTCGGAGCCCAGAGCGAGGTCGGCATCGCGAACAAAGCGACGCAGGGCCTTGATGGCACCGTCCAGGGATTTACGCAACTCGTCGAGCACCCAGGCCAGGGGGCCCAGATCTTTGACAGTCGGATCCAGATCGACGGAAGTTTCGTTGAATTGCATAGCGTGATCGGTCCTGCGCAAATGACAGTAAGCGGGCGACTCGGGTCAATCAATCTTGAATCGTGACACCGATTGCCGTAATTCCTCAGCCATGCGAGAAAGGTCACGCACCTGCTGTGCGGTCGATCGTGTACCTTCTCCGGTCTGCTCCGTCACCGCAAAAATGTGCTGGATGTTATCCGCCACCACGTTTGCCAGTTCAGCCTCGTTTGAGGCCGAGGTCGAGATCTGTTCAATCAGCTCTGACAGGCGACGCGACACGCGGTCGATCTCTGACAACGCAGCGCCCGCGTTGTCGGACAGTTTGGCACCTTCCACCACGCCCTGGGTCGAGCGCTCCATGGCGCCGACGGCGTCCTGGGTATCGGTCTGAATCGCTTTCACCAGCGCAGAAATCTGGCGCGTCGCGTCAGCGGAACGTTCCGCAAGGCGCTGCACTTCTTCGGCCACGACCGAGAAGCCCCGACCCGCTTCACCGGCTGACGCCGCTTGAATGGCGGCGTTCAACGCCAGCACGTTGGTCTGTTCGGTAATGTCAGAAATGAGCTCCGTGATTTCACCAATCTCCTGTGACGACTCACCCAGCCGCTTGATGCGCTTGGACGTTTCCTGGATCTGATCGCGGATCGCATTCATACCACCGATCGCGTTCTGCACCGCTTGCAACCCGGTATCGGCAGCCACCAGCGACTGGCGCGCCACCGCGGCGGATTCCTGCGCCTGGGTCGACACCAAATTGATGCGGGACGCCATGTCAAGAACGGAGCGCCCGGTTTCGCGAATCTCGCGCAGTTGCTCGGTGGAGGCGGCCAGCAGTTCAGTCGAGGTACTGTCCACCTGCGCCGTGGTTTGTGCCACCCGGGTCGCCGTGTTTTGCACGTTGCCCACCAGCGAGCGAAGTTCCTCCACCGTGTAATTGACCGAGTCCGCAATGGCGCCGGTGATGTCCTCGGTCACCGTGGCCTCTTGCGTCAGGTCGCCTTCCGCGACCATCTGCAATTCGTTCATCAAACGCAGAATCGCGGCCTGGTTGGCATCGTTCACGCGCTTGGTGCCGTCTTCCTGCTGCTCAGCCTTGAGTCGTTGCTGCTCCGCTACGGCCTGGCGCTTGCGGCTGTCCTGGAGTTGCACCATCGTCAAACCGGCAGCGCTCACCAACGCCAGTGCTGCCGACAGGATGAGCAACAGATAGGTGCCGACACCGAGCCCGGTCTGCGCCGACAAACGTGCTTGCAGGGCCTGCAATTGCCCACGCAAGGGTTCGCTGTCGGTGACGATCGCGGTTTGTGCTTCACGCGACGACACCAAGCCCTGCAGATTGCCCAGGATGGCACCCGCCTGCACGCGGGTTTGTTCATAGGCCTTCAAAAGTGCATCCAGCCGCTCCCTGGTCTGGGCATCCTTGGTACTGTTCAAACGCAGTTCGGGACTGCCGTCGCGAAGGCCCATCGCGATTTCCTTGAAGGAGTTCAAATCCTTGCCCAGCAGGAAGACTGCCTCGGGGCTGACGCCTTCCACGGTCAGGAACTCGTTTGCTGATTTGCCGATGCGCTGGGTCAACATCACCAATTGTCCGGCTGCAGCAATCTCGGACGCGGGCGCGTTTTGCTGCAGTTTGAGCGACGACACGGTCTCGGCAATTTCCAGCAAATCCGACGATTGACGGTTGATGCTGCGCAGTGCGGAACCCACCTGAGTCAGGATCTTTTGCTGCTGTGTCACGACGCTGGCATTCTTTTCCGCGCGCTCCACCAGCGGCATGATCTTTTCCAGTTCAGTCTGACCGTCACCCCGCAGCGCACCTATCCGGTCATCGCCAGACTTCAGCGCACGCATCGTCTTGGACAGTGCGCCTGCGCTTTCGGCCGCATCCGGAAAGGCCTGGGCACTACCCACCAGAGCCTGCGTCACCGATTTGGCCAGCCGCTGTGACTGCATGAGTGAATCGCCCGTGGCCGCCATTTGTTGCGCCACTTCGTCAGTCTGGTATCGGGCTGCCAAGACGATCGCCAATAGCAGCAGCAATGACAGCGCCAAGCCCGTACCCAGGATTCGCTGATGCTGACCGAGCGTGCGCGCACCCAAAAGCGGCAGCGTCAACAAGCCGTCGTCTGCGACCACGGCCACTTCGGATTGGGGCGGTGCAACCTCTGGCGCGACCAGCACTTCGCCGCTGACTTCCTGTGCCGCCGGCTCGAACACGACGCCATCGTCGACGCTCTGCACTGAATCCCCGAAAAATTGCCCCAGGGATTCCCCACCATCCTCCGGGTCCGGATGGGTTGCAGCTACTGCCGAATTCTTTTGAAACAACTTCTTGAATTGGTCAACGACAGACATGATTCAGCCTTCTTTTAAAAACTCAAGCACTGATGCTCAAAAAATGGGGTTGCTGGGACAGTGACTGCAGGTTGATTTCCTGCCAGTTCTCACCGTTTGCATCGGTATACACGTTACCAAAATAGACCGGGGCTCCCTCCTGAGCCAGCGCAGTCGAGGCAAAGGAGTCGACGCTGCGCAGCCCTTCCAGCCGATCCACCAGCAGGGCGCAGTTGACCTCCAGAGCGGCGTTCAGCGCCACCAGATAGCTCTCGGATCGTGACGCATCTGTTGCGGGCACAGGGTCGGCAGCCGCCGATGCCGCAAGAAAACGGGAAAGTTCCACCACGCCAAAGAGACCGCCGCGCAAGTTGGAGACCCCGAGGAACCAGGCTTGGGTATAGGGCACGCCCTGGGCGCTTTCCCAAGAAAATATTTCCCCCGACTGGTGCAGAGGAAGAAGGTATTTCTTCCCTCCGGCTTCGATGGCAAGCCAGGACAGGCGCACCCCTTCGGTACGCGCCGCCTGCAATCTGCTGGCCAGACGACTCTGAAGTTCCCGAAGTGCTTCGCGGTTTGCCATAGGGTTTAGACGGGGCCGTTCAGCGCTTTGATCTTGGCGCGAAGTTCATGCGGATCGACCGGCTTGGCGATGTAGTCCCGTGCGCCCTGACGCATCCCCCACACGCGGTCTGTCTCCTGATTCTTGCTGGTGCACATGATGATCGGAATATCCGAATAGAGCGGGTTACGCGAAATTGCGCGGGTCAGTTGGAAACCATTTTGCCCGGGCATCACCACATCCATCAAGATGAGATCCGGTTTTGCCTCTTCCAACCGACGAAAGGCTTCGTCGGCGTTCTCGGCGGTCCTTACCGACATGCCGTTCTTTGCGAGCAATCCGCTCAGGTACATCAACTCGGTCTTGGAGTCATCAACGACCAACACATTCCGAATGGGCATCACAAAGCTCCTTGTACGTTGGCACTGAATTGCTGAACTGTCTGCAGCAACTGGTCTTTGGTGAACGGCTTGGTAAGGTAATCCTGAGAACCGACCATGCGGCCGCGTGCCTTGTCGAAGACGCCATCCTTGGACGACAACATGATCACCGGAACCGACGAGAACTTCGGGCTGCGCTTAATGATGGCACAAGTCTGGTACCCGTCCAGACGCGGCATCAAGATATCGCAAAAAATCAGATGAGGCTGAAAATCGTTGACCTTGGCGAGGGCATCAAACCCGTCTTCGGCCAATAACACCTCGTGCCCACCCTGCTTGAGAAAAATTTCGGCGCTACGGCGGATCGTATTGCTGTCGTCCACGACCAGAATTTTGATGCCTGAGGGGCTTGTACTCACGTGACAATTCTCCTACTTGTGTACGCCTTGCCAGGTCGCAACCCGGGCGTCAAATCTGAACCATTTCGAAGTCTTCCTTGCGCGCACCGCACTCTGGACAAGTCCAATTCATGGGGACGTCGCTCCAGCGTGTTCCTGGCGCAATACCGTGTTCTGGTGCGCCCACCGACTCGTCATAAATCCACCCACAAATCAGGCACATCCAAGTATGGCTAGAGGTCACAGTATATAAAACGCGTCGAATAGAATGCAGCCATTGTATATAGGCAACAAGCGCTCTTTGGGCGTCTTCGCCACCCCGCGCCGAAATCCGGCTTATGACAAACCCCTACTCTCAAACCTCCGCGCAGAAGACCCTGGCATCCGAATCGGGAGATGCGGGTGGTATCCAGCCCGCCTGCGTGATGACGTTCAATGCCAGCGATCCCAGTGGCGCTGCAGGACTATACGCGGACGCGCTGGCGATCGCCTCGGTTGGCGCGCACGCGCTGCCAGTGGTAACAGGAAGTTACGCACGTGACACGGGTGAGATATTTGAGCATTTCTGTCTGGACGAAGACGCGGTTGCGGCACAGGCGCGCGCCGTGCTCGAAGATATGCCGGTGCATGTGATCAAGGTGGGTTTTGTCGGCAGTCCGGAGAATCTGGGCGCGATCGCCGCCATGGCCTCTGACTACGAGGACGTGCCGGTCGTGGCCTATATGCCCAGCCTGTCGTGGTGGGATGACGCCAGCATTGACGGCTACCTGGACGCATTTTCCGAGCTACTGCTGCCACAGACCACGGTCCTGGTAGGACACTACAGCACGCTGTGGCGCTGGCTGTTGCCGGACTGGAGTGCGCAGGAAAAACCGCAGCCGCGTGACATTGCGCGTGCGGCGGACGCCCTGGGTACGCCCTACACGCTGATCACTGGCATCCCTTTGCCCGACCAATGGATTGACAACGTTCTGGCCTCGCCCAACGAAGTTCTCGCCAGCGAAAAGTTCGAACGGATCGAGGCCGTATTCGTCGGAGCCGGTGACACCCTATCGGCCGCTCTGGCCGCTCTGCTCGCCAGTGGCTCTGATCTGGGCAGTGCCACGTGCGAGGCCTTGAGCTATCTGGACCGTTGTCTGCTGGGAGGTTTTCGCCCCGGCATGGGCCATACGCTGCCTGACCGCCTGTTCTGGGCACAACCTGAATCTCTCGACGCGGATGAGGCGCAACCTGCGTCATCCTCTGCACCCCAAGTTTTCATAGAAGAGCCTGCCGATGTCACCAAACACTGATCTGAACCACGCGCTGTTTGAACGCGCCAAAAAAGTCATTCCGGGCGGCGTGAATTCGCCCGTTCGCGCCTTCAAAGCCGTTGGCGGAACACCGCGCTTTGTGCAGCGTGCTCAAGGGTCGTATTTCTGGGACGCGAACGGCCGACGCTACATCGACTACATCGGTTCCTGGGGGCCGATGATTCTGGGGCACGGCCACCCGGCGGTCGTGCAGGCCGTGCAACAGGCCGTGCTTGAAGGCTTCTCGTACGGCGCGCCCACAGAGCGCGAAGTGGAACTGGCCGAAGAAATCCTGCGCATCATGCCGTCGATGGAGATGCTGCGGCTGGTGAGTTCGGGCACGGAAGCGACCATGACCGCGATCCGCCTGGCACGTGGCGCCACCGGTCGCACCAAGTTCATCAAATTCGAAGGCTGCTATCACGGGCACTCCGACGCCCTGCTGGTGAAAGCTGGCTCGGGTTTGGCCACCTTTGGCAACCCGACCAGCGCTGGTGTTCCTCCCGAGGTGGTGCAGCACACGCTGGTACTCGAGTACAACAACCTGGAGCAGTTGGAGCAGTGCTTTGTGCAACATGGCAATGAACTGGCTTGCCTGATGATCGAGCCGATCGCCGGCAACATGAACTTCGTGCGGGCATCGGTTCCCTTTATGCGCCGCTGCCGCGAGCTGTGCACGAAGTATGGCGCGTTGCTGGTGCTGGACGAAGTGATGACCGGGTTCAGGGTGGCGCTCGGTAGCGCGCAAAGCGTCTATGCCAAGGCGATCCCCGGCTTCGCACCCGACATCACGGTGCTGGGCAAGGTCATCGGCGGCGGCATGCCGCTGGCGGCCTTTGGCGCATCGCGCGCCATCATGGAACACCTCGCGCCACTGGGTCCGGTCTACCAGGCCGGCACGCTGTCAGGCAACCCGGTGGCCACAGCCTGTGGATTGGCCACCCTCAGGGAAATCAGCAAGCCCGGGTTCTTTGACGCGCTTGCGAGCAAGACCCAGTCGCTGGTGGCGGGCCTGAGCAGCGCGGCCAAAGCCGAGGGCGTCGACTTTTGCGGCGACAGCGAAGGCGGCATGTTCGGTTTCTTCCTGCTGGCCAAGCTGCCGCAGAACTATGGCCAGGTGATGAAGACCAGCAGCCAGCGTTTCAACCAGTTGTTTCATGGCCTGCTGGAACGCGGCGTCTATCTGGCGCCCGCCCTGTATGAAGCCGGATTTGTCAGCGCTGCGCATAGCGCCGACGACATCAGCCAGACCGTCAGTGCGGCCAGGGACGTGTTCAGGTCGCTGGCACAAAGCTGATGTGAATGGCAGTCTCCCCATCGTAATCAATGGCCATGCCCTGTACCTCCACATCGAAGACTGTTCCGTCAAGCCGGAGAAATTTTGCCTCGACCCTCGGTTCGATGGAGGCCCTTTGGAGGAGGCTGTTCATCCGACCGGCTTGCTGTTCGCGATAGTCCGGATGGATCAATTCCCAAGTTAGCCTGCCAACGAGGTCCTGCGCCGAACTTGCGCCAAACATCCTGACACTGGCCCGATTGACAAACAGTATCTTGCCGAGCCGATGCACGAGGATCGCTTCAGGCGTCGCTTCGATCATGGCGCGCAATCGGGCCTGGCTTGCCACCAGGGCCAACTCTGCCAGTTTTCTCTCGTTGATGTCGCTCATCACGATGTCAACCTCAGGGTAGCCGACTTTTCCCTTTGAGCTGCACCACAGATGGGCCCAGAACTGCACGCCATGGCGTTCCATGCGCAGTTCACAGGACGCGGGTTGGCGGGCGTCGCCAAGCCGTGACCGGATTGCCTCGAAGCGACTTCGGTCGTCCCCGTGGATCAGCCGCGCGAACCATTTTCCGAGCAAGTCCTTGCCCGGAATACCGAGCAGGGCGGTGGCGTTGCGGTTGTGCTGCAGAATCAGCCCGGTGTCGCTGAGACTGAGATAAGTAACGGGCGCGAATTCATAGTGCTCAAAATAGTATGAATTCGACAATTTGAGGTCATCCAATTCGCGCTGCAGTTCCCTGTTTCTTTCTTCCAGTGCGCACTGTTGGCCCAGCAGGTTTTGCAGTTTCGCGATGGCCTCATCCAGCGGCATGGGTGACGGGCCGGTCGTCGCCGGAATCTTCGGATCGCTCATGACTCGCTCGGGCACCTGCGACACGGGACCCGGTATCGTTACCTTCTTGGGTACAGGTCGGTGCAAAACCTTGCGTGGCGGATCTGTTTTCAATGCGTCGGACAGTTAAGCGAGGATGAGAAACCATCTCTCATCGCGGTTCATGGTACGCGTGAAACCGTCCTTGACTATTGCCCCAAGGGGCAATCCGGCGCCCATTTCGCGCCGGCCCGTGTCCGTCGTCAGTCGTTGCTTTGCTGCAGCGCCCACATCTGCGCGTAGCGTGCACCCAATGCCAGCAATTGCGTGTGGGTGCCACGCTCGCTGATGTGCCCAGATTCGAGCACGAGGATCTCATGTGCATCGACCACCGTGGAGAGCCGATGCGCGATCACGAGCGTGGTCTTGTTCTGGGCTGCACTTTGCAATTCGGCCTGAATCGCGCGTTCGTTGGCAGAATCCAGCGCCGATGTGGCCTCGTCAAAAATCAGGATGGGCGGGTTCTTCAGCAGCGTGCGCGCGATGGCCACCCGCTGCTTCTCGCCGCCGGAGAGCTTCAGACCGCGCTCGCCCACCATGGTGTCGTAACCCTTGGGCGTGGCGCTGATGAAGCCGTGGATGTGGGCCGCCCGTGCCGCCTCCTCCACTTCGGTGCGACCCGCACCGGGGCGGCCATAAGCAATGTTGTATTCCACCGTGTCGTTGAACAGTACCGTATCCTGCGGCACGATGCCGATGGCTGCGCGCACACTCGCTTGCGTCACCTGACGGATGTCCTGGCCGCCGATCAGGATGCGGCCACCGGTGATGTCGTAGAAGCGATACAACAATCGCGCCAGCGTGGACTTGCCCGCGCCGGAAGGTCCGACCACCGCCACGGTCTTGCCGGCCGGAATCTCAAACGACAGGTCGTGCAGGATCGGGCGCATCGGCTCGTAGGCAAAGCTCACGCGCTCGAAGCTGACGGTCGCTGCAACATGCTCCAAAGCCAGCGGCGGCGCACCCGGCATATCGGCCACCTCATAGCCCTTGTCCATGAGCCGGAACATCTTGTCCAGGTCAGTCAGGCTTTGCTTGATCTCACGATACAACACGCCCAGGAAACCCAGGGGAATGTAGAGCTGAATCATGAACGCATTGATCATGACCAGGTCCCCCAGCGTCATGCGGCCCTCGACCACGCCCTGGGTGGCGCGCCACAGCATCGCCACCAGCGCCACTGCGATCAGCAGTTGCTGGCCTGTGTTGAGCAGGCTCAGCGTGCGCTGACTCTTGAGCGCGGCGCGGCGATATCGTGCCAGACCTTCGTCGTAGCGCTGCGCCTCGAATTCTTCATTGTTGAAGTACTTGACGGTTTCGTAATTCAGCAGCGAATCCACGGCGCGGCTATGCGCGGTGGAATCGAGTTCGTTCATTTCCTTGCGAAACTGCGTGCGCCATTCGGTGACCGTCACCGTGAAAGCGATATAGAACACCAGCGCCACGATTGTGATGCCGGCGAACCACACGTCGTATTTCACCGCCAGCAGTGTCAGCACCAGCGTCACCTCGATCAATGTGGGGATGATGCTGTACAGCGAGTAGGAAATCAGTGATTGCACGCCGCGCGTACCGCGCTCAATGTCGCGGGTCATGCCACCGGTCTGGCGTTCCAGGTGGAAGCGCAGGCTCAGCGCATGCAAATGACGAAACACCTCCAGTGAGATGCTGCGTGACGCGCCCTCAGTCGCCTTGGCGAACACCAGTTCGCGCAACTCGGCAAA
Source organism: uncultured beta proteobacterium (assembly GCA_903832285.1). Taxonomy (GTDB): domain Bacteria; phylum Pseudomonadota; class Gammaproteobacteria; order Burkholderiales; family Burkholderiaceae_C; genus CAIKVZ01. Next base: position 3,691 of record CAILAY010000087.1, on the reverse strand, counting down.
GAGCGAGGTGCACAAGCGCAGCAAACCGTAGGCCACCAGCAGCGCCACCGGCACAGCGACCAGCGCCTGTTGCGGCGTGAGCGTCATGGCGTCCACCAGTTGCTTGAGCAATAGCGGCACACCCACATTGGCCAGTTTGGCGCCCACCATGAAGGCGAGGGCCGCCATGACTCGCCATTTGTACTGCCACAGGTAGGGGAACAGTCGGGTCAGCGTGCTCCAGTCGGAACGTGGCGCGGCCGCATTGGCATTCGATGTGGACGCAGCAGGGATAGATTCGCCGTGGCGGCGCATAAGGGTTCTCTCTCTATTCAGGGTGATGGGTGTCATACCCCAACAAGCCAAGTGACTTAAGATTGTCGTCTATGACAGCAACCACCCCATCCAATCGAGTCCAGTTACCCATCGATGAAGAACTGGTGCTCAAGGTCATTCCCATGCCCGCCGACTGCAACGCCAATGGTGACATCTTCGGCGGCTGGGTTATGGCACAGGTCGATCTGGCCGGGTCAGTGATTCCGGCGCGCTATGCCAAGGGGCGCATGGCGACGGTGGCGGTGAAAGAATTCATCTTCAAGCAGCCCGTGCGCGTGGGCGACATTTTGTCCTTCTTCTCCACTCTCACCCGCATCGGGCGCACCTCGATAACGGTCAAGGTCGAGGTTTATGCCGAGCGATTTTCAGATCAAGGCAAATACGTGAAGGTGACTGAAGCGTCTGTCACTTACGTGGCCATAGACGAGAAAGGGCAACCAAGGGAAGTTCCCAAGGGCTGAAGACGGATTACCAATTGACACAGCGTCCAGTCGCGCCCGTTGCATGATTCCCGCAGCATCTGAGTTATTTGCCCCATGAAGGCGCCGCAGCACAGGTTGTCCCGCTTCTCGCGCAGCCTGTGGCTGACGGTGGGCGCGTTCGCGGTGTTTGGCATCGTCTTCGCCTTCTACGTCCGCGCGGAAAAGAAGATCGATCGCGCCCATGAATTGCGGATGCACTCGCATCGACTGGCAGACGAGCTGAGGCAATCTTCTGACGACCTCACCCGCATGGTGCGCAGCTACGTCAGCACCGGCGAGGCGATCTACAAACGACACTATCAGGAAATTCTTGATATCCGGGAAGGGAAAGCGCCCCGTCCCGCGGATTACGACGACATCTATTGGGACCTGGTACTGGCCGACGACCAGCGACCGCGGGCGAGCAGCGGACCCACGATCGCGTTGCTGGAGATGATGCGACAGTCGGGCGTCAGTGATACCGAATTCGGCAAACTGGCCCTCGCCAAGGCCAACTCCGACGCTCTCACCGCCACCGAATTCGCAGCGATGCAGTTGGTCGAGGCGCCCGGTGCCCAGCCTGCCGATCGCATCCGGGCGACGAATATGTTGTACGACGACGCCTACCACAGGGCCAAGACCGGCATCATGCAACCGCTGCACGACTTTCAACTGTTGATGGACCAACGCACACTGGCTGCCGTGCACGCGAGCGAGACGCTCGCCACATCGATACGCTGGATCTTCGTGCTGTTTAGTCTGTTGCTGGCTTTCATGCTGTGGCGTGTTTACCGCGGTTTGCAAGCGACTTTAGGCGGATCCGTGGATGAACTGCATGCACGCATCGCACGCCTGGGAAGCGGGGACTTCTCTGCCAGCGTCCCGGTTGCACCGGGAATGGAAGGCAGCGTCTTGGGATGGGTGTCAGAGACCCAAATGGCGCTGGCAGGGATCGATGCGCGGCGCCAACAGGTGCAAGCCAAAAATCAGCACCTGACACAACTCTACGTCGCCTTGAACCAATGCAACCAGGCGATCGTGCGCTGCCAGAGCGAAACCGAATTGTTTCCACAAATATGCCGCGATGCCGTGACGTTTGGTGGCATGAAGATGGCTTGGATAGGTTTGCTCGATGAGTCTGGCCAGCGGGTCTCGCCGGTGGCAGCGTTTGGAGCCGGAACGGAGTATCTGGACGGCATCGAAATTTCGCTCAATGCAGCCGAGTCGATCGGTCGTGGCCCGGTGGGAACGTCCATGCGCGAGGACAAGCCGTACTGGTGCCAGGATTTCGAGCATGACCCCGCTACCGAGCCCTGGCACGAGCGCGCTGCCCGCCTGGGCTGGAAGTCAAGCGCCAGCCTGCCCCTGCACCGCAACGGCGCGGTCGTTGGCTGCTTCTCGCTTTACACGGACACCGTCGGCGCCTTTGACGAAGCCGAGCGCAGCCTGCTGGTGGAAATGACCACCGACATCGACTATGCCGTGAACGGATTTGTGCAAGAAGCGCATATTCAACGACTGGCCAATTACGACGCGCTCACCGGCTTGCCGAACCGCATGCTTCTGAACGACCGCATGTTGCAGGCGATCACCGTGGCACAGCGAAATCAAACATCGCTGACCGTGATGTTTCTCGATCTTGACCACTTCAAGGACATCAATGACAACTTGGGCCACAGTGTGGGTGACAACTTGCTGGTGGAGATAGCCAAACGTTTGAAAGCGACGCTGCGTGAGGAAGATACCATCACCCGCCTGGGCGGTGATGAGTTCATCCTGCTGTTGCCGGAGAACGGTGGAAGTGGCGGCGCCCAGGTGGCGGAGAAATTGATTCAAGCGATCACCCAGCCCTTTAGCACCCCGACGCAGGAGCTCAACGTGAGCGCGTCCATTGGCATCGCGATCTACCCGGAAGATGGCGAGGACTTCGAAACGCTGTCCAAGAATGCCGACACCGCCATGTACCGCGTAAAACAGGAAGGACGCAACGGCTATCGCTTTTTCACAGCGGAAATGCAGGCGCGTTCGGCCCGAAAAATGCAACTCGAAAACGCGCTGCGCCATGCGCTGGCGCTTGGCCAGATGACGCTGCATTTCCAGCCCCAACTGGCGCTGGTCAGCGGGCGCATCGTCGGCGCCGAGGCGTTGCTACGTTGGCGGCATCCGGAACTGGGTCAGGTGTCGCCGGCCGAGTTCATCCCGGTCGCGGAAGCCAACGGGCTGATCCTTCCCATCGGTGAATGGGTGCTGCAACAGGCGGTGCAGCAACTCAAGAACTGGATGGATCAGGGCCTGGGGCCGATGGTGATGGCAGTTAACCTGTCAGTGGCACAGTTCCGCCATCCTGCGCTGCCGGAACTGGTGAGCCGCATCCTGGACCAGGCTCAACTGCCGCCGGAATATCTGGAGCTGGAACTGACCGAAGGGGTGGCGATGGAGAACCCGCTGGGCGCGATTGCGGTCATGAACCGGCTACATGAACGCGGGGTGCGCATGTCCATTGACGACTTCGGAACAGGCTACTCGTCACTCAATTACCTGAAGCGATTCAAGGTCTACAAGCTCAAGATCGACCAGTCCTTCGTGCGCGATATCAGCACCGACCCCGAAGACAAGGCCATTGTCAGCGCCGTCATCAGCATGGCCAAAAGCCTGGGGCTCAAGACCATTGCCGAAGGTGTGGAAACGCAGAGCCAGTTGGAATTTCTGCGCGAGCAGGGCTGCGACGAAGTGCAAGGCTATTACTTCAGTCGGCCGCTACCTGCGGCGCAGTTCGAGGTGTTCGTGCGGGGGAAGATGATCGGTTGAGGACCGAGCAAAGTTCGCTGCGCGTAACTCCTGGTCCGTCCCGCAAGAACAGCCAACATCCGACGAGATGTTGAGGACCGAGCAAAGTTCGCTGCGCGTAACTCTTG
>CAILAY010000086.1 GCA_903832285.1 uncultured beta proteobacterium | reverse complement strand
GGCGCCGCAACAACCCGCCTTGGCCGCGACCACAGTTTGAATGCCGACAGCGTCCAGCACGCGCGCGGTGGCGGCATTGATGTTGGGCATCATCGCCGGCTGCACGCAGCCTGCCAGCATCAGCACCTGGCGCGCGTGTTGGCGCGTGGGCCACGTACCCGCATCCTGCTTGGGCGGGACCTTGTTTTTCAACGCTGCCGGCATGGCGCCGCGCAGCATCTGTCCCAGCTTCATCGCCGGGGAAAACATTGGCGACGGAAGACCTTCCTTGAGCGCCCAGCGCAGTGCGCGATCGTGCAATGGTCGGCTCACCTTCGCATCCACCAGCTTGCGCCCGATGTCCAGCAGCTGGCTGTAATTCACGCCGCTGGGGCAGGTGGTCTCGCAGTTGCGGCAGGTCAGGCAGCGGTCCAAGTGCAACTGCGTTTTGCGTGTGGGTGTTTGCCCTTCGAGCACCTGCTTCATGAGGTAGATGCGTCCCCGCGGGCCGTCCAGCTCGTCGCCCAGAATCTGGTACGAAGGACAGGTCGCGGTGCAAAAGCCGCAGTGCACACACTTGCGCAAAATGGCCTCGGCCGCAAGACCGTCGGGCGTGCCTTCGTATTCGGGGGCAAGGGTGGTTTGCATGGACGCCTAATCAGTTGCAGACAGAGCCGAAGGCCCGTCCCGTGATGAAACAGAATTGAACACGCCCGCGGGGTCGAACTCGGCCTTGAGCCGCTGCTGGATACGCGCCAGCGGCCCGGACAGCGCAGCGGTGCGCTCCAGGCGTTCGGTGGTGTTGGCGGGAGCGATGAACAGCGTGGCATGACCGCCCGCCTTTGCCGCGGCCTCGCGCAGTGCTTGCGTCGCCGTCAACGGCGCCCAGAGCCAGCGCTGCGCGCCATGCCACTCCACCAGTTGCGGCCAGGGCAGATCCAGCACCGATGCCGTCTGCGCCACGCTCAGGCGCCACAGCCCCAGATCGTCGGACGGCACTTGCGCAAAGAACGGCAGCCGCAGGTCGCGGCAAGCCTGCCAGTCGGGCGCGGCCTGCCCGTTGTCCAGGCGTTGCCCGCCCACCTGAGTGAGCATCCTCTGGCTCGCAGCGTCAACCGCCGCAACAGCCCCGCGCAGGCGCACAAACAGCTGCTCACGCGCACTGGCATCGCTGTCGTCACGGACCCAACAACTGGCGTTCAGCGGCAGGGGCTGAGCACCCCATTGATGCAACTGCGTCAGGGCACGCGCCTGATCCAGTTCGAACACCAGCGTGGCTTCGGCGCGGGGCTCCGGCAACACCTTGAGCGAAACCTCGGTGATCACGCCCAACGCGCCCCAGGCACCGACCATAAGCCGGCTCACGTCATAGCCGGCGACGTTCTTCATCACCTGGCCGCCAAAGGTAAGGAACTCGCCGCGGCCATTGAGCAAGGTCATGCCCAGCACAAACTCCCGCACCGCACCCACGCTGGCTCGAGCCGGACCGCTCAAGCCCGCCGCCACCATGCCGCCGACGGTTGCCAAGGCGTTACGTGTCAGCGAAAAATGCGGCGGCTCGAACGCCAGGCATTGGCCTTTCCGTGCGAGCGCAGCTTCGAGTTCGACCAAGGGCGTGCCGGCACGCGCGGTGACCACGAGTTCGCTCGGCTCGTAACTGGTGATACCTGAATACTCCCGCGTGTCCAGCACCTCGCCTTGCAGCGACTGCGCCAGGAAGTCCTTGCTGCCGCCGCCCCGAATGCGCAGCGTGGTCTTGCTGGCAGCAGCAGCACGCACGCGCTCGGCCCAGGTTTGAAGTACGGTTTCCATAGTGCGCATGGTAGCCGGGAGCGGAAATGCCGGCTCTGAATCTTTTAACCAGATGCTGTTCGGAATTTTGTTGGTAGGGCGCACGCTACACTGATCGCCAGACCATGAGCGCCGAAACGTTCCCCATTCTCCCCAGCATCTGTCCGCTGTGCGGCCAACCCAACCAGTGCGCGATGGAGCAGCGCCAGGGCGACGCCGCACCGGTGCCCTGCTGGTGCACCCGCTCGGTATTCACGTCCGAACTGTTGCAGCGCATTCCTGAAGCGGCGCAGGGTGTGGCTTGCGTCTGTCAGGGCTGTGCCGCGTCGATCACTCCGCCGCCCAGACAGACTTCGCCGTCGTAGAGAACGGCTGACTGGCCTGGTGTCACGGCCCACTGAGGGTCGCTGAAACGCAGGTCAAACCGATCATCACGCTCTACCCGCAGCTGACATGGCGCGTCGGACTGGCGATAGCGGGTCTTGGCGGCCAGCAATCCATCCAGCGGCGCCGTGCCCGCAACCCAACTGGCCGAGTCCGCCTGCAAGCTGCGCGACAACAGCCAGGGATGGTCGTGGCCCTGCACCACCCAAAGCGTGTTGCTCGCCATGTCCTTGCGCGCCACAAACCATGGCGTGTGTTCACCCATGCCGCGCTGGCCTTTGGCTTGTACCGCTTTCAACTCCGCACCGGTGGCCTTGATGCCGCCGATGCCCAGGCCCTGGCGCTGACCCAACGTATAAAAACTCAGACCTACATGCTGGCCCAGGACACGACCACGCTCGTCCTTGACCGGCCCTGGTTCCCTGGCAATGTATCGATTCAGGAATTCACGAAACGGCCGCTCGCCAATGAAGCAGATGCCGGTGGAGTCTTTCTTTTTCGCGTTGGGCAGGCCAATTTCTGTGGCGATGCGGCGCACCTCGGTCTTGTGCAACTCACCAATGGGAAAGAGTGTCTTTGAGAGCTGCGCCTGATTCAGGCGGTGCAGAAAATAGCTCTGATCCTTGGACGGATCCAGCCCCTTGAGCAACTCGTGCTGTTGCGTGGCCGCATTGAGGCGAACCCGTGCGTAGTGACCGGTGGCTATCATTTCTGCGCCGAGTCGCATGGCGTGGTCGAGGAAGGCCTTGAACTTGATCTCGGCGTTGCACAGGATGTCGGGATTAGGCGTGCGACCCGCCTGGTATTCGCGCAGAAATTCGGCGAACACGCGGTCCTTGTATTCGGCGGCGAAGTTGACGTGTTCGATCTCGATTCCGAGCACATCGGCGACGGCGGCCGCATCGACAAAATCGATGTTGGACGAGCAGTAGGCGGAGTCGTCATCGTCCTCCCAATTCTTCATGAAGATCGCGACGACTTCATGGCCCTGCTGCTTCAGCAGCCAGGCCGTGACCGCAGAGTCCACGCCGCCGCTGAGTCCCACCACCACCCGCTTGCACGTTTGCTTGTTGTTCATACGCAGCGCATTATCCCGTCCGGGGTCGACTCAACTGGCTACGCTGGCGTGCGTCCCCAACGGTTCGAGCGCATGGCAGGAAGCGGCCGATCCGCACAATCACAGCGGAAAAGGTAACGTTTGGTTTCCGCAGTGAGGACATGGCTCATTATCTGGTGAGATTGGCACTTCATTGACCCACGTCATGCTGGGTTGGCCCGGAATCCGTGGCATTTTCAGTTAAGCTTCGCGCCGCAGTTGCTCCGCTTTGCTCGCCAAACCAGGGGCTGCTGCGCGAGCTGTTTTCATCATTTAGTCTAGGAGTCGCTTCATGCAGACTGGCGTAGCAACTGGGACGACGGCGGGTGATACCGCTGCCCCCGCGAACACTCAAACGGCGCAGCGCATCGGCGTGCCGCGCGAAATCTTCCCTGGCGAAAAGCGCGTGGCCACGGTGCCCGAGGTGGTGGGCAAGCTCATCAAACTTGGCTTCAACGTGTCCGTCGAGTCGGGCGCGGGCGACGCTGCCAACATCAGCGACGACGCCTATCGCGCCGCTGGCGCGACGGTGGAGCCCAGCGCAGCCGCCTTGTGGTCCGCTGCCGACATCGTGTTCAAGGTGCGCGCACCCACGCTGGAAGAAGTAGCGCTCGCACATGCGGGACAAGCGCTGGTGAGCTTCATCTGGCCGGCTCAGAACCCCGAATTGCTCAAGGCGCTGGGCGAACACCGCGTCACGGTGCTGGCCATCGACGCGCTGCCGCGCACCCTGAGTCGGGCTCAGAAAATGGACGCCTTGACCTCGCAGGCCGGCGTCGCCGGTTACCGCGCCGTGATCGAGGCCGCCAACGCCTTTGGCCGCTTCTTCAATGGCCAGATCACGGCCGCGGGCAAGGTGGCTCCGGCCAAGGTCTTCATCGCGGGCGCCGGTGTGGCCGGTCTGGCGGCGATCGGCACGGCTGCCAGCCTGGGCGCGATCGTGCGCGCCAACGACACCCGCGCCGAAGTGGCCGACCAGGTCGTGTCACTGGGCGGCGAATTCGTCAAGGTCGATTACGAGGAAGAAGGCGGCGGTGGCGGCGGTTACGCCAAGGTCATGAGCGAGGGTTTCCAGCAGGCCCAGCGCGCCATGTACGCCAAGCAGGCCAAGGAAGTCGACATCATCATCACCACGGCGCTGATCCCGGGCAAACCCGCGCCCAAGCTGATAACGGCAGAGATGGTGCAGAGCATGAAGCCCGGCAGCGTCATTGTCGATATGGCAGCGGAGCAGGGCGGCAATTGCGAACTGACTGAACCCGGTCTGGCGGTGGTCAAGCACGGCGTCACCATCGTCGGTTATACCGACCTGGTCTCGCGCCTGTCCACACAGTCGTCGACGCTCTATGCCAACAATCTCTTCCGTCTGTCGGAGGAACTGTGCAAGACCAAGGACGGCATCATCAATGTCAACATGGAAGACGACGCCATCCGCGGCCTGACGGTGACCAAGGACGGCGCCGTCACCTGGCCGGCGCCTGCGCTCAAAGCCGCGGCGGCACCAGCGGCTGCGAAACCGGCGGCTGCACCCGCAGCGAAAAAGGCCCATGGTCACGGCGCACCGAGCGAACCGATGGCGGGCAACAAACTGGCCATCATGTTCGGCGTGGCGGCAGCGCTGTTCTGGTTTGTCGGCGCGAATGCGCCCGAGGCCTTCCTGGCGCACTTCACGGTGTTCGTGCTGGCCTGCTTCGTCGGCTACATGGTGGTGTGGAACGTCAAGCCCGCGCTGCACACGCCGCTCATGAGCGTGACCAACGCCATCAGCAGCATCATCGCCATCGGCGCGCTGGTGCAGATCGCACCGCCCCTGGTTTTCACTGCCGATCGTCCCGACGACTGGATTCGCTGGCTCGCGGCGGCAGGCATTGTGCTGACCTCCATCAATATGTTCGGCGGCTTCGCCGTGACCCAGCGCATGCTGGCCATGTTCCGTAAATAAGGGAGTCGACTCATGTCTGCAAGCCTGGCAACCGTCTCCTACATCGGAGCCACCATTCTCTTCATCCTCAGCCTGGGTGGACTGTCCAACCAGGAATCCTCACGCCGCGGCAACCTCTTCGGCATGATCGGCATGGCCATCGCTGTGCTGGCGACCGTGCTGGGGCCCAAGGTCGGCAGTTCGGGCTACGCCTGGATCATCGGCTCCATGGTCGTGGGCGGCGCCATCGGCCTGTACCTGGCGAAGACCGTGCAGATGACACAGATGCCCGAACTCGTGGCGTTCATGCACAGCATGGTCGGTCTGGCAGCGATGCTGGTCGGCTACGCCACCTTCATCGACCCCGCATCTTCCTTTCATCTGATCGATGGCAAGAACATACCGCTGACGCACGCCGAAGAGGCCATCCACAAGATCGAAATCTATATCGGCGTGTTGATCGGCGCGGTGACTCTGTCCGGCTCCGTCATCGCCTTTGGCAAGCTCTCCGGCCGCATTGGTGGCAACCCGATGCTGCTGCCCGGACGGCACTGGATGAATCTGGCAGGCCTGCTGGTGGTGATCTATTTCGGCGGCGTGTTCCTGAACTCGCACAACATCGGTGAGGCCATGACACCGGTGATCGTGATGACCGCGATCGCATTGCTGTTCGGCATCCACATGGTGATGGCCATCGGCGGCGCCGACATGCCGGTGGTGGTCTCCATGCTCAACAGCTACTCAGGCTGGGCCGCAGCGGCCACCGGCTTCATGCTGTCCAACGACCTGCTGATCGTGATCGGGGCACTGGTCGGCTCCAGCGGCGCGATCCTCTCCTACATCATGTGCAACGCCATGAACCGCAGCTTCATCAGCGTGATCGCTGGCGGCTTCGGCACCGCCAGCGCGGCGCCCAAGCCCGCCGGCGGCGCGGCACAACCGGCAGGTGAAGTGGTGCCGGTGAACGCCACCGAAGCCGCCGAGTTGCTACGCGAAGCCAAGAGCGTGATCATCGTTCCGGGTTACGGCATGGCGGTGGCGCAGGCCCAGCACACGGTGTTCGAGATCACCAAGGTGCTGCGCGACAAGGGCGTGAACGTGCGCTTCGGCATTCACCCAGTGGCGGGTCGCATGCCCGGCCACATGAACGTGCTGCTGGCTGAAGCCAAGGTGCCGTACGACATCGTGTTTGAAATGGACGAACTGAACGACGACTTCCCTGCGACCGATGTGGCGATCGTGATCGGCGCCAACGACATCGTGAACCCGGCAGCACAGGACGACCCCACCAGTCCCATCGCCGGCATGCCCGTGCTCGAAGTCTGGAAGGCCAAGACCTCGATCGTGATGAAGCGCAGCATGGCCTCTGGCTACGCTGGCGTGGACAACCCGCTGTTCTACAAAGAGAACAACCGCATGCTGTTCGGCGACGCCAAGAAGATGTTGGATGAAGTGCTGACGGTACTGAGATCTTGATACCTTGCGGGACAGTCCAAGGTCTACACGAAGTGAGACTTGCTCTGTCCTCAACACTTTAAGCTTGCGGGACAGACCAAGACCTACGCGTAGCGAGCTTTGCTCTGTCCTCAACTGGTTAAGATTCGATCGCAAAGGCCCCTCGGCAATCAGCCCTGGGGCCTTTCTTACGTCTGGAGTTAGGGAAAACACAATGGCCTGAATCATCGATTCGGGGCAAAATGTTTTGTTGCATGGTCGGTGGCTTTTGTTGGCGCTGCCGAAGCATCACCAGGAGACAAGCATGACGGAACGAATCTGGCTCAAGTCCTACCCCGAGGGTGTTCCGGCTGATGTCGACACCGCGCAGTACCCGTCGCTGGCTTCCCTCTTTGATGAGGCGTTCCGCAAATACGGGTCCCGCACTGCCTATAGTTTCATGGGCAAGGATATTTCCTACGCCCAGACCGACAGCTTGAGTCGCGCCTTTGCCGCGTACCTGCAGGGCCTGGGATTGACCAAGGGCGATCGCGTGGCGATCATGATGCCCAACGTGCCCCAATATCCCGTCGCCGTCGCCGGCATCCTGCGCGCGGGATTTGTGGTGGTGAACGTGAATCCCCTGTACACCCCGCGCGAGCTGGAGCATCAACTCAAGGACTCGGGCGCCAAGGCAATTGTCATCCTTGAAAACTTTGCCGCCACCCTGGAACAATGCATCGCCAAGACGCCGGTCAAGCATGTGGTGCTGTGCGCCATGGGCGATCAGTTGGGGTTGCTCAAGGGGGCGCTGGTGAATTACGTGCTGCGCCACGTCAAGAAAATGGTGCCCGTCTTCAGTCTGCCGGGGGCCGTGCGTTTCAACGAGACCGTGGCGATAGGCACACGCGGCGCACTCAAGAAAGTGGAGATCAAGCCCGACGACGTGGCCGTGCTGCAATACACCGGCGGCACCACGGGTGTGAGCAAAGGCGCCGTGCTGCTGAACCGCAACCTGGTGGCCAACCTGATGCAGGCCGAGGCCTGGTTCCAGCCCGCACTGAAAAAGATTCCCGCGGGCGATCAGATGACGGAGGTTTGCGCCCTCCCGCTGTACCACATCTTCGCCTTCACCGTGGGCATGATGCTGTGCATGCGCACCGGCGGCAAACTCATCCTTATCCCCAATCCACGCGACATGGCGGCGGTACTGGGCGAGTTGGCAAAACACAGGATCCATGTGCTGCCGGCGGTCAATACATTGTTCAATGGTTTGGCGAATCATGCGGATTTCGGCAAGGTCGATTGGAGCAGTCTGGTGGTGTCTGCTGGTGGCGGCACGGCGGTGCAAAGCGCCGTCGCGAAGCTGTGGTTCGAGAAAACGGGATGCCCCATCGCCGAGGGTTACGGTCTGAGCGAAACCTCGCCCATCGCCACATCCAATCCGGTCACTACCACCGAATATTCGGCAACGATCGGTGTTCCGGTATCGAACACCTGGCTGAAATTGCTGGACGATGATGGGGTGGAAGTCGCACAGGGCGAGCCCGGCGAGATCGCGATCAAGGGTCCGCAGGTGATGGCCGGCTACTGGCAGCGCCCGGATGAAACCGCCAAGTCCATGACCGAAGACGGCTACTTCAAGACCGGCGACGTAGGCGTGATGGACGAGCGCGGTTTCTTCAAGATCGTGGACCGCAAGAAGGACATGATTCTGGTCAGCGGTTTCAACGTCTACCCGACTGAAATTGAGGACGTGGTGGCGGGGCTTGCGGGCGTGATGGAATGCGCCTGCGTGGGCATGGCCGACGAGAAATCCGGCGAGGCCGTGAAGCTGGTGATCGTGAAGAAGGATCCAGCGCTGACCGAAGCCCAGGTGCGGGAATATTGCAAGATCAACATGACCGGTTACAAGCAGCCCAAGGTGGTGGAGTTCCGCACCGAACTGCCCAAGACACCGGTCGGGAAGATTCTGCGGCGCGAATTGCGCGAGAAGAAATAGCACGCTTCGGCAACCTCATTTTTTGGCGGCTTTCGGGCCGTCTTTTTATTCAGATCCGCGTGTCGTCAAGCAAACATCCTCTTGCCATCATGAGCGCCATGGAAGGCGAATTGCGCGCCATCCTGCAGCAGCTCACACATCAGGAAAAGGTCACCGTCGGCCCCCGCGATTTCTGGCTCGGCCACTGGCATGGACAGCACGTGGTGGCGGTGTTGTCGCGTATCGGCAAGGTGGCGGCAGCCACCACGGCCACCGCCCTGGTCGAGCGTTTTGGCGTGAGTGAAATGGTATTCACGGGCGTGGCAGGCGGTCTGGGTGTGGGCGTGACGGTGGGCGACGTGGTGGTGGCCAGCCGCTTTCTGCAGCACGATCTGGACGCCTCACCGCTGTTCCCCCGCTACGAAGTGCCTCTCTATGGCCGCAGCCATTTCGACACCGACGCACGTCTGGTCAGCGCACTGGCACAGGCGACGCAATCCGTGCTTGCCGATCCGCTCGGTCTGCTGGGCGCGCAAACGTTGCGCGAGTTTTCCCTGGTGGCACCGCGCCTGCATCATGGCCTGATCATCAGTGGCGACCGCTTTGTCGCCAGCACCGGCGAAAGCGCAGCCCTACAGCGAGCCCTGCCCGACGCCCTGGCCGTGGAAATGGAAGGTGCGGCCGTGGCCCAGGTGTGTCACGACTACGGCATCCCCTTCGCCGCGGTGCGCACGATCTCGGACCGCGCCGATGACGGCGCCCACCATGACTTCAACCGCTTCATGGCCAGCGTCGCCAGCCGCTACAGTGCAGCCATCATTTCTGAAATGCTGCGAAGGCTGTAGGTTCCTGAGGCAGCAGGTTTTCTGCCCGAATTCATGCCAATGATTTCATCAACTGGGCCACCAACCGAAGTTCACGAAGACCTGGGCCGAACGTCTCGTAGCCCTAGAATGCCTCGGCAGCGCCCGGCTCCCCACAGAGAGAAAACCCATGTCGCCAACTCATCATGTTGTTACGCCAGAACTGCTATTGACTCGACTGGATGCCATTGCAGGTCGGCTGCGTGACAGTGGTCATGCGATGGGCCTGCTGGGTCTGGGATCGGTAGGGAATGAGCGCATGCGCCTTGACAAATACTCGGACCTTGACTTCTTTGTCATGGTTGAAGTTGGGCACAAACAGCGATACATTGAGCAACTGGATTGGCTAGCGGCCGCACACCCGCTGGCTTGGCATTTCCAGAATACGGCGGACGGTCAAAAGGCGCTGATGACAGATGGTGTCTTCTGTGAATTCGCTGTATTTGAACCCAACGAGTTGACACGAATTCCCTATTCTCCGGGGCAGTGGATCTGGCGGAGAGAGGACCTGTCTCCTACTCTTTCGCAGCCACAAATACCTACGCCCTCACCGAGCTTGCCAAGCGAAACATGGATAGTGGGCGAGGCGCTCAGCTGTGTGCTTGTCGGACTGCAACGTTGGCATCGAGGTGAAAAACTTTCCGCAGCGCGCTTCGTACAAAGTCATGCACTGGACCGATTAATCGAACTGGATGCACTGCGCGCAGCCATCGCGGATCATGACGTGCCTGCTGATCCGTTTAATCGTGAGCGACGTCTGGAACGGCGTCAACCGGATCTCGCACGCGAGTTGCCAACCTTGGTACCTGGCTATGCACAAACGCCACAGGCGGCCCTGGCCATGTTGTCTGCTTTGGAACATCGTCGTGCCGGTATGAATCCCGCAATCGTGGAACGCATACGGGAGTTGGCTTCTTCGTTTTGATGCACAAGTTTCCTAATGTTATCGATAGCGTGAACAAATTCCCCGGCAATCGCCGCCTGTAGCCACCTGAGCCTGTCAGTCCACCCCCTGTGTCTCTACATAGGCGATGCCGTGATCGGCCCAGAAGCTCACGGTTCCCATGTGTGACTGAACCATCTCCAGGACAAATATGCGGTTGGCGCCGGGCATCAGCCACACGCCGGGGCAATACAGGCGGCGTTGTGGGCCAGCGGCAGGCCAATAGCGACCCAGGTTGTGTCCATTGACCCAGACGTGGCCGGTGCCCCAGTCGGACATGTCGATGAACATGTCGGCGACATCACTGTCTGCCAAAGCAAGCACCACCAGGGCAAAGTACGGCTGATTGATGGCGGCAGGCTTCAGGAAACTCACCGGCGTCAGCCCAGCATCAATGAGCGATAGCGTCTGGTCGGTGCAGGGATTGACGCCCATGTGCCAGTTCGTCAAGGCGACTCCATTGGCCAGCACGTGCCCGTTGATGCCCTTGGCGTCGTCCTTCATGCCAGCGCCAAAGTTGATGCGACCAAAGGGAAGCGTCAACACACTGAGTTCACTGTCGGCACGATCGTTGTGCAGTGTCAGTGTCTGGCGCTGCCAATCGGCCACTTTGGCGCGACAAATGGGCGGGCCCACGCGCTGGCCGTCCAGCAACACCACGGCAAAGTCTTGCGGGTGGGAAAAACTCAAAGTCACCTCGCCCACGGCAGGCAGTCGTGTGCGGTACAAACCCAGTCCGAACGGCTGTTGCAGTTGTTCGTACGTCATCGGATGCGCGGCGCGCTGCGTGGTGGCGACGTGTTGCGTGGCCAGCGCGTAGGCGACGGGTCGCACGGGTGCCACCGCTCCATCACGAATGTGCGCAATCAACGCGGGCAGAGGTGCAGGCCGCGCAAAGTGCGCTGCCGCAATGTCGCGGATGCGGTGGTAGTTGCCGTTGAGTTTGCCGGACTCCGAAATGGGTGCGCCGTAGTCATAGGATGTGATGTCGGGCTGGAAATCATTTCCTTCGCCGTTGGCGCCCGCCCAAAAATCAAAGTTGGTGCCGCCGTGCGCCACATACAGCATGAACGAGCGCTTGGTCAGAAACAGTTTTTTTACGGTGGCGGCGACGGAGTCGATCTGAATCGGTTGAGCCGCGTCGCCCCAGTGCGTAAGCCAGCCGGGGTATACCTCGGCGCCGAACACGGCGGTGTGGTAGTTGCGCACGGCGGTGCTGTAGTTGGCAGGGTCTTGCGCGTCCGCCGTGAGGCCAAAGGCCGTGTCGGGCGGAAGCACGCCGGGTTTTTGCCAGAAATCGGTGGAGTCCGCCCAACCCTCACACACGCAGAATTTGCCGCGATAACCCAGCTCGATCCAGGTCTGGTGCAGAAAGCGAATATGGGCCGTGTCCTGTTCCGTCCACGAGGTGTATTCGTTCTCCAGCGACAGCAAAATGACCGGGCCGCCGTCGGCCAGCGTGCGTCCGCGCAGCACTTGTGCCCATACTTGGCTCATCCACTGACGGGCAAAAATCTGATACGCCGGGTGGCTTTTTCGAATGGCCAACTCGCCTGAGGGCAAGCGCATGGCGGGGTCGGCGAGAAAGCGTGCGGGCAGTCCACCAAAGTCCCATTCGCCGCACACATAGGGACCGGTCCGCATGACTACCCATAAATCGTGAGCCGCGCACAGGTCAACAAAATGGGTGATGGCCTTGGCCGGGCTACGCAGGTCAAAAACACCCGCGCTGGTTTCGTGGAAATTCGGCATCAGGTACACCGAGACCGCATTGCACCCCAGTGCCTTGATCAGTTGGATACGGTTTTCCCAGTATTCGTGCGGAATGCGGCTGGGATGCAGCTCGCCGGCGAAGAACTGGAACGCTTGCCCATCCAGACGCCATTCACCATTCGGGTCCAGTTGCAGCCGTTGGGCTGCGGGCGTCAGGGCGCACCCGCTGGTACTCAGCATGAACGGGGCCAAGGCGGCCACGGTCAGGACATTACGACGTTTTAAGGACATACATCGTTGGAAATTTGTTGTCGCTGCATTATTGAAGTCTCGCTAATTTGTGCCAAAGCGTGAAGTGTCATTCGGCATCGCGCGCGCGATGATTGCGCGCAAGTCGATCCCGCGCGGCAGGGCACCATACTGATGCTGGCCGCGGCACTCCAGGCGCGAGCGGCAGAACGCGTCTGCTACAAAACCAGGAGCATCCTGCAGCAGCAACGCCGCCTGCATTGCCAGCGCCATGCGGTCCACCAGATCGCGGGCGCGGTATTCGAGCTCGGTGGGGTCGAGCAGATCTTTTTTCAAATCGGACACGTGGCGGTCCAGTGCCACATGCGCGCCGCGCGCTTTTTCCACTTCGTCGAAGAAGGCGGGCAGCACCTCCGGCGTCTTGGCCATGGCGCGCAGCACGTCCAGGCATTGGACGTTGCCACTGCCCTCCCAGATCGCATTCACGGGTGCCTCGCGGTACAGGCGCGGCATGGGCGTGTCTTCCATCACGCCGCTGCCGCCTATGCATTCCATGGCCTCGTAGGCGTGCTGCGGTGTGCGTTTGCAGATCCAGTACTTGCCGATGGCCGTGCCCAGACGCACCAGCAAATCTTCGGAGCTGTCCTGGCTGCGGCTGTCGACCGCGCGCGCCATGCGCATGGCCAAGGCCAGTGCCGCTTCGGATTCGAGCGCGAGATCAGCCAACACGTTTTGCATCAGCGGCTGATCGGTCAGCAGCTTGCCAAAAGCCATGCGCTGGCTGCAATGGTGTAGCGCGTGGGAGAGCGCCATGCGCATGCCGGCGGATGAGCCGGTCATGCAGTCGAAGCGCGTCATCGTCACCATCTCGATGATGGTCGCCACGCCACGGCCTTCCTGGCCCACCATCCAGGCCAGGGCGCCGCGAAGTTCGGTTTCACAGGAGGCATTGGAGGTGTTGCCCATCTTCTTCTTCAGGCGCTGGATCTGCATCGGGTTTTTGCTGCCATCCGGTCGCCAGCGCGGCAACAGGAAGCACGACAGACCCACGCGCGTTTGTGCCAGCACCAGGAAGGCGTCGCTCATCGGCGCCGACACAAAGTACTTGTGTCCCACCAGTTCATAGGCATGGCCCGGCCCCTCGACGCCGATGGCCACGGCGCGCGTGCTGTTGGCGCGCACGTCCGAGCCGCCCTGCTTCTCGGTCATGGCCATGCCGATGGTGATGCCGGCCTTTTGCGCTGCCGGAACATTGCGCGGGTCGTAGCTGCGAGAGGTCAGCTTGGGCAACCACAGCGCCGCCAGATCGGGCTGCAGTTTCAGGCAGGGCACTGCAGCAAAGCTCATGGTGATCGGGCAACCGTGCCCGGCCTCCACTTGCGACTGCATGTAGAAGCCCGCGGCGCGCGCCACATGGGCGCCGGGTTGCGGATCAGTCCACGGAGAACTATGCAAGCCCGCTTCAATCGCCGAGCCCATCAACTGGTGATACGAGGGATGAAACCGCACCAGATCGACGCGATGCGCGCGTCGGTCGTGGGTGTCGAACTCGGGCTGGAACTTGTTCGCCAAATGCCCCAACTCCAGATATTCGGCGCTGCCCGCACGCGCGCCAAAACGCTCCAGTTCGGCAGTGGCCCACTGACCGCCATTGCGCTTGACGGCTTCCTGCAGCGCAATGTCCGTGCTGAACAGGTTGTAGTCGGTCAGCTCGCTGGGTTGATTTAGCACCTCGTGCGTCACGGCACCGTAGCGGTCGGCTGCTGCACCGTGTGACAAGACAGTTTGATCGAGATTGTTCATCTTTCATCTCCAGTCATTCAAAGGACGAGTGTCGGGTCAGGCTGCGCCAACCCGACCTGCGAACTCTCTCATCGGGGATAGAACGATTCGCCTTTTGCCGCCATATCCCTGAGCAGCTGCGGTGGGCTGAAGCGCTCGCCGTGCAGCGCCGCCAGTTGCCCGCACTGCACGACGAAGGCGTGGATGCCCATGCCCTGTATCTGACTGATGGTGCCACCGCGAAACGGCGGAAAGCCCCAGCCCAGAATAGAACCGACGTCGGCGTCGCGCGCTGTTGTGAGCACACCCTCCTCCATGCAGCGCGCGGTCTCGACCGACTGCACCAGGATCAGGCGTTGCACCAGTTCATCCATTGTCGGCTGCTTCGCCGCCACCGGAAAATGCTGGGCCAGACCCGGCCACAGTTGCTTTCTGCTGTCCTGCGGATAGTCGTAGAAACCCAACCCCGCTTTCTTGCCGATGCGGCCCAGTTCCACGATCTTCCTCGCCACCACCTGACCGGGACGCTCCCGGTAGGCGTCGCCCAGGTCGGCTCGAGTCTGCCGGTCGATCTTCACGACCAAGTCTGCCGACACTTCGTCCGTCAGCGCCAGTGGCCCCACCGGCATGCCGGCTTGCAGTCCGGCGTTTTCAATCCGCGCCGCTGCCACTCCTTCGGCGAGCATGGCCAGGCCTTCAAGCACGTAGGTCGAGAACACGCGGCTGGTGTAGAAACCGCGCGAATCGTTCACGACGACAGGGGTCATTGCCACCGCTTTGACGTAGTCGAGCGCGCGCGCCAGCGTGTCCTGCGAAGTCTGCTTGCCCACGATCACTTCGACCAGCGGCATCTTCTCCGCAGGCGAAAAGAAATGCAGGCCGATGAAGTTCGCGGGTCGCGCACTCGCCTGCGCCAGACCGCTGATCGGCAGAGTCGAGGTGTTGGAGGCGAAGATCGCGTCCGCGGCAATCACAGTCTCGCTCTTGCGCGTGACGTCGGCCTTGATGGCGCGGTCTTCGAACACGGCTTCAATCACCAGTTCGGCGCCATTCAGAAGCGCATAGTCCGTGGTCGGATGGATGCGTTCCAGCATGGAATCGGCCTTGTGTTGAGACAACTGGCCGCGCGCCACCTGCTTCTCCAGCAGGGTTTGTGAATAGGCCTTGCCGCGCTCGGCCGCTTCCTGCGAGGCGTCGATCAGCACGACCTGAATGCCCGCCTTCGTCGTGACGTAGGCAATACTGGCGCCCATCATGCCGGCACCGAGGATGCCGACCTTCGTGTACTTTTGCGTGGGCACATTGGCGGGCCTGGCTGCCAGTTTGTTGGCCTCGTTCATACTAAAGAAAAGGCTGCGGATCATGGCCTTGGCAACGGGTGAGAGCACGGTATGCACGAAGTAGCGCGCCTCGGTTTTCAGGCCGGTGTCGATGTCGGTGATCAAGCCTTCGTAGACGCATGACAGGATGTGCTCGGGCGCCGGGTAGTTGCCAAAAGTTTTGTTGCTTAGCATGGCGTTGGCCACCATCAACAACTGCTGCACCGCCGGGCTGGAGACCGCGCCACCGGGGATCTTGTAGCCCTTGATGTCCCAGGGCTGATGCACCTGACCGGTCTGGGCGAGCAGCCAGTCCCGCGCCGCCTGCACCTCGCTCCCGGCGGGAACGACGGCGTTCAGAATGCCCAGCTTCAACGCGTCCTGTGCCTTGAGCCGCTTGCCTTCGAGCAGCAGCGGCAGCGCGTGCTGGATGCCGATCAGACGCGGCAACCGTTGTGTGCCACCGCCACCGGGAAGCAGACCCAGCGTGACCTCGGGCAGACCAAAGCGCGCCTTGGCATTGTCGGCGGCGACGCGGTAGTGCGTTGCCAGCGCCATCTCCAGGCCGCCGCCCAGGGCCGATCCGGGCAACGCCGAAGCGACCGGCTTGCCGCAGGTTTCCAACTGGCGCAGTGCGCGATGCAGCGCCATGGTGCGCGCAAAAAGTTCTTCCGCGCCGTCGGCCGCGAGCAGCCATTCGAGATCGCCACCGGCGACAAAATCGGGCTTGGCCGAAGTCATCAGGATGCCCTTGACGGCACTGTCGTTTGTAGCCTTTTCAATGGCGGCAAACAGCGCCGCGCAGCTCTCGCCATTGATGACGTTCTGACTGCGTCCGGGCATGTCCCAGGTCAGTGTGGCGATGCCTTGTGAGTCGAGTTCGTAGTCAATCATGATTTTCAATCAGTTCCTTTCTATGATGGTGGCGATGCCCATGCCCGCACCGACGCACAGCGTGGCCAGACCGGTGGCCAGATCGCGGCGCTCCATCTCGTCCAACAGCGTACCCAGAATCATGGCGCCGGTGGCGCCCAGAGGGTGGCCCATGGCGATGGCGCCGCCGTTGACGTTGATCTTGTCGTGCGGTACGGCCATCAACTCCATGAAACGCAGCACCACCGCCGCGAAGGCTTCATTCAGCTCGAACAGGTCAATGTCCGAGGCCTTCATGCCGGCGCGCTTCAAGGCCTTCTCGGCCGCGTAGCTGGGACCGGTGAGCATGATCGATGGCTCGGAGCCGATCGTGGCGAAGGCGCGGATGCGCGCCCTGGGCTTCAAGCCCAGACGTTCCCCAATGGCGGCATTGCCGATGAGCACGGCCGCGGCACCGTCGACGATGCCCGAACTGTTACCGGCGTGGTGTACGTGGTTCACGCGCTCCAGTTCCGGATAGCGCTGGCGTATCACCGCGTCGAAGCCGTACTTCTCTCCCATCTCGGTGAAGGACGGTTTCAGGGCGCCCAGCGTAGCCAGCGTGGTTTGTGGTCGAATGGTTTCGTCGCGGGACAGCACGGTCATGCCGTTGAGGTCGCGCACTGGCACGATGGATTTGTGAAAGTAGCCTGCATCCACGGCGTGCTGGGCACGGCGGTGGCTTTCGGCAGCGTAGGCATCCAGGTCCTGACGCGAGTAGCCCGACTGGGTGGCGATGACATCGGCCGAGATGCCCTGCGGCACGAAGTAGGTCGGTATGGCGCTCGCGGGATCGACCGCCCAGGCGCCGCCGTCGGAGCCCATGGGGACGCGCGACATGGCCTCGACGCCGCCGCCAATCGACAGCTCCGCCTGCCCCGCCATCACCTGCGCCGCAGCCATGTTGCAGGCCTCCAGACCGGAGGCGCAAAAGCGGTTGATCTGCACGCCGGAAACGCCCTGGTCGTAGCCGGCCGCGAGCGCTGCTATGCGCGCGATGCAGGCGCCCTGCTCACCCACGGGTGTGACGCAGCCCAGCACCACATCGTCCACAAACGCGGTGTCGAGCTGATTGCGGTCGCGGATGGCGCGCAAGGCAGTGGCCGCCAACTCCAGCGGCGTCGTGCCGTGCAGGCTGCCGTCCTTCTTGCCCTTGCCGCGCGGTGTGCGCACGGCGTCATAGATGAATGCATGCATGATGTTCCCCTGTCTACAGATTGCGGCTGATCAACTCTTTCATGATCTCGTTCGTGCCGCCGTAAATGCGCTGCACGCGGGCATCGGCCCAGGCGCGCGCGATCGGGTATTCGTGCATGTAGCCGTAGCCGCCGAACAACTGCACGCATTGGTCCAGCGTCTTGAACTGCATCTCGGTGGCCCAGTACTTGGCCATGGATGCGGTCGCTGCATCGAGCTTGTCTTCGAGCTTGAGCGCGATGCAGCGGTCGATGAACACCTGCCCCACCGTGATCTCGGTCTTGATCTCGGCCAGCCGGTGCGCCACGGTCTGGAAATCGGCAACCGCCTTGCCGAAGGCACGGCGTTCACGCGTGTACTCCAGCGTCCACTCCAGCGCCGCCTGCGCTGCCGCCACCGCAGTGAGCGCGATCTGCAGCCGCTCCCAGGGCAGCTCCTGCATCAAGTAGGCAAAGCCCCGGCCTTCCTCGCCCAGCAAGTTGCTGATGGGCACGCGCACGTTGTCGAAGAACAACTCGGAGGTGTCCTGCGCGCTCATACCCATCTTGTGTAATCGCTTGCCCTTGGTAAATCCTGCCATGCTGGTGTCCACCACGAACAGGCTCATGCCCCTGGAGCCAGCGGTCGGATCGGTCTTGGCCACGACGATCACCATGTCGCAGTTCCAGCCGTTGGTGATGAAGGTCTTTGAGCCGTTGAGGACGTAGGCGTCGCCGTCGCGCACCGCTGTGGTTTTGACGCCCTGCAGGTCCGATCCGGTACCGGGCTCGGTCATGGCGATGGCGGTGATGCATTCGCCGCTGGCCATCGGTGGCAGGTATCTGGACTTCAGAAACTCGCTGCCGTGATGGAGCAGATAGGGTGCGACGATTTCGGAGTGCAAGCCGAAACCCGGTCCCGTGGCGCCGATGCGGAACTGCTCCTCCATCAGTACCACGCTGAAACGTATGTCAGCCCCCGCACCACCGTATTCTTCCGGCATGCTGGCGCAGAGAAAGCCGGCCGCGCCGGCCTGGGTCCACAGCGCGCGGTCCACATAACCCTGCTCTTCCCAGCGCGCGTGGTGAGGCGCCACTTCCTTCTCCATGAAGCGGCGCGCGGACTCCCGCAGCATGTCGTGTTCTTCGGTAAAAATAGTGCGGGCGATCATGCGGTTCTCCTGGTGGGCGTCGACGTTGAACATTATGAAGCGCCGCACCCAAGTTCAGCGTTGAATGGCGTGATGACGGGAACCCAGATACCTTCAAAGTTTGTCCGCATGTTGACCTCGTTGTGGACAGATTAAAAATCGTCCGCCAGCGCTGTGCCGAATGGAGGCTTGAAACAAAGTTGGAAGTCTTGAATCGTCCTCATCCGGCACTCCGCCAGACGGGACGCGACATCCCCGTCAGCGGAGAGATCGTTTCTTGGATTTCAGCCCGCACATGCGAATTTCCATCGCTTCCAACGCGGCGGTTGCTGGAACAGGACGGAATTTGAAAATACGCATGGTCATGGGGATGAACAGGGCTGATGTTTCATTGTATGACGGCTGGAGGCGATGACTCCAGTTCTTCGGCGCCGCGCTTCATGGCACTACCACTTCGGCGCGATTCTTTCGCCGGGCAGGATGTCGTAGGGTGCGGCCCATCCAGGGATGGCTTTCACCCGTTCGAGCCACGCAGCGATGTGGGGGAACTGAAGTTGCAGGTCGTAGCCGCTTTCCTCGACGGGGTAGTAGAGGTAGCCGCAAAGCGAAATATCTGCGATGGTGGGCG
>CAILAY010000085.1 GCA_903832285.1 uncultured beta proteobacterium | reverse complement strand
TCATGCCTGGCGACAACGTGTCGATCACGGTCAAACTCATCAACCCCATCGCCATGGAAGAGGGCCTGCGCTTCGCCATCCGCGAAGGCGGCAAGACGGTTGGCGCCGGTGTGGTGGCAAAGATCATAGCCTGAGACCTTGTGGGTCAGACCAAGAACTACGCGTAGCGAGTTTTGCTCTGTCCTCAACTGATTAGAGATTGAAGGGGCATAGCTCAATTGGCAGAGCGTCGGTCTCCAAAACCGAAGGTTGTAGGTTCGATTCCTACTGCCCCTGCCACCTGATTCTTGTGAATCGGTAGCAAGTTTTTGGTCCACCACGAAACTGGTGGGCTTTGACGCCTCAAGCTGAGGCGAAATGTGAAAAGTTGAAAGCGCAGGAAAACCACAATGGCCAATATTCCCGTTGAGACGGTCAACACCGCAGGCGACAAAGCCAGGCTTGCCATTGCCGGCGTTTTGGTGGTGGCGGCCCTGGTCGGGTTTTATGCACTTGCCAAGCAAGGAGCGGCGCTGCAGTGGACTGCACTGGTTGTTGGCTTGGTCGCGGCGGTGGTGGTTTTCTTTACTTCCGAGTCCGGCCGGCAACTGCTGGCATTTGGCCGTGAGGCCTGGCGTGAAGTGCGCAAGGTCGTTTGGCCGGCACGCAAGGAAGCCATACAAATGACGACCTATGTGTTTGTCTTTGTACTGATCATGGCGTTGTTCCTTTGGATGGCGGACAAGACCCTTGAATGGGTGCTGATTGACTTGATTCTGGGGTGGAAAAAATGATGACCGAAGTCGCACAAGCCCCAGTCACGCTAGCGAACACCAACCCTGACCTGCGATGGTACGTGGTGCATGCGTATTCCGGCATGGAAAAGGCCGTGGAACGCAACATTCTTGAACGCATTACCCGGTCCGGTATGCAGGCCAAGTTTGGCCGCATCCTGGTTCCCACGGAAGAAGTGGTGGAGTTGAAGAACGGCCAGCGCAAGACCACAGAACGCAAGTTCTTCCCGGGTTATGTGCTGGTAGAAATGGTGATGGACGACGAGTCCTGGCATCTGGTCAAGCACACCAACAAGGTTACGGGTTTTGTGGGCGGTGCCAAGAATCGGCCGTCACCCATTTCCGAAGCCGAGGTGCAGAAGATCGTGAGCCAAATGCAGGAAGGCGTGGAGAAGCCGCGCCACAAGGTGGAGTTTGTCGTGGGCGAGTTTGTGCGCGTGAAGGAAGGCCCTTTCACGGACTTCAACGGTTCCATCGAAGATGTCAACTACGAGAAGAACAAGGCGCGCGTTTCGGTCACCATCTTCGGGCGTGCGACGCCAGTGGAACTGGAATTCAGCCAGATCGAGAAAGCCTGAGCCGCAAGAAGTTTTTGATTCCGTGCATTTCGACTCGGCACGGATGTTGTTGGTGAGTCGTTAACCCCGGGGAGCCAGGGTTTGCCAATAGGTGGCAGATCCGGGCGTTAGCACCCGCAAGGAGAAAAGTATGGCGAAAAAAATCGTCGGCTTCATCAAGCTGCAAGTACCAGCTGGTAAGGCCAACCCGTCCCCACCCATCGGTCCGGCACTGGGTCAGCGCGGCCTGAACATCATGGAATTCTGCAAGGCGTTCAACGCCCAGACCCAGGGTGTCGAGCCTGGCATGCCCATTCCGGTGACCATCACTGCGTATGCAGACAAGAGCTTCACGTTCAAGATGGGTACGCCTCCCGCGACCTACATGATCAAGAAGGCCATCAAACTGGACAAGGGATCTGCCACGCCGCATAGCGCCAAGGTCGGAACCATCACCCGTGCCCAGTTGGAAGAAATCGCCAAGACCAAGATGAAGGACATGACTGCGGCCGACATGGACGCAGCAGTTCGCACCATCGCCGGTTCGGCTCGCTCCATGGGCGTGAACGTGGAAGGTGTCAAATGACCCAACTCACCAAAAAACAAAAGTCCTTTCAAGGTAAGGTCGACTCGAACAAGTTGTACCCGTTGGCCGACGCTCTGAGCATCGTCAAGGAATGTGCCAATGCCAAGTTCGATGAATCCATCGACGTCGCTGTGCAACTTGGCATTGATGCCAAGAAGTCGGATCAGGTTGTGCGCGGTGCCGTCGTGTTGCCCAATGGAACCGGCAAGACAAAGCGCGTAGCCGTGTTCGCCCAGGGCGCCAAGGCCGAAGAAGCCAAGGCCGCCGGTGCCGACATTGTCGGCATGGACGATCTGGCTGCCATGGTCAAGGCCGGCAACATGCCCTTTGACGTCGTCATCGCCGCCCCGGATGCAATGCGCGTCGTCGGTACCCTGGGACAAATCCTGGGCCCGCGTGGTTTGATGCCAAATCCAAAAGTCGGAACGGTCACGCCCGATGTGGCGACGGCCGTGCGCAACGCCAAGGCTGGCCAGGTGCAGTTCCGGGTCGACAAGGCGGGCATTGTGCATTCGACCATCGGTCGTCGGTCGTTCGACTCGGACAAGTTGCGAGGCAATCTGGCCGCTCTGGTGGATGCGTTGAACAAGGCCAAACCTGCGACCAGCAAGGGCTTGTACCTGCGCAAGGTGGCGGTTTCCAGCACCATGGGTGTGGGCGTGCGTGTGGACACGCAGACCATTTCTGCATGAGTATTTGAGTAATTGGACCGCCCGAAAGGGCGGCCCTAGTGTGGTGGGCTGAAAGGGTTGAAAAGCCGTTCAGGTCATCCAAGACCGTTGGCGTGCAGCAATGCACTTAATCCGCGAACAGCCAACGCAGATGGCGATCCCGCTGCAGAAGGAAGTGAGTTCCTGAATCAGTTGGTCGCTGCAATGTGGCGTGTTGGATGGCAAAGAGCCGGACAACACATTTTGAAGGAGTAGACCTTGAGTCTGAATCGCAGTGAGAAAGAAGCGGTCATTTCCGAAGTGACCCGCCTCGCCGCAAAAGCTCAAACGCTCGTGTTGGCGGAGTACCGTGGGATCACGGTCGCGGCCATGACGAAATTGCGTTCCGATGCGCGCAGCGCCGGTGTGACCCTGAGTGTTCTCAAGAACACCTTGGCACGCCGTGCTGTGGCAGGGAGCGCTTTTGAAGTCGGGTCCGACCAGATGACCGGTCCGCTGATCTATGGCTTTTCCGAAGACGCCGTGGCCGCCGCGAAAGTGGTGGCCGAGTTCGCGAAGACCAACGACAAGTTGGTGATCCGCGCGGGCGTTTATGGCGGCAAAGTCCTGGATGTGAACGGCGTAAAACAATTGGCAAGCATTCCTTCCAAGGAAGTGTTGCTGGCACAGTTGTTGGGCTTGATGCAATCCCCGATTTCGCGTACGGCACGAGTGCTGGCCGCGTTGGCGGAACAACGAGGTGGTGGTGCTGTGGCGGAAGCCGCGGCGCAAGCAGTGCCTGCCTAACGGCGGAATTGCCTTGACCCTGGTAAGAAAAATTGATCAGAGCATGAAGCCTGCGGCTCACTCTGTTCCCAACTGATTGAAGGAAATCAAAATGGCATTCGATAAAGACGCATTTTTGACCGCGCTGGACAGCATGACGGTCATGGAACTCAACGACCTGGTGAAAGCCATCGAAGAGAAATTTGGCGTGAGCGCCGCGGCCATGTCGGCCCCTGCTGCTGGTGGCGCCGCTGCTGCCGTGGTGGAAGAGAAGACCGAGTTCAACGTGGTCCTGACGGACGCAGGCGCTGCCAAGGTCTCCGTCATCAAGGCCGTGCGCGAAATCACCGGTCTGGGCCTCAAGGAAGCCAAGGATCTGGTCGACGGCGCACCAAAGAACGTGAAGGAAGGCGTTTCCAAGGCCGACGCTGAAGCGGCCCTGAAGAAGTTGCTCGACGCTGGCGCCAAGGCCGAGTTGAAGTAAATCGATTTGGGGCACGCCCTACGGTGTGCCCCAAATTCGAATTGAACCAGACTGGTCCTCGGACCAGCTAGCGCTTTCAGAGCGCACCAGGAAGGTCCGCTTCGCGGAACTTCCTAGTGTCTTCTGATCCCGACTGCAGAAGACACCTTGGTTCGGGCTGTGTGCAATGCGCAGCCGTCCGCCATTGGTTGGTAGCGGCCAACCACCAAGAATGCTGAAACTCGGTGCTGGATAACTGCGTCGCAGGCGTTCGGCCGGAACAAACGTTCAGAGTTCAGCATCCCAGTTGTTGCAGACCCAGACCTCAAGTCTTTGCCCGGAGATCTCATGGCCTATACCTATACCGAACGCAAGCGCATCCGAAAAAGTTTCGGCAGCCGCGAAAGCGTCCTTGAAATTCCGTACTTGCTACAGATGCAAAAAGACGCGTACACCGCGTTCCTGCAGGCTGGTGTGCCGACCAAGAAGCGCACCGTCGAGGGACTGCAGGCCGCATTCGAAGCGGCGTTCCCGATCGTTTCGCATAACGGCTTCGTCGAAATGAAGTATGTCGAGTACAACCTCGCCAAGCCCGGGTTCGACGTGCGCGAGTGTCAGACCCGCGGCCTGACCTACGCCTCGGCGGTTCGCGCCAAGGTGCAACTCATCATTTACGACCGTGACTCGTCCACGGCGCAAAACAAGGTGGTCAAGGAAGTCAAGGAGCAAGAGGTCTACATGGGCGAAGTGCCGCTCATGACCGAAAAGGGCTCATTCATCATCAACGGCACCGAGCGCGTGATCGTGTCGCAACTGCACCGCTCACCGGGCGTGTTCTTCGAGCACGACAAGGGCAAGACCCACAGTTCGGGCAAGTTGCTGTTCTCGGCCCGCATCATCCCGTACCGTGGCTCTTGGCTCGATTTCGAGTTCGACCCCAAGGACATCCTGTATTTCCGCGTCGATCGTCGCCGCAAGATGCCGGTGACGATCCTGCTCAAGGCCATTGGCCTGAACCCGGAATCGATACTGGCGAACTTCTACGTCAACGACAATTTCCGTCTGATGGACTCCGGCGCCCAGATGGAATTTGTGGCCGAACGTCTGCGCGGTGAAGTGGCGCGTTTTGACATCACAGACAAATCGGGCAAAGTAGTCGTAGCCAAGGACAAGCGCGTCACCGTGCGTCATACACGCGAGCTTGAGCAGTCGGGCACCACGCACATCAGCGTCCCAGAAGACTTCCTGGTGGGCCGCGTGGCGGCACGCAACATTGTCGACGCCGACACTGGCGAGATCATCGCCAAGGCCAACGATGAGTTGACGGAAGCGCTGCTGAAGAAACTGCGCGTGTCCGGCATCACCGAGTTGCAGTGCATCTATACCAATGAACTTGACCAAGGTCCGTACATGTCGCAGACGCTGCGCATCGATGAAACCGTGGACGAGTTCGCAGCGCGCGTGGCAATCTACCGCATGATGCGCCCCGGCGAACCGCCGACCGAGGACGCCGTGCAGGCCCTGTTCCAGCGTCTGTTCTACAACCCAGACACCTACGATCTGTCGCGCGTGGGGCGCATGAAGTTCAACGCCAAGGTCGGTCGCCCCGGCTCCGAAGGCCCGTTGGTCATGACCAACGAGGACATCCTGGCTGTGGTCAAGATTCTGGTGGACTTGCGCAATGGCCGCGGTGAGGTCGATGACATCGACCACCTGGGAAATCGGCGCGTGCGCTGCGTCGGCGAACTGGCAGAGAACCAGTACCGCACCGGTCTGGCGCGGATCGAAAAGGCCGTGAAAGAGCGTCTGGGTCAGGCCGAGCAGGAACCGTTGATGCCCCACGACCTGATCAACAGCAAGCCGATCTCCGCCGCACTGAAGGAATTCTTCGGCGCGTCGCAGTTGTCGCAGTTCATGGATCAGACCAATCCTTTGTCCGAGATTACGCACAAGCGTCGCGTCTCAGCCCTTGGCCCGGGCGGTTTGACGCGAGAGCGTGCCGGGTTCGAAGTGCGTGACGTACACGTCACGCATTACGGGCGCGTGTGCCCGATTGAAACGCCTGAAGGCCCGAACATCGGCCTGATCAACTCCTTGGCGCTCTACGCCCGTCTGAACGAATACGGCTTCATCGAAACGCCTTATCGCCGTGTTGCTGATTCAAAGGTCACGCGTGAAATTGACTACCTCTCCGCCATCGAAGAAGGCAAGTACGTGATCGCCCAGGCGAATGCGGCGCTGGACAAGGACGACAGGCTCACCGGCGATCTGGTTTCCGCCCGTGAAAAGGGCGAGTCCATTCTGGTGGGTGCAGAGCGCGTGCAGTACATGGACGTGTCACCCGCGCAGATCGTTTCCGTGGCGGCTTCTCTGGTGCCATTCCTGGAACACGATGATGCTAACCGCGCCTTGATGGGCGCCAACATGCAGCGCCAGGCGGTGCCTGTACTGCGTCCCGAGAAGGCCTTCGTCGGCACCGGCATCGAGCGTGTCTCTGCGGTCGACTCCGGCACCGTGGTCACGGCCACGCGCGGCGGCATTGTCGACTACGTGGACGCCACGCGCATCGTGGTGCGCGTGAACGACGCCGAAGCGCAGGCAGGTGAAGTGGGTGTGGACATCTACAACCTCATCAAGTACCAGCGTTCGAACCAGAACACCAACATCCACCAACGCCCCATCGTGAAGAAGGGCGACAAGCTGGCCAAGGGCGACGTCGTCGCCGACGGCGCCTCCACCGACATCGGTGAGTTGGCGCTGGGTCAGAACATGCTGGTGGCGTTCATGCCCTGGAACGGCTATAACTTCGAGGACTCAATCCTGATCAGCGAGCGCGTGGTGGCGGAAGACCGCTACACCTCGATCCACATCGAGGAACTCGTGGCCATGGCGCGCGACACCAAGCTCGGTGCCGAAGAAATCACGCGCGACATTCCGAACCTGAGCGAAGTGCAGCTGAATCGTCTGGACGAGTCGGGCATCATCTTCGTCGGCGCGGAAGTGCAACCCGGCGACACGCTCGTGGGCAAGGTCACGCCCAAGGGCGAGACCACGCTCACGCCGGAAGAAAAGCTGCTGCGCGCCATCTTCGGCGAGAAGGCCAGCGACGTGAAGGACACTTCGCTGCGCGTGGACCAGGGCTCGCAGGGCACCGTCATCGACGTGCAGGTGTTCACGCGTGAAGGCATCGTGCGCGACAAGCGGGCGCAGCAGATCATCGACGACGAGCTCAAGCGCTTCCGTCTGGACCTGAATGACCAGTTGCGCATCGTGGAGGCCGACGCCTTCGACCGGATCGAGAAGTTGCTCGTGGGCAAGGCGGCCAACGGCGGCCCGAACAAGCTGGCCAAGGGCAGCAAGATCGACAAGGCGTATCTGGCCTCGGTCGAGAAGTTCCACTGGTTCGACATCCGCCCGGCGGACGACGAAGTGGCGTCCCAACTCGAGAGCATCAAGAACTCACTCGAGCAGACGCGCCACAGCTTCGACCTGGCTTTTGAAGTCAAGCGCAAGAAACTAACCCAAGGCGACGAGTTGCCGGCAGGCGTGCTCAAGATGGTCAAGGTCTATTTGGCGGTGAAGCGCCGGTTGCAACCCGGTGACAAGATGGCGGGTCGCCATGGCAACAAGGGCGTGGTGTCCAAGATCGTACCGGTCGAAGACATGCCCTACATGGCCGACGGCACACCGTGCGACATCGCGCTCAACCCCCTGGGCGTACCTTCGCGAATGAACGTGGGTCAGGTACTGGAAGTGCACCTGGGCTGGGCTGCCAAGGGCATCGGTCAGCGCATCGGCGACATGTTGCAGGCACAGGCCCGCGTGGCCGAGCTGCGTCAGTATCTGGAGCAGCTCTACAACACCAGCGGCCGCAAGGAAGACCTGAGCAAGCTGAGCGATGAGCAGGTGCTGGAAATGGCGGGCAATCTGTCCAGCGGCGTGACCTTTGCCACGCCTGTGTTTGACGGCGCCTCCGAGGCTGAAATCATGGCGATGCTGCAAACGGCCTATCCCGATGCCATTGCCAAAGCCAAGGGCCTGACGGCAACCCGCACGCAGGCGCAGCTATACGACGGCCGTACCGGAGACGCCTTTGAGCGTCCCACCACGGTGGGCTACATGCACGTGCTCAAGCTGCACCACCTGGTTGACGACAAGATGCATGCCCGCTCCACCGGTCCTTACAGCCTGGTCACACAACAACCGCTGGGAGGCAAGGCCCAGTTCGGCGGTCAGCGCTTCGGCGAAATGGAAGTGTGGGCGCTGGAGGCCTACGGCGCCTCCTACACACTGCAGGAAATGCTTACCGTCAAGTCAGACGACGTGCAGGGTCGCACCAAGGTGTACGAAAGCATCGTCAAGGGCGAGCACGCGATCGAAGCGGGCATGCCGGAATCGTTCAATGTGCTGGTCAAGGAAATCCGTTCCCTGGGCATCGACATCGAACTGGAACGCGGTTAATAGTGAGACCTTGTGGGACAGACCGAAGCCACTCAACGGTGAGCAAGCTCTGTCCCCAACTGACAAAGGACAAACAATGAAATCATTACTCGACCTGTTCAAGCAATTCACCCCCGATCAGCATTTCGATGCCATCAAGATCGGCATGGCCTCGCCCGAGAAGATCCGTTCCTGGTCTTTCGGCGAAGTCAAAAAGCCCGAGACCATCAACTACCGCACTTTCAAACCCGAGCGTGACGGCTTGTTCTGCGCCAAGATCTTTGGACCCATCAAGGACTACGAATGCCTGTGCGGCAAGTACAAGCGCCTGAAGCACCGCGGCGTGATCTGCGAGAAGTGCGGCGTGGAAGTGACGCAGACCAAGGTGCGTCGCGAACGCATGGGTCACATCGACCTGGCCGCGCCCTGCGCCCACATCTGGTTCCTGAAGTCGCTGCCATCGCGTCTGGGTCTAGTGCTGGACATGACGCTGCGCGACATCGAGCGCGTGCTGTATTTTGAAGCTTATGTCGTGACCGATCCAGGCATGACGCCGCTGAAGAAGTACGCCATCATGACCGAGGACGATTTTGATGCCAAGGTCAAGGAATACGGCGACGAGTTCACAGCCAAGATGGGCGCCGAAGGTATCAAGGACCTGCTGCACAGCATTGACATCGACCTGTCGATCGAACGTCTGCGCGGCGACCTGACCGGTTCCGAAGTCAAGATCAAGAAGAACGCCAAGCGTTTGAAGCTGCTCGAAGCATTCAAAAAATCCGGCATCAAGCCCGAGTGGATGGTGCTGGAAGTGCTGCCGGTGTTGCCACCGGACCTGCGTCCATTGGTACCACTGGATGGCGGCCGCTTCGCCACCTCCGATCTGAACGACCTGTATCGTCGCGTTATCAACCGCAACAGCCGTCTGCGCCGTTTGCTGGAACTCAAGGCACCCGAAATCATTGCGCGCAACGAAAAGCGGATGCTACAGGAAGCGGTGGATTCGCTGCTGGACAACGGTCGTCGCGGGAAAGCCATGACCGGCGCCAACAAGCGCGCACTCAAGTCGCTGGCCGACATGATCAAGGGCAAGAGCGGTCGTTTCCGCCAGAACTTGCTGGGCAAACGCGTCGACTATTCGGGACGCTCGGTGATCGTGGTGGGCCCCACGCTCAAACTGCATCAGTGCGGTTTGCCCAAACTGATGGCGCTGGAGCTGTTCAAGCCCTTCATCTTCGCGCAGCTCGAAGTGCGTGGCATCGCCACCACCATCAAGGCCGCGAAGAAGGAAGTGGAAACCGGCACGCCCGTGGTCTGGGACATCCTGGAAGAGGTCATCAAAGAGCATCCCGTCATGCTCAACCGTGCACCTACCTTGCACCGTCTGGGCATCCAGGCCTTTGAGCCGATCCTGATCGAAGGCAAGGCGATCCAGTTGCACCCGCTGGTGTGCGCCGCTTTCAACGCCGACTTTGACGGTGACCAGATGGCCGTGCACGTGCCGCTGTCGGTGGAGGCGCAGGTCGAAGCGCGCACCCTGATGCTGGCGTCCAACAATGTGCTGTTCCCGGCGAACGGCGAGCCCTCCATCGTGCCGTCGCAGGACGTGGTGCTGGGTCTGTACTACACCACCCGCGAACGCATCAATGGCAAGGGCGAAGGCCTGATCTTCTCCGACATCGGTGAAGTGCAGCGCGCGTTTGATGCGGGCGAGGTGGAACTCACGGCCAAGATCAATGTGCGTCTGACCGAGTACACCAAGGACAAGGAAACGGGCGAGTTCGTGCCCGCGACCAAGATGTGGGAAACCACGGCCGGGCGCGCCCTGCTTTCGGAAATCCTGCCCAAGGGCCTGCCGTTCTCCAACATGAACAAGGCGCTGAAGAAGAAGGAAATCTCCCGACTCATCAACGTCTCGTTCCGCAAGTGCGGCCTGAAAGAGACCGTGGTGTTTGCCGACAAGCTGCTGCAAAACGGCTTCCGCCTGGCGACCAAGGCCGGCATCTCGATCTGCATCGACGACATGCTCGTCCCCAAGGAGAAGCACGGCATCATTGCGCGCTCCGAAAAGGAAGTGAAGGAGATCGAACAGCAGTATGTGTCCGGTCTGGTCACGGCGGGCGAGCGCTACAACAAGGTTGTGGACATCTGGGGCAAGGCCGGCGACGAAGTCTCCAAGGTCATGATGGCCCAACTGGCCAAGGAAAAGACGATTGACCGTCACGGCAAGGAAGTGGATCAGGAGTCTTTCAACTCCATCTACATGATGGCCGACTCCGGTGCGCGCGGCTCTGCAGCGCAGATTCGCCAACTCGCCGGTATGCGCGGCTTGATGGCCAAGCCTGACGGCTCCATCATCGAAACCCCGATCACGGCCAACTTCCGTGAAGGCCTGAACGTGTTGCAGTACTTCATCTCCACCCACGGCGCGCGCAAGGGCCTGGCGGATACGGCATTGAAGACCGCGAACTCGGGTTACCTGACGCGGCGCCTGGTCGACGTGACGCAGGATCTGGTGGTTATTGAGACCGATTGCGGCACCGCTGATGGCTCGCAGATGCGCGCCATCGTCGAGGGCGGCGAAGTGATCGAGTCGCTGCGCGACCGCATCCTGGGCCGCACCGCCGCAGACGACGTGTTGCATCCTGAAAACCGTGCCGTGCTGGTCAATGCCGGCGACATGCTGGACGAAGACGTGATCGAAGTGCTCGAAGCCGCAGGCGTGGACGAGGTCAAGGTGCGCACGGCGCTGACCTGCGAAACACGTTTCGGCATCTGCGCCAAGTGCTACGGCCGCGATCTGGGCCGCGGCGGGCTGGTGCACACCGGTGAAGCCGTGGGCGTGATCGCCGCACAGTCGATCGGTGAACCTGGCACGCAGCTAACCATGCGTACCTTCCACATCGGTGGCGCCGCATCGCGTGCGGCCATCGCCTCCAGTGTGGAAGCCAAGTCCGGTGGCACCATCGGCTTTAACGCCACCATGCGCTATGTCACCAATGCCAAGAAGGATCTGGTGGTGATTTCTCGGTCCGGCGAAATTGTCATCACCGAGCATGGCCGCGAGCGCGAGCGCCACAAGTTGCCCTACGGCGCGACTCTCACGATCAAGGCGGATCAGGTGGTCAAGGCCGGCGCCATTCTGGCCAATTGGGATCCGCTCACCCGCCCCATCATCACGGAATTTGCCGGTCAGGTGAAATTCGAGAATGTGGAAGAAGGCTTGACCGTGGCACGCCAGGTGGACGAAGTCACCGGCCTGTCCACCATGGTGGTGATCGACCCAAAGCGTCGCGGTGCGGCCAAGGTCATTCGCCCCCAAGTCAAGCTCATCGACGCTGCGGGCAACGAAGTCAAGATTCCCGGAACGGACCATTCCTTTACCGTCGGGTTCCCCGTGGGTTCACTGATCCAGGTGCGTGATGGACAGGATGTGGGTCCCGGCGAAGTACTGGCGCGGATTCCGATCGAAGGTCAAAAGACACGCGACATCACCGGCGGACTGCCCCGTGTGGCCGAGTTGTTCGAAGCGCGTACGCCCAAGGACAAGGGCGTGCTGGCCGAGTTGACTGGCACCGTGTCTTTCGGCAAGGAAACCAAGGGCAAGGTCCGCTTGCAAATCACCGACCCCGAAGGCAAGGTCTGGGAAGAACTCGTGCCCAAGGAGAAGAACATTCTGGTGCACGAAGGTCAGGTCGTGAACAAGGGCGAAAGCGTGGTCGACGGACCGGCAGATCCGCAGGATATCCTGCGCCTGCTGGGTTCAGAAGAACTCGCGCGCTACATCGTCGACGAGGTGCAGGACGTGTACCGCTTGCAGGGCGTGAAGATCAATGACAAGCATATCGAAGTGATTGTGCGACAGATGCTGCGTCGCGTCGTTGCCGACAACCCTGGCGACTCCAACTACATCGCCGGCGAACAGGTGGAGCGCTCTGAAATGCTCGACACCAACGACGCCCTGCGCGCTGAGGGCAAGATCCCTGTAATTTTCAGCAACCTGTTGCTGGGTATCACCAAGGCGTCTTTGTCGACCGACTCGTTCATCTCTGCAGCATCCTTCCAGGAAACCACGCGCGTGCTCACCGAAGCAGCCATCATGGGCAAGCGGGACGAGTTGCGTGGGCTGAAAGAAAACGTCATCGTGGGCCGTCTGATTCCCGCGGGAACCGGCATGGCCTACCATCGTGCGCGCAAGGTCAAGGAAGAGATGGACGACGTTGAACGCCGCGCCATCGCTGAGGCCGAGGCGCTGGAACTCGCGGGCATGGAAGAGGCCAGCGCAGAGGCGCCTGGCGAAGGTCAGGCCAGCGAGTAAAGGCTATCAGGCAACGCCCCACGGCTGTTCCGGCAGACGTGGGGCTTTTTTTTGCCCCCGCAATTGACGAACTCCCTATGGAGACTTTGACGTGACAACTGACAGTTCCCACGCCGCACCTCTTTGGCGGCAGTTGCAGGCCGCGTCGGGTGTGCTGATGGCAATCGACGCCGGGCAATCCAGTGCTCCCGCGTTGGACGGCGTGGCGGCGCCGTTGCGCCCCGCTGCGCAGGCGCTGGCCTACCATGGGCTGCGTCAATGGGGACGGGCGAAGGCACTGCGGACACTGCTGGCGCCGCGGCCACCACCACCAGCGGCAGATGCCCTGCTCTGCCTGGCATTGGCGCTGGTCTGGCGCGAAGAATCTGCGCCATACGAATCGTTCACGCTCGTGGATCAAGCCGTGGAGGCGGCCAAGCGCGGTCCGACCAAGGCTCAAGCCAATTTCATCAACGCCTGTTTGCGCCGCTTCTTGCGTGAGCGTGCAACCCTGGTGCAACGCAGCGACACGGACCCGGTGGCGCTGTGGAACCACCCACGCTGGTGGATCGCGCGTTTACAGAGGGACTACCCGCAGAATTGGCAGAGCATCCTGAAGGCAAACAACGAACAGGCACCCATGAGCCTGCGGGTGAACCTGCGCAAGAACAGCGTGGCCCAATACCGGCAATCGCTGGCGATGATCGGCAAGAAATCCACTGCCACCGGCGCTTCGGGTCTGGTGTTGGAGCAGGCTTGCGCGGTAGGCGCATTGCCTGGCTTTGATCAGGGCCTGGTGTCGGTGCAGGACACAGCCGCGCAGTTGGCTGCGCCTTTGCTGCTGAAGGGCCTTGACCCGACGGCTTCGTTGCATGTGCTGGATGCGTGCGCGGCGCCCGGCGGCAAAACCGCGCATCTTCTGGAAATATCAGCCGCGCGGGTCACTGCCCTAGACCTGGACCCGGCGCGTTGTGAGCGCATTCATCAAACGCTGCAGCGCCTTGACCTTGCCGCCAAGGTGGTCGCGGCCGATGCGGCGCTGCCCAGCACATGGTGGCCCCAGCAGTGCCAGAGCGAACCCTTCGACGCGATCCTGCTGGATGCACCCTGCACTGCCTCGGGCATCGTGCGTCGGCACCCGGACGTACGCTGGCTTAGGCGCGAAAGCGATGTGGCGCAACTGGCAGCAACGCAGGCGCGGTTGCTGGCCGCGCTGTGGCCCTTGCTAAAGCCGGGCGGACGCCTGTTGTACTGCACGTGCTCGGTATTTCATGCGGAAGGTCAAGATCAGATACAAACGTTTCTTGGACACAACAGCGACGCCTTGTTGCAGCCCTCGCCCGGGCATTTACAGACGCAAAATAGAGGAAATTCAGTCTCTGTCCCGGACAATGCGCAGAGTGACCACGATGGATTCTTTTACGCCCTGTTGGAAAAGCGCGCGCCGTAGCGTGCCGCTACTGGTGGTTGCCGTCTGTCTACTCATCGTTCCGGCCGCTGAGGTACAAGCGCAAGTGCTTCCCGCCGAAATCACCCAACTCAAACTGGAGCGCTCGGACGACGGCGTGTTCCTTACCGCACAGGTCCAGTTTGAGTTGTCTGCGGCCGTGGAAGACGCGGTATTCAAAGGCATCTCCGTGTATTTTGTGGCTGAGGCGCAACTGCTGCGCGACCGCTGGTATTGGTACGACAAAAAGTTGGCAACTAAGACCCGGCGCTGGCGCCTGAGCTACCACCCCTTGACCAGGCGCTGGCGCGTGAGCGTGATACAGGATGCCAGTGCAGGCAGCAATTCCGGGGTTGCTTTGATACAGAATTTCGAGTCCCTTCGCGACGCTATCGCGTCACTGTCGCGCAGCATGTCCCACTGGAAGATTGCGGAAGCCGCCGAAGTCGATCCGGAGGCACGGCATAACGTGGATTTCAGTTTCAAACTGGATCTGTCCGAGCTGCCGCGCCCGTTCCAGATCGGCATCCTGGGCCAGAATGAATGGACCGTATCGGTCGCCAAGAACCAGCGCCTGACGCCTGAGGCGCTCAAGTGACTGCTGCGCCTGCAGAACCGATCGCAGGTCAAAGTCTGACGACCCACCGTTCGCGCATCGTTCGCTGGGCGTTGATCATTGGCGCCTCGGCCATGGTCGCCATCGGCCTGGTACTGCTGCTGCTGTTGACCCAGGCCACCAACAACCGAGAACTCTACGAACGCAATTACGCCTGGCTGTTTGGCGTGAATGTGGCGGTGGCGGTGGTGCTGCTGGCCACCATTCTGGGGGTCGCTGTGCGCCTGTGGCTGAGCTTGCGCCGCGGCCAGTTCGGCAGCCGGCTGCTGGTGAAGTTGGCCGCCATTTTCGCGCTGGTCGGGTTTGCCCCGGGCCTGCTGATTTACGTGGTGTCGTACCAATTCGTATCGCGCTCGATCGAGAGCTGGTTTGACGTCAAGGTCGAGGGTGCACTGGCCGCTGGCCTGAATCTGGCCACGACAACGATCGACACCATGACCCAGGATCTCAGCAGCAAGGCGCGCGCCGCCGCCACACAGTTAACCGAGGTCTCCGACACTGCCGCTGGATTCATGCTGGAGCGCCTGCGGGAAGAAATTGCAGCCGACGACGTCGTGCTGTGGAGTGGCTCGGGCCAATTGATTGCCGGTGCCGGTGAGTCGCGCTTTCAGATCAGCCCGGATCGACCGACATCGCAACAGCTGCGCCAATTGCGAAGCCAGCGTGTGGTGACTCAGGTCGACGGTCTGGACGATGCCGCTGGAAGTTCCGTTTCCAATGCTCGCATCAAGGCCATGGCACTGGTCGCAAGCAGCGGTTTTGGCTTGGGCGCAGAACCGCGCGTCCTGCAGATTACGCGGGGACTGCCGCCCGCACTGGTGCTCAATGCCAACGCCGTGACCGAGGCGAACCGGGAATACCAGGAGCGGGCGCTGGCGCGGGCCGGATTGCGCCGCATGTATATCAGCACCCTCACGTTGAGTCTGTTCATGGCGGTGTTTGGCGCCGTGTTGCTGGCTGTAGCGCTGGGCAATCAATTGGCGCGGCCCCTGTTGGTGCTGGCCGAGGGCGTGCGGGAGGTTGCGCATGGGGATTTAAGTCCAAAACTGGCGCTTCAGGGCAGGGACGAACTCGGGGGCTTGACCCGCTCATTCGCCGACATGACGCAGCAGTTGGCTGATGCCCGTACTGCCGTGGATCAGAGCATGGTGCAGGTCAACGCCGCAAACGCGCATCTGCAAACCATTCTGGACAACATGACCGCCGGTGTGATCGTGCTCGATGCCAACGGTGTCATTCAGTCGTCGAATCCCGGGGCCACCCGCATACTGCGCGCACCCCTGGCTGCCTTTCAAGGGCGCGCGCTGGCTCAGGTCGATGGCCTGCAAGAGTTTGCACGAAATGTCCAGGCCCAGTTCGAAGCCTTCCTAAGCGAACGCTCCCAGCATGGACTGGACCATTGGCAACAATCGTTTGAACTTCGCCCCAGCGGCAGCGGCAGCGGAACCGGCACCCAGCACGACGTGATTTCGCTGGTGGCCCGCGGCGCTGACATGCCCGCTGACAAGCGCCTGCTGGTGTTCGACGACGTATCCGAAATCGTCTCGAATCAGCGGGCTCAGGCCTGGGGCGAAGTGGCACGTCGCCTGGCGCATGAGATCAAGAACCCGCTGACGCCGATTCAGCTATCGGCGGAGCGGCTGGAGATGAAACTGAGCGGCAAGGTCGACGCACCGGATCAGGCCCTGCTCAGCAAATCGGTCAAAACCATCGTCGATCAGGTGGCGGCCATGAAGCGTCTGGTGAACGAATTCCGCGATTTTGGCCGACTCCCCACGGCCGAACTCAAGCCGGTGGACTTGAATGCGCTGGTACGCGAGGTTCTGCAACTCTATGAGCACGAGAACGCCCTGGTTCCGGTACAGATGGAACTGGATGCGCGTTGCCCCATGATCATGGCGGATACACAGCAGTTGCGCCAGGTGGTGCACAACCTGCTGCAAAACGCCCAGGACGCGATGGAATCCAACCTGACGCATACTTCGCAGGCAGTACTGTGGGAAGCCGGCGTCATCGTCAGAACCCATTGGAGCGAATCTTCGCACCGCGTGCGGC
Organism: uncultured beta proteobacterium; assembly: GCA_903832285.1. GTDB lineage: Bacteria > Pseudomonadota > Gammaproteobacteria > Burkholderiales > Burkholderiaceae_C > CAIKVZ01. Next base: position 1,049 of record CAILAY010000085.1, on the reverse strand, counting down.
TGGCGGTGCTGGACAGCGGGCCGGGTTTCGCCGACCACATTCTCAAACGCGCATTCGAACCCTACGTTACGACCAAGCCCAAAGGCACAGGATTGGGTCTTGCGGTGGTAAAGAAGATTGCAGACGAACACAGTGCGCGCATTGACCTGTCAAATCGATTGGTAGACGGCGTTGTGCAGGGTGCCCAAGTGTCGCTATCATTCCCAGTTCAGAGTAGCACACGGGTTTGACATCCGGGCACGCTGGCAAACTCAAGGAACGACGCGTTAATCATGGCAAACATACTGGTGGTCGACGATGAGCTCGGCATCCGCGATCTCCTCATGGAAATCCTCAACGACGAAGGCCACAACGTCGAGTTGGCGGAAAACGCCGAGCAGGCGAGAGCGGCGCGGGCGCGTTACCGGCCCGACTTGGTGCTGCTCGACATCTGGATGCCCGATACCGATGGCGTGACTCTGCTCAAGGAGTGGTCTACGACCGGCTTTCTGACCATGCCAGTCATCATGATGAGTGGTCACGCCACCATAGACACTGCCGTGGAAGCGACAAAGATCGGCGCGCTGGCCTTCCTGGAAAAACCCATCACGCTACAAAAACTGCTCAAGGCGGTAGAGCAGGGACTGGCGCGGAGCCCGGTGCGCAAGTCAACAGCGCCAACACCACAAGGCTACATGGAAATTGTGGTCGAAGAATCGGAAACTACAGCCGCTACGACGTCGCTTATTGAAGAATCGGGATTGCAGCCGCGCCAGAATTTTGAACTGGACAAGCCGCTGCGTGAAGCCCGCGACGAGTTTGAAAAGACGTATTTTGAATTTCACCTTGCCCGGCAAGGCGGATCCATGACGCGCGTCGCCGAAAAGACCGGACTGGAGCGAACCCACCTGTATCGCAAACTCAAGCAACTCGGTGTGGATCTGACACGTGGAAAACGTGCGTCGGGCTGATATACTCGTTGGCTCAAGTCAAGGCCCGGTAGCTCAGTCGGTAGAGCAGAGGATTGAAAATCCTTGTGTCGGTGGTTCGATTCCGCCCCAGGCCACCAG
>CAILAY010000084.1 GCA_903832285.1 uncultured beta proteobacterium | reverse complement strand
TGGCGCGGTCACTCTCAACCCGGAACGAGACTGCGTCATCAAAGCGCATTCGGGTTGCAACGATATTCAGCGGTTGGCCGCATGAATGAGGCGACAAGTAGCTTGACACGCGCCGGTATCCGAGTACTCTCGCTCAGAAGAGGATTCATGGTCATTATCACCATCAGTGATTGATATCGCCAGAACATCATTGCCGTGAGTGGCGTCCGTGAGGTTGGCGAAACCGCATTGGTGCAGCTCAATTTGGAACGAAGCTTTGTCCCAGACTGCCCACCTCCCCCGCCTCGGACCGACACCCCGCAGCGATCTTGTCGCAGTGGCCCGGGAGCTTGCAGGATGAACTGCGACGCAGTGCAAACAGCTGCGAGACAAGAATCACTCCCAATCGGTGGCGGCTGAGTCGAACAGTTTTAAAGGTCTACGCCCGCAACAGAGACAGGTTGGAGTCAGTCGACTTTACGAACTGCTTGCCCGGTACCGGACCCCGAGGCTGTGGTGCTTGCGGACTTCAATGTTGGGACAATTTCTCTACTCAATTACCTAGTCAGCGCGCACCAAGATTGACTGCGGAATCTTTATGCCAAGGGACTTGGCGGCTTTCATATTGAGCGTAAGCTCGAAGTGGGTGGCCTGTTCAATCGGCAAATCACTTGGCTTCACCCCTTTTAAGATCTTGTCGACATACGATCCCGCGCGGTGAAACATGCTTGGGACGTTTGTTCCGTAATGCGCCAGCCCGCCTTGCTCGATAAATTCCACGAAAGGGTAGACGACCGGAATGCGCAGCCTTGCCACAAGCCGCAAAATGGTCTCGATATTCGAGTAGAAGAAAGGTTTATCAGGAAGAACCATCAGTGCATCTGGCTTTGCTTTGACGATAGAGGCAAAAGCAGATTCCAATTCGCCTAAGGTACCGGCTTCGAAGACTTGCATCGATATACCTTGCACCTCTGCAGCGGATCGTGCTGCTCTCAAAGTCACTTGTGTGTAAGGTTGCAAGGGATTGGCGAGCACAGCGACACGGTTGTGACCCGGTATGAATTCGCGCAGTACTTCAAGCCGCTTGCCCATAAGTCCCTGTTCCAGAGATGACAGTCCGGTGATGTTCCCTCCAGGTCTCGAAAGACTCGCCACGATGCCCGTACCGACCGGATCGCCGACGGATGCCATGACAATTGGAATGGTAGAAGTGGCCTTCTTGGCGGCAAGGGGAGCAAAAGTCCCAGAGGTAACGATGACGTCTACATGACGATTCACAAATTGCGCGATGATCTCGGAGACTTTCTCGTTGCTGCCGCCCGCCCATAGGTAATTGACGACGATGTTCTTGCCCTCGATGTAACCCCGTTCCCGCAAACCTTGCTGGAACGCCTCCACATAGGCGGCTTCTACCGCTGCCGACGAGTTGCCGACGTATCCGATCTGGAAGATCTTTCCCACTGGCTGCGCGAAGCCCAAAAGCGGGGCGGCGAATGCACCTACGCCAAGAACCAAGAGCAATTTGCGGCGACTATTCATTTGTCTCCCGTTGGTAGGCGTCCATCTTCTCGCCTGCTCTGCTGTGTCTCGGTGCTCATCCGATTGCGAAAAAGCATGGAACAATAACGACAGTTCCCATCGGAATTTTAAGCCTGCAAGGTAACTGGCGCATCCCCTCGCCGACAGGCAGCATGCAGATATCTTGCTGCAGCAATGTTCGGGGCTATGTAACGTGTTGTTACGTGCGCAGACGCGGCGATCCGAATACATTGGGCCACCAGCCTTGAATCGTCTTTGAGGAGTTTCCCATGTCATGTTGTTCGCTACCCAGCAGATTCAAGTCGTGGCTGCGCGGACAAAGCGGCGTCCGACGCATTAACTACGGCGACCTGCAGGCGCCACCGCTGGAGGCGATACTGCGATCTTTGCGCCGTAGGCCAGGCAATCGCGCTGGAACGCCGCCATCGCAACGTTCACCGCGCACAATCGCGGAGAACCTCGCTCGCGGGGACAACTGGTTGAAGTTCTTATGGAGCCCATCATGACCCGATTCCTGTGCCTCGCCTCGCTCGCCTTCATCCTGCTCCACTCGACCGGTGCATCCTTCGCACAGACGAAGCCCCAGACCCGGATCGTCCAAGGGCGGAACTTCACCTATGCGCTGCCCGCCGGCTGGCGCGTGGGCGAGGAAGGCAATCACGCGCTGGTGCTCCAGGCCAATGATTTGTCGGCTGGCGTAATCGTGTACGGCGTCAGCGGTCTCGGCCAGAATCTGACGCCGCCGCAGTTCGCCTACAGCGCCATCACCAACAACCTGCGGCTGGCGCCGGATGTCCGGATCTCGAAGCCGACGCCGATCCAGCCTATGCCTGGGTACACGGCGGCCGCGGTCATGGACATCGCCTACACCAAGAAGGGGCCGCAAGGAACGCAGCGCATTGTCGGCATTGTGGTCAGCAACGTCGTTTCCGTCTATGCCCGGTCCGATGCCGTTGTCACGCTGATGCTGGCGCTGGACAGCCGCTGGGGTGCCGTCCAGTCGTGGTTGCCACAGGTCGCGCTGCAGGCGTTGAACACAGGGCCGAACCCCTTCGGTCGCACGGCCATGTCCGGGGCCATACTCAATGACACGGTTCGTCAGCGCGAAGCTTACGGCCAGTACCTCAGTTGGTCGCAGGCGAACTGGGCGGGCGTGGTCGCGCAACGGGCGGCATCGCTCGACCGTCAGGCGCAGGGCAACGGCGAAACTCTGACGGGGCAGTACTGGGGCAAGAACCCCTACAGCGGCGAGCCGGAGCGCTTTTCGACCTCACCGTCTGTGATCTGGGTCCATCGCGATGGCCGCCAGATACCATCGTCCAATTCGACCTTCGACCCGCGCACGCCGACCGACTCCGACTGGCGCCGCGTACAGCGCTGAGTGATTTGACCCATGGCCACCTCTCAACCCACCATCAGCCAAGTCCGCGAGGAGCTTGACCGTCTGCTTGAGGACGCAACGTTCCGGCGTGCCCCCAGCCACAGCCGGCTGCTGCGCTATCTGGTCGAGCGCAAGACTGCCGGGGATGATGGTGCGCTGTGCGAGGCCGGCATTGCGATGGCGGTGTTCCAGCGCGACCCCGCGATCTACAACGCAGAGCTTGACCCCATTGTGCGTGTGAGCACCGGTCGGCTTCGTGCTCGCCTGGACAAGCACTACCAGCACTTTGAGCGCGTGCCTGAGACCATCATCACGCTGCCCAAGGGACGCTACGCACCCGAGTTTCGCCACCGGCCCGCGAGCGCGGCAGCAAAACTCGCCTGCGGCCTGGCGGTGATGCCGACCCGGAACCTGAGCGGTGACCCCGCGTTCGATGCCATGGCGCAAGGCCTGTCCGGGCGCTTTAGCGAGGCCTTGGTTCTGATGGGATTGCCGCGCGTGATCACGCAAGCGGCGGTCCAGCACGCCCAGAGCAGCGCACAATTGCCGGCGCAGATCGGCCACCAGCTTGGCGTCAGTGACATCCTTGAAACCACGCTGTCGGCAGAGGCAAACCAGCGCCTGCGGATCAGCGCCCGTTTGATCCGAGCGGCTGATGCAGAGCTGGCATGGGCAGAGGTGCGCACGACGACCCTGGACAATCCTTATGCAGGCATCGATGCGCTGTTCGATGCGGTGCTGGCGCGTCTTACTGTGGCACCGGGCATCATCAGGAACGGTCCGAATGAAAGCACTGGCCTGATCAAACCGAAACTGCCACTTGCGGCACGCTGCAAGATCGATTCAGCACGAATGCTGATTTCGTACATGGGTGCCGCAAGCATTGATCAGGCCAGGACACTGCTCACCGAAGTGACCCGCGAGTTCCCCGACTCGGCCGACGCCTGGGCTCTACGCGGACGAAGCTGCGTGCGACGCATCAACTACGGCGACCTGCCCGCATCGGCTCTGATTGCGGAGTTGCAGGAGTGCGCGCGAACCGCCATTGCGCTCAGTCCAAACCATATTGAAGCGCAGGCGTTGTGTGCTCTGGTCCTGCACTGGACGGGTGAGCTGGCCCAAGCCGAGACCCAGTTTCGTGACGTATTGCGCGCAGCGCCCAATCACACGAACGCCCGCCTTGGCTTCGCTTGGCTGTTGGTGGCCCAGGGCCGCTTCGATGAGGCGCTGACCGCGCTTGACGCTGCGAGTTCATTCGACCCCATGTCGCTCAACATCCTGTTCAACCGAGCCTTTGTCCTTTCGCTTGCACGGCGCCACGATGATGCGCAAGCGGTCTTCGAGACTGCGATGCGCGTCGGCGGTGAGTCTTTGTTTTCGCTGTCGGCCTGTGCCGGAAATGAGCTATGGTCCGGCAATCTGAACCAGGCCGAAATCCTCTATCGACGCATCGGCGAGCTGTATCCGGCCAACGCCATTTCTCACTACGGGCAGGCCCATGTGGCGGCTTTGCGTGGCGATGGTGCTCAAGCACTGGCGCTGGCACTAGCCGCCCGCGAACGCTGGCCAGTGCCAAGTCATTTTCGTGAAGCCGAACTCCATGCCTGGCTTGGGAACGACGCTGAGGCGCTGGCTGAACTGGAGCACGCCATCAAAGCCATGGAAAACCCGTG
>CAILAY010000083.1 GCA_903832285.1 uncultured beta proteobacterium | reverse complement strand
CGCCAGGGTTACGTGGAGCAACGTACCGCGCTCATCAACCGCATCCGTGGCCTGTTGTCTGAGCTGGGCATCGTGCTGCCCCTCAAAGCCGCCACCGTGCGCCGCGAAGCGCACCAGCACCTGGCAGACCTGCCCGGTTGGTGCAACACCGTGGTGGGTGACGCCTTGAGCGAGCTCACCCGCCTGGATGAGCGCATCAGCCAGTACGACAAATACATCGCACAGGCGGCCAATGAAGATGCGCAGTCCAAGCAACTCATGCAGCTCAGCGGCATAGGCCCGACCACCGCGAGTGCGATTGTGGCCACCGTGGGCAAAGGCCACGACTTCACTTGTGGGCGCCAGTTCTGCGCCTGGCTGGGTCTGGTGCCGGGCCAATACAGCTCGGGTGGCAAGCAGCGCTTGGGGCGCATCACCAAGGCCGGTGACCCGTACTTGCGCACCCTGTTGATCATGGGTGGCAAGGCGGTGCTGTCAACGGCGAAAAACAAAACCGACGCGGTTAGCCGCTGGGCCGTTGCCATCGAAGCACGACGCGGCTACTGGAAAGCTGTGGTGGCTATTGCGGCCAAGAATGCGCGCATGTGTTGGGCCATGCTGCAACGGGGCGAAGCATTCAAGATGCCTGCGTGATCAGCCCCAGAACGCCACCGCTTTGGAATTGATTTGTCGATGTCACCGTGTGATTGCTTGTCGTTGATGAGTGAAAGGTTTGGACCTGCGCCGGGGAATGCTCGTTTAGCTCAAGGAGGTCAACAGGGTGAGAAATCACCCAGAGCCTCGACTAACGAATGGAGCCCTCGGCGCGCGTCTTTCATCAGGGTCCGCTGCCAGTAAAGCAGCCTCGAATGACCGTTTGTAGTTTCGCCGTCCACATGCCTTGCACCGCACCGGCAACGACAGATTTCAGGCAGTGACGTAGATGGGAAGAGGGAGTCAGGTTTCGTGGTCAATCGCTGCGCGATTCAACCACGATGGAATTCTGTTTGACAAAGGTGGGGAAGCCCTTGTAGCAGAGGTGAGTGGCCCGTCCACTCGACCGCCCGGTTAAATGACAAACTTTTGAGCGGAGAAAGAACATGGATGGACGAATACTCACTTGTGTTTATTGCGGGCACGAATACCCACAAGACACACCGGCCCACGGCGACGGCGTGCTGACTGAGCACATCAAGATTTGCGAGCGTCACCCAATGCGCAAGGCCGAGAAAGACATTGCCTTGCTGCGCGCTGCGCTGGTGGACCTGATCGGTGCTGACAGTGCGGAAGAACTGCGGCAAATGGAAGTGACCATGCGCCTGCTTCCGGCACCGGCAGAGGACAAGGCGGTGTCGATCAATGCGATTCATGCGCTGCTGGCGACTTTGCCATTTAACGTAATGTAGACCGCAGAACTTGCCGGATATTCTGGTCGTTGCGGATTAATCTGGTCATTCAAAGCTCCTGAAAATGGCTTGTGGTCTAGCTTGCAAGCTCATATACTGGTCAAATTGACAGGTATAAATTTACCATGATACCCGGCACACCTTCTCTGCAGTCAACTCGTTTGCTGGACCAGGTGCGCGAGCGCATTCGGTACATGCACTATAGCCTGAGCACGGAGAAAGTTTACCTGTACTGGGTGCGCTTTTTCATTCGGTGGCATGGACGCGACGGTCAGATGAAGCACCCGCGCACCCTGGGCGCGCCCGAGGTGGAGGCCTTCCTGACGATGCTTGCCACTGAGCGACGGGTGTCCACTTCGACCCACAACCAGGCCTTGAGCGCGTTGCTGTTTCTGTATCGCGAAGTTCTGAATCTGGACTTGCCCTGGATGGATGGCATCAACCGCCCCGCCGCGAAGCGCCGCATTCCCAGCGTGCTGACCAAGGATGAGGTTGCTGGCGTAATCGCACAGATGGATGGCATCACAGCGTTGTTGGCGCGCCTGTTGTATGGCACAGGCATGCGGCTCATGGAGGGCATGCGCCTTCGGATCAAAGATGTGGATTTCGACCGCTACGTCATCATCGTGCGTGATGCCAAGGGCGGCAAAGACCGCGTGGTGATGTTGCCGCGCTCTCTCGCACCGACTTTGCGTGTGCAGATGTTTGCGGCGCGTGCGCAGTGGGAGGCCGATCGGCAAGCGCAACGTGGCGGTGTCGAAACCCCGCACGCGCTGGAGCAAAAATACCCCAAGGTTGGCTACACATGGGGCTGGTTCTGGATGTTTCCGTCACCCACACTTTCGATTGATCCACGCACCGGCGTGGAGCGCAGGCATCACCTGTTTGAAGAGCGCTTGCAGCGTGCGCTCAAGAAGGCCGTCGCACTTGCTGGCATTTGCAAACCAGTGTCTGTCCACACACTACGCCACTCATTCGCCACGCACCTGCTACAGGCCGGCACCGACATCCGCACGGTGCAAGAGTTGTTGGGTCACAGCGATGTCAGCACCACCATGATTTACACCCATGTGCTCAAAGTCGCCGCCGGTGGCACCACCAGCCCCTTGGATGCGCTCAGTGCATTGGCAGGTTGAACAGCCGCACACTGCCTGCTTGACGGTGGCGCCGCCACAGCAGTGGCACACTTCACCCTGTGGCTGAAATTGTTCTGTCACTCCATACTCCAGAGCACGCCATGATTCCCGTTGTACTGAAACAGGTCAGCAAAATCTATCACCTCGATGCGGTGGATGTGCCCGCCTTGTGCGACATCGATCTGGAAATCCGGCCCAACTGTTTCACCGTGATTTCCGGCCCCTCGGGCAGCGGCAAGACCACGCTGCTGAACTTGATTGGTTGCATCGACCGGCCTGATCAGGGCGAAGTGATCGTGGCCGGGCAGTCGATCCAGAGCCTGTCGGACGACGACCTGTCCGATTTTCGCGCACGCCATCTCGGCTTCATCTTCCAGAACTTCAACCTGCTGCCGGTGCTCAGCGCCTTTGAGAACGTGGAGTACCCGCTGATGCTGGCCGGTGTGCCTGCGGCCCAACGCCGCGAGCGCGTGCTGACGTTGCTGGACGCAGTCGGGTTGGCAGACCGCGCCAACAACCGACCCGGCCAGCTCTCTGGCGGACAGCGCCAGCGCGTGGCAATTGCCCGCGCGCTGGCGCCTGCGCCACAACTGGTGCTGGCCGATGAACCCACGGCCAACCTGGACAGCCAGACCGGCGCGGCCATCATCGCGCTGATGCGCAAGATGCAGCGCGAGCACCACGTGTCGTTTGTGTTCTCGTCACATGATCCGCAGGTGCAGGCGGAGGCGGACGACGCGGTCTTCATCCGCGATGGCCGCATCACCCACGTTGAACGCCGAACTGCGGCGGCGGAGGTGACAGCATGAACACGTTCTCGCTGGCGCTACGCAATCTGCTGCGCAACCGTCGCCGCTCGCTCACCACTTTGCTGGCCATGGTGATCGGCCTGAGCGCGATCCTGATCTTTGGCGGCTACGCGCGCAATTCCATCTTCGCCCTGCAAACGGGCTATGTGCAACTGCACGGTCATCTGCAAATCCAGCACAAGAACTACTTTCTGTATGGCAGCGGCAACCCGGCCGCCTATGGCATTGCCAATTATGGGAAGATCATTGACGTGGTTCGGCACGACCCGGAGCTTGTGCCGCTGCTGACGATGGTGACGCCCAAGCTGCAACTGGGCGGCATCGCAGGCAATTTCGCCGCTGGCGTATCCAAGAGTGTGTTCGCGTCCGGCATCGTGGTGGCGGAACAAAACCAGATGCGCCACTGGGACGATTACGGCAGCGTAGCCTTGTCGATCCAGTACGCGCTCACCGATACCCCGCAGAATTCCGTGCTGATCGGCACCGGGGTGGCCCGCATTCTGCAGCTGTGTGAGCCGCTCAAGGTGGAGAACTGCCCGCCCGCACCAGAGCCGACCCGCAGCGACGGCAATGCCGCGCCCGACGACATTGCCGCACTCTCTGCGCTGGAGTCCAGGAACGCGCCCACAGCGCACTCCACGGCCATTGAAATGCTGGCGGCCAACGTGCACGGCGCACCCAATGTTGTCGGCTTGAATGTGGTGAAGGCAGAGAACTGGGGCGTCAAGGAAGCCGACGATTCACTCATGGTGATGCATCTGGGGCAGGCGCAAAAACTGATCTTTGGCGCTGCGCCGCCGCAGGTCACGGCAGTCCAGATCCAGTTGCATCACACGAATCAGATTCCGCAGGCCCGGGCGCGGCTGGAAGCTTTGCTGGCGACAAGCTTCAAGGACGCGCCGCTGGAGTTGCTTGACTTTGAAACGCTGACGCCAATTTACGGCCAATCAATCCAGTTTTTCGACTCGGTGTTTGGTTTCATTGCCACGCTGATCGGCGTGATTGTGTTGTTCACCGTAGGCAACACCATGAGCATGGCGGTGGTGGAGCGCACCACCGAAATCGGCACGCTGCGCGCCATGGGCCAGCGCCGTGGCGGCATCCGCGCCTTGTTCATGTGCGAAGGGCTGCTGCTGGGGTTGATGGGTGCCGTGCTCGGCGTGCTGATAGCGCTGCTGATCGCGCTGGCCATCAACCACAGTGGCCTGACCTGGACACCGCCCGGCTATGCCTATGCCTTTCCACTCAAGGTGCGGGTCTGGGGCGATCCGGGGCTGATCTTCGAGTGCGCCATCGGCCTGGTGGTGGTGGCGGTGATCTCTGCCTGGTGGCCCGCCAATCGCGCCGCGCGGTTGCTGATTGTGGACGCCCTGCGCCACGTATAAACCCACTAGAGAGAAGCCCGTCATGCAAGCACCCGCCCTCAGATCGATACTGCTGCTGTGTGCTGCCCTGTGGCTGGCGCCAGCCCACGCCACACCGAGCGCACAGGACATCCTGGCCGCCAGCGACGCCGTGCGAAATCCCGACTTTCCGTTTGGCCTGACCAACACCTTGATCGAATACCGCAATGGCAAGCAGACCGATACCAGCACACTTGCGATCTACTCCCGGGCCGACAAAAACAGCGGTCAGTTCCGCAGCCTGATTCGCTATCTGCAACCGGCCCGTGATGCCAACAAGCTGATGCTGTACAACGGCAAGGACCTGTGGTTTTACGACCCCTCCAACAAGGCCAGCATCCGGCTGTCGCCGCAACAGAGATTGCTGGGACAGGCATCCAACGGCGACGTCGTGACCGTCAATCTGGCCAAGGACTACCAGGCCACACAGGCCGGTGAAGAGGACGTGCAGGATGGCGAGCGCAAGCTGCGTCACTGCTACAAGCTCACGCTGGCAGCGATCACGCCCGACGCCGCCTACCATCACATCGAGATCTGGATCGACACCAGCGACAACCACCCGGTCAAGGCGCGCCACTATGCCGAAAGCGGCGCGCTGTTGAAGACCGCCTATTTCCGCCGCTACCAGAAACAACTCGGACAGGACAGGCCGACCGAAACAGTGATCATCGACGGCCTGGATCCAAACTGGGTGACCGTCATGCGCTTTACTGATTGGGTCAAGCGCGAGGTGCCGGAGGCCTGGCTGCAACGCGACTATCTGCCGCGTTTCAAGCCCGAGTGAATTAGCTGCGCAGGCCCAGGATGCGACCCGACTTGCTGCTGCTGTTGCTGGCCTGCGCCGCGCTCGCCTCCACGGCGCGCGCCGACGACATGGATGCGCTCGCGCTGGCCGACAGCGCTGCCGCAGAAGTCAAGCTCGCGAGCGACTGGCGCTGGTTTGCCGAGACCGCGTACGGCCAGTCAAAGGCACGCAGCGGCGGAGCCATCAGTGCGGCTGAGCGTGGCTCGCTGGACCTGCAGTTGGACCGCTCTTTTGCGCCCGGCTGGCGTGCCATCGTGGCCGACCGCGTGGACCTGTACTGGCCACCGCAGGTCGCCGATCAGCGTGCCGTCAACACACTCAAGGAAGCCTATCTGAGCTGGCAGATGGACGGTAGCAGCATCGTCGACCTGGGCCGGGTGAATGCGCGCTACGGTGTGGCCACGGGCTACAACCCGACCGATTTTTTTCGTGCGGGCGCCGTGCGTTCGCTGGTGTCTGTGGACCCGGCCAGTCTCAAGGCCAACCGTCAAGGCAGCATGATGTTGCGCGGCCAAACGTTGTGGAACGGTGGTTCGCTCACGGCCCTGGTTTCGCCCAAGCTGGCCGAGCGACCCCGCAGCGAAGGCTGGAACCTGAACTGGGGTGCCACCAACGGGCAGAACCGCTGGCTGCTGGCAGCCAGTCAGAAGCTCACGCAAGACCTGAACCCGCAGTGGATTGTGAGCGGCGGCGAGGGTCAGTTGCCGCAATGGGGTTTCAATCTGACGACACTGGTGGGTGACGCCAGCGTGGCCTACGTCGAGTGGTCCGGCGGGCGCGGCCGGGCGCAGCTGTTGCAGGCCCTGCAGAGTTCGGGCGAGGCGGGTTTTCACAGCCGCGTGGCGACCGGCCTGAACTACACCACCGAGTACAAACTTTCGTTTACGCTGGAATACAACTACAACGGTGCCGCATTGGATCAAACCGGCTGGAACGCCTTGATGCGCGGCTCGCCTCGTGTTTACGGCGCCTACCGGGCGTGGACGCAAAGGGTTCAGGACCTGCCAACGCAACAATCGATCTTCATGTATTCCGGCTGGCAGGACGCACTCATCAACCACCTCGATTTGAGTGCGCTGGCACGCATCGACATTGCCGACCACAGCCGCTTGTCGTGGCTGGAGGCGCGCTACCACTGGGAGCGCTCGGAGTTGGCGCTGCAGTGGCAGGTGAACAGCGGCGCACCCGCCAGCGACTACGGCGCAGCCACGCAGCGCCGGGCCTGGCAGGCGCTGCTGCGCCACTACTTCTAACCCTTTACCTACACTCGCTCTTTATGTTGATACTGGGAATCGAATCGTCGTGCGACGAGACCGGCGTGGCGCTGGTGGAATCCAAAGCTGCGGGCGTGCCGCTGCTGCGCGCTCACGCCTTGCACAGCCAGATCGAAATGCACCAGGCCTATGGCGGTGTGGTGCCGGAATTGGCCAGCCGCGACCATATCCGGCGTGTGCTGCCCCTGACGCGCACGGTGCTGGAGCAATCCGGCAGCACGCTGCAGGACGTGGACGTGGTGGCGTATACCCGCGGACCGGGACTGGCCGGTGCACTGCTGGTGGGCTCGGGCGTGGCGTGTGCGCTGGGTGCCGCTCTGAACAAACCGGTGCTAGGCATCCATCACCTCGAAGGCCATCTGCTCTCGCCCTTTCTGAGCGCCGACCCGCCACAGTTTCCCTTTGTGGCGCTACTGGTTTCGGGTGGCCACACGCAGTTGATGCAGGTCGACGGCGTGGGCCGCTACACGATCCTGGGTGAGTCCATCGACGACGCCGCGGGTGAGGCCTTCGACAAGTCCGCCAAGCTGCTGGGGCTGGGCTATCCCGGTGGCCCGGCGCTGGCGCGGCTGGCCGAACAGGGCGACCCGGCCGCATTCAAGCTGCCACGCCCGTTGCTGCACAGCGGCACCCTGGATTTTTCGTTTTCGGGTCTGAAAACCGCCGTGCTGACGCAGGCCAAAAAACTGGGTGACGAACTCGACGCACGCAAGGCCGATCTGGCCGCCTCAACGCAGGCCGCGATCGTCGATGTGCTGGTGAAAAAGTCGCTCTCGGCACTGACGCAGACCGGAATGAAGCGTCTGGTGGTGGCAGGTGGTGTGGGCGCGAACAGGAGCCTGCGCGAGCGGTTGAACACCGCCTGCAGTCAGCACCAGGTGCGGGTGCATTACCCGGAGTTGGACCTGTGCACCGACAACGGCGCCATGATCGCCATGGCCGCTGCCATGCGCCTGCAAGCGGGCGTGGAACACGCCAACCGCGACTATGCGTTCGACGTGAAACCCCGCTGGTTATTGGGGTCTGACCCCAATAACCATCAAACGATGTTGAGCTGAGTCACCTTGCTCGCGGGAGTGAGCTTGCCCAGCTTGAGCGTGAGCACGCCGAGTTCGAGCTTGGCTTCGCTGGTCGCTGCATCGATATCCTGCGGCAATTCGTAGGCTAGCTGGTAGCTGCGCGGCGCATCCTTCAGGCTCTCGATGCGCACCACATTGCCCTCGATGCCGATGTTCAATTGTTCTTTGGAAACGCCAGGAACATCGAAGCTCAAGGTATAGGACTTTTCGTCCTGGGTCACAGCCGCAGCACAGGCTTTGACGCTGGACTTGACAGGAGTTTGCAGAGCCTCGCCCAACCAACGCTCCAGTTGTTGATCGACCCCACGCAGATGGGGGACGTAGGCGGCGCGACGCATGACGGGGGTAAAAAACATGATGCTCTTCCTTTACACTGCGCGGCGCTCAACACGAGCGCCACAGGCTTCCAATCTTTGTGCGCACCGCGCCATTTCAAGAAAAATATTCCATGTTTAATTTTCGATTCCGGCTCTTGAAATTCGCGCTCTCGGCGCTAGCGGCCAGCACCTTATTGTTCGGCATGTCGCAGGCGCAAACGCCCGACAACATAGAGCCAACGCCGATCAAGCTTGCTCTGGTGGAGGGTTTGAGCGGCCCCTTTGCCAACACCGGCGAAGCCGTGTTCCGCAACGTGTTGTGGGCAGTGGAACGCGTGAATGCGCGCGGCGGGGTGAAGGTGGAAGCGGGTGCGTCGCGTCCGCTGTTGCTGCAGCGTTACGACAGCAAAGGCCAGAACGAGGAGGCGCTGTCGGCGCTGCGCTCGGCCATCGACGACGGCGCGCAGTTCATCCTTCAAGGCAACTCGTCGGCTAACGCGGCCGCGTTGCTGGATGCCATCAACAAGCACAACGAACGCGAACCGGCGAAGCGCGTGCTGCTGCTCAACTACTCCGCCGTGGACCCGATCCTCACGAATGAAAAATGCAGCTTCTGGCACTTCCGCTTCGACGCCCACGCCGACATGCGCATGGCCGCACTGATGGACGTGATCAAGGACGACAAAGCCACGCAACGCATCTACCTCATTGGTCAGGACTACAGCTTCGGCCAGGCCGTGCTGCGTGAAGCGCGCCGGCAGCTCGGGTTGCAGCGTCCCGACATCGCCATCGTGGGCGACGAGTTGCACGCCATGGGACGCATCAAGGACTTCCTTCCCTACGCCAGCAAGATCAAGGCCAGTGGCGCGCAGGCCGTCATCACCGGCAATTGGGGCAACGACCTCACGCTGCTGGTGAAAGCGGCCCGCGAAGTGGGGTTCGACGGCAAGTTCTACACCTTCTACGGCAACGCCTTGGGCGCCCCAGCCGCGATCGGCGACGCCGGCATCGACCGGGTGATTGCGGTGGCCGACTGGCTGCCCAATGTCGATGGCGCGCAGAGCGAAGCCTTCTATCGATCCTTCAGGGCGCGCTATTCAAAACCGGCCGACGACTACGTCCACATGCGCATGCAGTTGATGGTGGAGGCGATGGTCAAGGCGATCGAACAGTCGGCACCCGTGCACGGCAACAGCGCCCTGGATCTGGTGGCGGTGGCCACACAATTGGAGAAAGTGTCACTCAACTTTTACGGCCAGACCGGCGCCATGCGTGCCTCCGATCACCAGTTCCAGCAGCCGCTGGTGGTGGGCGTGATGGAACGCGCGGGAACGCCGGGCGTGAAGTTCGACGTGGAAGGATCAGGCTACGGTTTTCGTGTGATCCGCTCCATCAGCGCCGCCCGCGCCGAGCAGCCCACGAACTGCAGGATGCAACGGCCAGCGTCCTAACCCCCTGGCCCGCGGCGGGACGCGCCGTTCTGGCCTCAATGTCCGACACCGGGGCGTGCCTTCAGCGGCTATCATTCCTCAAGGGTCGTTCCAGCGGTGCACCAGCGTCACGGTTGAATGAAGACGGCCCATGGTGAAACCTGCCGCGAGGCCAACGCAAATGCCCGTCATGCAATCAAAGGACACGGATTCGGAACAAGGCGCCAGTGTCAAGCTGCTCAACAGCTTCTACACCGCACTGATGGGGGATGCGTCAGCGCTTGCCATTTGGCTGCTGTACGTTGTTCTGAGTTTGGCGCATATCGCACCGCCGCGGTACTTTTCGGCCGGCCCCTCGCAAAGCTGGTACATCGGCGCGCTCTCGATGTGGATGGTGTTGCTGTCCCTGCCGAACCTGATTCGCATGTTGCGGCAATCAAACGCGCTGCATGTCGCCGTGATCGAGGCCACCGCCGACGGAATTCTGGTCATCAATAGCAAGGGTTGGGTGGAAACGTATAACCAGCGCTGCCGCGACGCCGGCATGGACGACTACCTGTGCAAACCCCCGAGACTGGACGAACTCGGCCTGATGCTGTCCAAGTGGTTGCCCAATCGGCAATAGTGATGCGCCAAGCCGTACTGAAGCTCGAAGAATCGAAGATCCGCGAAGTGGCCAATGCGGGCATGGGGCGCGCCGACGTGCTCGCATTCTGGTTTGGCGAGAGCGACGAGGTCACGCCTGATTTCATCCGACAGGCCGCGATCGAATCGCTGCAACGCGGCGAAACTTTCTACTCGCACAACCTGGGGCTGCCGGAATTGCGCGATGCCATTTCCGGCTACATGAGCGCGCTGCACGGACTCATCGCAAGCGATCGTCTGGCGGTGACCAGTGGCGGCGTGAACGCCTTGATGGTGGCGATGCAGGCGCTGGTGGACGCCGGCGACGAAGTGGTGGTGGTCACTCCTGTATGGCCCAACCTCACGGCGCAGCCCGCGATCCTGGGCGCGCGGGTGGTTTGCGTGCCGCTGGAGCCGCAAACCTCAGGTCCGGATCAGGGCGCCTGGCGACTGGATAGCGACAAATTGCTGGCTCAGGTCACGGCGCGCACCAGGTTGCTGGTGCTGAACGCACCGAACAACCCCACGGGCTGGACCCTGACGCGCACCGAACAGCAAACCATCCTGGATCACTGCCGGCGCACCGGCACCTGGATCCTGGCCGACGAGGTGTACGAACGCCTGTACTACGGGCCGGCAGCGAACGGCTGCGCGCCCAGTTTTCTGGACCTGGCCGATGCCGATGACCGACTGGTCGTGGCGCACAGCTTTTCCAAGAGTTTTCTCATGACCGGCTGGCGGCTGGGCTGGCTGGTCATGCCCACTGGATTGACGCCGCATGTGGGCAAACTGATCGAGTTCAACACCTCCTGCGCCAGCGTGTTTACGCAGCGTGCCGGTATCGTGGCACTGCAGCGCAGCGCCGAGGTCACGCCCGGGATCGTGGCGCATTTAAAGGCGTGTCGTGACACGCTGGTGCCGCTGCTGCGCACCCTGCCGGAGATTCAGGTCGCCAGTCCGCTTGGCGGTATGTATGCCTTCTTCAAGTTGAGCGGCCACGACGATTCCCTGCTCACCGCCAAGAGTCTGGTGGCCGAAGCGGGTCTGGGTCTGGCGCCGGGCAGCGCTTTTGCGCTGGAGGCGCAAGGCTGGTTGCGTTGGTGCTTTGCTTCGCGCGACCCGCAACGACTGGTGCTGGGGGTTGCCCGTTTGCAGGACTGGCTGAGCCGATCCCATCGGCTGCCCGCCGGACGACGCCAAACACCCTGAGTCGACTGTTCTTGCAGTATCCTTTTGGCATGGCTTCAAGCGACCCCGAATTTGCCCGCTACTGCTGCGAGTTGCTGGCCCATGCAGGCCCGTGTGCGGCGCGGCGCATGTTCGGCGGCTGGGGGATTTCCGTGGAAGGTCTTTCGATCGCGATCCTTGCGGATTTGGGCGAGGGCGACACCCTGTGGCTCAAGGCCGATGAGACCACCCGCGCCCGGTTTGAAGCGGCGGCGTGCAAGCGCTTCAGCTATCTGGTCAAGGGTGAACCCAAGAGCATGAACTACTACGCCGCACCGTCCGATGCCATGGAGTCGCCTCAGTTCATGGCACCATGGTCCCGGCTGGCACTGGAGGCGGCATTGCGAGCGCGTGCCGCGAAACCCGCGAAACGCATGACTACCAAACCAAAGCAGGCAGCAAAACGGGCAGCGAAGGCGGTGCCTAAACAACCACCTTAGCGGAAGAATCAGACCGGCCAGACTGCGCCGTTGTCATTGAGGATGGCGTCCAGCGGCACGTCGTGTGGTTCCGGCTCAAAGTCATCCAGAAAGCCTTGAGCGTAGCCCAGACCCACCGTCACCGGCCTGGGTTGCAATGTGGCCAGGGTGCGGTCATAAAAACCACCGCCATAACCCAGCCGGAAGCCGCCCGCGCTGTAGCCAACGCAGGGAACGAACAGCAGCGTGGGAACCACCACTTCGGTGTCCTTGGGCTTGGGGATGCCGAAGCCGTCCTCTTCCATGGGACAGCCGGGATGCCACGCATGAAACACCAGGGTCTTGTGCACCTTGTCCATCACCGGCAAGGCGATGCGTCGCAACTTGGGGCCATCCAGCAATTCACCGTCTTCCTTCCAGCGATGCAGCGCCGGCAAGGGATCAAATTCGCCCTTGATCGGCCAATAGGCGCCGATCACGGTGTCTGCCCTGCCCACGAGCCAGATACGCATGACTTGTTGTAAAGATGCGGCGCGCTGTAAGCGGTCAGGCAGGTTCAGACGTTGTTCAATCAGCGCCGCGCGCAGGGCCTTCTTCTCCAGAGAGCCCGAGGGCGACTCGCTGTTTTCACCTGATGTGTCCATAATCCCCCCATGCAATTGCCAACCATTTTGACACTGATCGTCTCCCTCGCTCTGGCGCTGGTGTCGGGTGGCGCCTCGGCCGAAAGTGGCTCGATCGGAAGTACGGGTACGCAGGCCGATGGCCTGGTATTGGAAATGCAGCAGGCTTTCACGAAGACCGACACCCGGCGTCTGACGGCACTTTTGCCGCAGGTGCGCGGCCATGCGTTGGAACCGTGGGCCGCCTACTGGGAACTCAAAGCCCGGCTGGAAGATGCGTCGCCCCGGGAAGTCCAGGACTTCTTGCACCACTACGCCGGCACGTACCAGGAAGATCGGCTGCGCGCCGACTGGTTGACACTGCTGGGTATGCGCAAGGACTGGAGCGCCTTTGCTGCGGAATACCCGAATTACCGCATGGGCGATGACAGGGAACTGCGTTGCTACGCCGCACTGATCGCCCTGGCACAGGGCGGTGCAGACAACTCGGACGCCGTGCGGCGCAACTGGTACGCCTTGCGCGAGCCCGACCTGGGCTGCACCCAGGCGGCATCCGCATTGTATGGAGCCAGAAAGATGAGCGCGCTGGATGTGTGGCGCAAAGCCCGGCTTGCGCTGGAGGCGAACCGGCCACAAACCGCTCGTGCCGCGATTGAAATCGTCGCACCCGAAGTCGCGAAATCGGTTCAGGAAATCAACGCCAGCCCTTTGCGTTTCCTGAAAGTGCGCGCGACGGCACCGGGCCCGGTACGCCGTGAATTGGTGCTGCTGGCGATCATCAAGATGGCCACAAACGACGCCGATGCGACAGCGCTCATGCTCGAGAATAAATGGTCGGTTCAACTCTCGGCCGAAGAACGCAATTGGGCTTGGGGCGTGGTCGGGAAACAGGCTGCCACGCGCATGAGCGACGATGCGCTTGACTACTTCTCCCGCGTCACCTCGGATGCAGATCTGAACGACGACATGTTGAGCTGGAAGGCGCGCGCCGCACTGCGCGCCGCAAAGGAGCCCAAGTGGTCGGTGCTGCTCTCTGCCATCGGTGCGATGAGCGAAGATACGCGCAAGGATTCGACCTGGATCTACTGGAAGGCGCGCGCCCTGAAGGCCCAGGGCGGTGCCGCGCAGGCGACTGCTTTGCTGGAATCGATGGCGTCGGTGCGGGGCTTCTATGAACAATTGGCACTGGAAGAATTGGGCCAGCAGATCAGCGTGCCGCCGCGACCCGCGCCCCTGAGCACGGCCGAACTGGAAACGGCACGGCTTAACCCGGGCCTGAACCGCGCCCTGATGGCCATCGCGCTGGGACTGCGCAGCGAGGGTGTTCGCGAATGGAACTTCAGCACCAATCTGAGCAACCCGCGCGGCGAAGTGGGTCCCATGAATGAGCGCGAGTTGCTCGCCGCCGCCGATTTCGCTTGCCAATACCAGGTCTGGGATCGTTGCATCAACACCAGCGAGCGCACCCGCACCGAAATTGATTTCGCCCAGCGCTTTCCCATGCCGTACAAGGACGCTGTGCTCAAGCGCAGCGCGGAGATCGGTCTGGACCCCGCCTACGTCTATGGCCTGATCCGCCAGGAGTCGCGCTTCGTGATGGACGCGCGCTCCGGCGTCGGCGCCGCTGGACTGATGCAGGTGATGCCGCCCACGGCACGCTGGACCGCACGCAAGATTGGACTGGTCGACTTCAAGCCGCAGCACATCAGCGACCGCGACACGAATATCACCATCGGCACCGGTTACCTCAAGCTGGTGCTGGACGCCTTTGCCGGTTCCATGCCGCTGGCAGCTGCCGCCTACAACGCCGGTCCGAGTCGACCCCGCAGCTGGCGCGGACAAACCGGCGCCCGGGTGCTGGACGCCGCAGCATGGGCTGAGAACATCCCGTTCCCCGAGACCCGTGACTACGTTAAGAAAGTGCTGTCCAACACCACCAGTTACGCGGCGTTGATCTCCGGCCAGCCACAATCGCTCAAAGCGCGGCTCGGTCTGGTGGGGCCGCGCGACCCGGGCGCGCTTGAGGCCAATCTGGATCTGCCTTGATCAGTTGAGGACAGAGCTTGTTCGCTGTACCTCTGTCCCGCAAGGAACAGCCAACATCCCGGTATTAGTTGAGGACAGAGCAAAGCTCGCTTTGCGTAGCTCTTGGTCTGTCCCGCAAGGTTTCAGGATGCTATTTTTTCGCCTCTTTGGAGTCCGGAATCACGGCGTCCAGTACGGCACCCGTGGCCTTGACACCGGTCTTCACCACCACCGCCACGGTGGTGACCGCAGCGTCTGCAACCGCCACGACCGCGCATCCGCTGCACATCAGCGGCGCAACGATCAGCAGTGACATGGCAGCAGCTTCAAAGACTCGGTTCATGCAACACTCCAGAAAGACAGGTGGCGCATTATCCTGCCTCGCCAGACCGCTTAAGCTCACTTCCCGAGTCAATTGGAAATCAACATGCTCAAACTCTATATCGGCAACAAGAATTACTCCTCCTGGTCCATGCGCCCTTGGGTACTGCTCAAGCAGGCTGGCATTCCCTTCGAAGAAGTGATGGTGCGCTTCGACTCGTTCCAGGCAAACTCACAGTTCAAGCGCATCGTGGACGCTGTCAACCCTGTGGGCAAGGTGCCGGTACTGGTGGACACCGGGGTGGCCAATGGACTCGCGGTGTGGGACACGTTCGCCATTGCCGAATACCTGGCAGAGAAATTCCCCGAGAAGCAGCTCTGGCCTAACGATGTCGCTGCACGCGCCCGTGCCCGCAGCGTATGCGCCGAAATGCACGCCGGCTTTGCCGCGCTGCGCTCCCACTGCGACATGAATATCGAAGCCTCGCTGTCCGAAGTCGGCCAGTTGGTGTGGCGCGACAAGCCCGCCGTGCGTGCCGACGTGGCGCGCATCGTCGGCATGTGGAGCGCTTTGCTTCAGACCCACGGTGGCCCGATGCTGTTTGGCGAATTCAGCGTGGCCGACGCCTATTTCGCACCGGTCGCCACGCGACTGAAAACCTATGCGTTGCCCGTGCCCACCGAGATTTCCGCCTACGTCAACCGGGTCCTGGCGCTGAGTAGCGTCCAGGCCTGGATCGATGACGCGCTGGCAGAGAAGGACTTCGTCGTTTTCGATGAGCCCTATCGGCTGCAACGCTAGCGGCACTTGACACGCCAGCCGCTAAACTGCCTGCATGGAAATCTACATGGTCGGTGGTGCGGTGCGGGATCGCTTGCTGGGCCAGCCCGTGAAGGACCGCGACTGGGTGGTGGTGGGTGCCACGCCGGAGCAGATGGAGGCGCTGGGATTCCTCCCCGTGGGTCGCGACTTTCCGGTGTTCCTGCACCCCACAACCAAGGAAGAATACGCATTGGCCCGCACCGAGCGCAAGACCGCGCGCGGCTACCGCGGCTTTGCCGTGCACGCGGCACCCGACGTGACGCTGGAGCAGGACCTGGCGCGGCGCGATCTCACCATCAACGCCATCGCCATCGGCGCGCACCTTGTCCCGCATGACGGCGTCTTCGACGTGGCCCTGGACGCTCTCGTGGACCCGTATCAAGGCCAGCGCGACCTGGCGAACAAGGTGTTGCGGCATGTGACCGATGCGTTTCGGGAAGACCCGGTACGCATCCTGCGCTTGGCGCGCTTCAGCGCGCGCTTCACCGATTTCCAGGTGGCGCCTCAGACCCTGCACCTGATGCGCGACATGGTGCGGCATGGCGAGGTGGATCACCTGGTGGCCGAACGCGTCTGGCAGGAACTGGCGCGCGGCCTGATGGAAAAGCAACCGTCGCGCATGTTCGAGCTGCTGCGTGAGTGCGGCGCCCTTGAGCGCCTGTTGCCCGAGGTGGATCGCCTCTGGGGCGTGCCGCAGCGCGCAGACTACCACCCCGAAATCGACACCGGCGTGCACCTGATGATGGTGCTGGATATCGCGGCGCAAATGCAGGCTCCGCTTTCAGTCCGCCTGGCCTGTCTGATGCACGATCTGGGAAAGGGAAGGACCCCGAAAGACATACTTCCCCGGCACATCGGTCACGAGCAGCGCAGCCTGTCGCTGTTAAGGGACTTGTGCGAACGCCTGCGCGTGCCCACGGATTGCCGCGAGCTGGCCGAAGTGGTGGCGCGCGAACACAGCAACATCCACCGCAGCACGGACCTCAATCCCGCCGCCGTGATGCGCCTGCTGGAGCGCTGCGACGCCGTGCGCCAACCCCAGCGCTTTGGGCTGGTGCTACTGGCCTGTGAGTGCGATGCGCGGGGTCGCCTGGGCAAGGAGCAGGAACCCTACCCACAGCGCCAAAGACTGAGCAAGTGCCTGGACGCGGCGCTATCGGTTGTGACTGAACAAATTGCCCGTGAAGCCCAATGCCGTGGTGTCACCGGCCCCGAAATTGGCGCACTGATCCACGCCGCCAGGGTCCGCGCTGTAGAAGCATCGGAATGACTCCCTCTCACCGTTGCCGCAGCGTGCTGGAGTGCGGGCTTACCGCAGATTCGACTGCACCCAACGCACGATATCGGCCGCGCTCATGGCGCCGGGCCGTCGCGCGATTTCCCGGCCATCCTGGAACAATGCCAGCGTGGGAATGCTGCGGATGTTGAAGCGAGCTCCCAGGTTCTGCTGCTGTTCGGTATCGACCTTGGCCACGCGCACATCGGGTTCGAGTTGTGCCGCTGCCTGCTCGTAGGCCGGCGCCATCTGGCGGCAGGGGCCACACCAAGGCGCCCAGAAGTCCACCAGCACGGGGATCTGGTTGCGTCCGATATGTTTGTCGAATGCCGTCTCTCCGAGCGCCAGCGAATGCCCGGCAAAGAGGCGTTGGTGGCAATGGCCACAGTCGGGTCGTTTCGACAGGTCGACACGCTGAACCCGGTTCGTGGTGTCGCAGTGTGGACACACGATGTGCAATGGCGTGGTGGTGGTCATGGTCAGCTTTCCTGCGGCAGCGCCGCTGTAGCTATCAGAATAAGGCCGGGCGCAAGGGATTCAAGCCCGCAATTGCGCGTGGGACCGGGGCATCACAGCGTGTGCGTGCGATCCCCCTGGGCAAAGCCCAGAGCGTGCCAGGGCTCACCCACGTACAGGCCGAGCACCTTGAACAGCTCACCCATCTCGTGTTCGGCCAGCAGCTTCAAGCCCATCGCGCGTTCAGGCAGGCTGGCAGTTTCCAGGGCTGAGAGCAGACCACAGTTCATCAGGAATCGCGCCTGCGAGCAGTAGCCCAGCGTCCCCACCGACTTGGCGTTGGGCCCCGTTGCGCCATCGAGATAATCATCTCCCGCCTGCTGCGCTGTCAAGGCCATGGCCGTGAAGTTGACGTGTGCCGTGATGTCTTTTCGACCCACGTCGGCCAGCGGATCGTCATCGGATTGATGTGCTCGGTGGCACATCACGGTGCCCATGTGGCGCTGCGGGTGGTAATACTCGGCCTGCGGAAAACCATAGTCGACAAGGAACGCCGCGCCGCCCTTTTCACTGGCCATGAGACGGTCCACCAGCGTGCGCATGAAGCCTTCCGCTTGCGGATGAATTTCGCTCAGGTAGTCATGTTCTCCCGCTATTTCTTGCGGCGGCCGCAGTTCCGTGATCCGGTCCTGCCAGATGAAACCACCGTCGCTGCCGCTGATGACGCCGCGCTCATGCCAGCGCCCCTGAGCGCGCGCCAACAGTTTGACCGGCATCGCGTCCAGCAACTCATTGCCCAGCACCACACCCTGCATCACATCGGGCAGAGCATCGACCCAGCGCACTTTGTGCGCCCATGGCAACAGGTGTTGCTGCTGGCGTTCGCGCAGCGTGGCCGAGAGCTCGACGATGTTGTAGCGCCGGACCGAGTCGCCCAGACCTTCCAACAGTTGCTGCGCAAGTGCACCGGAGCCAGCGCCGAACTCCCACACCTCGTCCGTTTGCGTGGCCAGCAGGGCCTGTGCCAGCTGCACTGCCAGCGCGCGGCCGAACAGCGGAGTCATCTCGGGCGCGGTCACAAAGTCGCTGCCACTGGCTGGCATCTGGCCGAACTTGCGCGAGTCATTGGCGTAGTAGCCCAGACCTGGCGTGTACAGCGCCAGTTCCATGAAGCGGTCAAAGCCGATCCATCCACCCTCGGCTTCAATGACCTGCTGGATATGCGCCGTCATCGGCGAAGGCTCGGACGGTGTCGTTAAACTGTGGCTTGCTGTATTCACCCGTAGATTGTCCCCGAATGTCCGACTCGACCCGAACCCGCACCGTGCTTGTTACCGGCGGCGCAAAGCGCCTGGGGCGCGAAATCTCGCTGGCGCTGGCTGCCGGAGGTTGGCAGGTGGCGGTCCATTTCCGCCAATCAAACGCCGAGGCCCAGGCCACTGCAACCGACTGCTCGGCACGGACGGCGGGCGCTGCCTGCTTTGGCGCAGACTTGTCGGACGAGGCCGACACCCGCGCTTTGCTTCCTCGCGTCGTGGCCCACTTTGGCCGGCTCGATGCGGTCGTGAACAACGCGGCCATCTTCGAGCACGACAGCGTCGCAAGCTTTGGCTACGGCGCGATGGAGCAGCACCTGCGCAGCAACACCGGCGCGGCCATTTTGCTGGCGCAGGCACTGCACCAGCACGTGCTCTCACGCTCGGCGACCGGCACGGTCGTGAACCTGCTGGACCAGAAACTGTGGAACCTGAATCCTGATTTCTTCAGCTACACCTTGTCCAAGGCGGCGCTGGAAGCCGCCACCCACATGCTGGCCCTGGCCCTGAGCCCGCAGCTGCGGGTGGTAGGCGTGGCGCCCGGCTTGACCCTGACCAGTCACATGCTCAGCCCCGAGCAGTTCGAGGCCAGGCACAAGCTTTCGCCTTTGGGTCACTCGTCCAGCGCCGCCGATGTGGCTGCGACGGTGAGATTCGCACTCGAAAATTCCTCCATCACCGGCACCACATTGTTGGTGGACGGAGGCCAGCACCTGATGAAATTTGAACGCGATTTTTCCTTCATGTAAGCCTCTCGCCGTACGCGCTTCCACCCAGAGCAAGCTCTTCATGCCACACACCTCAGGCCAGCAAATCCTCACCCTCACAGGCCTGCGCTTCGACGCCAATCTGGGTATCCTCGAACATGAGCAGAATGCGCCGCAACCGATTCAGGTCGATGCGGAACTGAATCTGGGGACGCAGCCGCTGCTGCCGCGCGACGACCAGATCCACCACGTGCTGGACTACCGCAAGGTGCGCCAGATCATCATCAACGAATGCACGTCCGAGCACATGAATTTGCTGGAGAGCCTGATCGGCAAGCTCAGCGCACGCCTGATGCAGTTGCCCGGCGTGCTCGGCGTGCGCGTGAAAATCGCCAAGCTGGAGATTTTTGACGACTGCGAGGTCGCAATCAGGGTCGAAACCGGTCAGTGGTGAGCCCTCTACAATCTGCCCTTTCCCACAGCCTCTGGACAAACACCATGAACCGCTGCAACACCTCTGCAAGGTCTCCGGCTTCGCTCGCACTCCAGCTCTTGCTGGCAGCTTGCCTGCTTGCCCTCAGTCTGACCAGCCTGGCACAAGACGCACTGCGCCCGTTTCCAAAAGATGCACTGCGCGGCACTCTGGTCGTCGTCGCCGCACCGGCCATCACCCTGGACGGCAAACCCGATCGGCTTTCGCCCGGTGCACGCATCCGCAACCCCCAGAACATGCTGATCATGTCGAACACGCTGATCGGTCAGACGCTGGTGGTGAACTACACCCGCGAGGCCGTCGGCATGGTGCACGAGGTCTGGATCCTGACTCCCGCCGAAGCGGTGTTGCCACGCAAGCGCGCAGGCCAATAGCGCGAATGTCGGTGCCGCGCCGCCAACGTCTGCGCCCACTTCTTTCAAGCTGCCCCGAGGAGCTGCTACCCAGGTCTTTCAAGTGACTCCCATGAGCAAAAAAGTATTCATCAAAACCTTCGGCTGCCAGATGAACGAGTACGACTCGGACAAGATGAGCGACGTGCTGAAAGCGGCCCAGGGTTACGAACTCACACATGACGTGGAGCAGGCGGACCTGATCCTGTTCAATACCTGTTCGGTGCGCGAAAAGGCACAGGAGAAAGTGTTCTCGGATCTGGGCCGGATCAAGCACCTCAAGGCCAAGGGAGTCAAGATCGGCGTTGGCGGCTGCGTTGCAAGTCAGGAGGGTGCCGCCATCATCGAACGCGCGCCCTATGTGGACGTGGTATTTGGTCCGCAAACGCTGCACCGCCTGCCAGAGTTGCTGGAACAGCGCGAACTGCAAGGCCGCCCGCAGGTGGACATCAGCTTTCCCGAAATCGAAAAGTTCGATCACCTTCCCCCCGCTCGGGTTCATGGCGCGTCGGCCTTCGTCAGCATCATGGAAGGCTGCTCCAAATACTGCAGCTACTGCGTCGTTCCCTACACCCGGGGCGAAGAAGTCTCGCGCCCGTTCGAGGACGTATTGGTGGAAGTGGCGTCGCTCGCCGATCAGGGCGTGATGGAGGTCACGCTGCTTGGACAAAACGTCAACGCCTACCGCGGCAAGATGGGCGCCAGCACGGAACTCGCCGACTTCGCGACGTTGCTCGAATACGTCGCAGAGGTCCCGGGCATCGCGCGCCTGCGCTACACCACCAGTCATCCAAACGAATTCACGCCCGCATTGATCGATGCCTATGCCAAGGTGCCCAAGCTGGTTAGCCATTTGCACCTGCCGGTACAACACGGCAGCGACCGCATCCTGATGGCGATGAAGCGCGGCTACACCAGCCTGGAATACAAGAGCACCGTGCGCAAATTGCGCGCCGCGCGACCCGACTTGGCGCTGAGCAGCGACTTCATTGTGGGTTTTCCGGGCGAGACACAGGCTGACTTCGACAAGCTGATGCAACTGGTGCACGACGTGGGCTACGACAGCTCCTTCAGCTTCATTTTCAGCCCGCGCCCGGGGACACCCGCCGCGGCATTGCACGACGAGACGCCGCACAGGATCAAACTGGCGCGCCTGCAGCAACTACAGGCCGCGCTGGATGCCAACGTCACCCGCATCAGCGCCAGCCGACTGCACACGGTACAGCGTGTGCTGGTCGAAGGTCCGGCCCGCAAAACCCCCAACGCCCTGTTCGGCCGCACTGACTGCAACCGTGCCGTGGTGTTCGATGGACCCGGGAAACTGATCGGTCAGATGGTGGACGTGCGGATCACCGACGCGCCCCAGCGATCCTTGCGGGGCGAGGTGCTGACCCTTTAGCGTGAAAGAACGGGCTTTCGTGACTCGGCGCGCTTCGCGTCCGATGCAAGAAGGTCAGTTGCAAACTCCGGACACGTCGGTTTCTCCGGTAACAGCAAAGCCACAGGTTCCAGCGGCTTGCTGCGATGCAGTCGCAGCCCAGGTGCTTTTCTCGGCAGATGCCGAGAACGGCGAGAACAGCAGCGCCATAAAGGCGACGGTTCCCATCAGCAGCAGCAGCCTCACTGCGGGTGCAACATAGCCTTTCTGAAATGCCTGGTGGTTCGAATTCGTGTTGGTAACCATGTGTGTGCTCCTGCGTAGTTGGGTGAAATCTGTCGAGCTATTTCTGCGCTCTCATTGGGTAGTACGCAGCGGCTCGGCAAAAGCGGACACGAATGTCTGGACCAAAGAAAATAAATGTTCTGCAGCAAAAGGTGGCCGGTTCTTTCCCGGATCCGCGTACTTGACAGTGAGAGCGCTTGAATCGTCTTGCGCCCGGGACTCACCAGGAGCAAACCATGTCAACAAACCACAGTACGCCCAGAGGCAACAGATCCAGTTCATCCATCCAAGGTCTTGTGATCGGTGTCGCATTGATCGTCACCGTCGTAGCCGTCGGCGCGCTTCTGGCTCCGGCGCATTCGATGGCGCAAATCCAGAGTCCCGGCAGTTCGAGTCTGGTCCTGACGGCCCATGGTGATCCGACTGGCGTTGCGGATGAAATATTGGGCGAGCCCTACCACATCCCGCCTGCTGGGACGAACTGAACGTCGCACAATTTGCGGGATCAGACCCGGTCGGCAATCGCGGCCGCGTCACATGGGAATGATCAGCGCGGCATTCCCGGCATGCCACCCATGCCCTTCATGCCGCCCAGGCGCTTCATCATCTTCATCATGCCGGCGCCCTTCATCTTCTTCATCATGTCCTGCATCTGCTCAAACTCCTTGAGCATTCGGTTCACCTCCTGCACGTGCACCCCGGCGCCGGCGGCGATGCGGCGTTTGCGCGTTGCCTTGATAAGTTCAGGCTTGCGCCGCTCCAGCGGCGTCATGCTGTGGATGATGCCTTCCTTGCGACGAATGTCCCGTTCGGCACGGTCCATGTCGACCTGACCCGCCTTGGCGGCCATCGCGGCGGGCAGCTTGTCCATCAGGCTGGAGAGCCCCCCCATGCTCTTCATCTGCTGGATCTGGCCCAGAAAATCGGTCAGGTCGAACGACGCACCGCTCTTGACCTTGGCCGCGAGTTTTTGTGCAGCCTCCACGTTGACTCCGGCCGTGACCTGCTCCACCAGCGCCAGGATGTCTCCCATGCCCAGGATGCGGCCGGCGTGGCGTTCGGCATCGAATACTTCCAGGCCATCGATCTTTTCCGAAGTGCCGGCGAACTTGATGGGTGCGCCTGTCACCTGGCGCACAGAAAGCGCCGCGCCACCGCGCGAGTCGCCATCGAGTTTGGTCAGGATGATGCCCGTCAAAGGCAGCGCTTCCTTGAACGCTCTGGCCGTGTTGATCGCGTCCTGACCCTGCATGGCGTCCACCACGAACAGCGTTTCCACCGGATTGAGCACTTCGTGCAGGGACTTGATTTCCTGCATCAGCGCTTCGTCGATCGCCAGGCGCCCGGCAGTATCGACCAGCAGCACGTCAAAGAAATGCCTGCGCGCATAGTCCAGCGCGGCGCGGGTGATGTCCAGCGGCTTCTGATCGGGCGAGCTGGGAAACCACTCGGCACCAGCCTGCGCCGTGACGACCTTGAGCTGCTCGATGGCTGCTGGGCGGTACACGTCGGCCGACACCGTAAGTACCTTCTTCCTGCGTTTCTCGATCAGGTGCTTGGCCAGCTTTGCCGTGGTGGTGGTCTTGCCTGCGCCCTGCAGGCCTGCCATCAGGATCACCGCCGGTGGCTGTGCCGCCAGGTTGATATCGGCGACACCCTGGCCCATTGTGGCGGCCAGTTCGCGGTTCACGATACCCACCAGTGCCTGCCCTGGAGAGAGCGAACCCAACACCTCCTGCCCCAGCGCCTTGTCCCTGACGCGGGCGATGAAATCGCGCACCACCGGCAACGCCACATCGGCCTCCAGCAGCGCCATGCGCACCTCACGCAGCATGTCGGCGACGTTGGATTCGGTGATGCGCGCCTGGCCGCTGATGTGCTTGACCAGGCGCGAAAGTTTGTCGGAAAGGGCGGAGGCCATGAAGCTGCGTCCCGAACGCCGGGACCCTGGTTGAATGCCAAGGAATGCTGGCAAGGTGCAAAGCGTCAAGTACTCACATTCACGCATCGGCCGCCAAGCGCACCGAGTCATGAAAGTGAGTTCTTTGACGTTAAACTGTGGTCATGATTTTAGCCAGTGCCACCGAACTGACCGTCCTTCTGTCCGGGATCGCGGCGCTCGCTTACGCAGTGCCTGCGATCTCCGGCCATCGCATGAGTCCATCGTCCGCCCATTTGGCATTGCTGGTGGCTTGGCTGCTACACGCTGCGGTAGTCGCAGCAGGCCTGTTAGGTCAGACACCGCGTTTCGGTTTTGCTCCGGCGCTCTCCATCACCGCATGGCTGGTGCTCACCGTGTACGCGGTCGAAAGTCAACGCTTTCCGCAACTGCGTGCTCGCTGGGCGCTGTCAGGGCTGGGTGCAGCCGCGTTGCTGCTGGCCGTGGCGTTCCCAGGCAGCCCGCTGCACGAGTCCACGTCGCCCTGGCTGGCGCTGCATTCCGCACTGGGGCTCGCTTCGTATGGCCTGTTCGCCGCGGCCGTGGTGCATGCCTGGCTCATGACCCGCGCCGAGAAGCAGATCCGCCTCGCGGCCGACCCGAACGCCGGCATTCCGCTGCTCACGCTGGAGCGGCTCACATTTCGCTTTGTACTCTCAGGTTTTGTTCTGCTCACCGCCACGCTGCTGGCGGGCTGGTTGTTTGGCGAACGACTGTATGGCGGAGTTGGCTGGAAATGGGACCACAAAACCATTTTTTCGCTGCTCGCCTGGTTGACATTCGCTTGCCTGCTTCTGGGTCGACAGCGCTTCGGCTGGCGCGGCCGCAAGGCGGTGCGCGTGCTGTACGCGGGCGCGATGATGCTGTTGCTGGCTTATGCCGGGTCACGGTTTGTGCTGGAAGTCATTCTGGGACGGGCTACATGAGATTCCTGCTGCTGCTGGCCTTGCTGGCTGGGGTGCTGTGGTTCTGGCGCTCAGGCCGCGCTGGCGCCAGCAGAGGCGACCCAGCCACGCCGCCCGCCGCGCAGACCATGATCGTCTGTGCCTGGTGTCAGGTTCACGTGCCCCAATCCGAGGTCCTCGCTGGAAAACATGGCAAATACTGCTGCGCGCAGCATCGCCAGCAGGCGGAGTCCTGACATGACACCGGCTGAGTCCGGTTTTCGCACCGGTCCGCTGGGTCTGCGAACGGGTGCTCCGGCACTGGAAGACCGGGCCCTTGTGAGGCTGTGGCAGGCCTTTATGACCGCTCGGGTCACGATTGCCCTGGCGCTGCTGTTCGTGCACGGCGCCATGTACGTCCTCACGCATGTGCCGGCGACGGCTTGGGGCGTGGCATTGTGCACTGTGTACCTGGGCGTCACGTTGTTGACGCGCCTGATGCGCGGCGCCGTGCATCGCGGCCCGTCCTTCAGCGCACGCTGGGCATCGACGACGCTGGTAGACGTACTGTTGTTCTCGGCGCTGGAATTGCTTCAGGTTGGCAGCATCAGCTATACACCGCTGTACGCGCTGCCAGTGCTGTTGGCGTCCGTGCTCGGATCCCTGAGGGTGGCCGTTGGCACTGCGGCCAGCGTTACCTTGCTGTTGTTGTGCAACGCGTGGCGTCTGGGATTCAACAACAGCGCCGACCTTGCACCTCAATTTTTGCAGGCCGGCCTGACCGGTGCGGCCTTCTTCATGTTGGCCCTGCTGGTGAATCAACTCGCAGTGCGTCTGGCGCGCGAACAGCAACTGACGTTGCGCAGCGAAATGTCCGAACGATTGCAGCGCCAAGTGAATGAACTGGTGATTGAAACTCTGGGTGACGGTGTTCTGGTGGTGGACACAGGGGGTATGGTGCGAGTCGCCAATCCCTCTGCCCGCCGCCTGCTGGGACCGGGGGACGCGGCCCCGGTCGCGCCCTTTGACTTGGCCGCGCACGCGGGTTGGTCCAGCCTGAGGGATCTGGCCTCCATCACATTTGAATGCGACGCGGATCAGCGGCGGGAACTGTCGATTCACCACGCAAGCGAGAATGCGCGCGCGCTACAGGTACGCACCCGCTTGACCGTGGCACCTGCCAACGCCAGCGAAAACCTGTGCGTCATGTTTTTGCAGGACTTGCGAGAAGTGGAGGCACGCTTGCGCACCGAGAAACTCGCTGCGCTAGGACGTATGTCGACTGCCGTCGCGCATGAAATCCGCAATCCCCTGGCCGCCATAGCTCAAGCCAATGAGTTGCTCGAAGAAGACTTGCACGAGCCGGCCCACAAGCGCTTGTCCCAGATGGTTCGGCAAAACACGCAGCGCCTCGGAAAGATCGTTGACGAAGTGCTGGACATCGCCCGCGTCAAAGACGAGTCGGGCGGGAATTCCTATTCACGCCTGAATTTGGATGATGCCCTGCGCTCCATGTCTGCCGACTGGTGCCAACAGAGCGGGCAAGCGCAGCCGCTTTACCTGGACCTGAACGCCGGCACTTTGGCCGTGAGCTTCGACCCCGACCATCTGCGCCGCGTGCTGATCAATCTGCTGGACAATGCCGTGCGACACGCCGAACCCAAACCGGGAGCGATCCGAATTCAATCGACCATTTCGCCCGCAAAACGTGGCATTCTGAGAGTATGGAGCTCCGGCGAGCCGATGGAGAAAACGGTCCAGCAGCATTTGTTCGAACCCTTCTTCTCCTCCCAAAGTCGTTCCAGTGGCCTGGGGCTGTACATTTGCCGCGAGCTCTGTGAGCGGCATCAGGCTGTCATCTCGTACCAGCGAGCACGCCGTGACGGCCTTGGCAGCGACAGTGAGGAAGGCAACGAGTTCAGCGTCGCGTTTCGCACCGATCGCGTCACATTGGGTGCGCCGACGGCATTGCAGGCCGAACTTTATTGACTTGGGAATCCCTGACAAATGCCATCCTCTTCTTCCCACTCTTCGGTCAGGGTGCTGGTCGTGGACGACGAACCCGATCTGCGCACCGTGTATGAACTCACGCTGCTGCGCGAGGGCTACCGCGTGGAAACTGCGGAAAATCTGGCCCAGGCTTGGGCCCATCTGGAACATGGCGCGTTTGATCTGGTGATCACCGACATGCGCCTGCCCGACGGACTGGGCCTGGAACTGTTGCAGGGCATGGCACAACGCCGACGCAACGAGCGCGCGATCGTCATAACGGCCTACGGATCAGCGGAGAACGCGGTCGAATCATTGAAGGCCGGCGCCTTCGACTACCTCACCAAACCGGTCGATCTGAAACAGTTCCGGGCGGTCGTTGCGTCTGCGATTCAAGGCGTGGCAACAGGCACCCGCCAGCCAGCCACGCCCGCTGATCGCCGCCACGGCCATCGACCGGACGCGGGTGCATCGGCCCTGTTCCGCCTCGTGGGAGATTCGCAGGCGATGCGCGCCGTGAAGGAGCGCATCGTCAAGATTGCACGCAGCATGGCGCCGGTGCTGGTGCGCGGCGAATCGGGAACCGGCAAGGAACTGGTGGCGCGCGCCGTGCACGACTGCAGCCACCGCGCGGGCCAGCCTTTTGTCGCTGTGAATTGCAGCGCGATTCCAGAGAGTCTGCTGGAGGCAGAGTTCTTTGGCGCAAAGAAAGGCTCTTACACCGGCGCAGTGCAGGACCGCGCTGGCTACTTTCAGGCGGCCCACAGCGGCACGCTGTTCCTGGACGAAATTGGCGACCTGCCGCTTGCCATGCAATCCAAGTTGTTGCGCGCCATACAGGAGCGCAGCGTGCGCCCCCTGGGGTCGACCCAGGAAGAAAGCGTGGACGTGCGCATTGTCAGTGCCACCCACAAGGATCTCGCAGCCGAAGTTCAGGCACAGCAGTTTCGCCAGGACCTGTTTTACCGGCTCAACGTGATCGAGATTCTTATCCCTCCGCTGCGCGAGCGGCGCGAGGATCTGCCCGCGCTGTGCGAAGCCTTGTTGCAGCGCATCGCAGGCGAATCCGGCATGCCGGTTCCCCAACTGTCCAGAGAACTCGTCGAGAAGCTGGGCACGCTGCGACTCAGTGGCAACGTGCGGGAATTGGAGAATCTGCTGCACCGCGCGGTGGCGTTGAGTGATGGCACGTCCCTGCACGTCGACTTCGCGCCGACGCAGGCGATCAACCTGGATGAAGCGTTGGCCATCGTCGCCCCGTCGGTGCAAGTTCCCTCCGAACCGCCGCAGTCGCAGGATCTGCAAAGCTACCTCGATCGAACGGAGCGCGATGTACTGATCCGGGCGCTGCAGGAGCACAACTTCAACCGCACCGCGGCCGCAGCCAGCGTGGGACTGAATCTGCGCCAGATCCGCTACCGCATGGCGCGCCTGAACATCCAGTCGCCCAAGGACGAAGATGGCGCTACAGATGGCGAGTGAGTCAGACCCGGACAATGGGTTATGGAACGCCGGTTGGTATCGGTTCGCCCGGCCCCTGCCCTCGCCCAATTTCGGCCCGCGCCCGGAACGAGCCGAGATCGATCTGATCGTGCTGCACTCCATCAGCCTGCCGCCAGGCCTGTATGGCGGCGACGAAGTGCAGCGCCTGTTCACCAACACGCTGGACTGGACGGCGCACCCCTACTTCGGCCAGATCGCGGGGCTGCAGGTTTCCGCACACTTCTACGTCCGCCGCGATGGGCAACTGTGGCAGTTCGTCGACTGCGACGCACGCGCCTGGCACGCCGGCGTTTCCGCCTACCGCGGACGGGACAACTGCAACGACGATTCCATCGGGATTGAACTCGAAGGTGTGGAGGGACTGGAATTCGAAGCGGCGCAATATGAAACCCTGGTCAGCCTGTGCGCTGCATTGGCGCAACGCTACCGCATCGAGCATGTGGCTGGACACGAACATGTCGCGCCCGGACGCAAACAGGACCCCGGCACTGGATTCGATTGGCCCTTGTTGCAGCGTGCGCTTGGCTGGTCGTCGCCGGTGTTTCCCGAACGCGCGGTGCAAGCGGATAAGGCCTGACATGGCGCGCAAATTGCGACCTTCACGCGAAAACTGAAAAACTCATACAAACACTACCCGTAGTGTCTTGAATTCGGTTCAAACACTAGATATAGTGTGTCCTTGAAGATGCCAGGTTGTTGAACAGGATGCAAAATGCATGCTGCAATCCACGCAATCCGACCCCAATATATCCAGAAAAGTTTGAACAAGACTATGCCAACTGCCATGAGTTCCACCAGCGCCGCGACTGCCGCCGCACCCCCACTGCACAGCATGGATACCGCGGCGTCTGGCACTTCCAGCATGTTCTCGCACTACCAGATCATCCGTCGCAACGGTGCCGTGGTGGGGTTCGAACCGAACAAGATCGCGGTGGCCATGATGAAGGCCTTCCTCGCAGTGCATGGCACTCAGGGTGCGGCCTCGGCCAGCATTCGCGAAACCGTGGACGCACTCACGCAGACCGTGATCCGGGGTCTGCTACGCTCGCGCCCGAGTGGCGGCAGTTTTCACATCGAAGACATCCAGGACCAGGTCGAACTCGGTTTGATGCGCAGCGGCCATCACGAGATTGCCCGCGCCTACGTGCTATACCGCGAGCACCGTACGCAAGAGCGCTCGCGCCAGGTGACGCAGGCCGCACCAGCAGCGCCGACCCTGCACGCCATCGACCGGGGCCAGCGCGTGGTGCTGGATCTGGGGCGGCTGCAAAAGCTGATCGAGTCCGCTTGCTCCGGTCTGGGTGCAGACGTCAAGTCAGAGCCGATCGTGAGCGAGACCCTGCGCAACCTCTATGACGGTGTGCCCATGGACGAGGTCTACAAGGCCTCCATCCTGGCCGCGCGCACGCTGATCGAAAAGGACCCCGACTACTCCTACGCCACGGCCCGCCTGCTGCTCAACACGATCGCGCGCGAAGTGTTCGACGCCGAAGTCAGCCCGGCCGAAATGGGCGAGCGCTACGCCGAATACTTCCCGCAGTTCATCAAGAAAGGCATTGCGGCCGAATTGCTGGACGAAAAACTGGCGCAATACGACCTGAAGAAACTGGGCAGGGCACTCAAGGCTGAGCGCGACCTGAAGTTCGATTATCTGGGTCTGCAAACCTTGTACGACCGTTACTTCCTGCATGTGCGCAAGACCCGCATCGAACTGCCTCAGGCTTTCTTCATGCGCGTGGCGATGGGACTGGCGCTGAACGAAATCGACCGTGAGACCCGCGCCATCGAGTTCTATGAAGTGCTGTCTTCCTTCAACTTCATGTCGAGCACGCCCACGCTGTTCAACTCTGGCACGCGCCGTCCGCAGCTTTCGTCTTGCTATCTGACCACGGTGCCAGACGACTTGGACGGCATCTATGAGTCGATCAAAGAGAACGCGCTGTTGTCCAAGTTTGCCGGTGGCCTGGGCAACGACTGGACCCGGGTGCGTGCCATGGGCGCCCACATCAAGGGAACAAACGGTGAGTCGCAGGGCGTGGTGCCCTTCCTCAAGGTGGTGAACGATACCGCCGTGGCCGTGAACCAGGGTGGCAAACGCAAGGGCGCGGTATGCACCTACCTGGAAACCTGGCATCTGGACATCGAGGAATTCCTGGAACTGCGCAAGAACACGGGTGACGACCGTCGCCGCACGCATGATATGAACACGGCCAACTGGATTCCGGATCTGTTCATGCGCCGCGTCATGGAGAAGGGTTCGTGGACGTTGTTTTCGCCCTCCGACACGCCCGACCTGCACGACAAGTTCGGCACCGAGTTCGAACACGCCTATGTCGCCTACGAGGCCAAAGCAGCGAGCGGCGAGATCACGCCGACGCGCACAGTTCAAGCCTCGGACCTGTGGCGCAAGATGCTGACCATGCTGTTCGAGACCGGCCACCCCTGGATCACGTTCAAGGACGCCTGCAACCTGCGTTCGCCCCAGCAACACGCGGGTGTGGTGCACTCGTCCAATCTGTGCACCGAGATCACACTCAACACCAGCGACACTGAGACCGCGGTGTGCAATCTGGGTTCGGTGAACCTGCTCCAGCACCTGAAAGACGGTGCTGCTGCGGGCGATGCCAAGGTGCTCGATCACGCCAAGTTGCGCGGCACCATCACCACGGCCATGCGCATGCTGGACAACGTGATCGACATCAACTACTACGCAGTGAAGAAGGCGCGCGACTCCAACCTGCGACATCGTCCGGTCGGTTTGGGTGTGATGGGGTTCCAGGACAGCTTGTACGAACTGCGCACGCCTTACGCCAGCGATGCAGCCGTGGCCTTTGCCGACGAATCGATGGAGGCAATCTGCTATTACGCCTATTGGGCCTCAAGCGAACTGGCCAGGGAGCGCGGTAAATACGCGAGCTATCCGGGCTCTG
>CAILAY010000082.1 GCA_903832285.1 uncultured beta proteobacterium | reverse complement strand
GTAGTGAACGAGGCCGATTGCCTCGGTTCACAACATAGCCACGGACTCGCCCTGTAGCAAACACCGACACCGCATCGATGCGGCTTACCGCGCGAGCGGTTTAGTCCATGCAGCGCTACCGGCCGTTGATGAGGGTCAGCAATATGGAGCCCCAGTGGCCCGCCCAGAAGCGGCTTGTCGCGAGCTTCATCAACATTCCAAAACCGGTCGTCTAGACGAAATCAGGCGGGTCACACTTTTGTAATGGTTGACGTCAAACAACCAATCCCAGTTGAGTAGCCATCGGCGCTTTCTGTCCGCGCCAAAGGGTGCACAAGGCTCCGCATGCATGAAAGCAGGTCTCGAAATACGGCACAAGGTTTAGCTACGAATCTATGTTTTTCATTGCATAGGTTGCTTGTCTCAATTTGAGAAAGATCGCGTTGACCGACTTTAAATCGAGGGTTTTACCTAGCTTGGTGCAAGGGTGTTTGAAAGACAATTCCCGAGGCTTCTTGTTCATCAAAAAAAGATGGAGACACACACCATGCAGGTTCAACTCAAGATCAACGGCAAAGATACGTCGGTTGACGTAGCCCCGAATACGCTGCTCGTGCAGCTGTTACGTGAACACCTCAAAATGACAGGCACCCACGTGGGATGCGACACCGCGCAGTGCGGTGCATGTACCGTCCTCAAAGACGGTCACGCGGTCAAGTCCTGCAACATGCTGGCAGCACAAGCCCAGGGTGCAGAAATCACCACCATCGAAGGCCTGTCACAGTCGGACGGAACCTTGCACCCGATGCAGGCTGCTTTCAAGGAGTGCCACGGCCTGCAATGCGGCTTCTGCACACCCGGCATGGTGCTGAGCTCGGTTGATCTTTGCAACAAGCATCCCAACGCCAGCGCGACCGAAATTCGCGAACTGCTGGAAGGCAATATCTGCCGCTGCACGGGTTACCAAAACATCGTCAAGTCCGTGCAGCAGGGTCGTGCTGCCATGGCCTCTTCCAAATAAGGAGAACAGAAATGGGTGCATCTGATTTTTCCAAACTCCCGCATATCGGCGAGTCGGTTCGACGCAAAGAAGACTACCGCTTCCTCACCGGTGCCGGGCAATACACCGATGACATCACGATGGCGGCGCAGAGCTATGC
Source organism: uncultured beta proteobacterium (assembly GCA_903832285.1). GTDB lineage: Bacteria > Pseudomonadota > Gammaproteobacteria > Burkholderiales > Burkholderiaceae_C > CAIKVZ01. Next base: position 62,373 of record CAILAY010000082.1, on the reverse strand, counting down.
CGTTTTCGTCCGCAGCCCTTACGCACACGCTGTCATCAAAAACATAGACATTAGCGCGGCCTCGGCTATGCCCGGTGTCATCAAGATCTTTGTAGGAACCGACCTCGAAGGCAAGATGGGTGGCCTGCCCTGCGGCTGGCTGATCAACAACCCCGATGGCTCGCCGATGAAGGAGCCGCCGCACCCGGTGCTGGCGCTGGGCAAGGCCCGCCATGTGGGCGACCAGGTTGCCATGGTGATCGCCGAGACGCAAGAACAGGCACGCAACGCATCTGAAGCTGTGGTGGTGGACTACGACGTTCTGGATGCAGTAACCGATGTGCGCGATGCCGCCAAGGGCGTGGCTTTGCACGATGTTGCACCCGATAACCATTGCTACAAATGGACCCTGGGCGACAAAGGCCAAGTTGATGCGGCGTTTGCCAACGCCGCCCACATCACTAAGCTGGACTTGATCAACAACCGGCTGGTTCCCAACGCCATGGAGCCGCGCTGTGCGATTGGTAACTACAGCCGCGCCACCGAAGAATATGTGCTGTATGTGGCCAACCAGAACCCGCACGTAGAGCGTCTACTCATGACCGCATTTGTGCTGGGCTTGCCCGAGCACAAGGTGCGCGTCATTGCGCCTGATGTAGGCGGTGGTTTTGGCTCAAAGATTTACCTGTATGCCGAAGATGTGGCGCTGACCTGGGCCTCCAAACAAGTCAACCGCAGCATCAAGTGGACCAGTGACCGGTCCGAGGCGTTTCTGACCGATGCCCATGGCCGCGATCACGTCAGCCATGCCGAAATGGCGATGGACAAAGACGGCAAATTCCTGGCCATGCGCGTGCATACCGATGCAAATCTGGGCGCTTACCTGTCGACATTCTCGACCGCCATCCCGACCATCTTGTATGCCACGCTGCTGGCAGGTCAGTACACCTGCCCGCAAATTTACGTGGAGGTGGACGCATGGTTTACCAACACCGTGCCGGTAGATGCCTACCGCGGCGCGGGTCGCCCGGAGGCCACTTACCTGCTGGAGCGTTTGGTTAGCCGCTGCGGCTGGGAGCTGGGCTTGTCGCAGGACGAAATCCGCAAACGCAATTTCATCAACACCTGGCCGTACCAGACACCAGTGGCCTTGCAATACGACATCGGTGACTACCTTGGCTGCATGACCAAAGCGCAGGAACTTGCTGATGTTGCTGGCTTTGAAGCACGCAAAACCGCCAGTGCTGCCAAAGGCATGCTGCGGGGCATCGGCTATTCCAGCTACATCGAGGCCTGTGGCCTGGCGCCCAGCAATATTGCCGGTGCATTGGGTGCCCGTGCCGGCCTGTTTGAGTGCGGCGAAGTGCGCGTGCACCCCACAGGAAGCGTGACGGTATTCACCGGCTCGCACAGCCACGGCCAGGGCCATGAAACCACGTTCGCACAGGTGGTGGCTGCGCGACTTGGCATTGCGGTTGATGCGGTGGACATCGTGCACGGGGATACCGGCCGTGTGCCCTTCGGCATGGGCACCTATGGCTCGCGCTCGATTTCTGTGGGCGGGGCCGCCATCATGCGGGCGCTCGACAAGATCGAATCCAAGGCCAAGAAAATCGCGGCCCATTTGATGGAGTCCAGCGATGCTGACGTGGACTTTGCCAACGGCGAGTTCACGGTCAAGGGTACCGACAAGAAGGTGACGTTCGGTCAGGTAGCGCTTACCGCCTACGTGCCGCACAACTACCCGCTCGACAAGCTGGAGCCCGGACTCAACGAGACCGCCTTCTACGACCCGACCAACTTCACGTACCCGTCGGGAACCTATATCTGTGAAGTAGAAATCGACCCTGCCACCGGCAAGACGCGCATTGACCGCTTCAGCGCTGTGGACGACTTCGGCACCATCATCAACCCGATGATTGTCGAAGGCCAGGTGCACGGCGGGATTGTTCAGGGCATCGGTCAGGCGCTGCTGGAAAACTGCGTTTACGACCGCGAGACAGGGCAGCTGCTCACCGGCTCTTTCATGGACTACGCCATGCCCCGCGCGGACGACTTCCCGGATTTCAAGATTGCCAACATCTGCACACCCTGCACCCATAACCCGCTGGGTACCAAGGGCTGCGGCGAGGCGGGCGCAATCGGCTCACCGCCGGCGGTGATCAATGCAGTGCTGGACGCACTGCATGTGGTGGGCGTCAAAGAATTCGACATGCCTGCATCGCCGCACCGTGTCTGGGAAGCCATTCAGGCTGCCAAAGCCTAAAGCAACAAGGAGATCACATCCATGTACGCATTTACTTTTGAACGTGCCACCTCGGTGGACCATGCCGCCAAGCTCGCCGCCGGTGGTGCCAAGGTTCTGGCCGGTGGCCAGACCCTGCTCGCCTCGATGAAGCAACGCCTGGCGCAACCGGAAACCCTGGCCGATCTGGCGGGCATCAAAGAACTCACAGGCATTTGCCGCGAGGGAGATGCCGTCGTCATCGGTGCCATGACACGCCACCGTGAAGTGGCTGACAGCGCGGACGTGCGCTCGGCAATTCCGGCGCTGGCCGATCTGGCGGCGCACATTGGTGACCGCCAGGTGCGCGCCATGGGTACGCTGGGTGGCTCGGTCGCCAACAACGACCCATCCGCCTGCTACCCGTCTGCGGTTCTGGGGCTGGGCGCCACAGTGCACACGAGCCAGCGCAAGATTGCGGCAGACGACTTTTTCCAGGGCATGTTCACCACGGCGCTCCGGGACGGTGAACTGATCACTGCCATCAGCTTTCCCATCGCAAAGGGTGCGGCTTACATGAAATTTGTGCAACCCGCATCGCGCTTTGCGCTGGTGGGTGTGTTCGTGGCGCAGACTGCATCCGGCGTGCGTGTGGCGGTTACCGGTGCAGGGCAGGGCGTGTTCCGCCACAAAGGGCTGGAAGATGCGCTCAATAAGAACTTCACGGTGCAGTCAGCCGCAGGGGTGGCAATCGATGCGTCCGAGCTCAATGCCGATATCCATGCGACAGCCGCGTACCGTGCCAACCTCATCAGTGTGCAGACACAGCGGGCTGTAGCCAAGATACTGGGTTGATCCCGGCCTGGGTTCTGGCTGTTTTAGCAAAGGCTCCGCGGCGTCACAACGCGGGGTCTTTTTTATTGGTTTGGGTATGACTACGTTTTCTTCCATCGACGCGTTGATTGCTGCGCTTGCCTCGGTCGGCTATTACGCCGAGCGCAGGCTGGCTACGGCCGTGTTTCTGGCGCTGAAGTTGCAGCGGCCCCTGCTGCTGGAAGGCGAGCCCGGCGTGGGTAAAACGGAGTTGGCCAAGGCACTCGCGCAGGCTTTGGGCCGTGCCCTCATCCGCCTGCAGTGCTATGACGGGCTGGAGCAGCGCGAAGCCTTGTTCGAATGGAACTATGCGGCGCAACTGCTGCACATGCGTGCGGCGCAATCGTCAGCGCAGAGTGCTACGCAGATCACTGCGGCAGATGACGTGGCCCGTATGGAGCAGGAGGTCTACCAGGACCGCTATCTGATCCGGCGTCCGCTGCTGCAGGCGCTGCAGGCACCTGCGCCCGGCGCTTTGTTGCTCATCGATGAGGTCGACCGCGCGGATGAGCCGTTTGAAGCCTTTCTGCTGGAGTACCTGGGCGAGTACCAGGTCAGCATTCCCGAACTGGGCACCATTGCGGCCACTTACAAGCCGGTCACCATCCTCACGAGCAATCGCACCCGCGAACTCAATGACGCGGTCAAGCGCCGCTGTCTTTACCACTGGCTGGACTATCCCGAGCGCGAACGCGAGCTGACCATCATCCGGGCCAAAGTGCCGCAGGCCAGTGCGCAACTGTCCGAGCAGGTTGCCACCGTCGTGACCCGGTTGCGTCAGCAGCCTTTTTCCAACGCATTTCAACGCGCGCCCGGCATTGCCGAGGCCGTGGAGTGGGCCAAGGCCTTGATTGCACTGGACACGCTGGTTCTGGATCCCGAAGTGCTCACCGACACGGCCGGCATCATGTTCAAGCAGCGGGATGACATTGCCGCCATGAACCTCGAAATGGCGCAGGCCCTGCTGGCCCCGGAAGGCGCATGAACCTGGGCGACGCGCGCAGCGGCAAGCTCGCACTCAACATTGCAGCCTTCGGGCGCACGCTGCGCCACGCCGGTGTGCAGGTGGACAGTGCGCGCATCGCCCTGGCCCACGACGCGGCGCTGCTGGTGGGCCTTGCCAGCAAAGCTGACGTAAGCGCTGCTCTGGAAGCTGTGCTGGTAAGTCGCGAGCAGGACCGCATGGTTTTTCGCGAATTGTTCGACGTCTATTTCAAAGACCCGAACATGGCCAACAAGCTGCTCGCCCAAATGCTGCCCAGTGCGGAAGGCAAGGCCGAGCCCAGCAAGCGCAGGCCACGCGTGCGCGAGGCTTTGTCGCCGCGCAAGCAGACACCGCTGCAGGCGCTGCCCTCCAAAGAAGAACAGAAGATTGAATTTGATGCAGCGATGACGTCAAGCGCCCTTCAGCGTTTGCGCCATGCGGACTTCAATCAACTTTCCACTGCGGAGTACCGGCTGGTCGAAGGGCTGGTGCGCAGCATTGCATTGCCACTGCCCCGTTTTGACGGACGCCGCACCCGCAAAGCGCACCGTGGACAGCGGCTGCATTGGTCGGGTGTTATGCGCCAGACAGTGCGTTTTGACGGTGACGCGGCCGTATTGCCGCGAAGGCAGCGCCGCAGCGAGTTCGCCCCGCTGGTGTTTTTGATTGACGTGTCGGGCTCCATGGAGCGCTATTCGCGTTTGTTGCTCGCATTTATGCATGCCGCAACCCGGCGGCATCCCCGGCGTGATGTGTTCGCATTTGGTACCCGGCTTACCGACCTGACGCCCTGCTTCAAGCTGGCAGACACCGACGACATGCTCGTGCAAGCAGGTATTGCCATTGAAGATTTCGCCGGTGGAACCTGCCTGGGTGACTCACTGGCGGAACTACGACAGCACCACGCCCGACGCTTTGTAGGTGGACGAACCGTGGTGCTGGTGGTGAGCGACGGGCTGGACACCGGCGAGCCTGCTGCTCTGGCGCAGGAGTTGGGCTGGTTGAAGCGCCATTGCAGGCAGTTGTTCTGGCTCAACCCTTTGCTGCGATTTGACGGCTACGCGCCCCTGGCGCGAGGTGCCGAACAACTGCACAAGCACGCAGATGGCATGTTGGCTGTGCACAACGTGAGCCATCTGCAGCAACTGGCGGCCAGTCTTTCAGCGCTGATGAAAAGCCGTTAACGCCACCTTCTTTAAGAATAAATGAACCAGGAGTAGATCGACATGGAAATGCAAGGAACCCGCCAACTCGCCATCAACCAGCAGCAGACCTGGGACGCACTGAACGACCCGGAAGTGTTGAAACTTTGCATACCGGGTTGCGACAAGATCGAGGCCAGCGGCGAGAACCAGTACACCATGGCGGTGTCGCTCAAGATCGGCCCTCTGGCGGCAAAGTTCGCCGGAAAAATCGCGCTGTCGGACATCAACGCGCCGCACAGTTACACCATCGCCTTCGAGGGGCAGGGCGGCCCGGCCGGATTCGGCAAAGGCAACGCCAAGGTACAACTCAATCCGAATCCGGATGGACTTGCACTGGACTACACCGTTCAGGCCAGTGTGGGCGGAAAAATCGCCCAAGTGGGGCAGCGCCTGATCGACGGCGTGGCCAAATCCATGGCCGAGGATTTTTTCAAGCGTTTTGATGAAGAGATGCAAAAGCGCTACCCGCAAGCCTACGCAGAAAAACCACCGGCAGCAGTGTCGGCGGCAGGCACATCGTCTGGCATTCCCGCCTGGGTGTGGCTGGCAGCCGGTGCAGCCCTCGTTGCGGCCTTCCTTGTCCTGCGGTAAGTGCCGCTGCTGTAACGGAACCCCTACGCGATGGAAAACCTGGACGTTCTTGTCTTGCGAACTCTGCGGACCTGGCGCGCGCAATCGCGGCGCGCCCTGCTCGCCACGGTGGTGCGTACATGGGGTTCGTCACCGCGGCCCGTGGGTTCCATCATGGCGCTGTGCGAGGACGGCACGGTGGTCGGCTCGGTGTCAGGCGGTTGCATTGAGGACGACCTGATTTACCGCTTTACCCGGGCCTATGCACAGCCCAATGGCAGCGTGCCTGACGCGCCACAAACCTTGCCGGAAGGTGTTCCGCAGTTGGTGAAATACGGAATCAGCGCAGACGAAGCGCACCGCTTCGGCCTGCCTTGCGGCGGCACCTTGGAGCTGCTGCTGGAGTTTGATCCCGAAGTGACTAGCCTGGACCAGTTGCTGCGCTGGTTGGATCAGGGGCATCTGGTCGAACGCAGCGTCGAGCTGGCCAGCTGCAAGGCAAGTGTCGCGCTGTGCAGCACACCGTCTGCCCTGTCGCTCGATGCCACGCGGCTGGTCAATGTGTTCGGGCCTGAATACCGCTTGCTGATCATCGGTGCCGGGCAGCTCAGCGAGTACTTGGCCATCATGGCCCGCTTCAGCGGCTTCGCAGTCACCGTATGTGACCCCCGCCAGGAATACAGCGCCAGCTGGGCGGTGGACGGAACGCGCCTGGTGACGGACATGCCGGATGACGTGGTGACGCAGTTCAAGCCAGACCGGCGCTGTGCGGTGGTTGCGTTGACGCATGACCCCAAGCTCGATGACCTGGCCTTGCTGGAGGCACTGCGCAGCGATGCTTTTTACATTGGCGCGATCGGCTCGCGACGCAACAACCAAGCACGGCACCAGCGCATGGTCGAGCATTTTGATGAAACCGCCGAGTCCTTGCAGCGCTTGCGCGGGCCCATCGGCATTTACATCGGCAGCAAAACGCCACCTGAAATTGCAGTCAGCGTGATGGCTGAAATCCTGGCGGTCAAAAACGGTGTGCCGCTGCCGCGCGATGCACAGGTTGGCCCTGCAAAAGATGACTTGGCTGAGGCGAACAACGATCCCGGGTCTGTGGTCTGCGGCGTGCGTGCTTTTGGCCCGGACTAAAGCATTCAATTGCATTGAAAATTTGCAGCCGGCTTCACCCAGCGGAGCATTTGGCTTGCAGTGAACTGCCGCAATGAATGCTCACGTCGACGAGGCGCAAGCGACTGTGACAATTCGCAGATGAGTTTATTGGTTTGAAGTGACCCTAGCCACAGGAATAAAACTGATGATGGCGATGGCTGAAGTTTCATATCAACGATGTCAAAAGCTGTTGACCAGTTGCCAGCTTGTGGTCGAAGGCGGATCGCCACTCTGACGAAGATTCCACATAAGGCGGGCACTGATTACGTCCATGCGAATGTCTGGTTTCGGGCAGCCAGTTTGCGTCTTTCTAATTCGGCTTTTAGCCTAAGCTGTCTCAGAGTCGAGAAAATCCTACTTCCGCTCCTGGGGGTTCAGTATCGACGCGCGCTTTGACGATTCCTTTAGACGTCAGCTGTTGGTCGAGTCCGGGCACTCACTTTGACGAAAGGTTTGCCACATAGCTGCCTGTGGATCCCAAAGTGGCAACGGCGGCTTTGGAGCAGGCAGATCGCAAATCTCTATGACCGCAAACGCTGCAGTCCTGTCCCAGCCTTTCAGGCCGCGAAAGTCGGAAATGTAGATTCATCGAGGCAATTTGAAGGGTTGTTCCTAGAGTTTCAGCTCGACGCCGATGTCGGCGCAAGTCAATGCGTCAGGGTCCTTGGCAGAACCGGAGACGATTTGAATGTTGGTAAACGCAGCCGAAAACCCTTGATCCGTAAAAAGGCTAAACGGTATGTCCATGTTGAGAAAATCGGACCCTGCCTCTTCCATGCACAACATCGGAATTTTGACGGTACGCCTGGTGTTGAGTGGAACCGTCTTGATGTAGGGCGTGAAATCAACCTCGCCCAGACAGGTGGGCGCGCCGCATTCGACCGACAATTTCACCTTGGCCTGCGGCGACTGATACACCACCATGTCAAATTGCAAGACGCCCTGACTCATTTCGTGAGAACGAACCCCCTGCTTTTGAGCGGCAGCCACGAAAAACTTGGCCGGGCCTATCCAGGTCACACGCTTGGCGTCATGCTGCACATTGATTTGCGTGGTCTCGACACGAATGGCCGGCCGATCTGCCGGCAGGTCCAGAATGGCGTTGAGGTCGGACCCCACCTTGACGCGCGCCCATTGGTTGGCCGCACTGGAAACATACAAGGTATAGGGCGCCTTGTCCGTGAGGTTGAAGATCGGGACGGACGCCTCTAGGCCGCAGCCATCCGTTCGCAGATCCAGCGCCAGCGCCGCCATCTCGATGCGACTGGTGTGGCTCAGACCATAACCAAATGCGAATTGCGGGTCATAGGACGCATCACCCCAATTCAGGGGCTGTTGGCAGGCGTGCCGCGGCCAGGAGAATGACAGTCGACCACTGAAGTCGTGCGGGCCCACTCCGTCGGCGCTACGGAACAAAACATCAGTCACGCCCTTGCCTTCGGTCCCAGGCAACCACCCCACAACGAAAGCATCGGACAGGTTGATCAGATCGTTGGCATAAACCGGACGCCCTGTCAGCAGCACCGTCACCACCGGCACACCGTGTCCCGCCACTGCCTGCAGCACGCTCAAGTCTTCGGGATAACGCAAACTATGGCGCAGTGTGCTGGACAGGGTGATGTCACCGCTGAATTCCGCGTAAGGGGGTTCTCCGATGACAGCAACCACCGTATCGAACTTGCTGACATCCAACCCCCCGGCGGTCTCACGGAATGTGACCTGCGCGCTGCCGACCACGTCCCGAACGCCATCCAGAATCGTGTCGGCAACGGGGAAATCTGCATTGACCGTATCGGTGCCCTGCCAGGTCAGACTCCAGCCGCCGCTTTGATTGGCGATACTGTTGGCCGACTTGCCCACAACCAACACGCGCTGTGTACGTGACAACGGCAAGACCTGCCGATTGTTCTTGAGCAGGACCATGGACTGGCGCACCGCACGGCGCGCCAAATCCCGCGCCTGGAGCGCCTGGTCTTGGCCCGCATAGGGATTGGCTGACGGTCGATGGCCAAACATGCCGGCACGCAGCTTGACGCGCAAGATGCGCGACACGGCATCGTCAATGCGTGACAAGGGAATGTCACCACGCTGGACCAACTTGATCGTGTCGGCGATAAAGGCTTTCCAGCCCTCTGGTGCCATGACCATATCCACGCCGGCGTTGATGGCCTGAGCACAAAGGGATGCGCTGCAATTGTCCACTTGCGAAATGCCGTCCCAGTCGGTGACGACAAATCCGTCAAAGCCCATCTTCTCCTTGAGCGCTTCCGTCAGCATTGCTTTACTGCCGTGCATCTTGCCGTAATTGACGCCCGCCTGGACGTCGTTCCAACTGCTCAAGGACGCCATTACGGTTTGCACGCCGGCTTCCAAGGCGCCGTAATAACCCTGTCCATGGATGTTGACCATGTCGGATTTGCTCGCTTTGGAAAGACCCTGGTCTATGCCCAATTCGGAGGCGCCATCTCCCATATAAGCCTTCGCGGTGGCGACCGCATTGCTGTCTTGCTTGAATTGGCCCTGCATGCCCCGGATGAAAGCCCGTGACAGCGGCTTGACGGTTTCGGCGTCCTCTGAAAAGCTTTCGTAGGTCCGACCCCAACGGTCATCGCGCGCCACCGCCACGGTCGGGGCAAAAACCCAATTGATGCCCGTGGCGCGCACCTGGCGGCCCACAACGGCACCCATTTGCTCCAGCAACTCAGTGTCACGGGTGGCACCCAGGCCAATGTTATGGGGAAACAGCGTCGAGCCGTAGGCATTGCCATGACCGTGAACGGCGTCGGTGCCCCAAATCAATGGCACCTTGACCTTCATGTCGGTGGCCATTGACGCGTCATAAAACTTGTCGGCCAATGCCACCCAGTCCGATGCACTGGAGTTCTTCTTGCCTTGCGGCCACGATCCACCTCCATTGAGAACAGAACCAAGATAGAACTCGGTAATTTGAGCGGGTGTGACGTGGCGAATTTCAGCCTGCGTCATCTGCCCAATTTTTTGTGGCAACGTCATACCCGACAGAATGCGAAGCACCTCAGCTTCGACTAAAGGATCTTTGACGATGGCACTGCTAATGTGCGGCCAGTCGCTCAGACCGTGGCTGTCAGTGCCGACAGTTGCCTGCGGCGTGGACGTGCAGCCCGCCACAAGCGTTGCCGTCAAAAGTACAGCAGCTGGTTTTCTGAAAATGGAGATCGAATTGAATAGCGAACTGGTCACAGAAATGGCTCCGTGTGTTTGAGCAGAATTCACCGAATTATGTGTGGACTGCGGGCCCAATAGAGCATGGTAGGCGAACTCGCAGCGTGAATGGTCGTTTTCGCCTTTTTGATAGCCACCACGAATGGCCGGTCCTTACTTCCGCAGGTGGCCGCACCGGGCACGCAGCAGGTCGTCACAAAAGACTGCTGGCCAACCCCAGAATCCACACAATTAGCCTGCGCGGAAGCTGACCGTGGCGAACGGCAGCCACGCTGCGTACTTGACTTACGATGGTACCGCGCGAATGACCGGAGCCAGTCTTGGATTCAACTTCTCGAACACAGCGCTACCGCAAACAAATAATCAAGAAGAATAATGCCAAGTTGTTGATGCAAGAGCCTACGCGAATCCCAGCGTTTTCGCCAAGCTCGCCACGGGACTTCAAACAGGAAATCAGTCCGGCCCGTCGTACATCTCGTCCTGTTCCATGGCACGCCGCGCAGCCGCCTCGGTCTCAATGCGCTGCAGTCTCTCCAGGTGGCGGGCGCGGCGTTCCTGCGTGGCCTCCTGGCGCAGCGTGATAGTTTCCTCACCGAACAGCACCTGTCTGAGAAAACGGAAACCGAACTGCATCAGTTCCACATCCTCGCACAGGATGTTTTTCAACTCTTCTGGCGGCAGATCGTAGATGTCGCTGAAACCCTCGCTCGCCACGAACTGGCTGAAGCGGTCGATGTCGTAGCAGACCATGAAGAAAAGTTCGAGGCTGCGCTTGGACGGCTTGCCGATGCTGGGGCCCGATGATTTTTTCTTCAGAATCAACTGCCGCCAGCCGCGGGCCAACTCGTCGTATTCATCCAGCCCCTGCTCCTTGCGGTAGGCATCAACGCTGATCTTCCGCGGCTCCTTGTGGCCCAGGCAATGCGCCTCTTCCACCAGGGCGTAGGAAGCGCGGTCAGTGGCTTCATCCTGCCGACGTAGCGACAACAGTGCGAGTGGATAGTAGCGGCAGGCCGTGGGGCGGTCTTCGTAGACGCTGCAGCCTTCCGGCGTCATGAACTGGCAGGCCGTGCCGCTTTCAACGGGACGCAGCTTGACGCCGGCGATGCCGTCCTGCTCCATCTCATAGGGCACGGTGTACTTCTTCAGGAACTCGCCGGAGCTGATCTCGAAGCGACGCTTCAGGCGAAGGATGTCGTAGGGCGTGAGCGAGATGTCGATGTTGCTGCAACAGGCGTTCCAGCAAGTAATGCCTTTGCGGCAATGAAACTGGATGATCTTGCTCTCGTCGAAAGTCTGCGGCACAACCGGGTTGCCTGGAAAGGGAAGATTCTTGATCGGGTCGTCGTTCATTGATGCTTACCTTGTTGAACGTTCATGAACTGGGCGTGGCACGCCGTCACCAAAAAAGAGGCCGGACGCCTTGAGACGCCCGGCCCTTGCTACTTTACGCGATTGAACGCAAGCTGGCTCAGTGTGGAGCCGCTGCCTTGAACAGTTTGGACTTGTCCACCAGATCGACGTGCTTGCGTTTGAAGCAGGTCCATTGCTTGGTGTTCTTGTCGTAGATCGAGTTGACAAAGCAGTGCCAGTTTTCCTCATCGACAAAGTTCTTGTCGGTGCGGTAATAGAAGCCCGGGTAACGCGATTCTTCGCGGAACTGGATGTGCTTCATGTGCGCTTCGGCGGTGATGATGCGGTGGTAGTTTTCCCAGGCACGCAGCAGTTCATGCAGATCCTTGGCGCGCATCTTGAGCGCGTCTTCCTTGAGCATCTCCAGCTTCTCTTCGGCCACCGCCAGCATCTTGTCATTGGTGTTGTAGTAGGTGGCGCAGCCCGCGACATACTCGTCCATGATTTTTTGCAAGCGCATCTGCAGCATCTTGGGCGTGATGTAGTGCGGGTTCACATCGATCGCCGTGGTGTAGTCCTTGTGCTCCAGGAAGTTGCGCACCGGCTTGTAGATTTCTTCAGCGAGTTGTTCCACTGAAGTGTCGAGCTCGGGCTTCCAGTCCTTGTTGTCCAGCGCATACTGAACCATCGCCTTGGACGCCAGTCGGCCTTCGGTGTGCGAGCCCGAAGAGAACTTGTGACCGGACGCGCCCACGCCGTCGCCAGCGGTGAACAATCCCTTCACCGTGGTCATCGAGCGATAGCCCCAGTTCCAGCCACGTGGCAGGTGTGCCGGCACGCCGTCGTAGTCGCCTTCGTCGGCCGTGGGCGCACCCAGATCAGTCGGACCCGAGACCCAGATACCGCAGCAGCCCGAGTGCGATCCCAGCAGGTAGGGCTCGGTCGGCATGAGCTCGGAGTTCTTCTTCTCGGGTTCGACGTTCTCGCCCACCCAGATGCCGCATTGACCGATGCACATGTCCAGGAAATCCTCCCAGGCTTCGGCTTCGAGGTGTTTGACTTCCTTGGGCGACAGCGTTTCGCGCAGCTTGGCCAGCGCCGCCACGGTGTCCATGTAAATCGGACCACGACCTTCCTTCATTTCCTTGAGCATCAGGTGGTTGCGCAGGCAGGATGCAGGCACCGCTGCCTGGCCGTAGGGCGGGTAGTCGTTCAACAACTCCTTGTTCTTCACCATGTAGTCTTCGCCATAGGCGTTGGTCGCCTTGGCCTTGAACAGCAGGAACCAGGCACCGACGGGTCCGTAGCCGTCCTTGAAGCGGGCCGGTACGAAGCGGTTTTCCATCATCGTCATCTCCGCACCGGCTTCCGCCGCCATGGCGTAGGTGGAACCCGCGTTCCACACCGGATACCAGGCGCGTCCTGCGCCTTCGCCCACGGAGCGCGGGCGGAACAGGTTTACGCAGCCGCCAGCAGCCAGCAACACGGCCTTGGCCTTGTAGATGTGGATGGTGTTGTCACGCACCGAGAAGCCCACCGCGCCGGCAATGCGTGATGGGTCGTTCTTGTCGTTGAGCAGCTTGACGATGAAGATGCGCTCTTCGATGCGCGCCAGACCCAGCGCTTTCTTTGCGGCCTCGGCCACGATCCACTTGTAGGATTCGCCGTTGATCATGATCTGCCACTTGCCGGAGCGCACCGGCTTGCCGCCGTCTTTGAGCAGCGGCAGGCCTTCCTTCAAGGACTCTGCGCCATCGTGGCGCACGCCGTCAGCGTCGGTCTTCCAGATCGGCAGTCCCCACTCCTCGAACAGGTGCACGGAGTCGTCGACATTGCGGCCGATGTCGTAGGTCAGGTCGTCGCGCGTGATGCCCATCAGGTCGTTGGAGACCATGCGGGCGTAGTCGGCCGGATCGAGGTCGGGGCCGATGTAAGTGTTGATCGCAGACAGACCCTGTGCCACGGCGCCGGAGCGATCCATGGCCGCCTTGTCAACCAGCTTGATCTTCAGATCCACGCCGGATTCGGCCTTGACGGCTTCGGCCCAGCGCATCATCTCGTAAGCTGCACCGCAGCAGGCCATGCCGCCGCCGACAAGCAGGATGTCCAGTTCTTCCTGGATGATTTTTGGAGCTTCAAAAGTTGCATCAGACATTTCGTTCACCTTGGAAATTGTTGGTTGTTTGACAAGTTGGACGGCCTACTTGCGGCGGATCAGTTCTTCCGGCCGCCCGGCGCGGTAACCACCCATCATTTCCTTGGTGAATACACCGGGCGCGCTGAGCTCGGCGACCTTGGGCATGGGTTTGCCGCCGTACGGATCGATCGATCCTTCGGCGGTGGTGCGAATGGGGAACTTGAAACGTTTGAGCGTGCCGTTGCGGAACTTGATGGTCCACATGATCGAGTCGGATCCGCGCAGCGGCTGCACTGAACCACCGAGTGGCACGATGTCGGCATAGTGCCGGACCTCGATCGCATTTTGCGGGCAGATCTTGACGCAGGAATAGCATTCCCAGCACTGCTCCGGCTCCTGATTCCAGGCCTTCATCGCATGGCCGGTCTTGGAGCCATCTTTGTCCAGCGCCATCAGGTCGTGCGGGCAGATGTACATGCAAGCGGTCTTGTCCTGACCTTTGCACCCATCGCATTTTTCGGTTCTTACATAGGTTGGCATGGCTATCTCCTTCTTGGGGTTAACGGATCACTAAAAACTATTGAGAACTGCGACGGGCGTAGTAGTCGCGCAGGATGACGAGCACTTCGGGGCGGCTGAATTCGGGCGGAACCGGCGCACCTTCGGAGAGCCACTGGCGCAACTGGGTGCCGGCGACCTGCAACTGATCGGCCGCGGTATGCGGGCAGGTGCGCCCAGAGGCCATGCCGCCGCACTTGTAGCACCAGAACGCCACGTCGATCTTGAGTGGCTGGGTCTGTAGCGCGTTGGGCGGCAGTGTGTCAAAAATGTGGTGCGCGTCGAACGGGCCGTAGTAGCTGCCGACACCGGCATGGTCGCGTCCCACGATCTGATGTGAGCAGCCGTAGTTCTGCCGGAACAGCGCATGCAGCAGCGCCTCACGCGGCCCGGCGTAGCGCATGTCCAGCGGGTAGCCGGCCTGGATCACGGTCTTTTTGACGAAGTAGTTTTCCGTGAGCACGGCGATCGTTTTGGCGCGCACCTCGGCTGGAATGTCACCCGGTTTGAGGTGCCCCAGCAGCGAATGGATGAGCACGCCATCGCAGGTTTCGATGGCAATCTTCGCCAGGTATTCATGCGAACGGTGCATCGGATTTCGGGTCTGAAAGGCCGCCACCTTGCTCCACCCAAGAGCCTCGAATTTCGCGCGCGTCTGCCGGGGCGACATGAAGAGCTCGCCATATTTCTCAGGGAATTCGCCCTGGGACAGGACCTTGACCGGACCCGCCAGATTGACCTCGCCCTGTTCCAGCACCAGCTTGACACCGGGGTGCCTGGGGTCGGTGGTCTTGAACACGGAGGCGCATTCGTGCGCCTTGTCGATCACATATTTTTCCGTGACGCGTAGGGTGGCGAGGATGGAGCCATCGTCGGGATCCGTGAGCGCGATATCGCTGCCGACCGGAATAGTTTCGGCTCTGACCACATCAGTGGAGAGGGTGATGGGGATAGGCCAGAACAGGCCGCTGGCCATCTTCATGCCGTCGCAGACACCGGCCCAATCGGCGTGCGACATGAAGCCTTCGAGCGGTGTGAAGCCGCCGATGCCCATCATGATGAGATCACCCTTCTCGCGCGAGCTCACACGAAGTTTTGGCAAGGTGGCGGCGCGTGCCAGCTCGGCGGCGAGCGCATCACCTTCGAGCAGCAGCTCCATCAGGCCGTGCCCGCCATGAGGTTCAACAAGAGCCATGAGTCTGTTTCTCCTTGCGCCGGTAGTTCAGGACACCGCCTGGTAGTAAATGTTCTGCGGGTGGTTCGCCTGGGCGAAGAAGAACCAACGCTCGACCAGCAGTCCGGTGTATTGCATGGCGAAGGCCAAAGGCAGTACCCCCGGAAGCGAGGTCAAGAGTCCGGCCGCCAACAGCAGGGCCGGAAGGATGAATACAGTGGCAATGAACAACCATTTGGCGAACCGAAGAAACTGCGGCGTCTTGCCGTGGAAGAACTCCCGCGTATTGAAAGAGCCTCCCAGAAATCCGGAGGATTTCTGCACGATCTGCGGGTGCTTGATGCCGATAGCCGTCTGCACCGTGGACTTGGGCTTGAGCTGAGCGTTGCGCAGCAGCGAAGCGCCGCGGCTGAGAAAGCCCAGCAGCGTGATGATGAGCGCCCAGCCCGCATAAAAGCGCGTTAGCGCGGGGGCGCCCAAGGTCGCAAACGCGGCTGCCAGGGTGAAGCCCGACGCACCGCCCAACAGGATGTAGTTGATGACGGTGAGCGGGCTGTGCCATTCAGGCAGGAAGGGCAGGCAGGCGTAGATCATGGCGGTGCAGACAAACAATGCAAACGCCAGCAGCGTGCCCAGTACGCCCAGCAAGACCGGGGCGTCGACCACGCCACCGGATGCCAGGGTTGCCAGCGCGAACTTCCATTGCAACAGCTGGCTCAAGCCATAGAGGGCAACCACGGCCATGAATGCCGGCAGCACGATGACCTCGCGCGACAGCCACGATGTGCGCCACATCGCGGCTGCGCGCCAGGCTCTTTCAGGTCGTCCCAGGTGGAAGAACGAAGCCATCAAGCCGGCCGCCAGAAGTGCCAGCGCGACGCCACTGCCGAGCGCGTAGAAACTGTGCTCATCCTGACCTGCGGGCAACAGGCCGAACAGCACATAGGATTGCGCTGTGAACAGGGCGAGGAATAATCCCTGCGCCGCGCCGATGAGCGTGGTGAGGAAGATGACGGAGAAGGCGGGTTTCATGCTGTGCGTCGCCTACCAGGACATCAAGTCGTCCAGCGACGGTTCCGATTTCGCCGGTTTGGGCAACAGACCGTCGATCTTCAAAGGGTTGTCGGCGCGTGCCAGCTCGTCCTCGTGGATATGCAGAGCGGTCTTGCGCCGTGGCAGGTAGTGGTTGGACGGATGCGTTCCCCATTCGGGCATCAGCGGGTAGCCCGCGCTTTCACGGATCGCCACCGAAACCACCGAGTCCGGATTGTGGATGTCGCCGAACAGGCGCGCGCTGGTCGGGCAAGCCAGCACGCAGGCGGGCTTGCGTTCGGCTTCGGCCAGAGCGGTGTCGTAAATCCGGTCCACGCACAGCGTGCACTTGGTCATGACCTTGCGCTCTTCGTCGAACTCGCGTGCGCCGTAGGGGCAGGCCCAGGAGCAGTATTTGCAGCCTATGCATTTGTCGTAATCGACCAGCACGATGCCGTCCTCGGCGCGTTTGTAGCTCGCGCCCGTGGGGCACACCGGAACGCAGGGCGGGTCTTCGCAATGCAGACAGGACTTGGGAAAGTGAACCGTCTGGGTGCTGGGAAACTTGCCGACCTCGAAGGTCTGGACCCGATTGAAAAAAGTGCCCGACGGGTCGGCACCATAAGGATTGAAGTCGGCCAGAGCGCCGGCCGAGCCCGAGGTATTCCACTGTTTGCAACTGGTCACGCAGGCATGGCAACCCACGCATACGTTGAGGTCGATGACCAGGGCCAATTGCGTCATTTGCGCGCACCCTTGCCGGCAAAATAGGCCTGCCACTTCGGGTTTTTGCCAGCCGTTCCGGGGGCAGCCGGCACGCTCTTGAATTGCGGTGAGGTGACTGCCGGTTCATCGGCCTGGGCTTTGTAGATGCGCACGCGCACGTCAAACCAGGCGGCTTGACCGGTGATGGGGTCGGAGTTGGAGATCGGCGGCGAAGAACCCGCACCGGGCAATTCATCGGAGATCAGGTGGTTCAGCAGAAAGCCTTTTTGTGATTCGTTTGCGTCGGGTTCAAGATGCCAGGCGCCTGCCGACTTGCCGATGGCGTTCCAGGTCCAGACCGTGCCAGGCTCCACCGCTTCCGAAAACTTGGCGAGGCAGCGCACCTTGCCCCACTGCGACTCCACCCACATCCAGTCGCCATCAGCGATGCCCTGCAGGCTGGCGGTCTGCGGATTCACGTAGAGGTGGTTGTGGGTGTGAATCTGGCGCAGCCAGGCGTTTTGCGAATCCCAGGAGTGGTACATCGCCATGGGGCGCTGCGTGATCGCACTTAAGGGGTATTTCTCGCGGTCGGTCTTTTGCGCCTCCAGCGGCTCGTAATAGAACGGCAGCGGGTCGAAGTACTCCTCGATGTTCTTGCGCAAGTGTTGCGGTGGCTTGCGCGAGATGCCCTTGCCCTGCGCCGCCAGACGAAACTTCTGTAGCACTTCCGAATAGAGGTGAATCAGGATCGGTTCGGCGTACTTGGTGATGCGGGTGCGCTGCGACCACTCCAGATAACCCTTGTTCCAGTTGCGCATGTACTGGTATGAGGCCGGGAGTTTGTGGTGGTAGACGCAGTTGTTCTGCGCGTACATTTCCCACTGACGCGGATTGGGTTCGCCGCGCATGAACTTCTCGCCACCTTTGCCGCGCCAGCCCGACAGGAAACCGATGCCCGAGCCTGGATCGGTTTCGTAGTTGACGATGAAATCGGGGTAGTCGCGGAATTTTCGGCTACCGTCGGGGCGCACGAAGGCCGGGAAACTCAGACGGCCTGCGAGCTCGATCAACACTTCCTGGAACGGCTTGCACTGGCCGAGGGGCGGCAGCACCGGAATGCGCACCGCATCCACCGGACCGTCGAACTCCGAGATCGGCCGGTCCAGCATCGACATCACGTCGTGGCGTTCGAGGTAGGTGGTGTCGGGCAGCACGAGGTCCGCGAACGCGGTCGTCTCCGACTGGAAGGCGTCGCAGACCACAAGGAAGGGGATCTTGTACTCGCCGGTCTTGTCACCGTCGACGTGCTTGTCGTTGAGCATCTCGCGCACCTGCGAGGTGTTCATGGTTGAGTTCCATGCCATGTTCGCCATGAACAGCATGAGCGTGTCGATCGGGTAGGGGTCGCCGCGCCACGCGTTGGTGATGACGTTGTGCATCATGCCGTGCACCGACAGCGGGTACTCCCAGGAGAACGCCTTGTCGATGCGCACCGGTTTACCGTCGTCGTCCACGAACAGGTCGTCGGGCTCGGCCGGCCAGCCCAGAGCCAGACCATCCAGTGGCGAATTGGGCTTGACCGCGAGCGGCGTGTTCGGTGTTTTCGCGCAAGGTGGAATCGGTCGCGGAAACGGTGCCTTGTGGCGAAAACCGCCGGGTCGATCAATGGTCCCGAGCAGGGACATCAGGATCGCCAGCGAACGGATGGTGTGAAAGCCGTTGGAGTGCGCGGCCAGTCCGCGCATGGCGTGAAAGGCGACCGGGTTGCCGGTGACGGTTTCGTGTTCCTTGCCCCAGCAGTCGGTCCAGGGGATGGGCAACTCGATCTTCTGGTCGCGCGCGGTGATGCCCATTTCGTGCGCCAGACGGCGTATCGCTTCGGCCGGGATGCCGGTGATGGCGGCCGCCCAATCGGGGGTGTAATTCTCCACCCGGTCCTTGAGCAACTGGAATGCGGGTTTGACTCGTGTGCCATCGGAAAGTGCGAACTCCCCGATCAGCACCGGGTCGCATCCCGGTGAATGTGTGATCACCGGGCGGTTGCTGGCGCGGTCCCACCAGAGCTTGTTCTGCGGGTCGAAGCAGCCTTCTTCTTCGGGCACTTCGGCACGCACGAACATGCCGAACTCGTCGTTGGCCTGGTCCATGTTCACCAGTTCACCTGCGTTGGTATAGCGCACGATGAACTCGCGGTCAAACAGGCCGAGCGCGATGATTTCGTGGATCAGCGCCAGCAGCAACGCACCATCGGTGCCGGGTCGGATCGGCAACCACTCGTCTGCAATTGCCGAGTAGCCGGTGCGCACGGGATTGATGGAAATGAAGCGCCCGCCATCACGTTTGAATTTGGAGATCGCGATCTTCAGCGGATTCGAATGGTGGTCCTCGGCCGTGCCTATCATGACAAACAGCTTGGCGCGATCCAGATCGGGGCCGCCGAATTCCCAGAACGATCCGCCGATCGTGTAGATCATTCCGGCGGCCATGTTGACCGAGCAAAAGCCGCCGTGCGCCGCGTAGTTGGGTGTGCCGAATTGGCGCGCAAACAGGCCCGTCAGCGCCTGCATCTGATCGCGTCCGGTGAACAGCGCGAACTGTTTCGGATCGGTCGCGCGAATCTTTCGCAGACGCTGCTCCAGCATGGAGTAGGCATGCTCCCAACTGATGGGAACAAATTCTCCGTCACCGCGCTCGGCCCCGGGCTTGCGCATCAGCGGCTGCGTCAAGCGCGCCGGCGAATACTGCTTCATGATGCCCGAAGAACCCTTGGCGCA
The DNA here is from genome assembly GCA_903832285.1 of uncultured beta proteobacterium. GTDB lineage: Bacteria > Pseudomonadota > Gammaproteobacteria > Burkholderiales > Burkholderiaceae_C > CAIKVZ01. Next base: position 42,439 of record CAILAY010000082.1, on the reverse strand, counting down.
AATCACGCCCTGGTTCAGCGGATGGTCCGGATTGCCTTCGATGTAGCGAACCTCACCGTTGCGCAAATGCACCCTGATGCCGCAACGGCAGGCACACATGTAGCAGGTGGTATTGCGCGTCTCGGTGGTAGCGTCTGCCAGCGGCGCGCGGCCAGGGTCGTGGAGCGGTTGGGCAGGCATGCGGTGGAGGTTCTTCTCTCGGGACAGGTGCTTTAGAGTGCCCCTATTAGAGGCAGGGGCACCCAGCCCCGTCTATAACCGCCACGGGTAATCCGGCGTAGCCCAAATGGGTAGCGTGAGTTTTGTGAGCGCCTCCGGGTTTTCACGATAAATTAGTGGCGGGTAATGTAATAGCATTGCCGATCCGCATCATCCCCATGACCACAGTCCAAATTCCTGGCCGCACCGCGATGCACACAAGTTCTGCGGATGCGGGAGTTGTTGTTTCCGGATTGACTTCGGCGCTGGCTGCGGGGGGTGATCTTGAACCCTTGCTGCAACGCTTCCTGGTTTCCATCGTGGCCTTGGCCGGGGCGCAGGCAGGGGCCGTGCGGGTATTGACCGACGACGGGCAATACATGCGGCTGGTGGCACAACTGGGGTTGCCAGCGCAGGTGCTGAGCACGGAGCGACTGGTGGAGCGGCACTGCGGCATGTGCGGCGTTGCGGCGGACACCGACGGGTTGGGCTGGGTGGACGACGTGCGCTCCTGCGCCAAGCACAACGCCGACGCCTACTTCGGGCTGCAATGCCAGCGCGTGCTGGCCATATCACTGCCGCACGGCGACGATGTTCTGGGAATTTACAACCTGTTCTTCGAAACGGACGCCGAGCTCAGCCCCGAGACGCAGACCATACTGCGCCTGATCGGCCAGTTGTTGGGTCTGGCACTGCACAATGCGCGCATCGAACGCGAGCGTCTGCGCATGACAGTGATGAGGGAGCGCCAGGAAATGGTGAATGAAGTGCACGACGCCATTGCGCAGACGCTGGCCTATGTCAAGATGCGCCTGCCTTTGCTGAACGATGCCATGCTGGCCCACGACGACCCGCGCTCCCTGAAGTATTTTTCCGACGTGAAAAAGGCCGTGGGTGAAGTGCATAACAACCTGCGTGAAGTCATGACTTACTTTCGCACCCGCATGGACCCCTTGGGATTGCTGCACGCGCTTCAGGGCATTGCGGACGGGTTTTTTGACCGTACGGGCATTGCACTGGAGATCCGGAATTCGGCGCAGAATCTGAACCTGAGCGACGAACAGGAGGTTCAGGTGTTCCACATTGTTCAGGAAGCATTGGCCAATATCGCGAAGCACTCGATGGCAAAGCACGCTGTGCTGGCAATTGAGAAGACGCACGAGCAATTGGAGTTCCTGATCGAAGACGACGGGCTGGGCCTGGCGGCACGGCCGGTGCCGGGAGCCATCCCGGGAACGGTACATCTTGGGCTCGACATCATGCAGGGTCGGGCGCAGCGCCTGGGTGGCAGCGTTGAAGTGGCCATGAATGAAGGGGGCGGTACCCGTGTGCGTCTGGTGATCCCTGCCGCGTCAATGCAGGGGCTCGCAGCATGACTGCAGTCATCAGGGTGGTGCTGGTGGACGACCACTCGTTGTGCCGTAGTGGGCTGACCGAACTGCTCGAACATCGGGGCGGCCTGAAAGTGGTTGGCGCCACCGGGGATCCTGCGCTGGTGGTGGCGATGCTGCGCGCACAGCAGCCCGACCTGCTGGTGCTGGATCTGCGCCTGGCTGCCACCGATGGCCTGAGCCTGCTGCGGCTGATTCGCTCCGAAGGCTGCAACACGCCCACCGTGATCCTGACCATGAGCGACTCCGAGGACGATATGGCCGCAGCCTTGCGCGCCGGCGTGCGTGGCTATTTGCTCAAGGACATGGAGCCCGAAGAAGTGATTGATGCCATCACCCGGGCCGCGCGCGGCGAAATGGTGGTGGCCTCCGCCATGACGCTCAAGCTCGCGCAGATCCTGCAATCCGGCCCCAAGGGATCGGTCAAGGGCGATCTGGTGGCCTCGCTCACCGAACGCGAACGCGAGGTGCTGGAGCATGTAGCCCGCGGCCAGAGCAACAAGGTCATTGCCCAGGCGCTGGACATCAGCCACAACACCGTCAAGCTGCACGTGCGCCACATCATGGACAAACTCAATTTGCGCTCGCGTGTGGAGGCGGCTGTCTTTGCGTTTGAATATCGCAGCTCGCCTGACGGCGTCAAGGCCGCCGGCGAAGCCGCGCAAAGGCCCAAGGGCTGAAGGCGCACAGGAGGCGAGCGGTCAGCCTGGGTGAGCCGGTGCAGGGGCGAGTACCGGACGCGTCGCACCCCACAGCCCTGCCAGGCAGAAAACGATTCCCGCACTGGACACGAGCGTCGGGCGCCAGCCCTCGAACAACGCTGACATCAGCAGCGCTGCCGCCGGAATGATCAGACCCACCAGCGCGGCGCGCCCGGCCCCCTGGCGTTGCGCGAGTTTGAAGTACAGCAGGAACGCCACCACGGAACCGAAGGCGCTGAGGTAGGCCAGCGACAGCCAGTAACTGGGGCGCGGGTCCAGATGGAACTCAACCCCGCCGATGGCGCCCACCAGCATCAGCGCCGCAGCGCCGTAGCCCATGCTCCAGGCGAGCAGCGGCACCAGCGCCGTGCCCCGACGTGTCAGGCGCAGCGTGAGCATGTTGCCCACCGATGCCATCGTGATGGCCGTCAGGCCCAAGGCCACTGCGCCCAGTACCCCCGGCCCACTTCGGGTCGCGGCGATGTCGGGCCAGAAGATCAACACGATGCCCGCTACACCCACGGCGCCGTACGCCATGAAGCGCCGCGTGATGGCCTGGCCGAAAAATAACGCGCCGCCAATGGCGTTGGTGAAGATCATCAGGGAAAACAACACCGCCAACAAGCCCGAGGCCAGGTGCTTTTCAGCTTCGTAGGTGGCCATGTAATTCAGGCCGTACTGCACCGCGCCCGTCAGCAGCAGCCAGCCGTGCAAACCCACGCTGCTCGCCACCGACTCGCCACGCCAGCGCGCAATCGCAAACAGCATGACGCTGGCCAAGCCAAATCGCATTGCAACCGATTGCAAGACGGACACATCGCCCAGTTGGTACAGGATGGCGTGCCAGGTGGTCGCCCAGATCAGCGTGGGTCCCCAAAACAAGAAACGGTCCGACATCCTAGTTGGCGCGCACAGGTTGAGTGGGTAATGACAGCGGGGTGGTGAGTTCCATAGGGAAGTTCAGTGACGAAGCCGGGCGTTGTACGGCGCCCGCCGCGGGCTGCGTCCAGCCTAGCCCATGTCGACATTGTGCCTGTGGCGCTGACCCAATAGGGTGCTGGACAGAATTCCCTCTATGGTGTGATGCCCGCCGTCTCAGGTTGGAACCAGGCCAGCGATCCATGCAGTTTCACCACCTCGCCAATAATCGTGAGGCAGGGCGATACCAAACCCTCATCGGCGACCCGCTGCGGCATGTCGGCCAGGGTGCCGATGACGACCTTCTGCGTGGCAACGCTGCCGTTTTGCACGACCGCAATGGGCAGGTCCGGCGTTGCGCCGTGGGCCATCATCTGGCGGCAGATTTCACTTAAGCCTCCCAGACCCATGTAGATCACCACGGTCTGGCGCAGCCGCACCATGGCAGGCCAGTCCAGGGCCGCCGTGCCGTCCTTGAGGTGCCCTGTGACGAACAGACAGCTTTGCGCGTAGTCGCGGTGCGTGAGCGGAATGCCGGCGTAGCTGGACACGCCCGACGCTGCGGTGACCCCGGGTACCACTTCAAACGCCACGCCGTGCGCGGCCAGCGTCTGCAACTCTTCGCCGCCGCGCCCGAAGATGAAGGGGTCGCCACCCTTGAGTCGAACTACGTGCTTGCCCTCGCGTGCCAATCCGACCAGTAGGGTGTTGATCTGTTCCTGACGCAGCGTGTGTTCGTTGCGCCGCTTGCCCGCGTAGATGCGCTCGGCTCCGGGTCGTACAAAGTCAAGCACGGCCGCGGATACCAGATGGTCGTAAACGATGACGTCGGTCTGTTGCAACAGGTGCACGGCGCGCAGCGTCAGCAATTCGGGGTCACCGGGGCCGGCGCCCACAAGATAGACGCGCCCTGCTGGCGATGCAGCGGTCGTGGCGTTGGTTGTCAATGGGTGCGTCCCGTGCTGCCACAGCCGTCGCCGCCACCACAACCCCCGCCGCCACAGCCAGCCGTGCTACAACCGCCAGCGGCTTGGGCGTTATGGGTGTCTGACTCCAATAACGCCGCATCGGCAAAGATGAAGTTGAACTCACCGGGTTCGAGTTCGACGAAATCCAGCACGATGTCGTTCAGCACATACTGGAACTCCTCGGCGATCACGACGGCGATGCCTTCGATGTCGAGCTTCATGTCGTCGTCCTTGGCGTCGTCAAAGCCCATTCCGTAGGCGACCGTGCCATCGGCATCGACTCGCGCTGCGATGCGCAGGGACAGGCTTTCGCCACTGGCCGCTTGCTGAATTTGCCGCGCGGCGGCTGGGGTTAGTGAAAACATAAATACCTCCTGATCAGTTGAGGACAGAGCCTAAGTTATTGGGCTCTGACCCCAATAACCTCTGTCCCGCAAAATCTTCTAATGTTCGCCTTTGGTTTTCCAAAGGCCGGCGAGCCGGTTGCCCTGCTTTTGCGGGCCTCCGACGGGAAAAAGTTCATGCAAAGCATGATTGTTACCGCGTTCTCTTCCCCAAGCCTGGCTGAAGTGCCAGATCATGGCTCGTACCTGCGCCTGCACGCGATGCTCCTCGAAATGGGCGCGCAAAAAACGGATGACTTCCCAGTGCGCGGCGCTCAGTTCCAATCCTTCGGCAGCCGCCTGGGCCCGGGCAAAGTCTTCCGACCAGTCATCCAGGTTTTGCAGATAGCCCTCGGCGTCGGTGTTGATTTCCTGGCCTTTGACGAGCACGGTTCGAGTGCTTGCAACGGCCTGCAGTTTTGATTTTTGGGATCGCACAAACGCTACAAAGCGGGGCGCCCAGTCGGTGCCGGCGCCGCTGCGCAAATGGGCGTACGAGGCCAACACGTTGCGGTGCACGATGCCGTCGTGTTCTCCGTCCACGCCGTGCCCGCGCAGCACGCGGTAGGCGAACTTCAAATCGGGAGCGGCATTTTCCAGGCTGGAGTAGTGGAATTCGTGGCCACGAAGCGTATGCGGTGTGTCGCTGTCAGAGGATGGCCAGGGCGCATCCGCCGTTGACTCCAACTCAACGTAGCCGCGGCCCACAGGGCGCTCGTGCATCACCACATCCACCGGCAGGGCTCCCACCATGTCGTAGACCTTGTCCTTCCAGCGCAGGCTGCGCGCCAGATACATCAGGCCGCCGCACTCGGCATAGACCGGCAGACCCGCCTCGATGGCGCTGCGGACGCTGGTGCGCAGCGTGACGTTGGCTTGCAGTTCCGGCATGAACATTTCCGGAAAACCGCCACCAATGAACAGCCCGTCCACCTCGGGCAGACAGGGGTCGGTCAGGGTATCGAACGGGACGATGTCTGCACCCGCTGCTTGCAGGGCAGCGATGTCGTCCGGGTAATAGAAGCCGAAGGCCCTGTCGCGTGCCATGGCGATGCGAACGGGCGTCCCTGCGACAGGTTCAGGGTGAACGGTTATGCCTTCATCAGGCCAAACCGCCAGCGGCGCGGCACTGGCCGCCACCCGCAGCACCCGATCCAAATCCACCTGTGCCGCAATGCGTTCACCCATCGTTCGCACGCGCTGCGCGGCGTCGTCCAGTTCATGGTTGGGCATCAGGCCAAGATGGCGTTCCACCACGGCCAGACTCGGGTCGTGGGCGATGGCACCCAATACCTGTACATCGGTGTAGTGCTCGATCACGGCGCGCAGCTTGGATTCGTGCCGGGCTCCGCCCAACTGATTCAGAATCACACCGGCAATGCGGATGCGTCGATCAAAGGCCTGGTAGCCCAGAATCAGCGGCGCGATGCCGCGCGTCATGCCGCGCGCGTCCAGCACCAGCATCACGGGCAGGTCCAGCAGTTGTGCCAGCGCGGCATTGGAGTTGCTGCCGTCTAGCGCGAGCCCGTCGTACAAGCCCTTGTTGCCTTCCACGATGCTGATGTCCGCAGCTTCGCTGTGGCGCGTGAAGCAGGTGTTGATCTGCTGGGCCGTCATCAAGAAAGGATCGAGGTTGAAACAGTCACGCCCGCTGGCCTGTGTGAGCCACATCGGGTCGATGTAGTCGGGGCCCTTCTTGAAGGCCTGCACCGTCAGACGCCGTGCCGAAAGCGCGGCGCACAGACCGACCGTGACGGTCGTCTTGCCGGAAGATTTGTGGGCCGCCGAAATCAGAAGGCGCGACATGCGGGGAAAATTCTGGCGGAACTCAGGTGCTGGCGGCGGCCTGCCTGGCCTCGCCCATTTGCATCGCCTCGTCGTCCAGACGTTGCGGCAAGAAGTCCAGGAATTTCAGCGCCAGCATCGTGATCAGGCCGACGATGGCCAATCCCGCGAAACCCAGCAACCACTCGGGCAGGCTGGGGATGTAGCTGTTTACCACGCCGTCGGCAAAGCTGCTGCTTACCTGCTTGCCGGGAAACAGCACCAGTGGGAACGCCTGGCCGCCAACGATGGTGACGAACATCTGCGCAAAGCCGCCGAGTGTCACCAGCGCCGCCGCAGCCGCGATGCGGCTTCGCATTGCGCCGATTCCAGGGTGCAGCAGCAGGAGCATCGGCAACACGCCACCGAGCAGCACCTGGCCGAGCCAGAACAGCAGCGTGTAGATGCCACCATCGAGCAACAGGAAACGCTCGAAGTCGTGGTGCTTGGTGAAGTACAGATTGGTGAGGTGGTAAACGAGTACAAAGTAGAGGCCCGCCGCAACAAAGATGATTTGCAGACGCGCAAACCGCGCCAGCAGCGCATCACCCAGGGGCCGACCGCTGCCCTTGCAGGCCAGCATCAGCACCAGCACGAACACCGCCAGGCCATAGCTGAGCGAGAGCGCGATGAACAGCGGCGCGAGCAGGGCCGAGTCGTAGGCCTGGCGCGCCACCAGAAAGCCGAAGATCGAGCCGGTGCCTGTTGTCAGTGCCATGCGCCAGACGAAGGCGGCCAGGCCGGCCAGCGGGGTAAAACGGCCCATGCCGTATTCCATCTGGGTCCACAGGTAGGCGATGACGATGCCCATGAAACCCGAATAGAGAATGATGTTCAAGGCGAAGATCGACTTGAAGTTGAAGTGCGTCATGGCCACGATGAGCCGGTCGGGACGCCCCAGGTCCAGCATCAGCACGGTCAGGCCACCGAGCAGCAAAGCCAGTGCCAGCAAACCCGACAACGGCGCCAGCGGTTTGAACTCGGTCTTGCCGAAGACTGAGGCCATGGAGGCGACGTTAAGCGCACCGGACGCTGTCACCACCAGGTACACCGCGAACACATGTGGCAGGCCCCAGACGGTCTGGTTGTTCATGCCGGTGACGATGTGACCGTAGTGTTCCATGGTCCAGACTGCGCCCAGGCCCAGCAGGGTGACCAGACCCAGCGCAACCAGCAGGCCGTAGTAGCCGATGCTTGTGCCTTCAAGTTGACGCAGTGCAATCTTCATTTGACGGGCTCAATTTTGATTGGCAACCAATGCGCCGCATCCTTCCAGGAACGCCGTGGAACCGGCCTTGCCGGGCCGCTGGCGTTGCCCCCTTGAGGGGGTATGCGGCCACGCGAAGTGGGTAAGCAACGGGGGTGTTTCATAAGTAACGTATACCGGTGTTCAGGTTCAGGTCTTCGCGAATCTGGCGCGTCGCATAGCTGGCCACGCGTTGCGAGATCTCGGAGTTCGGGTCGTTCAAGTCGCCAAACACCATGGCGCCGTGGCCTGCGGCGGAGCAGGCGCTGACACAGGCCGGGGATTCGCCTTTGTCGACCTTGTGCACGCACAGGGTGCAGCCTTCCACCGTGCCCTTGCCGCGCGGCACGTCGGGTTTTTGCTGGCTCAGCGGTTCGTGCACAAAGGAGCGCGCCTTGTAGGGGCAGGCCATGACGCAGTAGCGGCAACCGATGCAGATGTGCTTGTCCACCAGCACGATGCCGTCAGCGCGCTTGAAGGAGGCACCGGTTGGGCACACGTCCACGCAGGGCGGCTCGGCGCAGTGCTGGCACATCATGGGCAGCGACTGGGTCTTGCTGGTGCGCAACTCCTTGATCTCGATCTTGCGAATCCACTGCGAGTCGGTGGGAAGCTTGCCGCCGGAAAGGCCGTTCTCGCTGTTGCAGGCAGTGACGCAGTCGGTGCATCCCGTAGTGCATTTCGTGCTGTCGATCAGCATGCCCCAGCGCACTTTCGGGTTCGCTCCAGTGCTTGCAGTGGCGGCCTGTGCAATCTCGATCAGGCGCACACCGGGGGCCAATAGCACGCCGAGCGCACCAGCCGCAGCGACCCCCAAAAATGCGCGGCGACCGGTGGCGGTCGAGCGCCTCTTGTCAGATGAAGTGGGGGCGCTCATAGCTTGGCCTGTGGCTGGTTGGCGTGGCACTCAAAGCAGTCGATGTGCACGGCGGCGTAGGCGTGACAGCTCTGGCAGAAGTTGCTTGCGGCGGCGGTGACACTGTTCGTGCTCTGGCTGGCGTGACAGGCAATGCATTCCTTCAGGCTGTACTTGGTCTCGCGCAAGCCACCGCGCAGAGTGTCGTCGCGCTGGTGCTTGAGCAAGTCCATGTGGTTGCGCCGCATGAAACCAGGCTCTGCGACGCAGCTTCCACCACGCGCCGCTTCAATGATCGGCTGCGGCACGCGGCTCGCGCTGATAGCGGGGGATTCGGCGGCCGCGGCGAGGCACGCGGCCAGCAGCAGCCCACAGACCGCGGCACACCGTCCCAGGGCGCGCAGTGATATCTTGAAAGCGAACGTGGCTAGCCGCAGCACAGCCTAGTCTCCCAATCCCATCTGGATGTAACCGGTGGGACATACGTCGGCGCAGATGTGGCAACCGATGCACTTGCTGTAATCGGTGTCGACATAACGGCCCATGGTGGACTTGCTCTTGGGCACCTTGAAGACCGCAGTCTGCGGGCAATAGACCACGCAGTTGTCGCACTCAAAGCACTGGCCGCAGCTCATGCAGCGTTTGGCCTCGGCCTGGGCCTGGGCTTCCAGCAGCGGCTGCAGACGCTCCTCGAAATTGTTCAGGGCCTGATCGGCCGTGAGCGTCACCACGCCACGACGATTGCGAGCCACATAGGGGAAGTGTCCCAGGAACAACTCCTTGTGCGAGATCACGTAGCGGTCCGAGCGGTTGTCGAAGTTGTGGATTGCCGCAGTGTTCTGGTAGGTGCCGCGAATGGGCTCGTGCACCTCGCTGAAGGTGTAACCCTTTTCGATCATCTTGCGCTTCAGGTCGAAGGTATGGACGTCGATCTTGGGGCGCTTCTCCAGTGGCTCGTTCTGCAAATAGCGGTCGATGCCGTCGGCCGCGATCGCGCCATGGCCGATGGCCGTCGTCAGCAGGTGCGGTCGCACCACGTCGCCCCCGACGAAGCAGCCTGGCTGCCCCTGCACCTGGTAATTTTTGTCGCTGTTCACCGCGCCTTTGCCGTTGTTGAATTCGTCCAGTCCGGTGAAATCCACCGCCTGGCCGATGGCGGAGACGATCAGGTCGGCCGGGATGTCTTCTTCCGTGCCTTCAATGTTCTTGATCTCCAGGCGTCCACTGACGATCTTTGCCTCGCAGCGCACGACGCGCAGTGCGGTGGCGCGTCCGTCAGGCCCGCGCAGCACGGCGATGGGCGCCATGCCGCCACGGATGGCAATGCCCTCGGCCAGTGCCTGTTCCACCTCGTGCCGGGTGGCCTGCATCTTGTCCGTGGCAAAGACCGACGTCAGCGTGACCTCGGCGCCCTGACGCGCCGACACTTCGGCCACGTCGTGCGCCACGTGACCGGTGATGGCGTGTTCAGGTCGGTCCGATTCGTTGATCTTGTCGATGTGGCCCAGTCGCCGCGCCACCGTGGCCACGTCAATCGAGGTGTCGCCGCCGCCGACCACCACGACGCGCTTGCCCACATGACGCAATCGTCCGTCATTGAAGGCCTTGAGGAAGGAAGTAGCCGTCACGCAGTTGGGCGCGTCCGCGCCATCCACCGCCAGCGCCCGCCCGGATTGCGCGCCCAGACCCAGGAACACGGCGTCGAACCCGGTGCGAATTTGGGCCATGGTGATGTCGGTGCCGATGCGGCAATTCATGCGCGTCTTGATGCCCAGATCGATGATGCGCTGGATCTCCGCGTCGAGCACGTCACGCGGCGTGCGAAAGCCCGGGATGCCGTAGCGCATCATGCCGCCGAGTTCGGCGCGCTCGTCGAAGATTGTCACGTCATGGCCCTTGATGGCGAGCTGGTACGCGGCCGACAGACCGGCCGGACCGCCGCCGATGACGGCGACCTTCTTGCCGCTGGAAGTCACGGGCTTGGGGAAAGCCAGCTTGTTCTGGATCGCGTAGTCGCCCAGAAAGTGCTCCACCGAGTTGATGCCGACGAAGTCTTCCACCTGATTGCGGTTGCATCCGGATTCGCAGGGTGCCGGGCAGACTCGGCCCATGACCGAGGGGAAAGGGTTGGCTTCGGTCAGACGGCGAAACGCGTATTCCTGCCAGGACACGCCGGTCGGCGGTTTCTCGGTGCCGCGCACGATGTTGAGGTAGCCGCGGATGTCTTCACCCGCCGGACAACTGCCCTGGCACGGCGCCGTGCTTTGAATATAGGTCGGACATTTGTGCGAATGGCCGGCATCAAAAATCTCCTTCTGCCAGGACCGCACTTTGGAGTCGCCGTCTTTGTAGCGACGAAAGTTGAGCGGCTTGAGCGCAGTGGTTTCGGTGGGGGTGGACATGGGGAGAATCTCCTGATATTTGTTTGCAAGCCGCCGGCGTGCTACTTGGGGCCGAGGCGGATCGCCTTGCTGACCAGTTGGTGCACGCCGCCGACCATGCTCATGTCGAAGCCGTAGTAGGGCAGCACTTTGGTGAATTGCGCCTTGCAGATGGCGCAGATCGTGGCCATGAAGTTCACGCCGTGATCGTCCACCACCTGCTTCAGGGATTCCATGCGCGGCAGCGCGCCCTTGACGCGCAGTTCCAGCAGGTCGTCGGTGAGCAGCCCGCCGCCGCCGCCGCAGCAGAAGGTCGATTCGAAGATCGTGTCCGGCGCCATGTCGTGGAAATGGTTCGCCACTGAAGTGATGATGCGCCGCGGGATCACGAACTGTCCGCCCGGGATGTTGCCCATGCGCGACGCGCGCGCCACGTTGCAGGAATCGTGGAAGGTGATGATGCGGGAATCGTTGGCGTCCTTGTCGAACTGCAATGCGCCGCGCTGTATCAGATCGTCGGTGAACTCGCAGATGTGCTGCGGCACCGGGTAGCGCTGATCAAGGTAATCGAAGGGGCCGATGAGCGTGTTCCAGAAGTTGTAGGCGACGCGCCATGCGTGGCCGCATTCGCCCACCACGATGCGCTTTACGCCCAGTTCCAGCGCAGCTTCGCGCACGCGCAGCGAGATGTTCTGTGTCTGTTGGTAGTTGCCGATGAACAGGCCGAAGTTGCCCGCCTCGGAGGCATGCGAACTCAGCGTCCAACTGATGCCCGCGGCGTGGAACACCTTGGCGTAACCGATCAGACTTTCCACGTGGGGTTCGGAGAAGAAGTCGGCGGAAGGGACGATCAGCATCACCTCGGCGCCCTTCACGTCCAGCGGGAATTTGACGTCCAGGCCGGTCTCGTCCTTGGTGTCTTCTTCCAGACCTTCGAGCGTGTTTTCCAGCGCCGGGCCGGGGATGCCCAGGTTGTTGCCGATGCGGTGCACCTTGCCGATGATTTCGTTCGAGTACTTCTGCCCCATGCCGATGGAGTCCATGATTTCGCGCGCGGCCATGGTGACTTCAGCGGTGTCGATGCCGTAGGGGCAGAACACCGAGCAACGGCGGCATTCGGAGCACTGGTTGAAATAGCTGTACCACTCGTCCAGCACCTCGCGTGTAAGGTCCACCGCACCCACCAGTTTGGGGAAGTACTTGCCCGCCAGGGTGAAGTAGCGCCGGTACACCTTGCGCATCAGATCCTGGCGCGCCACCGGCATGTTCTTGGGGTCGGCCGTACCGAGAAAATAGTGGCACTTGTCGGAGCAGGCGCCGCAGTGCACGCAGGCGTCCATATAGACCCTCAGCGAGCGGTACTTTCCCAGCAACTCGCCCATCTTGGCGATGGCCTTGGCCTGCCAGTCGGGAACGAGTTCCTCCGGGAAGGCCAATGCCTTTTGAATAGGCGCGGCCGCGACAAAGGGCTTGAGGTGCGACATCGCGCCCACCTGCAACAGCGGGATCACCGGGTAGCTTTTCAGCTTGGGCGTTTCGAAAGCGGCGGTGGCCATGATGCTTTTGCCTTCAAGCGCGCTTGTCCAGCGGCGCGGCCCAGGCCGAGAGGTGCCGCACTTCACGGGGGTTGTCGACCTGGTTGCGTGTTGGGCTGAAGAACAGGCCCGGCGCGTGCAGCAGCTTGCTGATGGGGAAAATCAGCATGAGCAGCGCCACCAGCGCCAGATGCGCCAGCAGCACGGGATCTGCGGGCAGCGGCTGCAAGTCAAGACGCAGCAGACCCAGCATGAAGACCTTCACCGCCACGATGTCGGTGTGCGCCACAAAGCGCAGCGCCAATCCGCTGAAACCGATAGCCAGCAGCAGCGCCAGCATCAGGTGGTCGGAAGGGGTGGAGATATAGCGCACGCGATCCACCAGAAAGCGCCTTGCCCACAGACCCGCCAGAGCACCGACGAGGGCGAATCCTGCGTACATGCCAAAGGGCTGAACCAGCGCCACCGCCAGCCACACCGGCTGCTGGAAATAGCGCACATGGCGCAGCAGCACCAGCAGCAGTGCCGCGTGAAAGGTCCAGCCCAGTATCCAGGTCCACTTGCTGGACTTGAACAGGCTCTCGAAGAACACCACTTCGCGCGCCATGCGCCATCCCACACCGAGCGCCGTCGTCGGCGCTGGCGTCGTGGCGATCTTCAGTGGCGCCGGCGTCCTGGCGTAGCTGAAAATCTTCAGACCCACGCCCACCACCAACACCGCTGCGGCGAGGTAAAGCAGCGCGGCGAAAGACACAGCCAGCAACGACATGGTCAGGGTCTGAGCGTATGGGCGGCGCTACACCAGGTGTGCAGTGTCGGCGTCAGATGCAGCCGGTGGGCTTGGGCAGGCCGGCGATCTTGCAGGCCTGCTTGGCCGGGCCATAGGGGAATAATTCGTACAGGTATTTGCTGTTGCCTTTTTCCTCGCCGAACTGCTTGCCGATGGCCTTGGTCAGCACGCGCACGGCCGGGGCGATCTGGTACTCGTTGTAGTACTCGCGCAGGAAGTTGATGACCTCCCAGTGGTTCTCGGTGAGCGGCACTTTCTCTTCTTCGGCCAGGTAGCCGGCGGCGTCAGAGGTCCAGTCGGCCAGGTTCAGAAGATAGCCTTCTTCGTCCGTCTCGTAAGTCTTGCCGTTGATTTCAAAGCTCATTTTTCTCTCCAGTTAAAAAGTTGTCGCACAGGGCCTTACAGCCAGGAGTGCGAGGTCCTGGTTTGCACGGTCAGGTCGACGAAACCGCCGTAATCCACCAGGGTCACGCCGTCGATCAATTTGGCCGTGACGCCGCGTGCGTCCATGTCGGGTTGCAAGGCATAGACCTTGAGCGTGGCGCAGGCCTGGCGCACACGCGCTTCCGTCTCGCTGCCCACCGTGGCGGCGTACACGCCGTCCTCGATCAGCAGCAGCGCGTTGCCAGGTTGTGCCATGCGCAGGCAGGTGTCCAGGGTGCGGGTCTGGAAAGGTGATTTATTGACGATATGCAACATGTTGAAACTCTGTGTTTAGAAACTCAGGATCACGTCCTGCTGCTGCATGAGCGCTCCCATGGCCTGGGCATCGAGCACTTCCACCGGCACCAGCAAGTCTTTTTCAGTCAGGCCGCGCTGCTCCAGGGAATGCTGATCGACGTACAGCTTTTCCACGTCGTAGCCTTCCAGCGCGCGGTAGCTGGGCGAAAAGTTCTTGATGCCAATGCCCTTGGTCTGCTGGCCCTTGAGCAGTTCATACACACCGTCGTCCATGAATACCAGGCTCACGTCCTGATCGAAGGTGGCCGTGATCAATACCACCTCCAGGCTCTCCAGCGCGTAGATGGTGCCGTAGGGTGCCTTGCGGTTCACAAACATGAACTTCTTCACTTTGGGGCCACTGGCCTGGGCTGCTTGTTGTTCGCTCATGGCGTGCGTCCTTCTGTGTCAATCGCCAAAGGTGATGAGGCGATCGGCCTTGATGCCGCTGTCCGCCAACTGGCCCAGTCCCGAGATCCGAAAACCCGGTGCCAGCACCTCGTCCTTGATGCCGCGGCGCAGCGCTGCGGCCACGCACACCACCAGATCCACCTTGTGTTCGGCTGCCAGCGCCGACCAGCGGTTCACCACGTGGCGGTCGTCCTGCGGCGGCTCGGTCAGGCGCGTGGCGTTGTTCACGCCGTCGTGATAGAAAAACACGCGCTGGATCTCATGGCCCCTGGCCAGTGCTGCGACCACGAACTGGTAGGCGCTGTCTGACGCCTGATGTGTGTAGGGGCCTTCGCTGACAAGTAAACCGAACTTCATTTTTGTCTCTAATCAAATCGTTGAGGACAGAGCAAAGTTCGCTCTTGAAAAGTTGAGGACAGAGTTCGTTCGCTGCGCGTAACTCGGTCTGTCCCGCACAGTTTCAGAAGCGGATGTGGGTGGAGGCGTTCAGGCTGGAGCGGGAACCGCGCCAGTCGTCGATCAGGTATTTGGTGAAAGGCAGGTCGCACTTCTCGAAGAAAGCTGGCCAGCCGATGCGTTCGATCCAGTCGGCCACGCGTTCCCAGGACCGTGCATCTTCCTTGTAGGTGTAGAGAATCTTCTTCACCATGGCCGATACCTCGGGCCAGCGCGGCGGGTTGTTTGGAAGGCCGGACGCCACCATCTTCATGAAGGTCGGTTTGCCGCGGGCATTGGAGTTTTTGCCGCCAACCCAGATCGCCAGCTTGCTGTGCTCGGGGTCATTGATCTGCATCGGTGGGCAGGGTGGGTAGCATGCGCCGCAGCACATGCATTTGGCTTCGTCGATTTCCAGCGACGGTTTGCCGTTGACCATGGCGGGCCGGATGGCGGCCACCGGGCAACGCGCCACGACGGTCGGGCGCTCGCAACTGTTGGCCACCAGATCGTGGTTGATCTTGGGCGGCTTGGTGTGCTGGATGATGATGGCGATGTCGGCTTGACCACCGCAATTGATCTCGCAACAGGACGTGGACAGGTGCACGCGATTGGGCATCTCCTCCTTGATGAACTCGGCGTGCAGGTCGTCCATCAGCGCCTTCACCGCGCCAGAGGCGTCGGTGCCAGGAATGTCGCAGTGCAGCCAGCCCTGGGTGTGGGCTATGGACGAGACCGAGTTGCCGGTGCCGCCCACGGGGAAGCCGTTGCTGCTGAGCGCGTCGATGAGCGGCGCCACGCGCGCCGGGTCGCTCACCATGTACTCGATGTTGGAGCGAATAGTGAAACGCACATGACCGTCGGCAAAATTGTCGGCGATGTCGCACAACTTGCGAATCGTGTACAGGTCCATCTGGCGCTGCGTGCCGGCGCGCACCGTCCAGATCTCGTCGCCCGTGTGGGACACGTGGTGCAGCACGCCCGGACGGGGCCGGTCGTGGTACTTCCAGTTGCCGTAGTTCTTCAGCATCAGCGGATGCAGGTACTGCTTGTTTTCCGGAACGCCGCTCTCGATGGGGGTACGCATGGTGGCCATGATGTCTTCCTATTTCTGGATATCTGACGTCGTGCTCGATTGGGGCGGGTCAGGCCGCGGCCTTGCGGGCATTGATCTTCGCCACTTCATCGTCCCAGCCATCGGTGCGAACGTAGGGGTTGGTGCGCGGTGTGGAAACCATGTTGGGGTCGATCTCCAGGCCAATGCCTTCGAGGAAATTGATCAGGCCGATGCGCTCGATCATCTCGCCGGTGCGCTCGTGCTCGAGCGCGTTCTCGGCGAAGAAGTCGATCGACTTTTGCGCCAGGTCCACCAGCGCTTCGTAATCTTCATCGGTTTTCATGGGCATGAAGGGTGTCACCACCGTGCCCATCAGATCACCGATCTTGAGCGTGCGCTTGCCGCCCATCAGCACCGTCACGCCCTTGTCGGTGCCGGTGGCCAGGGCGCCGGTCATGACGTTGATGCAGTGCATGCAGCGCACACAGTTGGCGTTGTCGATCTCGAGCGATTGCGTGTCGTTCAGGGCCACGCTGGAAATCTTGGCGCCTTGGCACACGTCCTTGGTCTCTTTCAGCATGATGGCCTTGGTGGGGCAGCGGCTCACCACGTCGTTCACCAGTTCGGTCATGCCGTGCTTGGCGAACCACTTGCGTGCCAGAGGCTCGTCGGTGCGCATGTTGTCGCGCCAGGTGCCGATCACGGCCATGTCGGCGCGCTGGATGGAGTTCATGCAGTCGTTGGGGCAGCCGGAAAACTTGAACTTGAACTTGTAGGGCAACGCCGGGCGGTGCATGTCGTCCAGAAATGTATTCACCACCTGACGGTGCGCCCGGGCCTCGTCAAAGCACGATTGTTCGCAGCGCGCCGCACCGACACAGGACATGCTGGTGCGTACCGCGGGGCCGGCTCCGCCGAGGTCGAAGCCGAGTTCGTTCAGTTCATCGAAAGCGCCCTGCACGTTGGCCGTGCTGGCGCCCTGGAACATGATGTCGCCGGACTGCCCGTGAAACGCGATCAGTCCTGAACCATGCTTCTCCCAGATGTCGCACATCTTGCGCAGCACGGCCGTGTTGTAGTGCATGCCTGCCGGTGGTTGAACGCGCAGGGTGTGAAATTCCTTGGACGCGGGGAACATCTCGGCCACTTCGGAGAAACGCGGAATCACGCCGCCACCGTAGCCGAAGACGCCCACCGTGCCACCCTTCCAGTAGCCTTTGCGCGTCTTGTAGGAGTGCTCGAGCTGACCCATCAGGTCGGTCATGTAATCGCTTTCTTTGGCCAGGCGTTTCAGGCCGGTCACGAAGCTCGGCCACGGACCGCTCTCGAGTTGATCCAGCATGGGTGTGTCGTGCGGTTTCTTGCTCATCTGTGTCTCCTGTCGGGGCGAATGGCCGGGGTCGAATCTCAGTGGGAGGGCGGTGCGCCGCTGCCTGCTGTCGCTCTGCATCAACTCTGGGGCCGATAGTACGGTTCGAGACAAAGCCAGCGCTATCACCCTCGTTGAGTATTGAGTGCTACCCATTAGGGCTATATGGCCCCACCCGAGCCGGTTATAGACGGCGTGGCCCGCCATTGCGCCCAATAGCGGTACCAACGGTTGGCCCGTCCCCAGGGCCCTGACGCCTGCATGGTGCAGTCGCCCAGGGACCCGTGGAAGCAGGCAGAGAACGCACGACATGACGACCATAACGCCGCTCGCAAAACTGACCATTCCCCTGGGCGGGCAGGTCATCGAATTGCAGCAACTGGATCACGACGCGGGGGGTATGAGCCTGCTGCGTACGCGCATTCGCGAAGGGAGCCGGTTCACGGTGTTCGAGATCGACCCGCAGTCGGCCCGCCTTTGGGGCGAGGCCTTGTTGCACTGGGCGCAGACGCAGGCAGATGCCACTGACTCGGACGAGGATTCGACATGACGGCTTTGGCATCGCCCGCGTTGGTTGACGTGGCATTTGCGCTGCAAGGGTCGGCTCTGCCGCGAGACCATGCCGAAAGTCTGGCCCAGGCACTGATGGCACACCTGCCCTGGCTGGCAGGCGAGGGCCATGCGGGAATTCACCCCATCAAGCTGGTGCATGGTCTGGAGGAATTGGCCCTGATGTCGCCGCGTTCGCGCTTGCTGCTGCGCGTGCCGTTGCACCGGGTGCAGGAACTCAAGGCGATGGTCGCCTGTGAGTTGAGCGTGCGGGGATCTGGGCTGCGACTGGGCGCATCGCAGGAGCGTGAATTGCTGCCCCACGCCACCCTGTATGCCTACAAGGTGGCTGCCGATAGCGCGGACGAAGTTTCGTTCATGGCGACGATCGCGAATGAACTGGCGCAATTGGGGATCACCGGCGAAGCCGTGTGCGGAAAGCATCAGCGCCTGACGGCGTTGGGCCGCGCGCTGGACGCGTTCAGTCTCATGCTGCACGGTCTGCAGCCGGAGCAATCGCTGCGGCTGCAGCGGCACGGTCTGGGACCGCATCGTTTGCTGGGCTGTGGAATCTTTGTGCCGCACAAGTCAGCCGCGGCTGTTTAGCAATTTGGCGCAACGGAAAAGGAGATGAGACGATGGGATACATGATTAGCGGTGTGCAGCACGAGGCCGACGATCAGGGCTACCTGGTGGAGCCGGACTTTGATGACGAAGCGGTGCGCGTGATCGCCGCCGCCGAAGGCATCGTTTTGACCGATGCGCACTGGGAGGTGGTGAACTACCTGCGCGACCAATACCGCGAGGAGGGCGCCACACCCAACTTTCGCAACATGCTCAAAGGCATGGCGGAAATTCGCCCCGGTGTGGACAGCAAATACCTGTACGACCTGTTCCCGATTGGCCCCGCCAAGCAGGGTCCCAAGGTCGCCGGCTTGCCGCAACCCCTGGGCAAGGGCGGCTATTGAAGCAGCCATGAGAATCAAAAGCGAGTGGTTCCGTAACGGAGCCGCCAAAACCCCGCAGCAGACCGCCAGCGCGATGGCGTTCATCGCCTGGAGGGTGGCGCA
This sequence comes from uncultured beta proteobacterium, assembly GCA_903832285.1. Lineage (GTDB taxonomy): Bacteria > Pseudomonadota > Gammaproteobacteria > Burkholderiales > Burkholderiaceae_C > CAIKVZ01. The sequence goes on along the minus strand of CAILAY010000082.1, from coordinate 23,637 downwards.
GAACATGCTCAAGCAGATGCGTTCGGCCAGCTTTGACATCGAAGTGGGGCTGCAGTACTTTGCCTTCATGCGCGAAGTGTTGGTGTTTCTGGCGCAAGTGCTGGACCGCATGGCTTATGACCGTATGGGGGCCGAGGGGCGCACCGAGTTCATCACGGCGCTGGTGCGGCGCATGGCTGAAGTGCTGCAGGAAAACGAGGACAGTCTGCTGGGCGTGCCGACTGCCGGGCAGCTGAGCCACTACGACGAATTCATCGCGCTGTTCAACGAGTTGGCCGACCATTACGCGGATTTCGGCTACGGCACCGATGGACCCGACTTCGCCTTTGTGCGCTATCTGGGGCATCGCATCGAAGCCCTCATGCCGGCCAAGGACCAGCGCTGGGTGGTGGACCAGATCATGGCGATTGAAGTGCCCGAGGCGGTGCAGACTTTGCAACGCGCCATGGCAGGTGTGCTGTCTACCGAACCGCGCACGGCGCGCCGGGCTCGTACTGCCACCGCTGGCGACTGAAAGCAGCCAGCATGGAGTCACCGTTCGACCTCGATCAGCGCGATGCCTACGAGCGCTGGCGCGACGCCAAACTGGCCCGCCATCCGCGTCAGGCGCAAGACCTGATCGTGGATGTGGCCGACCCGCGAGCCTTGAGCGAGGGCGAGCGGCAGGCGTTGCTGCAGCGCTGCGCAACGGCCAACATGGCGATCTACCGCAGCCCGGTACAGGGCGAGGACAAGGACATCCCGCGGCGCATGGCGGCACAGCTGGGGCTGCACCGGCTGGACGCGAACTGGCTGGCTGACGAAGACGGCATTTCACCTATTGCCGTGGCAGCACAGGTCGGCGACCGGCCCGCCTTCATTCCCTACACGAACCGGCCCATCAAGTGGCATACCGACGGCTACTATCATCCGCCGTCGCGGCAGATACGGGCCATGGTGCTGCACTGCGTGCGAGCGGCCAGCGCTGGCGGTGAGAACGCGCTGATGGACCATGAGATGGCCTACATCACCATGCGCGACGCCAACCCGGACTGGGTGCGCGCGTTCATGGCGAGCGATGCCATGACCATTCCTGAGCGCATGGATGAAGACGGCGTGGCACGCGCCGAGCAGACCGGGCCGGTGTTTTCCGTGGACGAAACCCGTGGCGCGCTGCACATGCGCTACACCGCCCGCACCCGCAGCATTCAGTGGAAGGACGACCCAGCCACGCGTGCGGCGGTTGCGTTTTTGGAGCATGTCCTCTACACCGACGGTCCGCATGTTTTTCGGCTACGGCTGGCACCGGGGATGGGGCTGGTCTGCAACAACGTTCTCCACGACCGCGCGGGCTTTGTGCATGACCCCAGGCAGCCGCGGTTGCTGTATCGCGCACGCTATCTGGATCGGATTTACGGTGATTGACAACAGAGCAGGATAAGGACCATGTCACATCAGGTCAGCGTCTGGCGTGCCGCCCAGTTGGTGGGCGTGGCACGCGGTGTCTTGCAGCAGCAGGTGCGCGCGGGTGCCCTGGTGCTGAGCGACGGCATGGTGTCCACGGAGGCCCTGTTGCGCCTCTATCCCGGCGCCAGGCTGGAGGAATCGGGCTTGCTGGAGCGCGTCGCCCAGATCCGGGACGAAGCGTTTGGCAGAAGGGTGCGCGAGCGCCTGCTGCCCAGCCAGGAAGTGCTGGCGCAACGGCTGTTTGCTCAAAGCCAGGAACTGGCCGACGTGCGACTGCATTTGCAGCGCTACCACGCCTTGGTGATCGGACTGCAAAAGCGCACACGCGAGTTGTTCAGTGAACATCCTGCTGACCCATCCTTGAAGGAACTGGAGCAACAACTCACACAGGGTTTGGCAAAAGCGCTGGCGACCGAGTCAGTCGATTTTCTGGAGGTGATGGACGATATGCTCAAAGTCATGACGGCACAGGTCACGGTGCGCCCCAGCGGCAACCAGTTCCTGGTAGAAGGGCACGCGAACCTGCTGCAATCGGGCCTGCATTCCGGACTCAAGCTCAACTACGGCTGCGGCAATGGCAGCTGCGGAATGTGCAAGGCGCGCGTGATATCCGGCGAAGTGACCCGGACCCAGCACTTCGACTACCCGCTGTCGGAAACGGAAAAAGCGCAGGGCTACACGCTGATGTGCTGCCACACTGCGGCCAGCAGCGAACTCACGCTGGAGTTGCTGGAGGCGGGTGGCCCGCAGGACATTCCCGAGCAGCAGCTCGTGGCGCACGTGCGCGCGGTCACCGTGCTTGCGCCCGATACGCGTTTGCTGCATTTGCAAACGCCGCGTAGCCACCGTCTGCGTTTTCTCGCCGGTCAGTCGGTGTCGTTGGGCTGGCACATGCCGGGTCAGGGCGACGTGCATGCGACTTATCCGGTGGCCAGTTGCCCCTGCGACGACCGTAACCTGCTTTTTTTCGTGACCCGCGACGGGTCCGACAGCCTGGCACAACACCTGTTTGCCGATGACATCCCCGCTGGCGCAGCGGTGACGGTGTTGGGCCCCACCGGCGACTTCGTGCTGGCCGACGGCCACCGTCCCCTGGTCTTCGCCGCCTGCGACGAGGGCTTTGCGCCCGTCAAGAGCCTGATCGAGCACGCACTTTCGCTGGACGATGCACCCTCGATGTCGCTGTTCTGGCTGGCTACGCGCAGCGACGGACATTTCTTCAGCAACCAGTGCCGGGCCTGGTCCGAGGCGCTGGATCCGTTTGAATACGAGCTGGTATCGCATGATGACGTTATGGCGGGTGCACAGCAGATCGCCCACGCCATGCGCGCCGATCTGTTTGACATTGACTGTGACTTCTACCTGGCAGGCCCTCAGGATTTTGTGCGTGCGCTGCACGACGAACTGCGCGCGGCGGGTGTGCCCGCGACGCAGATATTCAGTTCCATTTCCTGAGACCTTGCGCGACAAACCGTATCGGCATGAAATGCGCAAGCTCCGTCATCAACTGACTGAATCTGCGGAGTCGTCCAACGCCAGTTCGTCCTGCGCCGGGGGGGAATCCTTTGCGTTGATGGTGATGGGCCACAGCATGGTGCCGGAATTCAATGAGGGTGAAATCATCATCATCGAACCCGAGGGGCTGGCCAGGGACGGCTCCTTCGTTCTGGCTTGGCACGACGAAGAGTGGACCTTCAGGCAACTGCGGCGTGCAGACATGGGTTGGCTACTGCACCCGTTGAACCCTGCCTTCGAGGATGTCCCGCTGATCGACCTGGGCGCGGTGCGCGGTGTCATTATTCAAAAGGCTTTGCCAGGACGCCGCCGCGCCTCCAAACGCTATATCTGAGAGGCAGCGCACGAATCAGCGCTGTTGCCACGTCATGGTGACGACCGCGCCGCAGACGATGCCGGCCAGCGCGATGAGTGAACCCAGCGCGAGCGTGGACACACCGGACAGGCCCTGACCGATGGTGCAGCCGAGAGCGGTGACACCGCCAAAGCCCATGAGTACTGCGCCCACCAACTGGCTGCGCAGGTCGTCGAACGACGAGAACCCTTCATCCTTCCAGCGAAACTTGCCGGACGCCAAAGCATAGGCCCAGGAACCCAGCGCCACACCCAGCACGCTGGCAACACCGAAGCTCACATGCAGCGACTGGTCGGTCCACAACATCAACAGCTCCAGGCTGTACGCCGTGGGGGCGACAAAACTCAAGGACTCCAGGGTATGGGATGCGGTGGCGAAATAGACCGTCTCCAAAGTCTCGGGATTCTCGCCATAGCCGATGTGCCCGGTGAGGTACCAGGCCGCCACGACCAGCAGCCCCAACACGGTAGCGCTTGCCACCTGTGTCAGGTTGCTGCGAAAGCGCTGGTCCTTGAACACGAACCCCAAGAGTCCGAGCGCCACCAAGCTTACGGTCGCAAGCAAGGCCGCCTTGGCCGACAGCCCTGTGATTCTGCCCACCAGAGTGGGCAGGGCCTGGTTCTGCAAACCCAGTGAGGTCAGGTTGATGCTCACCGGGTCCAGATAGACAGACCGCCACTGGCCAAACAATCCCTTGAGCGTCATGTAAGCTGAAATGGCCACAAAGACCAATACAACCACGGAGCGCAAGTTGCCTCCACCTACACGCACCAGGTTCTTGTTGACACAGCCACCGGCCAGCGTCATGCCGATTCCGAACAGCGTCCCGCCCAACAGCAGGGAAAGCCAGGGCAGGCTTGGGCGTTGATAGATCGACCTGGAGAGGTCAATGAGCCCGAAGTAGAACAGCAGGTTCGTACCCGTCATCGCGACCGCAATCGCGAGCAACCACATGCGAATGCGGCCCCAATGGCCTATATTGACCACGTCGGAGATCGCGCCCATGGTGCAAAAATTGCTCCAGTTGGCAACGGCTCCAAAAACAAGGGACAGTAGAAAGCTGCCCCAGACGACCCAGGTCGAAGGGTTGAGTTCAGGGGTCACAGTCGCGTCAAATGAACAGGCAGACGTCGGACTCGCCGGCGAACTTCATGAAGGTGGCGGCGCCGCCGTATTCAATGCCCTTGATGAACTCGCTCGTCTTGAACTCGAACAGGTCCACCGTCATCTGGCAGGCGACAAACTTGACGTCCGATTCCAGGCAGATGTCGCGCAGTTCCTGCAGCGAAGCCACGCCCTTGGACTTCATCTTGTTCTTCATCATCATCGTGGCCATGGACTCCATGCCCGGCAGAATTTGCACCAGCACGGGCATGGGCACGGGCATGGGCATGGCCGGATTCGCCAACGGGCTGATCTTGATGTCGTCCAGGCTGTGGCGCAGCAACTGCAGGCCGTAGAACGTGAAGAAGATCTGGACTTCCCAGCCCAGCGCGGCGGCCGTGGATGCCAGGATGAACGGCGGATAGGCCATGTCCAGCGTGCCCTTGGTGGCGATCAGCGCCATTTTTTTCGTTGCCATGTATTTGCTCCGGATGGTGTGGATGGGCGCGCTCAAGCCTTCTTGAGATAGAACACGTACTTGCTGGCTTCGGTGCTTTGTTCCAGCAGTGCGTTGCCGGTCTGCTCGGCAAAAGCGGCCATGTCGCAGACCGATCCCGGGTCGGTGGCGATGACGCGCAGCACCTGCCCCGAGCTCATGTCGGCCAGTGCCTTCTTGGTCTTTACGATGGGCAGCGGGCAGGCCAGCCCGGATGCGTCAAATTCCTTGTTGAATTCCATATCTTGTCTCCGTAGGGTGGCTGGTGAGAGCCGGTTATCGTACAGTGGGAAAGCTCAGCTAGCCGAAACGACAGGACCGCAACGATCCCGCCGACACGCTCGCATTCTTGGTTAGCCTATGGCGTGCGTCTATCACCGCGAAGGGTGATGCTGGGTAGCCCATCTGGGTAATGTGGTTTTCCCCGTCGCGTCGCGTCGACAAGACCGCGAAAATAGGCGCCAATCCAGCGAGGGCAGGCGCCAGGTTGTGAGGAATCCAAATATCCGGAGCAGTAACTATGCAGACTCGTCGCGAGACCATGAAACAAAGTGTCCTGGTGGCCGGCCTGCTGGGCGCGACCGGGCTGTTCCCGCAGTACGCGCAAGCGGCGGTCAACAAGGCGGCTTTCGAGGCCAAGAGCCTGGCCGACGTCGCCAAAGCGCTGGGTATCGCGCTGCCCATGGCCAGTTCCGCGATCGTCATTCAGGCTCCCGAAATTGCCGAGAACGGCGCCGTGGTGCCCGTTGGAGCGGCCACGGCGTTGCCCGGCGTGAAGCAGTTGCTGATCGTGGTGGAAAAGAATCCCACCGCCCTGATCGCCGTTTTCAATCTGAGCGACAGCGTGGATTCCAGCATCACCACCCGCACCAAGATGGCCCAGTCGTGCGACATCTACGTGGTCGCGGTGCTGAACGATGGCAAGGTGCTATACGCGAAGAAGGAAGTCAAGGTCACGCTCGGCGGTTGTGGCGGCTGATTCATCACGCCGCCCAGTTCTCGAAAACCGTCGTTATTCAGGAGAAGAAACATGGCAGATCCGATGCGCATCCGCGCGCAAGTCGCAGGCGCCAACGCCACCATTCGCGTGTTGATGAGCCACGAAATGGAGACCGGTCAGCGTAAGGACGCGGCTGGAAAAGTGATTCCAGCCTGGTACATCCAGGAAGTCACCGCGACCCACAACGGCAAAGTCGTCATGAGCGCGGAATGGGGCACGGGCGTGTCGAAAAACCCCTTCCTGCAGTTCGCGATCAAGGGCGCCAAGGTCGGCGACAAGATTGGAATCAGTTGGAAGGACAACCACGGCGACACCCGTGCCGACGAAGCCACGGTGGTCTGACATGAACAGCAGCAAACTGATGGTCGGGGTCATGCTGGCCTGTGCTGCGGCAACGGCGTGGGCGCAAAAATCGACAGCGGACGGCATTGCCGAATACCGCGCCATGTTGCAGGACGGCAATCCTGCCGACCTGTTTGAAGCGAAAGGCGAAGACCTGTGGAAACAGCTTCGTGGTCCGAAAAAGTTGTCGCTGGAAAAGTGCGATCTGGGCAAGGGAGCGGGCGTTGTCAAGGGCGCATTTGTGGAATTGCCACGCTACTTTGCCGACACTGCGCGCGTGCAGGACCTGGAGTCCCGCCTGTTGAGTTGCATGGAAACACTGCAGGGTTTCAACGCTACAGAGGTCGCCAGCACGCCGTTTGGCGAAGGCGAGCAGAACAACCTCACCGCATTGGCAACCTGGGTTGCGGCCGAGTCCAAGGGCATGAAGTTCAACCTGTCGCAGACGAACGCGCAGGAGCGTCTGATGTACGAGGTGGGCAAGCGACTGTTCTTCGCGCGCGGCGGTCCGCATGACTTCGCCTGCGCCACCTGCCACGCGGCGGACGACAAACGCATCCGTCTGCAGGACCTGCCCAATCTGACCAGGGGCCCTGGAGCGGGCAACGGCTTTGGTGGTTGGCCCGCCTACCGCGTGTCCAACGGTCAGATGTGGGGCATGCAGTTGCGGCTGAACGATTGCTACCGCCAGCAGCGTTTTCCGGCACCCCTGTTCGGCAGCGACGCCACCATCGCCCTGGAGGTGTACATGGGTGTGAACGGCAAGGGCGGCGAGTCGATTGCGCCCGCCATCAAACGCTAAGGACTGCGGCCATGAAATTCTTCAGCTCTCTTGTTCTTCCGGCTGCAGCCATATTGCTGTCGGGCTGTTCTGCACCGTCTGTGGCGCCGGATATCGACAAGCTCACCGCCGACATCATCAAGGCGTCGTTCCGTGACCAGGGCATGGCCATGGTGGACCGCTTGCGGCAGGACGACGCGAACCGCGCGTGCAGCGCGGCCGACGTTGCGGGCAGTCCTCTGGATGCGGCCGCTGCCAACGCCATTCAGGATGCGAGCCTGAAGACGGTGAAACCGCCGACCGATGGCAACTACCTGGGCGACTGGAAGGAAGGCGAGAAGATTGCGCAAAGCGGGCGCGGGCTGACCTGGACCGACAATCCCTCCGACCCGAATGGTGGCAACTGCTACAACTGTCATCAGATCGCCAGGGACGAAGTGTCCTTCGGCACCATTGGCCCCAGCCTGTACAACTACGGCAAGATGCGCGGCGTCAGTGATGTCGCCAGTCCGCAATCCCGCGCTGTGATCGACTACACCTGGGGCAAGATCTGGAACGCCAGGGCCACCAACGCCTGTTCGAATATGCCGCGTTTCGGGCACAACGGCATCCTGACCGAGAAACAGATGAAGGACGTAATGGCACTGCTGCTGGACCCGAAGTCGGCGGTCAATCAGTAGACCTAGCTCAATCAGTTGAGGACCGAGCGGGTTATTGGTCCGTCCCACAAGGAATCATGCATCTCACCAAGCGCGAATTTCTTCAGGTGCTGGGCGCCGGCACCATGGCGGGCATGGGTCTGTCCCGTTACGCGCATGCCGACTCGTCGGTGGCGGCCAACGGCCTGTACGACATCCCGAAGTTCGGCGATGTGTCGCTGCTGCACATGACCGACTGCCATGCCCAACTCAAGCCGATCTATTTCCGCGAGCCTGACGTGAACATCGGCTTGGGAAAAATGAAAGGCAGGTTGCCGCATCTGGTGGGTGAGCATCTGCTGAATGTGGCGAACGTGCGTCCCGGTACAGCGCAGGCGCATGCACTGAGTTATCTGGACTACGAACAGGCCGCTCTTCGTTACGGCAAGGTGGGCGGCTTTGCCCATCTGGCCACGCTGGTCAAACGGATGAAGGCGAGTCGCCCGGGAGCCCTGTTGCTCGATGGCGGTGACACCTGGCAGGGTTCCGGCACGGCTTTGTGGACGCGGGGCCAGGACATGGTCGACGCCTGCAAGCTGCTCGGCGTGGACGTGATGACGGGGCATTGGGAATTCACGCTGGGCATGGAGCGCGTGCAGGAAATCATCGCCAAGGACCTTGCTGGCAAGGTCGAATTTGTCGCGCAAAACATCAGGACAAACGACTTCGGTGACCCCGTGTTCAAACCCTACGTGCTGCGCGAAATCAACGGCGTTCCCTGTGCCATCATCGGTCAGGCATTTCCCTATACGCCGATTGCCAATCCACGCTACATGGTCGCCGACTGGGCCTTCGGCATTCAGGACGAGAATATGCAGAAGATGGTACACGAGGCCCGGGCCAAGGGTGCGCAGGTCGTGGTCGTGCTGTCGCACAACGGGATGGACGTCGACCTGAAGATGGCCAGCCGCGTGAGCGGCATCGACGCGATCCTGGGCGGGCACACGCATGACGGCATGCCCGTGGCCAGTATCGTGGCCAACGCCGGTGGCCAGACCATCGTCACCAACGCGGGATCGAATGCCAAGTTCCTGGGTGTGCTGGACTTCGAGGTCAGGGACAAGAAGGTCACGGACTTTCGCTACAAACTGTTGCCCGTGTTTGCCAACATGCTGCCGGCGGACCACGAGATGGACGCCCTCATCGCGCGTGTGCGCGCGCCGTATGAGAGCCAACTTTCCGAGAAGCTGGCCGTGACCGAAGGCACGCTCTACCGTCGAGGAAATTTCAACGGCACGGGCGATCAGTTGCTGCTGGACGCATTGATGGAGGTGCAGGGTGCCGACATGGCGTTCTCGCCCGGCTTTCGCTGGGGTACGACGCTGCTGCCGGGGCAGGCCATCACGCGTGAGTGGCTCATGGACATGACGGCCACCACCTACTCCTACGCCACACTCGCCGAGATGAGCGGCGAGACCATCAAGACGGTACTGGAAGACGTTGCCGACAACCTCTTCAACCCCGACCCCTACTATCAGCAGGGCGGCGACATGGTGCGCGTGGGCGGTCTGCAATACACGTGCACACCGGGCGCCGCCATGGGCCAACGCATCAACGACATGCGGTTGCTCGGCAAGCCGGTCGAGGCCGACAAGAAGTACAAGGTGGCCGGCTGGGCGCCCGTGGCTGAAGAGGCCAGAAGCCAGGGCAACAAGCAGGTCTGGGAACTGGTCGAGACCTGGCTCAAGGCGCGCGGTGGCAAGGTGTCTGCGCGCAAACTCAACAGCCCGAAGCTGGTGGGCGTGTTCCCAAATCCGGGGATGGCGCCGAACTGAGGACGGCACCTGGGTCGGCGCGTCTGCGGATCCTGCTGGGATGCCGCTGCATTTGACTCAGCCCCAAGAAGGCGCCTTCCTGCGCCACGTCAACGTATTAATTCACTGGCTGGTCATACTCAGGGCATGCGGCGACGCATTCACTTTGAGGCAGCAGCATGAGCATTCGCAATCTGGATTCCCTGTTTGATCCAGCGTCGGTGGTGGTGATCGGTGCATCACTCAGGCCGGGGCGCGTGGGCACAACGGTGTGGCGCAATGTTCGCAGCGGAAAATATTCCGGGCCAGTGTCCGCGGTCAACCCCAAGTACCGCGAACTCGATGGCGTGCCGGTGGTGGCACGCTTGCAGGACCTGTCATATGTGCCCGAACTGGCCGTCATCTGCACACCGCCCGACACGGTGCCGGGGTTGATCGCGCAACTGGGCGTCCTTGGAACCCGAGCGGCGGTGCTGCTCACGGCCGGACTCAGTGCCGGGCAAAAGAAGCAGATCCGTGATGCTGCCAAGCCCAACTTGCTGCGCATCCTGGGACCCAACTGCATCGGCATGTTGTCGCCGCATCTGGGCCTGAACGCCAGCTTTGCGCACATCGACGCGCTGCCCGGCGAAATCGCCTTTGTCTCGCAGTCGGGTGCATTGACGACTGCGCTGCTGGATTGGGCGCGCTCGCGCGGCATCGGCTTTTCGCATTTTGTTTCGCTCGGAGAACATCTGGACGTGGACTTCGGTGACATGCTCGACTATCTGGCGAGCGATCCCAAGACGCGCGCGATCCTGCTGTATATCGAATCCGTGGATGCCGCGCGCAAATTCATGTCGGCGGCGCGTTCAGCGGCGCGCAACAAGCCGGTGATCGTGGTGAAGGCGGGGCGTTCGGACATGGGCCAGAAGGCCGCGGCCTCGCATACCGGCGCACTGGCGGGGTCCGACATGGTCTACGACGCGGCGATCGCGCGCGCCGGCATGCTACGGGTGGACACGCTGCAGCAATTGTTCCTGGCCGCTGAGACGCTGGCACGCTTTCGCACCAACAACGCCGATACGCTCACCATCCTGACGAACGGCGGTGGCGCGGGCGTGCTCGCCGCCGACGCCGCTGCGCAGGTGGGCGTCGAGTTGACGCAGCTCTCTGCGACCACGCTGAAAAGTCTGGATACGTTGTTGCCGGCAACCTGGTCGCGCGGCAATCCGGTGGACATCATCGGCGATGCGCCGGTCGAACGTTACGTGCAGGCGTTGCAGGTGTTGACCGCCGACGCGAGCGCAGGCGCGGTGCTGATGATGCACGCGCCCACGGCGATCGTGCCCAGCGCCGAGATTGCGCGCGCACTGCTGCCGCTGGCGGCGCAGACGCCGCCGCGGGTCATGGGCTGCTGGCTGGGTGAGCAGGCGGTGCTGGAGGCGCGACAGATCTTTCAGGACGCCAACATCGCGTCCTTCATCACTCCCGAGCAGGCGGTGCGCGCCTTTGGTTTTGGCGTCACCTACCGCCGCAATCAGGCGCAGCTCATGGAGGCGCCCGCCGCCATGAGCGCGGGGCCGGCCGCAGATACTGCCGCCGTGCAGGCGCTGGTTGGCCAAGCGCTTTCGAGCGGGCGGGAGATGCTGACCGAGAGCGAGGCCAAGAGCGTGCTGGCGGCTTATGGCATTCCTGTGGTGGCCACCCGCAGTGTGGGCCGCAACCCCAAGGCGGTGGTCGATGCGGCGCAGCAGATGGGTTACCCGGTGGCGCTGAAGATCCTGTCGACCGACATATCGCACAAGTCCGATGTTGGCGGCGTCGCGCTCGATCTGGAGAATGCGCAGGCGTTGCGGGTCGCGCGGCGGACCATGCTGGATCGGGTGCGTCGGGTTCTGCCCGAGGCGCATATTCAGGGCTTCACGGTGCAGGCGATGGTGCGGCGCGCGCACGCCCGGGAGCTGATCGTGGGAGCCAGCATCGACAGCGTCTTTGGCCCCGTGATTTTGTTCGGTCAGGGTGGCACGTCGGTAGAGGTTGTGGCAGATCGTGCGGTGGCCTTGCCACCGCTGAATGCGCCGCTGGCCCGGGCGCTGGTGGACCGCACGCGCGTGGCCAAACTGCTGAAGGGTTTTCGCGGCACGCCTGCAGTCGATATCGACGCGTTGCATGGTGTGCTGGTGGCAGTGTCGCAACTGCTGGCGGATGTGCCGCAGATCGCCGAGTTGGATATCAATCCGCTGCTCGCTGACGAGGCAGGTGTGGTGGCGCTGGACGCGCGTATCCGCCTCAGCGCTGCGGCGCCCGGCGGGGAACTCAACTTTGCCATTCGCCCCTATCCGAGCCAACTGATCGAGCGCTTCACATGGAAGGGGCGCGAGCTTACGCTGCGACCGATCCGCCCCGAGGATGAAGCCCAGCATCTGACCTTCCTGGAAAAGCTCGATCCCGAGGACATCCGCATGCGCGTGTTCTACAGCCGGCGCAGCATCGAGCGCACCGAACTGGCGCGCCTCACGCAGATCGACTACGCGCGCGAGATGGCGTTCGTGGCCGTGGCGCTGGATGAGGCCGCGGGGTCTGAGCAGACCCTGGGTGTGGTGCGCGCCATCGCCGACCCGGATAACATCGCTGCCGAATTCGGCATCATCATCCGCTCCGATCTGAAGGGCGGTGGACTGGGTCGCATCCTGCTGGACAAGATGGTGCGCTACGCCCGCGACAACGGCACCCAGCGCCTCATAGGAACGGTGATTTCGGAAAACAAGCCGATGCTGGATCTCGCGCGGGAACTCGGCTTTGTGCAGTCTGCATCGGAGGCCGGTCAGACCTGCGAAATTTCCCTGGCCTTGTCGGCTTCGCTGGTGAAAGAATCCGCGTAGAACTCTTCTTCGGGCAGGCCATGGCGCAGGTAGTCGGCGCGGGCCGAATCCACCACGATCGGCGCGCCGCAAGCATAGACCTGATGACCGGACAGATCAGGCAGATCCTGCAACACGGCCAGGTGCACGAAGCCGGTGCGGCCGCTCCATCCGTCTTCAGGCAAGGCATCGGAGACCACGGGCACGTAGTGCAGATGCGGCATTTCAGCGAGCTTCTGTTTCACCCAGGATGCCAGATACAGGTCGTGCGGTCGGCGGCCGCCCCAATAGAGCGTGGCCTCGCGGGTGCTGGCCGTGAGTTGCAGCTGCTCGATCATGGCCTTGATTGGCGCAAATCCGGTGCCGGACGCCAGCAGCACCATCGGTTTGGTCGAGTCCTCGCGCAGATAGAAACTGCCGAATGGGCCTTCGATACGCAGTATGTCTTTTTCCTTGAGCTTGCCAAACACCTGTTCCGTGAACAGGCCGCCCGGCATATGGCGCAAGTGCAGTTCGATCCATGGCGCGGCCGCCGCTTGCGGCGCGCTGGCCATCGAGTAGCTGCGCCGCACTCCATCCTGCAAGAGGAAGTCGACGTACTGTCCGGCGTGGTAAGTGAAGATATTGCTGGCGGGGAGTTGCAGTTGCAGGCGCATCACGTCCGGCGACAGGCGTTCCAGTTGCAGCACGCGCGAAGGCATTTTGCGGATCGGAATGGCGCCCGCCCCGGTGACCTGGCGCGACCCCAGCACCACATCGCTGTGCGCCACGCCGCAGCAGGTCAGCACCATGCCGTCGGCCTCCTCCAGCGCCGACAGCGCCTTGCCCTGATGCTCGCGGTGTACCACGATGCCTGACAGCTTTCTGCACTTGCACGAGCCGCAGGCGCCGTCCTTGCAGCCGTAGGGCAGGGTGATGCCCGCGCGGATGCCAGCGGCGAGCAGGGTTTCGTCGGGACTCGCCGTATAAGTCCGTCCGCTGGGTTGTACGCTCACTTGAAACGATGTCGCTGCGGCGACCGGGAGACTCATCATTGGTTATCCTTGGCTAACTTTCATGCTTGGGCTGCGAAGCGCACCGGGTCCTGAAAGTCAGTTCTTTCACGTTGATCGAATACTGCTGAGTTGCGATTTTGCCTTCAAACCTGCCCCACCCCGGCGCCTTGCCGGCCCGTTTTCGGCGCCAGCGCCTGCTCATCGTCGGCTGCGGCGATGTGGGTTTGCGCGTGGCGCAGGCTTTGCCCTCGACGGTGCGGGTTCTGGCATTGACCACGTCGAGCGAGCGCCTGGCGGAACTGCGCGGGTTGGGCATCACGCCGCTGCTGGGCAATCTGGACCAGCGTGCCTCCCTGCGGCGCCTGGCCGGACTGGCGACGCGCGTGCTGCATCTGGCGCCGCCACAGCCCGAGGGTTGGATCGACGCGCGCACTCGCCATCTGACTCAGGCGTTGCGTCGACGCAGCGTGCCCGCGGCGCTGGTGTATGGCTCTACCAGCGGTGTTTACGGCGACTGCCAGGGCGAGTTCGCACCCGAAACCCGAACGGTCAATGCGCAGACACCTCGGGCCATACGGCGTGCGGACGCTGAAGCCTCGGTCCGATTCCTGGGGCGATCCAACGCCACGCGCACCACCATCCTGCGCATTCCAGGCATCTACGCCCCTGACCGCGTCGGCGGCACGCCACGCGAGCGCTTGCTCAAGGGCACGCCGGTGTTGCAATCGCAGGACGACGTGTACACCAATCACATCCACGCCGACGATCTGGCGCGCGCCTGTATCGCCGCGTTGTGGCGTGGCAAGGCCCAGCGCGTGGTCAATGCGAATGACGACTCTGACCTGCTGATGGGTGACTACTTCGATCTGGCGGCCGACCTGTATGGTCTGGCGCGACCGCAGCGTGTGCCGCGCGCCACGGCGCACGGGGAACTGCCGCTGCTGCTGTTGAGCTTCATGGGTGAATCGCGGCGCATGGACAACACCCGCCTGAAGCGCGAGTTGCGGTTGCGCCTGCGCTACCCGACGGTGGAGCAGGGTTTGCTGCCTTCGTAAAGCAAGCACAATGCGGTTCGTGAGTCAGTCCAACTTCATTGTCCGTTTTGTGCACTCGACCTGGCGCATCGTCAGCACCGAGTTGCAGTTGTACCAGCGCTTTCCAAAGCTGGCGTGGGCCACGGTTGCCATCGCCCTGGTGCCCGCGCTGTACGCGTTGATCTATCTCTCCAGCGTGTGGGATCCGAACGCCAAGACGAACACGCTGCCGGTGGCCATCGTCAATCTGGACCAGGGGTTCAACTACAACGGGCGCATGAATAATGTGGGCGCAGAGCTCTCGGCCGACCTGATCAGGGAGGCAAGCTTCGGATATCGCAGCATGGACGACGCGCAGGCCGCGCGTCGCGCCGTGCAGATAGGCGCGCTGGCGTTTGCCGTCATCATCCCGAAAGATTTCAGTTCCAGCGCCTTGCCCGGCGTGCAGCCCGGTGGTGGCAAGGTCACGGTGATCCTGTCCGAGGGTAACAACTACGCGGCCGCCGGATTTGCCCGGCGTTTTGCGGCCGAGCTGGGACATCAGGTGAACGAAGCGTTGAATGAAAAACGCTGGGAGCAGGTGCTCGTGTCCACCGATGGTTCGGGCAAGAGTCTGGCGCGACTCAAGGCCGCCGTGGTGCAACTGCGGGCGGGCGCAATTGCGCTGAACGAGGGCGTGGGAAAGTACAAGGCGGCGGCGGGCCAAATGGCGGGTGGTTTCAAACAGCTGGGTTCGGGGGTGCGCGAATTGGAAGCCAAGTTGCCGCCCGACGCCGATCTGGAAGCGCTGCGTGCCGGCACCAAACGGCTGAATCTGCGTCAGCGCGAGTTGGGCACCGGCCTCGAACAGATTCAGGCCGGATCGCGCAAACTCACCGAGGGCGCAAGCGAAATGCAAGAGCAAACCGCGGCCCTGCCCTTTGTGGGTGAAAGGATCGCGGCGGGAGCGGGTGAACTCGCGGCGGGTGGTGCCAAGTTGACCGAGGGTTTGACGCTGGCGTTGGACAGCAACGCCCGGCTGCAGCGTGGCGGCGCCAGGATCGAGGAGGGAACGGGCAAGTTGGTGGATGGTTTGAGCGCCCTGGGTTCAGGCGTGCACGCGATGTCGGAAAAGCTGCCCGAAAACAGCAGGCTCGATGCCTTCGCCCGCAGCGGCGATGACCTCAGCAAGGGCGCGGCCAAGTTGCGCTCGGGCGTCGAACTGGTTGACAGCTTCCTGCCCGCGACTCCTGGGAAGATCGATGGCAGCGCGCGGGGTCTGGCCGATTCAGTGGAGCCGATCCTGGATGTGCTGGCGCCCGTGGCCAACAACGGCAGCGCGTTCGCGCCCAACATGGTGGCCATGGCACTGTGGCTGGGCGCTGCCATGGCGGTGTTTGTTTTCAATGCGGGTGTGCTCACGCGCGAGCACGAACACGCGTCCAACTTCGCAAAGACGCTGGGCAAATTTACCGTCCCCGCTTTTATCGTGCTGGCCCAGACCGCCCTGACGCTGCTGATGCTGCTGTATGGACTGGGCATTGCAGTGCCCAACCTGTTCCACTTCGCACTGTCCATGGTGGTCGCAGGGCAGGCGTTTCTGGCCATGGTGTACCTGCTGCTGCGCGCCTTTGGCGATGCGGGAAAACTGTTCGCAGTGCTGTTGCTCACGATTCAATTGGCGGCCGGTGGCGGCGTGATGCCGATTGAACTCACGGGGGATTTCTTCCAGACCGTGCACCAGTGGTTGCCATTCACATGGGTCATCAAAACCTTTCGCGCCAGCCTGTTTGACGCGTTCGATAACGATTGGCTGCGCGACTGGATCGTGGTGTTGGTCAGCGGCGTCTTTGCGCTGGGTCTGGCCACAGCCGTGACCCGCTGGAAGAGGGTGGAAGCGGCGGACTACAAACCCGGCATCGACACCTGAGAGCGGTCCGACTTGCGCTTGGTCAGCGCTCGGCTCAACATTATTTCAATAATTGTTGTATGATTGAAATATGGAAAAAACCATCGCCACAACCGTCTTCGAATCGCTGGCATCGGGCGTGCGCCTCGACGTCTTCCGGCTACTGGTGAAGCAGGGGCCGACGGGGCTGGTGGCGGGCGAGATCGCGGCCACGTTGAACTTGCCAGCGACCAACCTGTCGTTCCACCTGAAAGCCCTGACGCAGGCGGGCCTGATCGCGGTGGAGCAGGAGGGGCGTTTTCAGCGCTATCGCGCCAACATCGCATTGATTGCAGAACTGATCGACTACCTCACGGCCGAGTGCTGCTCGGCGCAGCCGGAAAAATGCGTTGAACTGAGGGTTGGCACGGGATGCGCTCCCCCTGCAAGCGCCAAGACCGTGAAGAAACGTGGCGCGGCCAAGGCCTGAACATCTTTTCTGTTTTCACCAAGGAGCTTCCATGAAATCCATTCAAGTGTTCGATCCTGCCATGTGTTGCAGCAGCGGCGTTTGCGGTACGGACGTCGATCAACAGTTGGTCAGTTTTTCTGCAGATGTGGACTGGGCCAGGCAGAACGGCATTGCCATCGAGCGCTTCAACCTGGCCCAACAACCCATGGCCTTTGTCGAAAACGCGATCGTGAAAGGCTTGCTGGAGCGCAGCGGTGAATCCGCGCTGCCCGTGATCCTGGTGGATGGCGAGGTGGCTTTGGCCGGTCGCTATCCGAGCCGCGACGACCTGGCGCGTTGGGCTGGTGTGGCCCAACCGGCCGAACAAAAGAACACCACAGGCAAGTGCTGCTCCGGCGGTAACTGCTGCTGAGCGCGCGCGCCATGAAGTTCCTCGATCAAGCACCCCGCTTTCTTTTCTTCACGGGAAAGGGCGGGGTTGGCAAGACCTCGATCGCCTGCGCCACGGCGATGCAACTCGCCGCCGAAGGGCAGCGCGTGCTGCTGGTGAGCACCGACCCGGCGTCCAACGTGGGCCAGGTTTTCGGGGTTGCGATCGGCCACCACGTCACCGCGATCACGGCCGTGCCCAGGCTCAGTGCGCTGGAAATTGACCCGCAGGCTGCGGCACAAGCGTATCGCGATCGACTCATCGCACCGGTACGCGGCGTGCTTCCGGACGCGGTGGTCAAAGGCATCGAGGAACAACTCTCGGGCGCCTGCACCACCGAGATTGCGGCCTTTGACGAGTTCACGGCCCTGCTCACCGATGCCGCGCTGACGCAGGATTACGAGCACGTCATTTTCGACACCGCGCCCACCGGTCACACCATTCGGCTGTTGCAGCTCCCCGGTGCCTGGAGCGGCTTTCTTGAGGCGGGCAAGGGCGACGCATCGTGCCTTGGCCCACTGGCCGGTCTTGAAAAGCATCGCAGCCAATACAGCGCCGCCGTCAATGCGCTGGCCGATCCGGCGCTCACGCGCCTGGTGCTGGTCACCAGAGCGCAGCAGGCCTCATTGCGTGAAGCGGCGCGCACCCATACCGAACTCGCAGCCATCGGACTGTCGCAACAATATCTGGTAATCAATGGCCTGTTTCCAAAAAATGAAGTGGGCGCAGACCCACTGGCCGAGGCCATCTGCCAGCGCGAGCAGGAGGCCATGGCGGCGATGCCGACTGCGTTGACCAAATTGCCGACCGATGCGATAGAGCTCAAGCCCTTCAACCTGGTGGGACTGGATGCGTTGCGTCAATTGCTCGTGCCTGCGACCTCGATCAAATCTGAGGCGACGGCTGATCAGCCCACGATAGCGGCGCCGAGCCTGTCGCTGCTGGTGGATGAGATCGCTGACACCGGCCACGGCCTGGTGATGCTGATGGGCAAGGGCGGCGTGGGCAAGACCACATTGGCCGCAGCTGTGGCGGTGGAACTGGCGCATCGCGGCCTGAGCGTGCATCTGACCACCTCGGATCCGGCGGCTCATTTGACGGAGACTTTGCACGGCACGATGCCAGGCCTCACGGTCAGCCGGATCGATCCGCACGAGGTCACCGAGCGTTACCGCGAACAGGTTCTGCTCGCCAAGGGCGCCGAGCTGGACGCCGCTGGTCGTGCCCTGCTCGAAGAAGATCTGCGCTCGCCCTGCACCGAGGAAATCGCCGTGTTCCAGGCTTTCTCGCGCGTCATACGCGAGGCGGGAACGAAATTTGTCGTGATGGACACGGCGCCCACGGGCCACACATTGCTGCTGCTGGATGCCACCGGTGCCTACCACCGCGACGTGGTGCGCCAGCTGGTGAACAAGGGGGCGCATTTCACCACACCCATGATGCAGTTGCAGGACTCGCAGCAGACCAAGGTGTTGCTGGTCACCCTGGCCGAAACTACGCCGGTGCTGGAGGCTGCCAACCTGCAGACCGACCTGCGGCGTGCCGGCATTGAGCCCTGGGCCTGGATCATCAACAACAGCGTCGCGGCCACCACCGTGACTTCACCGCTGCTGCGTCGGCGTGCGCAAAACGAGCTGCGCGAAATCGAGTCTGTCGTCACTCAGCACGCCCGCCGCTACGCCGTCGTTCCGTTGCTGCGGCACGAACCCGTGGGCGTGGATCGCCTGCTGCAACTGGCGGGCAGACGTGAACCGATCAAGGCCAAGCCGTGATGGACACAAGCAGCGCCGTCAGTCTGGCCGACAGCCTGAACCTGGGCTGCATGTGCAAGACACTGAATCCGGATCGCCTGCGCGAGCAACTGGAAGCGGCGCCCAGCCTCACGGGCATGGTGCAGGGGCTCGCCACAAGCCATCCTCACCTCTTCTCCGAAACGGCGGTGTTCCTGGATGCGCGCATGCGGGATGCTCTGGCCGACACGGTGGCCGCCATCGAGCGCGTCATCGCACTGCCGCTGTACCAGAACCATGTGCTCACGCAAGCCGCCGATATCGCGCGCCACGCAGTCGCAGCGCACGGCGTCTTCATGGGCTTCGACTTCCACATGGGTGCGGACGGTCCGCGGCTGATTGAAATCAACACCAATGCGGGCGGCGCCTTTCTCAACGCCGCACTGGCTCGCGCGCACCGAGCCTGCTGTGGTTCGATGCAAGCGCTGGTCGACTCCAGCTCCAACCTGCTCGGTCTGGACCAGGTGTTGCGGGACATGTTCGTGGCCGAATGGCAGGCGCAGCGCGGGGCCACGCCGCTGCGCACGATCCTGATCGTGGACGACGCACCCGAGACCCAATACTTGGCGCCGGAATTCGCGCTGGCGCGGCAACTGTTCATGAACCACGGCATCACGGCGGTCGTGGCCGACGCGCGCGCACTGATCTTCCATGATGGCCGCCTTTGGCACCCCAAGCTGGGTGCTGATCAATCCGTCGATCTGATCTACAACCGCCTGACCGATTTCGATTTTTCCGGGCCCGACCACGCTGCCTTGCACGATGCGTATCTGCACGACGCCGTGGTGCTGACACCGCATCCGCGCGCCCATGCCCTCTATGCCGACAAACGCAACCTGATCACGTTGGGCGACCCGTCGCTGCTGGCGTCCTGGCGAGTTTCGGAGCGCGACATTCGCCTGCTTCAGGCAGCCATTCCGCATACCGAACTGGTCTCGCCGGAACGTGCCGAGGACCTGTGGTCGCGGCGACGCCGGCTGTTCTTCAAGCCAGTGGCGGGGTACGGTGGCAAGGCCGCTTATCGGGGCGACAAACTTACCCGCGGTGTCTGGAGCGAAATCATTCGTGGCGGCTTCATTGCCCAGGAACTGGTGCTGCCGAGCGAGCGCCTGGTGGAGGTGGACGGTCAGCCGAAGCGGCTCAAGCTGGACATTCGCGCCTACACCTACCAGGGCCAGATCCAGTTGCTGGCAGCAAGAACATGGACCGGGCAGACCACCAATTTCCGAACTGCCGGAGGCGGCTTCTCTCCGGTCGTGGTGCTGCCTGCCGCCGACCTGTCAAACGCGTCCGAAACACCCGCAAGCTGCGACCCCTGAACCATCCCCTAAGCCGTCCCTCAACCCATCCCTGAATTCCCCATGACATCCACACCGCATCCCTTGAACGTGCTGTTCCTGTGCACCCACAATTCGGCGCGCAGCATCCTGGCCGAAGCCATCCTCAACCACATTGGCCACGGCCGCTTTCAGGCCTATTCGGCCGGCAGCAGTCCGCGCGAACACCAGCAACCCAACCCTTTGGGTTTGCAGGTGCTGGCGAGCGCCGGCATCTCCACAGCCGGCCTGCGCAGCAAGAACTGGGATGAATTCGCGGACCCCAACGCACCGCACATGGACCTGGTGATCACCGTCTGCAACAACGCCGCGGGTGAGGTCTGTCCCTACTGGCCAGGCCAGCCCGCCACGGCGCACTGGGGCTACGCCGACCCCTCCGCCGGCGATGGCAGCGACGCACAAAAACTGGAGGCGTTTCGACAGACCCTGCATGCTCTCAGGCGTCGGTTGGAACTGCTGATCAGCCTGCCCGCAGCGAAGCTGGAAAAGACCTTGCTGCAAAGCACCGCGCGCGAGCTGGCTCAGGGATAGACGTATGAATGCAGCAACCAAAATCACAACAAGCCAGGAGAAGAACGCGCCCATGAGCGTGTTCGAGCGCTACCTCACGCTCTGGGTATTTCTGTGCATCGTGGTTGGCATCGTGCTGGGTCAGATTGCACCCGGCGCGTTCCAGTCCATCGGTCGCATGGAAGTCGCAAAAGTCAATCTGCCGGTGGGTCTGCTGATCTGGGTCATGATCATTCCGATGCTGGTGAAGGTTGACTTTGGCGCCCTGCATGAGGTGCGCCAGCACCTCAAGGGCATAGGCGTCACGCTCTTCGTCAACTGGCTGGTCAAGCCCTTCAGCATGGCCTTGCTGGGTTGGCTCTTCATCCGCCATTGGTTTGCGCCGCTGTTGCCCGCAGACCAGTTGGACAGCTATGTGGCAGGACTGATCCTGCTGGCCGCTGCGCCCTGCACGGCGATGGTGTTTGTCTGGAGCCGACTCACTGGTGGCGACCCGCTGTTCACGTTGTCGCAGGTGGCACTGAACGACAGCATCATGGTGGTCGCCTTTGCGCCGCTGGTGGCGTTTTTGTTGGGGCTCTCGGCCATCACCGTGCCCTGGGACACGCTCGTCACGTCGGTCATGCTCTACATCGTGATCCCGGTTCTATTGGCGCAACTGTGGCGCAAGTTTCTGTTGGCCAAGGGGCAGGGCGCATTCGACGCGGCCATGGCGAAAATCGGGCCCTGGTCCATCAGCGCGCTGCTGGCCACGCTGGTACTGCTGTTTGCGTTTCAGGGCAAAGCGATCATCCAGCAGCCGCTGGTGATCGCGCTGCTGGCGGTGCCGATTCTGATCCAGGTATTTTTCAATTCGGCCCTGGCCTACTGGCTCAACCGCGCGCTCGGCGAAAAACACAATATCGCGTGCCCCTCCGCGTTGATCGGCGCTTCCAACTTTTTCGAACTCGCCGTCGCCGCCGCCATCAGCCTGTTCGGCTTCAACTCAGGCGCCGCGCTGGCCACGGTGGTGGGCGTGCTGATCGAGGTGCCGGTGATGCTGCTTGTGGTGTACATCGTGAACAACTCAAAGGCTTGGTATGAGCGCGGCTGAACGCCTGGCGCGTTGAACGCAGGCATTCAGCGCCGTATCTGGGTACGCCCTGTGCGGGACGAACCGAAACATTGAACGTGAGTGATCGAGGGTCCGCGGAGAGCCTGATTGTGGGTGCACACGACCGCGGTCTGTTCCACATGAAGTGAAGGGTTAACGAGCCGCACTTCTTGACAGACAAATGCGACCCCGGTACATATCTAACCTGATTCGTCTATTTCCTGGAGAGCTTCATGCAACCCATCGCGCCGTTTGTCATCAAGCGTGAATTTCGTGCGCCACGCGCCTTGTTGTGGCAGGTGCAAACCCAAGCAGAACATTTGCAGAATTGGCTGAGTCCCGAGGGCTTTCACACCATTCACGCAGCCATGGACTTCCGTGTGGGCGGGCGCTACTTCTACGGCATTGAAGGTCCCAACGGATTGCAGATGTGGGGTTTGCAGCAGTTTCTGGAAATTGTTCCTGAGCGAAGAATTGTTCATCTCCAGAGCTTCTCGAACAAAGAGGGGGGGCAGGGCCGCCACCCCATGGCGGCTACCTGGCCGGTGTATATGCATGTCACTGCCACGTATGAAGACAGCCCAGATGGAACGGCTTACGCCATCTCCTGGCAGCCGCATGAAAGCGATGATGTTGGCATCGCAACATTTGATGCTGCTCGCCCGGGAATGGAGGCAGGGTTTGCGGGCACTTTTGCAAAACTCGATGCGTACCTGAGACAACTGCAGTTCAGGTAGACAACCCGGGTCAGCATAGGCCCGCCAAAAACACTATTTGTCTCTGGTAGGACGGCGCCGCATTGGACGCCGCGAAGTTCTACGCCGAGACGTTTTCGAGCAGTGCCCTGGGCGCAGTCCATCGGGCACCCGCAGACTATCCCTCTGGCAAACAGGGTGACGTCTTGACGGTGGAGTTTGTCGTGATGGGAATCCCGTGCCTCGGAATCAACGGCGGATCCATTTTCTGACACAGTGAAGCATTCTCTTTTCAGGTTGCCACGGACGATCAGGCAGAAACGGATCGCCTTTGGAACGCGATAGTTGGCAATGGTGGAGAAGAAAGTGCCTGCGGCTGGTGGTGCCAATGGCGTGAACGTCATTGGCGCGAAGCCCGGCTTTGGCCAACACGTCGCGCGCGGTTGCCAATTGAGTTTTCCATATCACGAGAGGGTTGTGCTCTACCCAGCCAGGTCGGGGATAGATTTGCGGCAACTCCTGCTGTGCCAAAGCGACGATCTGGCCTCGCTGATCAACACAATGCTGCGCGAACTGGAAGTGCCTTGGTCCAGGGCGAGCAAGTAAGGTATTCGATGTGACTCCGATCAGCGAGAACAATGACGAGAGGCTAGTGAAAGAAAAAATTCGGATGACTTCCCGGCCCCGATCCGTAAGAGCCGATCGTGACTCTGCATGCTTTGTTGCCGGGCGCCTTCGTGGTTAGGCTGCGTGATTGCGTATAGAGTTACGACGTTTCGAACCGGCTGTCCGTTCGCGCAACTGGCATCGGGAACTCTAAAAGGTAACGCGATTGCAGTGCCGAATCAATTGTCTTGAATGCCTCCAATGCACAGGTACTTAATCTCCAAGTAGTCGTCCATGCCGAAATGCGAGCCTTCCCGACCCAGGCCTGACTGCTTGACTCCGCCAAAGGGCACATGTTCGGTGGCCAGAATGCCGACGTTAACACCTACCATGCCGTACTCAAGCGCTTCGGAAACGCGGTAGATGCGGCCAATGTCGCGGCTATAGAAGTAACTGGCCAGGCCGAACTCGGTG
>CAILAY010000081.1 GCA_903832285.1 uncultured beta proteobacterium | reverse complement strand
TCCCTGATTTTTCCCTGGCCGAACGTGAACTCGTGGCGGAACTTCTGCAGCAACGCTACAGCAGGACGGTGTTGCCCGAACTGGCCGACAGCGAGTTGAAACTCGACCCCGGCAGCGACGATATGACCCTTTGTCCGACGCTCTATTGGAGCGAGCGCGGTGCCCATTTTGTGGTTTGCAAAGTGGCGCCGGAGCGCTTTCGCTGCCAGTTTTTCTATACGGACGCCGACCACTACGGCACCGGACACGAGGAGTACCCGGACCTGCGGCGTTGCGTGCTGACATTGCTGCGTGTGCAGGCCGACCACGAGAGCCAGAGCGCCGGCGCCTCAAGCGGTGCCACGGCGGCTGACCTGAACACCGGAAGTGCCGAAGAGGACTATCACGGTCCGCTGGTGATATGAAGATCTGTGTCGTGTCGGACAGCCACGACCGTGCGCCGATGCTGGCGGCAGCGGTGGCCGCGGCCAGGCTTGCCGGCGCCGAAGCAGTCATCCACTGCGGCGACGTGATTGGCGCCATGACATTGCGCCCCTTGCTGGCGCTGGGCCTGCCGGTCCATGTGGTGCACGGAAACAATCTTGGAGACCCGGTGGCCCTGTCGAATTTGTGCACGTCGTCGGGCGGCCTCATCACTTATCACGGAGCCGATATCGATCTGCTGCTGGCGGGGCGCAGGTTGTTCGCCACGCACTTTCCGCACTATGGTCGCGGGCTGGCCTGCACCGGTGACTACGACATCGTCTGTTGCGGGCATTCGCATGACGCAAGCGTTGCGCAGCAGCCCAACCTGGCCGGCGGCACAACGTGGCTGGTGAATCCGGGAAGTGTGGGCGGGTTGGGGGCACCGGCAACCTGGTTGCTTGCCGATCTGGCGGTTCTTGAATTTGAAATTCGGCAGCTCAATTAACGCAGTGGAGATTCCATGACGGAAACTATCGCGACCAGTCAGACCATTCTCGTGGTGGGCGGTGGCATCAGCGGCATGACGGCGGCGCTGGAAGCGGCCGAATGCGGACGGGATGTGGTGCTGATAGAACGCAGCGCCACCCTGGGTGGACGCACCGCACTGCTGTACCGCTACTTTCCCAAGATGTGCCATCCGACCTGCGGCCTGGAGATCAATCTGCGACGTCTGAAAGGCAATCGCCGCGTGCGGTTGCTTACGATGGCCGAGGTCGTGAGCGTGCAAGGCAGTCGCGGCGCGTATACCGTCACCGTGAAGATCCGACCGCGCTACGTGAACGAGAACTGCACCGGCTGCGGCGACTGCGCAAATGCGGTGAGCGCGGAAATTCCGAATCCGTATAACTATGGACTGAACAGCATCAAGGCCGCGCATTTGCCGCACGCAATGGCCTATCCGCAGCGCTATGTCCTTGATCCTTCCCTCATCGGCACGGCCGACGCCGAGAAAGCCAAAGCGGCGTGCAAGGTGGGAGCCATCGATCTGGCGATGCAGGAAGAAACGCTTGAGCTTTCGGTCGGCGCGGTGGTCTGGGCGACGGGATGGAAACCCTACGACGCCGCGAAGATCCAGCCCTATGGTTATGGGCTTTATCCCAACGTCATCACCAGTGTCGAGTTCGAACGGATGGCAGACCCTTCTGGACCGACTGGCGGAAAGTTGCTGCGCCCCTCGGACGGACGGGAGGCGAAAAACATCGCCTTCATCCAGTGCGCGGGGTCGCGCGACGAGAACCATTTGCGCCATTGTTCGCGCATCTGCTGCATGGCTTCGCTCAAGCAGACTCAGTACGTGCGCGAAGCGCATGGCGAGGCAGGGAAGTCGACGGTCTATTACATCGACATCCGCGCCATCGACCGCTTTGAAGACTTCTATCAGATGGTGCAACGCGACGCGACGGTCTCTTTCGTCAAGTCGAAAGTCGCACGCATCGCGCAGAATGAAGATGGCGACCCGGTGCTGCACGGCGTGAACACCGAGGGCTATCACCGCTATGCCACGGCGCATGACTTGGTCGTGCTCGCGATCGGCATGGAGCCCGAAGCCAACGGCATCTCGCTGCCGGCTGATGTGATCACGGACTCTTCAGGTTTTATCGAAGGAACGGCCGACGGCGGCATGCTCGGCGCTGGCTCGGCAGCCAGCCCGCTGGACGTAAATCGCTCGGTGCAAAGCGCGACCGGCGCTGCGTTGCGTGCGATCAAGGTTATTCACCAGACAGCCGGGGAGGAAGCATAAGGTGGCAGACAACAAATTCGCCGCGTACCTGTGCGCTGGCTGTGGCTTGGGCGAGGTCCTTGATTACAAGGCCCTGGAGAAGATCGCGCTGAAGGAAGGCAAGATGCAGCTGGTAAGGCGCCACGATTTCCTGTGCAGCGCCGAGGGTGTGCAAGGCATCCGTGACGACATCGAGAAAGAGGGTGTCACGCACGTGATGATCGCCGGCTGCTCACGCCGCGCCAAGACCGAGGCCTTTCATTTTCCTACAACCGCACTGGCACGTGCGAACCTGCGCGAGGGCGTGCTCTGGATCGTGGCGGCGGGTTCAGCGCACGACGAAGTGCGCCAGGAAATGGCCGACGACTATGTGCGCATGGGCTGCGCTGAATTGAAGAAGATGAAGCTGCCCACAGGCAATCCGGACCGCGCCGCCAACAAGCGCATTCTCGTCGTGGGCGGCGGTATCACGGGCTTGACCGCAGCGGTGGAGGCGGCCGAAACCGGCTACGAAGTTCTGGTCGTGGAAAAGGAACAGCAGTTGGGTGGCTGGGCCGCCAAGCTGTACCAACGCGTACCGTTTCGTGAACCCTTTGACCAACCTCAGCCTACCGCTATGGCCGAGTTGATCGCCAGAGTCGTGGACCATCCGCGCGTCAGTGTTTATCTTGGGTCCACGTTGGCCGAAACCGCCGGAGCACCAGGCCGCTTCGCGGTGAAGATCGCGCAGGAGAGCGGCACCGTGACCCAGGAGACCGTGGGCGCGATCATCCAGGCCAGCGGCTTTTCCACTTACGACATCACACGGCTGCCCGAACTGGGTGGTGGCCTGCCCGGGGTGGTGGATCAGGCGGGACTTGAGGCTCTGGCTGTTGCCGGAAAAGGTGGCGCCATCCAGCGCGCCGATGGCCGCGTGGTGCAAAGCGTGGCGTTCGTTCAGTGCGCCGGGCAGCGGGACGAAACGGGCGCGCATTTACCCTATTGCTCGGGCCACTGCTGCGCTACCAGCGTCAAGCAGGCGATGTATTTCAAGGATGCCAATCCGGATGTGGACACGGTTGTGCTCTATACCGATCTGCGCTTGCCCGGCATGGGCGAGGACTTCTACCGCAGTGCGCAGAACAAGGGCGTGACCTTCACCAAGGGCAAAGTCAGCAAGGTCACATCACAAGGCGACGCATGCAGCGTGCACTTCAGGGATCTGATCCTGGATGAGGACGTCAGCATCAACGCCGACCTCGTGGTGCTGGCCACAGGCCAGGTGCCCAACTCGGGCGTGAATATCGACCTGCCCGACGAAAAGCAACCCGAGGTCAAGCCGATTTCCATCCTGAATCTGAACTACCGTCAGGGCAAGGATTTGCCGCAACTCAAGGCCGGCCTGACCGATTCGCACTTCATCTGCTTCCCGTACGAGACGCGTCGCACCGGCATCTATGCGGCCGGCCCGGTGCGCCGTCCCATGGACATGGCGCAGGCCACGGACGACGCCGCCGGTGCGGCACTCAAGGCGATACAGGCGGTGGAGAACGCGGCGCAAGGGCGTGCTGCGCATCCACGCTCGGGCGACCTGTCGTACCCGATCGTGCGGCTCGAAGGCTGCACGCAGTGCAAGCGCTGCACAGTGGAGTGCCCATT
This sequence comes from uncultured beta proteobacterium, assembly GCA_903832285.1. Classification (GTDB taxonomy): domain Bacteria; phylum Pseudomonadota; class Gammaproteobacteria; order Burkholderiales; family Burkholderiaceae_C; genus CAIKVZ01. Next base: position 2,371 of record CAILAY010000081.1, on the reverse strand, counting down.
CGGCGCCATTGACGAGGACGAGCGGCGTTTTCCGGTGTTCAACGAATCGCGCTGCCGCCGCTGCGGAACCTGCATGGGCGCCTGCCCGGTGCGCGTGATCTCGTTCGAGAACTACTCGGTCGATACCGTGGGCAGCCAGATCAAATCGCTGGACATGCCCGACGAGTTTTCCGAGCGGCCACGAATCCTGCTGCTGGCCTGCGAGAACGATGCCTATCCGGCGCTGGACATGGCGGGCCTGTCGCGCAGCGTCTATTCCGCCTTTGTGCGCGCCATTCCGGTGCGCTGTCTGGGCTCGGTCAACACCATCTGGCTCACCGATGCGCTCAATGGCGGCTGGGACGGCGTGATGATGATGGGCTGCAAGAGGGGCGACGATTACCAATGCCACTTCGTCAAGGGGTCGGAGCTGGCGCACTACCGCATGAGCAAGATCGACGACACGCTCAAGCAACTGGGGTTGGAGAAAGAGCGCGTGGTCAGTTTTGAAGTGGCGATCACCGACAGCCAGCGTGTGGCCGCGCTGATCAACGATTACGCAGCCACGATCAAGGAACTCGGCATGTCGCCGATGAAGGGGTTCAACTGATGCAAGCGCTGCCAACCCAACAGAAGACAAGCGACGCCAACGCCGCGGCCCAGGCGCGTTACCGCAACAACTTCCTGCGTGAAGTCGAAGCCAACGTCGAGGGCGGCGAGTGGGTGAAGATGTGCATGCAGTGCGGCGTCTGTGCGGGCTCCTGCCCGCTGGGCGCGCATTGGCAGCACACGCCACAAAAGATATTCATGATGATCCGCGCCGGCAAGCGCGAAGAGGTGCTCAAGTCCGACGCGATGTGGATGTGCACCTCCTGCTACAACTGCATCGTGCGCTGTCCGCGCAAACTCCCGATCACGCACATCATGCACGGGCTGGCCAGCTACGCGCACCGCCTGGGGCTGGCGCCCAAGATGCAGCCCACGCGCGATTTTTCCATCCAGTTCTGGAAGAACAGTACACAGACCGGACGCGTCAATGAACTCAAGCTGACCCTGGGTCTGTACTTCAAGGATGGGCTGGTGGCGGGAATCAAGAAAGGCTGGAGCATGCGCAACGTCGCATTCGGTTTGCTCAAGGCCGGACGCCTCAATCCGTTCGAGTTGTTCGGCGGGCACCGCTGCAAGGACGCGAAGGGCATCGCCGCGATGCTGAATAAAGCCCGCGAAATCGAAGCGCAGCACAAGCACGCGCCCAACTGATCAGGACACCATCATGGCGAGAAAAGAATACGCGTTTTATCCCGGCTGCTCATCGCAGCTCAAGGCCTCGGCGGCCAACTATCTGACGTCGGTGAACTCGATGTGCAAGACGCTGGACATCAAGATGACGGCCATTCCCGACTGGAACTGCTGCAGCGCGTCCATCAGCTACGCCGAAGGCGGGGAATTGCAGCGACTGGTGATGAACGCGCGCAATTTCACACTTTCGGAAAAGCACCTGCCTGGCCAGGACATCGTCGCCACGTGCGCGGCTTGCTGGCTCAACGCCCGCGAGTCCAAGGAGAAAATCGACGGCAGCGCGCAGTTGCTGGCTGACACGAATCGGGCGTTGAAGGAAGCTGGGCTCAACTACACGGGTAGCGCCCCGGTGCGCCACATGGTCGAAGTGTTGATCGAAGATTTCGGCTACGACGAACTTCAAAAACCGGTGGTGAAAAAACTGGAGGGCATCAAGTTCGCTGGCTACGTGGGCTGCCAGACGAACCGCCCGTTTGGCATCGCCGGTGAGTCGTTCGAGAACCCGATGTATCTGGACAAGCTGGTGGAAGCCGTGGGCGGCGAGGCGCTGACAAAGTACGACCAGAAAGTGGCTTGCTGTGGCGGTGCCCTGGCTTTTTCGGAGCCGGAAAAGAGCCAAAAGCAGATCCGCGACATCGTCGAATCGGCCTACGACCACGGCGCCGACATGATCGTCACGCCCTGTCCGCTGTGCCAGGCCAACGTTGAGGTGTATCAGGCCGAGATCAATCGCAGGGAAGGCACCAAGCTCCACATGCCCGTGCTCTATTACTCGCAACTCATGACCGTTGCCTATGGTGGAACGGTCAAGCAGGCGGGCCTGGACGGGCACATCATCCAGCCCAGGAAGCTGCAGGACATCGCCGTCAAGGTGGTGACTGCGACGAAGTAGTTCGCCGTGGCGCTCCATCAGCGAGCGCCATGCAGGGCGAACTACTGGGTGCCCGTCAGTGCGAACATCGCTCCCTCAGGATCAAGGCCGTTCACGATCCAGCCACCGCCGGGAACTTCCATCGGGCCGTGAATCACCTGGCCACCGGCCGCGACGATGCGACGGGCCGCGCTCTCGATCCCGTCCACGCGAAAGTAGACC
>CAILAY010000080.1 GCA_903832285.1 uncultured beta proteobacterium | reverse complement strand
CGACGGCCTGAAGAGCCGTGCTGCGGTGGTTCGATCCCATCCCCATGCACCAGATATCTCAATTCGAGCACTCAGGGGATGCAGCTCGAAGGTCGAGCAATCGGTCGATAACCGATAGGTCGAGATTTCGAAATTCTCGGGAACTACCACCTCAATGAAAGGAGTGTGCCATGCGTTTTGCTTCATTTGTCCCAACCACTGCGCGACCACCGTCGCCGACCCTGGCAACAGGCATGGGCACGCACTCGCCCGCACCGTTGACCGCTCCCTTGCCGCAGACCCGCTCCGATCCTGAGCGGTTCAAGCCTCCGCAGCTCTCGGTGGAAGAGTTCGTCCAGCTTGCGCGCAGCACGGGGGCGCTTTGACAGGGTGACGGTCAAGGCCGCGAAACCCGCCCAGGCTGTTCCCAGAAAAACATGACACCAGATTGTTATTGAACGCTCAACACTGAAAGGAAGAAGGGGAATCGCCATGCAGATCTTGCAACTTGACGTCCAGGGCATGCCGCAGGAGTGGATCACGCCCGAAGACGCCGCGTGCTACTACGCCACCGACAGCGTTGCCTGGACGGTCGGTGACGTATGCACGACTCTGCACGGTGGCACCAACGCCATCACTGGGCTGCAATCAACGATTGACGTGCACCCGATTCTGGCCACCAGCGGTGCATCGCGCGTGAACCTGTTTGACGCCGTGCCGGTGCTGACGAACTTGAAACTGTTTCGTCGTGATCGCATGACTTGCGCGTACTGTGGGGGGATGTTTGATGACCGGCATCTGACACGCGAGCACATTGTGCCGACCTCCCTGGGTGGTCCGGACGAATGGGTGAATGTGGTCAGTGCCTGCAGGGGTTGCAACGGACGCAAGGCGGACCGCACGCCAGAGCAGGCGCGCATGCCCTTGCTGTTCGCGCCTTATGCGCCATCGGTCTTCGAAGGCTTCCTGCTTGCCGGCAGAAACATCCGGGGTGATGTGCACGACTGGCTGGCGAGTCGGGTCGGCCGAGGGTCCCGGTGGGCCAGCTAGAAGAGCAAGAAAAGAGTAGCTCAATCTGAAACAGAAACGTGCGGCAAGTTTGCTGCCAGCCAAATATTGGAGGGCATCATGCCTGTCATGGAAGTCATGTCGTCTCAGCGCGTCCCGGTCAAGATCTGGACGCACGACGTCGACGAAAAGTCAAAAGTGCAACTGGCCAACATCGCCAGTCTGCCGTTCATCCACCACCACGTGGCGGCCATGCCCGATGTCCATCTGGGCATTGGCGCCACCATCGGTTCGGTGATCGCCACGCACAAGGCCATCATTCCGGCGGCGGTGGGTGTGGACCTGGGCTGCGGCATGGTCGCGGCGCGCCTGTCGCTCACCGCCAACGAGCTCGACGAGAAGGCGCTCAAGAAGGTCTTCGACCAGATCAGCCGCGACGTGCCGGTCGGTCGCGCGCAACATGCTGATAACCGCGTGCTGGTGGATGCTGCCCAGCCCTTCGAGCCGCGTCTCAAGGCACTGACGGATCGGCACCCTCAACTGCTCAAGGCGTTTGGAAAGTTCTCCAAGTGGACGAACCAGATGGGGACTCTGGGCGGTGGCAACCATTTCATTGAAGTCTGCCTGGATGAGACAGATCAGGTGTGGGTCATGCTGCATTCGGGAAGTCGAGGCATTGGCAACACCATCGCCAGCTACTTCATCGAGCTGGCGCGCAAGGACATGGAGCGCTGGATGATTCAGTTGCCGGACCGCGATCTGGCCTACTTCCCGGAAGGCAGCGAGCACTTCGCAGACTATGTCGAAGCGGTGCACTGGGCGCAGGAATACGCCATGCAGAACCGCGTGTCCATGATGGAACTGGTGCTGGCGGCACTGCAACGGCATCTGCCGCCCTTTGAAGTGACGACCGAGGCGGTGAACTGTCACCACAACTACGTGGCACAGGAACACCACTTTGGCGAAAACGTCTGGGTGACCCGCAAGGGTGCCATCCGGGCGCGCGATGGTGACCTGGGGATTGTTCCGGGCAGCATGGGTGCGCGCAGCTTCATCGTTCGCGGCAAGGGCAACGCCGACAGCTTTTGCTCCAGTGCCCACGGCGCCGGCCGCAGGATGAGCCGCACCGCTGCGGAAAAGCAGTTCACCGAGTCCGACCTGGTGCAGCAGACCGCCGGCGTCATCTGCCGCAAGGACAAGGGCGTGATCGACGAAATTCCGGGTGCTTACAAGGACATCGACGAGGTGATGGCGAATCAGAGTGACCTGACGGAAATCCTGCATACCCTGAAGCAGATCGTCTGCGTGAAAGGCTGAGGAGCATTTGTATGGAAAGTTTGGAAGACGTCCACCCGGTATCGGCTGCGATGCGGGCCGAGGTGGTGGTCAAGCTTCGCGAAATCGAGCACACACACGATGTCACGCTGCTGTTTGCCTGCGAGTCCGGCAGCAGGGGCTGGGGATTTGCATCGCCCGACGGCGATTACGACGTGCGCTTCATCTATGTTCATCGCCTGCCCTGGTATCTGAAAGTGCGGGCCGACAGGAATGTCATCGGGAAGCCCATCGCCGGGGATCGGGATGTCAATGGGTGGGAACTGCGCAAGGCGTTGGCCTTGATGGCAAAAGGAAACGCCACGCTCATTGAATGGCTGGACTCGCCCATCGTGTACCTGGAACACCCTGGGTTTCTGGCGCGCATGCGTGAAGCGGCGCGCCTGACCTTCCAAGCCGAGAGGTCGTTTCACCACGACGTGCACATGGCGCGCGGAAAATATCGCGGGTAGCTGCACGGCGAGACGGTGCGCCTGAAGAAATACCTGTACGTTTTGCGTCCGCTGCTGGCAACGCTATGGGTGGAGCAGGGTCGCAGTGTTGCGCCCATGCGGTTTCAGGATCTGGTTGACGCTCTTGTCGCCGAGCCGGCCTTGCGCGCGGCCGCCTCCTGGTGCCGAAAAACCTTCACCGCCGAAGTTCCATAAAGCTGTCGCTCAGTTGGTTGCGTTCCCTCCACTGACCTAGGGGGCGAGGAAGTTTGAGACAGGACTGCAGCCAGGCCGTGTAAATACTCAAGAATCTGGCTCATTGGCATGGCAAGAATTCATATGTACCGAAAACGATTCCCTGGGGCAAGATCGTCGCTTGTAGCCGGTTCCATAAGGTCGATTTTCAGGCGACTTAAGAAGGGCTGGAGGATTGGCGTTTTCATGCAGGCTCGGTCTCGGGCGGACTGCTGAGCGGTCACTGCGTCGGCCTGTCTATCATGCAAGCATGTTCACCACCCATTTGCTATACCTACACGGTTTTCGCTCGTCCCCGCTGTCGCTCAAGGCAAGAATGACGGGAGCGGCCGTTGCCAGCCGTTATCCGGACGTGACCTGGATGTGCCCAAAGCTTGCAGCGTCACCCGCACAGGCCATGAATGACTTGGTGCAGGCCGTCGCTGATTGGCCTCGCGTATCGATGGCGGTGGTCGGTTCATCGCTGGGTGGCTTCTACGCAACTCGCTTGGCAGAGTGGCTGGGATGCAAGGCTGTTCTGCTCAACCCTGCGGTTCATCCTGCGCGTGATTTGGCTGCGCATATTGGGCAACATGAGCTCTGGCACGATCCAGGCCAGAACTTCTATTTTGAATCGGCCTTTGTCGATGAACTGCGGGCCCAAGAGGTTCCTCGCATCACCAGACCAGAGCGCTACTTCGCGGTTATTGCCAAGGGCGACGAGGTCCTCGATTGGCGGGAAATGACAGGCTTTTACGCCGGCGCCACGATCAAGTTGCTGCCGGGAGGGGACCATGCCCTCAGCGACTATGACCAACATCTGGATGATGTTCTGCGATTCTTGGAGTTCGAGGGACCTGCAGCCTGCCCTTAAAACGAGGGTATCCGTCTGATAGCAGATGGCCGCACGCCCTGATCAAGTCTCGTCCATTCTCCAACTTCGACCCACGAAGCGTTTGCCCGCCGGCTGAACTCTACGGCACGATCCAGACCGGATTGGCGGGCCATGTGCTGGTGAGCAGTGGCTTGAGCAGCACAGCCAGCTCGCGCGGCACAAAGGTCTCGCTGGAGGCAGCGATCTCGTTGATACCCCACCAGCGCAGTTCGCGAAAAATTTCATGTTCTTCAGCCGTGAGCGCCGTCGGCATCGGCTCGAACGAGGGCACGCGCTGAATGTAGACGCGCGCCAACGTGTCTACCGATCGACCATCGCGCACGATGCGCTTGGGTGAAGTCCAGATCCATGTGCCCGGATGGCTCAGGCGCAGGCCAGTTTCCTCGAAGATTTCGCGCATCAACGCGTCCTCGAACGACTCGCCCGGTTGCAGGGATCCACCTGGCGTCAGCCAGAACGTCTTTCGCAGTGCCGGCGGGTCCAGCGCAATGCGCCCGGACGCCAACTTCATCAGCAGAACGCGGTCTTGCGGATCAATCAGCAAGGCACGGGCAGATTCAACGGTGGTCATCGGACTGAACCGAAAAGCGCCGCACACTGCGCACGCAGGTCTCTTTGAACCATGGCAAACTGTACTCGCGGGAGAGATTCATTTGTACTTTCCCCCGGAGGACGTGGGCATGCTGCCGGCGGGCGGACAGTCATGACCATCGAAACGCCGCAATGGGCGGCGGCAAAACCTGACAGCAGACTTTGCTATCACAGGGTTTCCAGTATCACGTCTCCGATCATCCGTCGATCCGCGGGAAAACCCTCAATTCGTCAAGGCAAGCGAAGCGCAGGGTCGCCTGGAAGCGTCATCAAGGAGGTCGACAACTTGATCGCCATGATTTGAGCTGACTAGCGGCTTTCATGGGGACCTGTCGGATCCGTCCGGTTCCGCCGTTCGCACTGCATTTTCAAAGATCCGCTTTCCGTCTGGCGTGATTCAATTCATAATCCGCCAAGGTTGATGCGACATTGCTGATGCGTAAATGAGTGATCGGTTGTCGCAGCTTATGTTCAGGCGCAGGAACCGGCGAGTATTCCAAATTATGGATCGGCAACAAGGCCCGGCCAATCGAGACAAGACCATTGAGTGCTTCCATCACCAGTCATATCGACCAGGTTATCGCCCGGACATCAGGGCGCTTGGACGCAAGCCTTGCCAGCGCTGATGACCTGATCACCAGGTCTTGGACGCGCTGTGTTTGCGACCACGGTTTGGACCCGACACGGGCGCAACCAGCGCGTGTCATCGAGCATTGGCAATTGCGCGAACACCAGGAGCAACTCGAATCTTTCTTGCGGGTGGCCCGTGCCGGCATGGAACAGTTGTACAAGCGGGTTTCGCCGCTCGGCTATGTGCTCCTGCTTACCGACGCGCAAGGGGTCACGGTGGACTACATCGGCAACGACCAGTGGGACCGTGATCTCAAACGTTCCGGCCTTTGTCTTGGTGCCGACTGGAACGAGTCGCACGCCGGCACCTGCGGCGTGGGTACCTGCATCGTCGAACGAACGCCCTTGACCTGCCACCAGGGCGATCACTTCGATTCGACGCACATTGGCCTGACCTGCACGACCGCGCCGCTGTTCGACCCGACCGGAGATTTCATCGGTGTTCTTGACATATCGGCGCTGAGTTCGCCCTCGGAGAAACCGAGCCAGCATCTGGCACGCCACATGACGGTGATGTTTGCCAAGATGGTCGAGGATGCCAATTTCATTCGGCATTTCGGCGATCAGTGGATTCTGCGTCTGGGCGTTGACTGGGCCCTGGTGGATGTGAGCGGCGAATGCATGCTTGCTTTTGACGCCGACGGCAGAATCGTTGGCGCCAACAGCGGGGCGCGACATATGCTGGCAGCCATCAATGACGATGCGAGCGCCGCACCGGTAGTGGGTCACCTGCTGACCGATGTCTTCAATCTCACCATGGGTGACATCTGGCGCGTGGCGCGCTCGGGCACGACCAGCGATCGAACCGTGCTCAGCACGCGCCGCCACGAACTTTTTTACGCCATGGCAACACCTCCCCGACTCGCGGTCAGCAAACTGACCCAGATGGCCGAGCGCTCGCCGGCGCAGACCGCTTGCCCGGCGCTGGACCGGCTCAGCGGCGATGACAAGCAGATGCTGCGCCTGCTCGACCAGGCCAAGCGCCTGGTCAACAAGAAGGTCAACATCCTGCTCCATGGTGAAACGGGTACCGGCAAGGAACTGGTAGCGCGGGCGCTGCACGATTCGAGTCAGCGCGCCCACAAGTCCTTTGTTGCGGTCAACTGTGCATCGATTCCGGAGTCGCTGATCGAGAGCGAGCTGTTCGGCTATGTCCCGGGAAGCTTTACCGGCGGACGCAGCAAGGGTTCTCGTGGACTGATCCAGCGCTCCAGCGGCGGGACTCTTTTTCTGGATGAAATCGGCGATATGCCGATGCACTTGCAGACCCGGCTGCTGCGCGTACTGTCCGAGGGCGAGGTCATGCCCCTCGGTGCGGAAATGCCGGTTCCGGTGGAACTGACGGTGGTCGCGGCGTCGCACCGTGACTTGCGCCGGCTGATTGCCGAGGGCCTCTTCCGCGAAGACCTTTACTACCGTTTGTGCGGCGCCACTTTGCCTTTGCCGCCACTCAGACTGCGTACCGACAAGAGGTTTGTGATTGACCGAGTGCTGCAACAGGAAGGCTTGCAATTCGGGGTTGACGCCCATATTTCGTCCCGGGCGCTGGAACTGCTGCTCGATTTCGCATGGCCCGGCAACATCCGCCAATTGCGCAATGTCATTCGCTTTGCCTTGGCCCTGTGCGAAGGCGGCCAGATTGAATCGGTGCACCTGCCCAGTGAGCTGCGCGGCGAAGAAGACGCACCAGCGACCGACAGTACGCCGCGGCTGCGCGAGACCGAGCTCAAGAGCTTGCTGCCATCGGACGTTTCGGCCGGTCTGTTGCAGGCCCAGACGCTGCTGCTGGCGCTGCGCAAGCAGCACTGGAATGTGACGGCGGTTGCCAATCAATTAGACGTTTGCCGTGCGACGGTCTATCGCCAGATGAAGCGCTTCAACATCGTTTCACCAACGCAGCAGTAGCGCCTGGCGGTACTCAGGTTGAGAGCTTTCGCCCGACCTTCTTGACCACAGACTCCACCTTGCTTGTGAGGCGGCCGCTGGCGCCAGCACGGGCGTCGATCTTGATGTTGACGCCGACACGTTCGCAATCCACCGCCATCGACCGGTAGCATGCTGTGACGACGGCCATCACGTCATCCCATTCACCCTCCAGAATGGTGCCCATGGGGGTGAGCTGGTAGGGCAATCCGCTCTTGTCGATGATGTCGAGCGCGCGCGCAACAAAGGGGCTCAGGCTGATGCCCTTGCCCGAAGGCGCCATAGAAAATTCAAGCAAAACCATAGAGTGCTCCGGTTAGGTTCAGTGCGACAGTGCCGCAGCGATCTGCTGCGTCGCGGCATGGGAAAGATCAACCGGTACGGGCTGCCCCGGGTGGACCGCTGACCAGCAGTGTGCGACGCTGGTCAGGGCGTTGGCATCATAGTGGCGGCCGCTGCCAAGTGCAGCCTCGAAGCGGTTGGCTTGCGCGCTCAGCATGACCGGGTCGGCGTCAAGCACCAGCAGGGCATGGGCCAACACCGCCTGACGGCCGTTGGCACGGCGCCAGTATTGGGCCGTGCCAGCGATCTTTCGCGTCTTGCCGTGCGTGGTCACCGCCAGATTGAAACGTCCGTCACAAAATGAACCCTCAATCGCACCCAATTGGCACGTGATACCCAGGCCGGCCAACGCCTTGCCAAGCAAGCCGCACAGGTGAGCATAAACCGGCCCGGCCAACGTACCAGGCGCGCCCTCGCAAGGATAGGCCAGGCTCAAGTTCAGGATGCCGGGCCCTTGCGGCACCACACCCCCGCCGGAGCGGCGCAGGCGGATGGGCCAACCCTGTTGCGTGAATGCGGCACTGACTTCTGCCAGATTCGCATGCTTGCGGTACGACAGCGGAGCGACCAGCCCCGGCTGATCGAACCACAGTGCGGCAATCGATTGGCCTGCAAGCGCCTGTTCCAGCCATGCCATTTCAAGTTCTCCGTTCAGTGCTTCAGTGGGCAAGATCAGCTGCGTCCAGACCGGGCGCTGGAAGACACCTTGCGTCTCCTGGCTGATGCGGATTTCAGTCACCGATGTGCCGCAGGATCAGACGATTCACCTCATTGGCCCGTTCCATTTGCGCCATATGCCCGACCCCATCGAAGATTTCGACGGTGGCACTGGGCGGCGCATTCATCGCATGCGCCGACGGCACGATCTGATCGTCTTTGCCCCAGATCATGAGCACCGGTTTACCCGACGAAGCCAGTGCCAGTCCGGGTTGAGCCAACTGACGCCCGCCCTGGAACAGACCACGGTCAAGCGTGAGCAGCAGCTCGCCGATGCCATCCAGACGCTTGTACTTGAGTACGTCGTCCACCATCTGCCGACTGACCAGCGTGGGGTCCTTGAACAGCAGCTCAAGGACCGGCTTGAGCTCGCGGCGCGATGCCGCGGTGGCAAAGCCCTCGGTGTATCTGGCGTTGATTTCGGCGCCGAAACCGGCGCTGGCGATCAGGCTCAGGGATGCGACACGCTGCGCATGCGTGAGTGCCATTTGAGCCGCGATGGCTCCCCCCACCGAGTGACCGACCAGATGGGCAAGGGGTACGTCAATGACGGCCATGAAGCGCGCGACAAAGTTGGCCAATGCCAGCACGCTGGTGCCAGCCAACTTGACTTCGGACTGCCCGTGGCCGGGCAGGTCGAGCGCGATGACAGGATGCTTTTCACCGATGGCATCGATGTTGAACAGCCAGTTGTCCAAGTCGCCGCCAAAGCCGTGAATAAAGAGCACCGGCGTTCCGGTGGCGGCGCCGCGCCTGGCGTAACGGATGCGCACGCCATCGACATCGGCATACTGATAGGCAGGCCCGGCCTGCGTATCGTCGTCCGCGGCAGCACTGGGCATTACAAAGGCGGCAACGAAGGCGTCAATTTCGGCCTCACTGACACTGGGTTCGGCCAGCACACCCAGCAGGGCTTTGACCGGCAGCAACTCGCCAACTTCGGCCACCTTGCGACGCAGCAGCCCGGCATCCGGAGCTTCCACTGCGTTGGCAATTTTGTCGGTCTCGACATCCAGAATCGGCATGCCAACCGTGATCTGGGTGCCTACTTCGACCAGCCATGCGCCAACCGTGCCCTCCTGCATCGACAAGCCCCACTTGGGCATGATGATGGGGGTGATGGCGGCCATCAGTGTTTACCCGTCTTGAGGGTTCGGCGCACCGCATCCGCAATGTGCGCGGCCGACGGTATGTACAGGTCTTCCAGCGTGGGCGAGAACGGCACCGGTGTGTGCGGTGGCGCGACCTGTTCAATTTGCGCCTTGAGTGCGCCAAAGGCATGCATCGCGACCTGGGCCGCGATGTCGGTGCCGATGTTGCAGCGCGGGCTGGCTTCATCGACACACACCAGACGACCTGTTTTGGTAACGCTCTCGAGCACGGTGTCCATGTCCAGCGGAGAGAGCGTGCGCAGGTCCACAACCTCCACCTCGATGCCTTCTTTTGCCAGCGTGGCAGCCGCCTCAAGGGAGCGGTGCACCATCATGCCGTAGGTCACGATGGAACAGTGTTTGCCTTCGCGCACCACGTTGGCCTCGCCCAGCGGGATGGCGTAGGAGGCTTCGGGCACCTCACCCTCCAACGCATAGAGGTTTTTATGCTCGCAAAAGATCACCGGATCGTTGTCGCGAATCGACTGGATCAGCAGCCCCTTGGTGTCGTAGGGCGTGCTCGGGCAGACCACCTTGAGTCCCGGGATGTGGGTAAACAGCGGCGTCAGCATCTGGCTGTGCTGGGCCGCGGCGCGAAAACCGGCGCCCACCATGGTGCGGATCACGACCGGTGTCTCCGCCTTGCCGCCAAACATGTAGCGGAACTTAGCCGCCTGATTGAATATCTGGTCGAAGCAGACACCCATGAAGTCGATGAACATCAACTCGGCAATCGGGCGCATGCCGCAGGCCGCAGCGCCGATGGCGGCGCCGACGTAGGCGCTTTCAGACAGCGGAGTGTCGATCAGCTGCTTCGGGTGCTTGGCGTACAGTCCCTTGGTGACGCCGAGTACCCCGCCCCAGGCGTCTTCTTCACCTTCGCAGCCGGTGCCGCCGACGATGTCTTCGCCGAGCATGATCACCATCGGGTCACGCGACATCTCCTGGTCGATCGCTTCGTTGACCGCCTGCTTCATACTGATTTTTCTAGCCATCATGTGCTCCTTGTTTTGTTGGATTATTCGTTTCAGTAGCTGACGTAGACATCGGTCGTCAGGTCGGCCAGTGTCGGCAGCGGTGCCGCCTTGGCCTGCTGCACCGAGTCCTCGATCGTCGCGAGCACGCTCTTGTCGATGGCCGCCAATTCATCCGCGCTGATGACGCCGGCCGAGACCACGTGGGCGCTGAATATTTTCAGACAGTCGTGGTTGATGCGCACGTCCTCGAGTTCTCCCGGCGCCCGGTAGGTCTGGGCGTCGCCTTCGAAGTGGCCGTGAAAGCGCACCATCTTGCATTCGAGCAGCGAGGGGCCGCCGCCTTCGCGCGCGCGTTTGATCACCTCGCCAGCGGCCTCATAGACGGCCAGGAAGTCGGTGCCGTCCACTGTGATGCCGGGTATGCCAAAGCCCGAGGCGCGGTCCACATAGCTGTTCACAGCGGTGGCGTAGTCGCGCGAGGTGGACTCGGCGTAGCCGTTGTTCTCGACCACGAAGATGACCGGCAGGTTCCACACCGCAGCCAGATTCAGGCTCTCCAGGAAGGTGCCCTGATTCGACGCGCCGTCACCGACGAAGCAGATGCCGATCTCGTTCTTGTTGCGAAACTTGGCCGCCAGCGCAGCGCCGCAGATCAGCGGCGCTCCGGCACCCAGGATGCCGTTGGCGCCCATCATGCCCTTGGACAGATCGGCGATGTGCATGGAGCCGCCCTTGCCGTTGCCGCAGCCCCCTTTCTTGCCGTAAATTTCCTTCATCATCTCGACCACATTGACGCCCTTGGCGATGCAGTGGCCGTGTCCGCGGTGCGTGGAGGCGATGCGGTCGCCGTCGCCCAGATGGGTGAGGATGCCCACCGCGCTGGCTTCCTCGCCGGCGTAGAGGTGAACAAAGCCGGGGATGTCGCCGCGACTGAAGTCCACGTGAAGCCGGTCTTCGAATTCGCGGATGGTTCGCATTGTGCGATAGCACTTGAGCAAGGCGTCCTTGCCCAATGGGAACGGGTTGGTATCAGCCATCGTGGGTCTCCTGTTTAGGTTTGCGGGGAAGAAAGGCGAAACAGACCGTTGCAAGCAGCGAACCGCATGCAGGCGATCACGTCCACCGTAGGGAACGCGTTTTCGCGCAGCGTGATCTGCACGCTGTCGCGGGAATCGAAAGTCAGTTCACGTTCGCCATCCAGCGCCACGACACCGGCTCTCGGGGTCACCGCGAAAGGCTGGTCCGCAGGCATGGTTTCCCAATGGCGAATGCCCACCGGGCGAACCATGCCGGGCGCGATGGGGGCGAGCAGTTGCAGGCGACGCAAGGCAGGGTCATCGCTCAGGTGAATGGCCAGACCGCCCGGATCGCGCCGCCCCAGCGGCTGTAGCAGGCCGCCAATGGAGGACAGGCCCAGCGCTTGCGGCTCCGCAAAGCTCAGATAGACGGCGGTCAGACTCTCCATCTTCCAAAGGGCACGCGCGCCAATGAAGCGGTCGGTGGAGATCACCGCATCGACCAGCGCAATGTCGCGGCGCTCGCCGCCGTTGATGCAAACTTCCAGCAGTTTGTTTTGCACCACCGCATGAGTCGAGTCAATCTGCCCGGTGGCGTAGAGACCCACTGCCAGCCCGGTGATGGTGGGTTCGCGCAGTTCCGGAAAGGCGTTGTTGGTGCCGGTGGACATGCCGACGATTGGAATGCCGCGGCACTCGCGCACAACCGCGCGGTGGGTGCCATCGCCGCCCAGCACGACGATGGCCTTCACGCCGGCGTCCTGCATCATGCGAGCGGCGGCAAAGGTGTCCTGCACCGTGGTGGTTGGCACCAGGTCAAGAAACTCCAGTTGTGGAAAACTGTGGTGCTGTTGCAGTTCGCGCGTCAGGCTGCGAATCAACATGGCGCTGACTCCGCCCTTGTCAGGCATCATCAGCACACGGCCTACGCCCATGCTGCCCGCAGCACCCATCATGCGCAGCAACATGCTGACCCTGTCGGTGGTTTGCAGGTTGCTTGCATTGGCCACGACGCGCCGAATATCGCGCGCCGAGACCGGATTGGCGATGATGCCAATGCAGGGTGTCGAACTGGATGTGGGTTTAGACATTCGCCGGCTTTTTGGGGTTGCTTGTTGACCTGTTAGCAACGAGCATGCCAACCAGATCCAACCGGCAGCCATGCCGCGTTGACGCGCGCCATCACAGGCAGAAGGGAACCAAACGACCCTTGACAGGGTGGTGCAAAGTGTGACAGTTGAGTGTCGCAGTGATACATCCGTCGCATTGACTGATGCGACAGATGTATCACTGCCCTGGCCGCCTGTCGGACCTGGGCGCACTTATCACATTGCTGGCCGCAACAGCAACGATCCCGGATCAGGATTTCCGGAGCCAATGGCGCTTTCGCACGTCGCAGACACAATGCGTGCATGAAAGCGTTTTTCACGGACCAGTTCCTGCTGCCTCTGCCGTCCGGGCATCGCTTCCCGATGGCCAAGTACCAGTTGCTCCGTGAGCGCTTGCAGGCTGAATACCCAGACGTGCAGATGCGTCAGGCCCTAAGCGCCACCGACGCAGAACTGACGTTGGTGCATAGCCCGGCTTATGTGCAAGCCATCACGACAGGCAGCATCACCCCGCAGGCAATGCGCGAGATCGGGTTTCCGTGGAGCGAAAGCATGGCCGAGCGCGCGCGCCGATCGGTCGGCGCCACCATCGCTGCGTGTCGGGCAGCTTTCGCCGAGGGCGTTGCAGGCAATCTGGGCGGCGGTACTCATCACTCGTACGCAGATAAGGGCGGCGGATTTTGTGTGTTCAACGACGTGGCCACCTCGGCACGCCTGATGCAAACCGAACACCACAGTGGCCACGCGCAGGCTATGCAGGTCGCCATCATCGATCTGGACGTCCACCAGGGCAATGGCACAGCCAGCATCTTCCGGGACGACCCAAGCGTGTTTACCCTGTCTGTGCATGGACAGAAGAACTATCCGTTTCGCAAGGAGGTGAGCGACCTGGACGTCGATCTGCCTGACGGCTGTGGCGACACCGACTACCTGCACACGCTAGAGGAGGTGCTGAACGAACTTGATCGCCGCTTCAGGACAGATTTGGTGATCTACCTCGCTGGTGCAGATCCGTTTGAAGGCGACCGCCTGGGCCGCTTGAAACTCAGCTCCGATGGGCTGGAGGCGCGCGATCGGCGCGTATTCGACTGGGCCTGGACGCGGCGGGTTCCGTTGGTCATGACCATGGCGGGCGGCTACGGCCACCGGATTGAAGAAACGGTGCAGCTACAGGTCAACACTTGGCGTGTGGCGCTCGAATACTGGCGGCTCTGGCAACAGCGTTTATGAGCATGCGACACGTCCTGTGCCTGTGACAGACAGAATACTTTCAAGCGACCTCGGTTCAACCTGGCAAACGCGCCCCTGTGAGTTCCTCAGAAAGTTTCTACAGGCGCATGGTACTGGCGTTCGTCGGGTATCGAGCGAGCATTTTGAGCTACCCTATGTCTGCATGTGGCGCATTGTTCATGTTCACCAGTGACTTCGACCTAGCAATCTGATTTCTCATGTCATCTTTGTGGCTGGCCAATCATGGATGGCAAGCACAAGAGTCGCTGCATCAGGTCCGTTTACAACGGTATCATGAAGCTGAATGGAAACGTTGCTTTCGGCCATCAAGACCTCTCGTCTCGAGCTGGTTCCGGCGCGGGCGGACCTGACGGAAAGAGCAGTCGATTTCTACCAGCGCAATGGCTCCCATTTGGCATCATGGGAACCGCCCAAGCCAGAGGGCTTTCGTACCGAAGCCTTTCAGCGCGAGCGATTGTCCCAGGCTGAAGGGGAAGCCGCCGCCGGTACGGCGATGCGATGGTGGCTACACCTTCGCGACGAACCACAGTTTTTGGTGGGGAGTATCGGGTTAACCGCAATAGCTCGCGGCCCCTTTCAGAATGCCATGCTTGGCTATGCACTCGACGGGCAATTACAGGGGCAGGGACTTATGCGCGAGGCTCTGAGGGCTGTCATCGAATATGCCTTTTCTTCCGCAATATGCTTGCATCGCATCCAGGCCAACGTCAGGCCGGAAAACCTTCGCAGCCTGCGGCTTTTAGAACAAATGGGTTTTGAGCACGAGGGCTTGGCTAGGGACTATCTGTTCATCGACGGCGCCTGGCGCGACCACCTTATGTTTGCCCTGCGTAACGCGGGGTGCAGCGGCATACCGAAATGACCGCCTTGCTTGAAAGTCGACTCCCGCTGTGCGCCGTGAAACTGCGGCGCTTTCCTGTGGGTGAGGGTCCCACCTGACCACGGCTCCAGCCAGTAGCAACCGGAGATGCCATGGAGCTACCCACACCGCGACGCCATCGACTTCCATTGGCCTGATCCCGAGCCCGTCAGAAATTTCCTGTCGTTGAATTCCGGTCCGTCGGGCACGTACCGATGTTGAGAGCCAGCCGCGGCTTCTGACATTGAGAGCGCGGGATCGCAGCAGTGCGAGAGGCCCGGACCGGCCAGGGCACAACCTCATCGTGGGGGTTGCAGCCCGGGCCAACGGTCGATCACTTGCCGATCTGATTGCTGACTTTGTTTTCTTGTTTGTTGAGAACCGCCTGTTCTTGCTTCGTGATGTGGCCACCGTTTTGAGCAGCCATATCCCTCTCTTCCTGGCGAATTTGCTTGTCTTCCTTGTGCAGCTTAGCGGCCTTGGCAGGGCTCATCTTTCCGTCGGCCACCTTGTCGTTGATGCGTTTGTTCTGGTTCGCCAATCGTGCGTTGACCTCAGCGCGGCGGGGATGATCTTTCTTCCACTGCGCCCGACTAGCGGCTGCAGTTGGCGCTGCTGCCGTTTGTGCAAATCCTGATACCGTAAAGGCAGCGAGCAAGCCAGAGAAAATGAGTGTCGATGTCTTGTTCATGAAGGTACTCCGTTGTTTGAAAGGACCCGACTGCAAGATCGCCTTCGTTAGTCCTGATCCTTCAACGGCCCCTTCATAAGCCCAGTTGACCACGCTGTTAAAGCGCGACGGTAAAGAAACGTAAGGTGTGCGGGTGTCGCGTATATTCTTGGCGCCACGACCCACCCATGACTGACACTCAATTTCTGTCGATCACCACATTCGATCAGCATCGGTTCGCGGCAGCGTTGTACTCAACTGAAGACCGCTGTGCGCCTGTTCTGTTACCCGTGATGGGCCTGAGCCGATCCGAAGACCTGCACCACTCGGGCCAGCAGTCGTTCCGTTCCCATGCGCATGTCGATGGGGGTTGTTGCAAGCCACAAAGAGTCAATGCGGATCATCGCAGCCACTCGCGTAGCCAGGCGCCGCAACCACCCGCCAGTTCGCTCGGCCATGTCACGGTCACGTTGCCACCTGCACGTTGAATCTCAATGCAGATGCCTACAGCCTCAGCGACTTGATTGGCGTTGGGCTGCGCGCACTTTGCGAGGCTTGGGCCAACAGGAGGTGACGGCGGCAGTTGCAGCGGCACAAATGCCGAAACTCCCCTTTGCAGTTCGATCAGTTCCAGACGCTGCCGATCCCCCCGCATCCAACGTTGCACCAGGTTCGGTTGGATACCGTGATGCAACGCCACGCCGGAAAGCGACGCGCCCGGCAGGCGACATTGCTCCAGCACCGAAGTCTTGAACTGCGCGCTGTACTCGCGCCGCCGAGGGCGGCCATCTGTCGACAAATGATTCATCGTCTCCACGATCTCCTTCGTGGGGACGATGCCTGATCATCTGCATCGATTCAATATGGGATGCCCAGCCTCATACTTTAAACCTGCGTCATACGGTAAAACGTTTTCCAACTGCCAGCGGAACGACCCTGTCCTTGAATGCCCGATCCATCGCCGATATTGCCCGCCATCCCGTGCAGTGTCCTGGAGCGAACAACTCTAGCCCGAATTTCTCCATGTCCGAAATCGTCTCAGGAATGATGGCTTCAGTCGGCCCTGACAGATGTAGACCGCCCATGATCGCAAACGGAGGTACCTGCGGAAAAGCAGCACAGGCATGTTTTAAGACATTGATGATCCCGGCATGTGAGCAGGCAGAAAATATGAACTGTCCGCGACCTTTGACGTTCACTGAAACATAGCGTTCGTCCATCACCAAGGGATCAGGTTCCCATTCGGCACCCTCGTGTGATCTTCTCACCTGATTCACCAAGCCTCTTTCGTAGGGGGTCACACGAGGGATTTCGCCACTGACATAAAAAGATCCCTGGCCGATGAACTGTGGTTTGTCCGTACAGAGGACCGTTGCTCCTGCGCTGACCAAGTCCTCCTTTGTCGGCACCGATTCCATTGGAAAAATGACTCCGCTGGGCAGTGTCGTCCCACGTTGGGAAAACATGCCAGGGTGCATGTAGCAGTTCACATTACCGGTTCCTCGGCTTTGAACGACTTGCTCAACTGCTGCCACCATCCCCCCAGCGTGGTCCCAGTGACCGTGAGACAAGACAATATCAGTGATGGCTCCGAAATCCACACCCAGTATTCGGGAGTTGCGCTCAAAGGTCTGGCGCTCAGCGCCTGTGTCAAAAAGAAGTGTCTGTGTGGTGTCTCCGATTCGTGCCTTTAACAACAGAGACAACCCATGATGTCCGCAGCAAATACTAGGGCCGGAAAGAACCCGGATGCGTCCCCTTGTGAGAAGACCGCGCCATTCTGGTTCAACCCAAGGAGGGTTTGTCGACAATGAATCGGTGACGTTGTCGACAATGACTAGGATTTCCAAACTGTCAACTGCAACGCTGGCGTTCATTGTGCTCTCCGATTCTTCAACTTTAGGACGCTACTGGACTTGCCCAATTATGCAAACACGCCCGGTTGCGCGGCAACCCGGAATTGGGTCCGAACGATATACAGGTGAATTTTGGGTCTCGGCTTTATGCATGGCCACTGAATCAGCCAAGTGAAATAAGATCATTACAGAACGCCATATCACTTTGGACTAAACCATGAGCTTTGATTTCAGTACTCCGTATGCATCGACGCGCTTGCCACTTTTTGCACGCAACATCGTTTCGACTTCGCATCCCTTGGCGGCGCAGGCCGGCTTGCGCATGATGATCAAAGGCGGCAATGCGGTCGATGCTGCCATTGCTGCTGCCGCGGCTATCACGCTCACAGAGCCCGTCAACTGTGGTCTGGGCTCTGATGCATTTTGCATTTTGTGGGACGGCAAAAAACTGCACGGACTCAATGCTTCGGGACCCGCGCCTCAAGCATGGACGCCCGAATACTTTCACAAGAAGTATGGCACCGATGCCGTCAATCCACCCAAACGCGGTTGGGACTCTGTCACGGTACCAGGTGCAGTCAGCGCTTGGGCCGCCATGAGCGAGCGCTTTGGAAAATTGCCCTTCGCCGATTTGATGGAACCCGCCATTGAAATTGCCGAACGCGGTTACTTGATACCAGTGGTGGTTCAACAGAAGTGGGCTGCAGCCACACCGCTCTTGCAGTCTTTTCCAGGCTTTGCCGAAAGCTTCTTGCCTTGGGGCCGTGCGCCTAATGTGGGCGAGTTGTTTCAGTTTAAAGCGGCCGCGCGTGGACTGCGCACCATTGCTGAAACCAAAGGACGCGCGTTTTACGAAGGTGAAATTGCTGAAGCCATGGTGAAGTTTTCCAGTCAACATGGCGGTGCCATGACTTTGCAAGATTTGGCCCAGTATCGTCCCGAGTGGGTGGAGCCCATTGCGCAAAATTATCGCGGCTACACGCTGCACGAAATTCCACCGAATGGCCAAGGCATTGCGACTTTGATTGCGTTGGGTATTTTGGAGAACTTTGACGTCGCCAGCTTGAAGGTCGATGACATTGATTCTCAGCATCTGCAAATTGAAGCTATGAAACTGGCCTTCGCCGACGTTTATCGCTACGTGGCCGACCCACGCCACATGGAAGTCACCCCTGCGAAAATGCTTGACCCTGCGTATTTGAAGAGTCGCGCCAAGCTCATTGACATGAAGAAGGCGCAAGACTTCAAAGCGGGCAATCCAGTGAATGGCGGCACCATTTACCTCACGGCGGCCGATGAAAACGGCATGATGGTCAGTTTCATTCAAAGTAACTACATGGGCTTTGGTTCTGGTGTGGTTGAGCCGACTTATGGCATCAGTTTGCAAAACCGTGGTTTTGGCTTCAGCACCGATCCCCAAGGCTTAAACCCTGCCAATTTGGTGGCGCCTGGCAAGCTTCCCTTCCAAACCATCATTCCTGCGTTCCTCACGCAAAACGGTCAGCCTGTGATGAGTTACGGTGTGATGGGTGGCAACATGCAACCGCAAGGCCATATGCAAACCTTGGTTCGCATGCTCGATTACGGCCAGAATCCGCAAGCTGCTTGTGATGCACCGCGCTGGCGTTACTTCGCAGGCATGTCGATCAATGCCGAAGCCCACATGGACCGCAAAACGGTGCAAGGCCTTAACGATTTGGGTCACGAGGTGGAAGTGATCAACGACTCTTCCCAAGACTTTGGTGCGGGCCAATTCATCTGGCGCATGGGCGATCCCAAAGTTCAAGGCTACTTGGCTGCCTCTGACCCACGTCGCGACGGGCAGGCGGTTGGCTTTTAACTGCTGCCGTCAATCACGGGAACAGGTTGCAGGACACTCTGAAGCTCAAGCTGTTGCCTAAGCTAGATGTGGAAAACCACGAAATTTAATGTTCACAACAGGTGGAAGCGGACTTTCAAAATGCGAAGGCGAGCACCCGCTTTGGGCACGATGGCAAATGCCACGAACGGCTGCTGAACCGGGTTGAACTGGACCACTGGACAGCGGACTGTCGGGAGTACCCGCTTAACAGCCCAAAAGAGTCGGTGGCCTGGAAAATCGGCGTTTTCCACCTCGGTGACTCCAAGGGGCTGGGGCCGGTCATTCGCGCGGCACTTTCGCAAGTCAAGGCCTGACGCCGCAGCAGAGACCCACGCGCCGCAAAGTTCTATGTGCCACTGAGCAAAATCCGGCCCCGCGTGACGCCAACATTGCCAAGCCTTCAGCTTTCCAACGAAAAAGTGAGTCCGGCTTTGGCTTGCAGGCGCTTTATCAACGCCAAACCGAGCGCGGCCCCAGACGTCCAAATGCCGCCACCCGTGGTGGCTGGGCTGACATCTTGAACGAGGCAGAGGGCACTTTCCGCAATCATTTTGCAGGTCGAGCCGTAGCCAGGGTCTTTGTCGCCTTTCACACTGACCCGCAGCGTGCAGCCGTCGGGGCGTTCGCCAATGAAAAGGAGGTCGTAGTTGCCAGCTTCGCGGGCGCGTTTGCTTGGGCCTTCACCGGGTTTTGGCAGCGCAAATCGCCGCAGCAAGGCCCGCGTTGGCGCAAACCACAATAGCGCCATTTGGATCTTGGAGTTGCGTGTCTGCGACTTTGCCCTGGACTTGCCTGCGCTACCGTCACCGTCGAGCATCATCTCGTCGTAGACGAAATCGCGTCCGTAGGCATACCCCAATAGCGCATTCGTGCGGTGCACGTTCTTGGTGTTGATCGTGGCCATGACAAACGGGGAAACCCATGACTTGGCCACCTCGTCATACACGGCCGAGGTGCCCGTGGGCTGGGTTGGGCCCTTGAAACCGGGCACAAGCGCAAAAGGATTGGCCAGAGATTTGGCCAGCGAAGGATCGCGGCTGACTGACTCAAACGTGGCGAGCATGCTGGCCACCGTGCCGCCGGAGAAGGTGCCTTTCATACCGCGCACCCGCCCGCGCACCCGTGGCATGGCTGAACCAAAGCGCTGGCGCGCCTGGTCTTGCAGGTAGCAAACCCCCAGGTCGAAGGGAATGGAGTCGAAGCCGCAAGAGAAGACGATACGCGCGCCGCTGGCCTTCGCCTGGGCCTCGTACTTCGCAATCATTTGTCCCATCCAGCCGGGCTCTCCGCACAGGTCGACGTAGTCGGTACCAGCTTTGACACACGCCGCCAGCAGGGGCTCGCCATATAGTTGGTAGGGACCAACTGTGGTGATAATGACCCGGCTTCTGCGAGCGACCAGTTCCAGCGACGGTGCGTCGGTCGCGTTCGCGGTCACCAATGGCAAGGCCTTCGGCGCGCCAATCAGATCGCGCACTTCAGCGAGCTTGTCGGCGTTGCGCCCGGCCATGGCCCACTTGACCTCACCTCCCACACCGTAGCTGGTATTGAGATATTCAGCCACAAGTCGCCCTGTGAAGCCGGTGGCGCCAAAAATGATCACGTCAAAGTCTTTGTTCATGTGCGTGTTTTCCAAATTGCCAAGAACAAAGCATTGGCTCTTTTGCAGACCGAGAACCAGTGACCGTTTGCGTGCTGGTCACCAAGGGAAGAACGCGCCGTATCGTCAGCCCTATCGTCAAGAACTGATGCACGTACAGGCGCACACGCATTGCTCGAATGTAGTGGGAAAGTAGTGGCAATAGGCCAGACCGCCGATTGAGCGTTCAAATCAGTTCGTCCTGGACCCGTTGTTGCAGACTGACCAATAGGGTTGCTTCGCCGACCACTAGTTTTTGGCTGTCGTTATGGCGATGAAGCGTCAGCCTGTAGCGAAACCCGTCTGCATCCTTGGTGGCAGTCGCGCTGACGGCAGAGGGTGTTGCAAACAGCGCTGCCACCGACTTACTTTCTTCGTCACTCAGCGCCCGTCCTTCGACCAAGGCCCGGCTGCGGATGCGCGAGCCGGGCAAGCCCACTCCCGCCAGTCCGCCCAGACGTTCGATTTCCAATTGGTCTTCGGGATTGAGTCCACTCATATTCCAATCTTCTTCCAACCGGCATCCACCGCAGCGGCCACGGCCGGCAACTTGGGATACAACTGATGGGCTACTTGCCGGGCTCGGGCGGCAAACTGCGGCATGGTCATACCGGGGTTGGCGCCCGAAGTGGTCAGCACCGCATACCAGACTTGGCCCATCTTTTCCCAACTTTTGCCACCCAGTGTCCGGCATGCGGTAGTGAAGGCGAGATTGGGTGGTCCGCTGGAATAGTGCGGGTCCATACCCGGCGTGATTTGAGAATACTGGGTGGGTTGCGCAGCCAGAGCGGCCTTGTCAGCCGGGTTGGCCATGTTGCGCAGGCAGGTATAGCCCTTTTTCTTGGCGACAGGTCCCATGATGTCTGACCCGATGAGCCAGTCGGCAGCCTTCACATCCTGCCCCGCTTCCCACTGCCTGAACATCGATCCAAAGCAGTCCGACATGCTTTCGTTGAGTCCGCCCGCATCCCCGGTATAGGACAGTTGCAGGCTGTGCTGCGTGACGCCGTGCGTCAACTCATGACCGATCACGTCGTTTCCATCGGTGAAATCGATGAACAGCTTGCCGTCGCCATCACCGTACAGCATTTCTGAGCCGGTCCACATGGCATTGTTGTAGCTCTTGCCGTAGTGAATCGACGACATCAGCGTCATGCCAGCGTTATCCACCGAATTGCGCCCGAAGATCGTCTTGTAGAACTTGACGACCGAACTGGTTTCCTTGAAAGCACGTTTGACAGTGCCATCCTTGGATGTGGCCGGGCTTCCAATCGGCGCGCCCGGCAGGGTCTGCGTGTGCCTGCAGTCATACACGGTCACGCTGGGTGCCGTTGCCAGGTCCAGCAGGTGCGCACCGCTGGAGCGGGCCAGAGTGGTCAGTGCGCCATGCTGGGTGCGCAGCAGCCGCAATACGTCAGAAAGTCGAGCCGATTCAGCCGCGGCTCTGCGAAGCTCGGGGTCGAGCTTCTTATCCCCGGCGATTCGCTCCAAAACATCCTTGGGAACGATAGAGCAAGTGCATTGATACATGTCGAGTTCTCCTGAAAGTTAAGTACTGGCCAGACGAGCGGACTACTATAGGACGCCATCATTATTTTGACAAACTGAAGGCCCTACGCTCAGGTTGAAATTATGTGAAGTTGGCAATGGGCGAATGTTGCTACGTCCTCGGAACGGAAAAATTCCGATACTGGAAGTCTTTGCATAGTTTTGGCATCACAGGGGACTGCGTCCATGAATCCGGCTTCCCGGGTTCCCTCCCGATAGCTCTGCTTGCGATGTGAGCAGGACGACTGATACCGCCTTTGTGCAACTTCAAAAGAGCATGGCGGATTGGCTCTGGAGAAAAAACTATGTCAGGCTTATCACGACTTTCTGCGCGTACTCACATCGCACCGTCCTACCCTTACTGACCCGTGAATCCCGATTCATTTGTGACACAGCGCTCCCGCGAGCCGCAGTCACATGTATACATCTCCAGTCGGGTAAACACCCTGAAAGCTTTGATATTAAGGGCATAGCTTTCGCTATCCAAGGAGGACCATGCCTCATGGATCCAATTTTCTTTATCGCTATTCGCAGGGGTAGAACAGTGAAGGAGCTTTGCGTCATGGCGTACACAACGTTTTCACCTTTCGCGGAATCTGCTTTTGGGCAGTTTCTCGTCGCCGCACCTCCAGGGTGCGTGTCAGCACCGGCACGCCCATCAGCATCGATGCGGCCGTCGCCGTTGAGTCTAGGCGACTGCAAACCCTGTTCGATGAGACATGGGAAGCGGACACGAGGCGCTATCCCGAATCGACCAATGGATGCGGGGCGTTGGCTTGAGCCGTGCGCATTCTTCCATGTGCCAAGAGCTGAGGAATCCTTATGAAAACACTTTTCAATAAATTGCGCCAAAGTTTTATGAGGCTCTTTGGCATCCCAATCGCGGTGGGTGCCTTAACTTGCCTCTTATCGTCCTACGCGTTCTCTGCCACGCCCGGCGAAACAACCAAACCTGGGGCTGCGGCGCCGCAAGCCGGATCAACTCACCCGGCTGCAGTCGAGCAGATTTCACCCGAGGAGGCGAAGAAGCGCAGGGACTGGGCCATGTCACTTCACAAGAAGGCGGCACCCAAGAAAGGGTGTTTCAGCGCGTCCTATCCCAGTACCGAATGGCAGGAAGCGCCGTGCGTGAAGGCGCCGAACATTCCGGCAATTCCGCGGCACGGACCACGACCGGCCGTGGTCGGGAACAACAACGACATCTCCGCGGGAGCACCTTCGGGACACATCACTCAGGCGATCGGTCACTTTGAGAACGTCACTAACGTGACCAGCGAGAGCGGACCCATTGCCAACGCGGGGGCGTCGGTTGGCGACGCGTACACGCTGCAGATCAACTCCGACTTTTTCACCAACGCAACCGCCTGCGCCGGCTCAACGAATCCGAACTGTAAGGCTTGGGAGCAGTGGGTTTATTGGAATAGCGGCAGCGGCAGTGGGTCCGCGTCCATGCAGTACTGGCTCATCGCCTACAACGCGAATTGCCCCACGGGCCATAACTGGAACCAGATGGCCCTCTATGGAGGGACCTATTGCTGGAAGAACAGTGCCAGCGCCGTGGCGGTGCCTAACCAGCCGATCACCAACATGGCCAACTGGACCTTTGCCGGCACTGCCAGTTCGACCGGCGACAGCGTCGCCATGTCGACCGGGACCAACGTCTACACCGCCAGCGGTGACAACGCCGTCAGCGCCTCTACTGGTTGGAACATCGCCGAGTTCAACATCTTCGGGTATGGCGGCAACAATCTGGGCGGAGGCACGGCCAGCTTCAACGCTGGAGCCTCGGTCGACACACGGACCGAGATCATCTACGGCGGCAATAGTGCGCCCAACTGCGTGGCGCAAGGCTTCACCGCCGAGATGAACAATCTCAGTTTCGGACCTACGGCGCCCGCGGCGACGGTGCCCGGACCTGCGGTCATCTTCCAGGAGAGCATCGCCGGGGGCGCCGCGTCGAACTGTGCCGCTGCGGCAACTATCGGCGACACCCATCTGAGGACGTTCAACGGACTGTTCTACGACTTCCAGGCGTCGGGCGATTTCATCCTGGCGGAAGTTGATCCGGGCTTCTCGGTGCAGACCCGGCAGGTGTCGGGAGCACCCACCTGGCCGGATGCGACGGTGAACAGGGCCGTTGCCGCCCGCTTCGGCAAGACCAAGGTGGCGATATGCCTCGCACCGCAGAGAACCGACCAGACAGCAAGGGTCTTTGTCGACGGGAATCTCACACCCCTGAACGACGGCAATACGATCGAACTGCCTGAGGGAGCCGGCATCAGCCGGCACGACAACGTCTACTTGATGACGAGCGAGGAAGGTAATTCGGTCAGGGCCGCGGTCAACGCCTACAACAGCACCACCTGGATCGATGTGAACGTCGGCCTTGGCCGCTGGCCATCCGCTGCCAAGGGCCTCATCGCCAACGTCAACGGAAACGTTAACCAGATCGCAACCCGGGACGACTTTGTGCTGACGAATCCATTCAACTTCGGTGAGCTCTATCACCGGTTCGCCGACAGTTGGCGTGTGGGAGAGAAGGAATCAATGCTGTCGGTTTGCAACACCGAGAGGGCAGTCGAACGCGGCATTCCCAACCGGGTGTTCTATGCCGAGGACCTCGAACCGAACCTCCGTGAGAAGGCACTCGGGGTCTGCAAAACGGCGGGCGTGAAGTCCGGACCGATGCTGGACGCCTGTACCCTCGACGTCGCAGTTATTGGCCAAGATGCGGCCGCCAAGGTGTTTGTCGGCGCTACTGTACCCATAGCCGTGGGGACCGTTGTCGCCGAATCCAGCCACGGCCTGCTGTGGCTGTGGTTGCTGCTGCTCGCGATCATCTGCATAGTGTGGCTGCTGATTCGCAGGGCGAAAACAACACCATGATGAGGTCTAAGACAGTGGCTGTGTCGCGATAGTTGCGGCGGAGAGAAGCCAACCTCACCGTATCATGGGCGGCGATGAAATTGCCTGCACGACATCCTGCTGTCCATCCTTCCACGTTGTGCGAGACCACCATCGGCGAGACGCAGCGCACTTCGCTAAGCCGCCGAGAGACCTTTAGGAGTCTGGTCGGCCTGGCCGGGGTGGCCTGTGGTATGTCGCTGTTGGCTGGCGACAAACAGGCAACCGGATCCGCACCGTCGCCCTTGCAGCAAGCGCACTGGCGCCCCGATCACACCGTCATTGTGATCCTGGAGAACTTGTCTGCCTACGAGGCCACGACCTGGCAGCGAAAGGAGCGCAACGGGCCGGTCTATTCACCCAGCTCTGATTGGCATTACTTCAACGAACTGGCAGAAAAGGGCGTGCGTTTCACGAACTCGCACTTCGGGCATACGCCCTATGCAAGTGAGTTACCTACCCGACCGAGTCAGCCCAATTACCTGCTTTTGTTCTCGGGTCATCACCAGGGCGTATTGCCAGCGTGGTTCCAAGATTCACGCTCGCCCTACGAGGGCGTGGCAGTACGCGACCATCAGGGCAGGCCTCTGAGGGAACGCCGTCACACCACTGTGGGCGTGGATAACGGCAATGTGCCCGATGCCTGGCTGCCACTTACGTCACCCAATCTGGGTGCGGCGATCCTGCAGACCGGCGGTACCTTCCTGAGCTTCAGTGAGTCGCTACCTTACCCAAGTTGGAACTGTGGCACTGACTCCAACTCCGTGCCTTGTGACGCTACTTCTGCCTTGAGCGACAACTATCGGCGTAAACACAACCCCGCCGTCAACTGGACCGACCAACTAGACCCAACTGGCCCGCGGGGGCGCAAGGGTGACCTGACCAACCATGTGATGCCCGTATCGGTCAATTTGGGCTTTGAGCCGACACAGGATCCGAAGCTTCGGCAGCGCTTGCGTGGCTTCAGTAAGGACGCGCAGGGCAAGCCGCTGGGTTTCGAAAAGCTGCCGGATGTCTCCATCGTGGTGCCCAACGAACAGCACGACGGTCACAGCAACACGGCCAAGACAAGCGACGACTGGTTGCGCCAAAACCTGGCTCCGTATGCGCAGTGGGCTCGCGCGAACAATAGTCTGCTGATCGTCACGTTTGACGAAGACGGCTCGACGGACGGGAGCCGAGGTGATGGCTACACCATGGGCGCAGATCGCATTCCAACGTTCTTCTACGGTGCAGGCATCAAACCGGGCGTGCACGAGCAACGCATCGACCACCTCAATGTGCTGGCGACTGTGCTGTGGCTGCACGGCGCACTGGACCGCTTCAAAGCTGATTTCAAGCGGCACTACAAAATAGTCGAAGGCTCGGGCTCTGAAGCCGAGAAAGAATGGCTCAATCTGCAGCCCGTTACAAATGTGTTCGTGCGTCCCGCGACCAAGTCGTTCGCCAAGATTTGGTAGAACCGACGCCAATGAGTGGCAAGCCAAGTACCAAGGACCGGTCATGCAGCACCCGAATCTACCTTCCCGATACCAGACATACAAGTGACCAACTTGGTAATGCCGATTTGGATGTAGACACACTTGTTTGCCATGTGCCACTAGGGTTTTTACTTGCCCTTGTCTATCCCGCATTTGGCAGTCAGAATGGCGCGCTGGGCCGGACCGGATGCTGTCGGGCGAAATGCCTGAGTTGGCCGCATCGGCGCAGGTCCATCAAGAAGGGCGACATGACCAAACTTCGAATCGTCGCGAACGCGCAGGCTGAGGCGAGCAACAGCGATCTGCGTTCTCAGGTCCACTTTTGCGCGCAAACGGGTCAGATCTGGCTGCACGAGCATCGCATGCTGCTGATCCACGCACAGGCGCAGGCGCTGCTACGCAAGGAACTGATCGATACGCTGGGCATGGCGCGCGCACAGGGCCTGCTCACGCGCATGGGCTACGAGTCGGGCGTGCGCGACGCCGAACTCGCCCGCACCATGGCCCAGGATCTGAGCGACATCGAGGCCTTCATGACGGGGCCGCAACTGCACACCCTCGAGGGCATCGTCAAGGTCACGCAAATCAGGCTCGAACTGGATCGCTCGGCGGGCAACTTCTATGGCGAGTTCCTGTGGGAGAACTCCTGGGAGGGCCAGTGGCACAGGCACTTTTTCGGAGTGCATACCGAGCCCGTATGCTGGACCCAGATCGGCTACGCCTGCGGATACACATCGGCCTTCATGGGGCGAGCCATCCTGTACAAGGAAGTGGAGTGCGCTGGCATGGGCAACGACCATTGCCGCATCATCGGCAAGCCGGTCGATGAGTGGGAAGACGCCAGCGAATACGCGCATTTCTTCAACCGCGAGTCCATCGCCGAGCAATTGATAGCCCTGCAGACGCAGGTGGTGGAGCTCAGGACGAGCATCGCCGAAAAGAAGGGGCTGCCTGCGGACATGGTGGGAAATTCCCCTGCGTTTCGCGCCGCGTACGAGTTGCTGCGCCACGCCACCCACAACGAGATCACGGTGCTGCTGCTGGGAGAAACCGGAGTGGGCAAGGAAGTGTTTGCACGCACGCTACACGAGCACGGTGCGCGCGCCAAGGCGTCGTTCGTCGCGATCAATTGCGCGGCCATTCCGACCGATCTGGTGGAAGCCGAACTGTTCGGCGTCGAGAAGGGCGCCTACACCGGGGCCCAGGCTTCGCGCGCGGGGAGGTTCGAACGCGCCAACGGCGGCACACTGTTCCTGGACGAGATCGGTGACCTGCCACTGGCCGCGCAGGCGAAGCTGCTGCGCGTCCTGCAGGAGGGCGAGATCGAGCGCGTGGGCGGCCAGACCGTGCGCAAGGTGAGCGTGCGGCTCGTCGCGGCCACGAACGTGGATTTGCGCCTGAAGGTGAAAGAGGGCAAGTTCCGCTCCGACCTGTACTACCGCCTGAACGCCTACCAGATCAAGATTCCACCGCTGCGCGAGCGCAAGGAAGACATTTCGCCGCTGGCCAAGGGGTTCCTGGAGAAGTACTGTGCCCTGCACGGCAAGCGCATCGCCGGCTTCACCGACAAGGCCAAGCGTGCGCTGCTGACCTATGCCTGGCCGGGCAACATCCGCGAACTGCAGAACATGATCGAGCGCGGCGTGATCTTGGCGCCAGTGGGCACGCGCATTGAGGTGCACCACATGTTTTCCTCGATCGATGAGCGCGCGTCGGACGAGTTCGGGCTGGACGCGCACGGCGACCTCAGGCAGCCGGTGCACGACGTCGGGAGCGAGCTGTGCGAAGCCGTTCTGGGCGGGACCATGACGCTCGATCAGGTCGAAGCCATGCTGTTGGAGAGGGCGGTGGACAAGTCGCACGGCAACCTGTCTTCGGCCGCGCGCATGCTGGGGGTGACCCGGCCGCAGCTGGCGTACCGCCTGCGCCGGCTGCAGGAAGAGCCGCTTTCGCGGGACAGCGCGGCGCCAGCCAAGCCCATCCAACCATGAGCCGCCAGGCTGATCCCACGGCTCACAGCAGCGCGGCCCACGACGCGCAGCTTAGCCAGTGAGCGCGACTCTGTCCGCCAGAGTGCTGCAACACCTGCAGACTCACCATGTGGCCACGCTGGCCTCGAACGGGCCCGAAGGCATTTGGGCCGCCGCCGTGTTCTACGTGAACGACGGTTGCAACCTGCTGTTCCTCTCTTCTCCCAGCAGCCGCCACTGCGCGAATCTGGCGCACAGCGCCCAGGTCGCCGTGACGATACAGGCCGATTACGCCGACTGGCCGGGCATCAAGGGCGTGCAGATGGAAGGATCCGTGCTCGAACTCGGCGGCGACGCTGAGCAGCGTGCGCGGCGGCTCTACGGCGAAAAGTTCCCGGTCGTGGGTAAGCTGGCGCAGGCGCCGGCCGTGATCGTGCAGGCGCTGGCCAAGGTGCGCTGGTACCGCGTTGAGCCTCGCCGCCTGTTCTTCATCGACAACGCGCTGGGCTTCGGGCACCGCGAGGAACTCGATCTGAGCCGTCAGCCCTGATCGACGTTTGCCGCGACGCGCGCCTCGCCCACGGCCTGCAGAAAAGCGCGCTCGCTTCCATCGAGCACCAGGCAGGTCAGCACGCCGCTGGCGTAGGCGCCGGTGTCGATGCCGATGCGGTTGCAGCGCACCTGCGGCAGCGCTGCGATGCTGTGGCCGTGCACGACGATGGCCCCATGTTCTACCTCGGATTCCAGGAAGCTGCGACGGATCCAGATCTGATCGTGCGCACTCTGTTCGGAAAGCGCAACGCCCGGGCGCACGCCGGCGTGCACGAAGTGATAGTCCTGCTCGTCGTGGCTCACCGAGAGTGATTGCAGGAATGCCAGATGCGGCGGCGGCAGGGACTGGGCGAAAAGATCCCGCAGCGACAGGAGCGAGGCCTCGTCGCGTGCCTGCGGGTTGGGCGCGACAACGCCGTAATGCGCCAGCGCGCTGAGTCCCTGGTAGTCGAACCAGTGCCGGCCCGCTTCCATTTCGCCCTGCAGATAGCGCAGCGCAAGGTCTTCGTGGTTGCCCTTGAGTGCGACGATCTGGATCACGCCTGCGGTCTGCGGCCGCCAGGTCATGACCTTGTCGATCACGGCGCGCGAGTCCTCGCCGCGGCTGAGGTAGTCGCCCAGGTAGACGACGACCGCTCGTGCGCACAGGCGTTGCATGCAGTCCTGCTCAATCCCCTGCAGCAGGCGCGACAGCAGGTCGTGCCTGCCATGGATGTCGCCTACGGCGTAGACCACTGTGCCCTCGGGCGCTCGCATGGGTCGGCGCTGCCGGTCTGGGTGCGGTGCGCAATCCAGCCAGCGCAATTCGGTCACTGTCTTCCCTTGTCGCTATGGCGGCCGCGATCCTTGCCGGTCCAGCGCTCGAACAGCTGGTGCTCGATGCCCACCTGGTCCAGCGCCTTGCCCAGGCTCTGGTGCACGATGTCCATCACGGTTTGCGGCCTGTGGTAGAACGCAGGCATGGGTGGCAGGATGATTCCGCCATAGTCGGCAACCCGAGTCATCAGCTCCAGATGGCCCTTGTGCAGCGGCGTCTCGCGCACCATCAGCACCAGCGGGCGGCGTTCCTTGAGCGTCACGTCGGCAGCGCGAATCACCAGGTTCGTGGTGAAGGAGTTGGCGATGGCCGACAGGGTCTTGATGGTGCAGGGTGCGACGATCATGCCGCGCGTGCGAAAGGATCCGCTGGCCACAGCAGCGCCCACGTCCTTGTTGTTGTACACCACGCTGGCCATGGCCTTGACGTCCTCGATCGAGTATTCGGTCTCGATCCCCAAATTCATGCCCGCGGCCTCGCTCAGGATCAGATGCGTCTCCTGCCCCAACTCGCGCAGCACGCGCAGCATTTCCACGCCGTAGATCACGCCGGTGGCGCCGGTGATGGCCAGCACCAGTGGCAGCTTCTTGTTGTCGTTCATAAAGGGTTGGGTCAAATTGTTTCGGGCTGGGCATGTTCCTGCCATCGGCTCAGACAGTGCGCGGCCAGTTGGAAGATCTCGTTCGCGGTGATGATGCCCACCACCTGCTGGCCATCCATCACCGGAAACTGGGCCACCATGAGTTCTCGGCCACGGCGCAGGCAGTCCTGCATTGTGTCATCAACCGACACGGTAGCCGGGTTGCGCACCATCACGTCGCGGACTCGCAGCCGCGTGACGAAGAAGTTGAACTCGTCGGGGTCCTGAGTGCGCAGCACGAACTGACCGATGCGCAGCATGTTGGCGCGCGTCACAAGGCCGCGCAAATGGCCCTGGTCCACCACGGGCAGCGCGTGCAGATTGTGCTCGGATAGCAGCCTCTTGGCATCCGACACCAGCGTGTCGCTGGGAATCGTCATCGGATTGGCCTGCATCCATTTGCGCACCATCATGGCAGATTCTCCTGTGCTCTCACGCGTGCATCGCCCATCAGGCCGCCTGAGGCGCGACCAGCGATCGCAGCGCCTTTTTGTCCACCTTGCCCGAGTCGCCCACCGTGGGCATGCGCTCCACGAGTTCGATCCGCTCGGGCCACTTGAACTTGGCGACGTTCTTGCTCGCAAGAAATGTTCTGACTTTGTCCAGGCTCAGCGACTTGTCCCTTCGCAGCACGACGAAGGCGCAGGCGCGCTCGCCGTATTGCGCGTCGGGCATGGCAACCACGGCCACGGCCGCGACGCTGGGGTGTTCGTTCATCAGTCCCTCCACTTCGGCCGGATAGATGTTCTGCCCGCCGCGGATGATGACGTCCTTTTGCCGGCCCAGGATCCACAGGCAGCCCTGGTCGAACTTGACCACGTCCTCGGTGGTGCACCAGCCCTGCGCGTCGAACACCTCGGCCGTCATGGCAGGGTCCCGGTAATAGCCCGCGGGAGAGTGCGGGCCGCGAAACCAGAGCACGCCGGGTTCGTTGAGGGGAACTTCGATTCCGTCGGGTCCCAGCAGCTTGACTTTGTTGCCAGGCAGCATCTGCCCCACGGTGAGGCGGCGCAGCTCGCCCGGGTCGCTCACGCGGCAGCCGCTGACCGAGCCCTTGTCCTGTGTGCCCAGGTCCGACGTGATCACCGCCCCGAAACGCGCCTCGGCTTCCTGCGCCAGTTGGGGCGACAGGTAGCCGCCGGCGGAGCGGATGAAGCGCAGCGACGACAGGTCGTACTTCTCCACGTTCTTCTCCAGCATGCGCACCAAGTGCGTGGGAACGACGCCGATGGCCGTGACCTTTTCGCGCTCTATCGTCTGCAGCGCAAGTTCCGGGTCGAAGTCCTCCAGCATCACGGTCTTGGCGCCGCACAGCGGTGCGGCAAAGTAGGTCAGCGTTCCGGCGGCGCCACCCGCGTGCGGCGCGATCGCCATGGTGATGTCGTCCTGGGTCAGCTCCCACAGGGCGATGCGTCCCTTGGACGTGCAGACCCTGGGCGCCAGCGGCCACTCGACCAGCTTGGGCAGTCCTGTCGTTCCCGAAGTCGTGGTCAGAAGTGCCACGTCGAAGAAGGGGTCGAAGCGGCGCGCGTCCAGCGCAGCGCGGTCGACCTGACCCAGCTGCTGCTGAGCCGTTCGCGTCAGCGAGCGCGTCCCGGGCGGCGCATCGGCTGGCACCACGTCGTCGAACAGGTAGAGGCTGCGCACCGAGGGAAAGCGCGTCATCAGGTCCTGGTACATCGCCAGGTAGTCGAAGCCGCGAAAGATCGAGGGGATCACGGCCACCTCGGCCTGTGTCTTCTCCAGCATGTCTTCGAGTTCGTTCTGACGCAGCGTGGCAAATGCCGTGAGCGAGATCAGTCCCGCGCGCTCTGCCGCGGCGCGAGCCAGAAACCCGTAGACGCTGTTGGGCGCCTGGATGATGACGCGCGCGCTCCTGGGTATCCCGGCGGCCACCCAGGCGCTGGCGATGGCGTCCACCAGATCCCTGGCCTGACGCCAGGTGACGCGGTGCCTGGAGTCCACCAGCGCCTCCTTGTCGCCGATCGTGCGCGCGTTGCGCTCGTACGAGTCGTAGAAGGTTTCATCGGTCCAGTAGCCATCGCGGACGAATTCGTCCACCATGGCCTGGGTGTAGCGCAGCGCTTTCATGGGTTGGGAGGGGAACTACTTGGAGACCTTGCCCTTGACTTCGGGCCTCGTCAGGCGGCCTATCATTCCGGCCACAGGACTGGGTCCGCCGAAGCCGTATTCGTTCCAGCGGTCCGACACCTTCTGCAGCACCGTGCGGTCCATGAAGATCTCGTTGGGCTTGTCCTTCCATTCGTATGGCGTGCAGGCGTCCAGGATGATGCGGCTGGTGATGTCGCGCGCGTCTATGGGCAGGCCCGGGTCCAGCGGCGTGGAGCGGCCGCGGTCGATGATCTGCGCCGAGCGCTTGGGGTCGAAGCGCGTCGCCAGCGCCCACCAGATGCGGTCCCAGTCGTCGGCCTCGATGTCGTGGTCCACCGTGATCACGCCCTTGACGCCGTAGTGCCCCGTGGTGCTGGCGATCACGGCGTTGCCGACGTGGTTCGAGTGACCCGGATACATCTGTTTGACCGAGACCACGACCCAGAAGCGACCGCAGGCTTCGGGCGGGATGTACACGCTCTGTATGCCCGGAACCTTCATGGTCTCCAGGTCGTGCCACAGCGTGGCCGTGCGGTTCAGCGACTGGATCATGTGGATGTCGTTGATGGGTTTACCCACGGTCGTGGACCACATGACGGGCTTGTTGCGGTGCAGGATGCGCTTGATGCGCAGCACGGGTTTGGGGTAGTCCTTGCCCTTGTTGCCCGAGTAGTAACCCGTGTACTCGCCAAACGGTCCTTCCTCCATCAGTTCGTTCGGGTCGATGAAGCCTTCGGCGATGATTTCGGCGTTGGCCGGCAGCGTCAGGCCCGTCAACTCTGACTTGAACACCGGGACGGGGCGACCGCGCAGCGAGCCCGCGATGTCGTACTCGTCGGTCTGCGCGCTCACCAGGGTCGAGGCGGCCAGGAACAGCACCGGGTCGCATCCCACCACGTAGGCTGCGGGCATGAGTTCGCCGCGCTCCTGGTACTTCTTCATGTGCATGTCGCCGTGCTTGCCCTTGATGATCTGCGAGCCCAGGATGTCCTTGCCCAGCACCTGCGCGCGGTAGGTTCCCAGGTTGGTCCAGCCGGTGTCGGGGTCCTGTGTCACGAGGAAGCCCGAGGTCACGAAGAAACGACCGCCGTCGTCGGGATAGAACCAGGGAGAGGGGAATTTCTCTATGTCCACATCGTCGCCCGTGAGGATGTTTTGCAGCACCGGCGGATTGTCCACAACGACGGGCTTGACCATCTTCTTGGTCGTGAGCTCCATCCACTTCTTGGACAGCTGGCTCATGGAGAGCGAGGGGTCCTGCTCCAGCGCGATCGCCAGCCGCTGCGAGGTCGTGAACGCGCTGGTGAACACCGGTATGTCGTAGCCCTTGACGTTCTCGTACAGCAGGGCCGGGCCCTTCTGTTCCTCGTTCACCTTGGAGACGTGGCACAGCTCGAACTTCCAGTCAACCTCGGTCTTGACGCGGTGCAGTTGCCCGGCGGCATCGAGCGCTGCGATGTAGCTGCGCAGGTCATCGATCGGGGCTGCGTCCTTGGGTGCGTTCATGGTTTCTCCTGTTAAAAAATCGTTGGAAGCCGGGGTGAATGACGAATGGTCGGACCGGCCTAGCTCACGCGCCGGCCCGTGAGCATGCCGCTCAGGATGTAATCCATGGCGGACCCCGCAGGCTTTGCGTTCAGGTTCTGCGGCTTCTTGCTCCAGACCGTTTCGGGCCTTGCCTGAAGGATGAAGATGTTTCCGCCGGCGGGCAGGTCCTTGTCGATGGCCCACTCGATGTCCATGGGACAGCTGTAGTGTTTTTCGATCTGCTTTCCCATCCAGGCCAGCTCGGTGATTTCGTCGTCGATGATTGACTGCACGTTCTGCCGCTCGAACGGCGTGTCCATGACGCGCGAAACCTGCGTCCTGGTGTCCACGGTGTAGCAGATCAGCTTTTGCGAAATGACGCGGTCGATGATGTCCAGCGTGATCTTGTTCACGACGAAATGATCCGGAGTGACCTCGCCCGAAACCACGGATTCGCCAAAACCGAAGTTGGAGTCGATCACGATCACGGATCGGTCGCCGTTGCCCGGGTGCAACGTGAACATCACGCCGGCGGTGAAGGATTTGGCCATCTTCTGCACGCCCACGCTGATGGCCAGTTGTTCGTCGGAAAACCCCTTGTTCGCGCGGTAGGCGATGGCGCGCGCCGTGTACAGGCTGGAGATGCAGCGGCGCATGTGGTGCAACACCTCGTCCACGCCGCGCACCCACAGATAGGTGTCCTGCTGCCCTGCAAAGCTCGCGCCCGGCAGGTCCTCGGCCGTGGCGCTGGAGCGCACGGCCACGGGCGCTGCAGCCATGCAACAGCGCAGCGACAGCTTGCGGTAGCACTCTGCCACCTGGTCCTCGATCTCGATGGAGAAGGCGCGCGACTCGATCAGCGCGCGGATCTGAGCGCTGATCTCTTCCAGCGCGTCCAGGTTTTCGCTGTCGACGCCGGTGAGCAGCGACTGCACAGCGCTGCTCACGCCTGAATCGTGCATGAACTGGCGAAAGCCCTCGGTCGTGAGGGCAAAGCCCGGCGGCACGCGCACGCCAGCGTGCATCAGTTCGCCCAGCGAGGAGCACTTACCGCCCACCAGCGCCACCGAATCCTTTCGGCAGTCCTCCAGCCAGCACACCAGCGGGCTCGCCGCAAGTGTTGCCGTGGAGGAAGGCATGAGGTCTGCCGCAAGGTTCATGGCTGTGCTCTAGCGCAGGATCGTGATCAAGCCGGTGGAGCCGTCCACGCGGATCATCATCCCGCTGCGGATCACCTTGGTCGAATGCCCGGTCCCCACGACCGCGGGCATTCCGTACTCGCGGCACACGATGGCCGCATGGCTCATGACGCCGCCCACGTCAGTGACACAGGCCCTGATCTTGGCGAAGGCAGGCGCCCAGGACGGCGAGGTCGTTGGAGCGACCAGGATCTCGCCCTCCTGCAACTGACCGACCTCGGCGACGGTCTTGCACACGCGCGCCAGGCCCTGCGCGATACCGGGACTGCCGGCAAAGCCCTTGAGCTCGGTGATGGTCTCGGGGTCCTTGACCTCCTGCACGCTGGCCCAGTCGGCCAGCGACTTGTTCGTGACGCCCCAGAGCACGATGGTGAAGGGCTCCTGTATCACCTCGGGCGCCACGCCTATGGCCGGCGGCGCGCTCCATTCCTTGAACTTGCCCATCACACCCTTGCGCCATTCGATTTCCGCGGGCCAGGTCTTGGTGCCGCGCGGCGTCACGCCCGTGGCCCAGGCCGTGACGATGTCCCACAGCGCGCTCTTGATCTCGTCGCGGCGCAGCAGCCACACGTCCTCCACTTCCTTGATGACGCCATGCTCCTGCATCACTGCGCCGACCTCGCGCATCTTGTTCCAGAACACCGAGTGGAACCAGTGCTCGACGTAGAACAAATGGTTCTCCACGTACGGGAAAACGGTCTTGGCGCAGCCCAGCAGCTCGTCGAACTGCAGCCGGTCGGCCTCGTTCTCGATCAGGTCGCGGTACTCGGCCGTGATGCGGTCGCGCTCGGCGCAGACCTTGGCCGTGGGGCGCTCAATGTTGACTCCCTGCTTGAGCTTTCCGATGTAGGTGTTGATGCCCGACAGCGGCACGTTCATCTGGTCGTTCCAGGAGCGGTCGTGGTGGAACCAGCCGGTGCCGGTGGAGACGTTGAACCAGGGCTCGCGCGACAGGTTCAGCGAGGTCAGCCATTGCACTCCCTTGGCGTCGGCCTTGAGCGCGGCCTCGACCACGGTCCATTCGGGGCTGGACGTCACGAGAGCGTCCACGCCCAGCTCGATCGCCTTTCTGGCCAGGCCCTTGAGCTCCTCGTCGGGGCGGTACATGATGACGTCGATACCCGAGATCATCTGCGTCACGCGCTGCGCCGGAATGCTGGGGAACTGCTTTTGCACGAAGTCCAGAAAGAACACGTAGGCCGCGTAGCCCAGGTTCAGGAACTCGAAGTGATACTGCCAGCACTTGATCCCCAGGTTGATCAGGTCGTCGTAGTTCTTCAGCAGGTGGTAGCCCTTGGACTCGCCCAGGGCGTCCATCACCACCGAAATGTCCTCCATGTCGGCCAGCTTGGGGATCTGCAGCGCCTCGAGTTCGCGAATCGTGGCTTCCATCTTCACCTTCCACTTGGCCTCCAGCGCGTCCCAGTTCTTGTAGTAGTGGCCGGCGCGCTCCATGAAGTGCGGAACGCGCGCGCCGATTTCGGCCGGGTCCTTCACCGGCACCGGCGAGATATATACGTAACCGTTGATGATGCGGTGGTCCACGCCGCGCACCGGCGGCACCATGAAGATGCGGTTGTTGAACTGCGACAGCGCCAGGTACCAGGCCTCGTCCCAGATCGTGTCGAACGGGTACAGAGGCTCGGGGTAGTGCAGTGCGTCGTAGAACCAGAATGTTTCCTTCTCGTACTGGTTGCGCACCGGGTCGTCGGTGACGAACTGGTACTGGTACGGGTACATGCGCTCCCAGCCTTCGGTGCCGGGAATGGTCTTGGCCTTGACGTCGTGCGGGACTGGGAATTTCATGGGGTCTCCTGTGCTGGTTGGTCGATGTCATGCATGCGACCCAGGCACCCTGTGCGCGTCGGTCGGTCAACAAGCTGCAACGCATGGCGCGTGCCATCGCGTTGGCGCGTGCTGCCGCCGGTGACGTGCCTGCAAGTCGGGGAGCGCAGCGCCCGCTGGGGAACCGAGGCCATAGGCGGGCAGCGTAAAGTTGCAAGCGGCCCCACTGCAGGCGCGAGCTGATCGGCGAACCGACCAAGCCGGATTGATCAATCCGTCAATTCTTCGGTTCGGGATGCGTTCGATTTCACCATTTGAGGATACGGGTAAACCCGGAAATCTATCTGGCGTCCCGCATCAATCCGGCCCGTAGCCATCGATGAAATCGTCCACGTGGCGCGCGCCGACGATCAACTCGGCAAGCCCTGCCTCAAGCTCAAAGCGCTGCAACACAGCGTCAAAACCCGCGGGCAGGTCCTTGTACACCTCCATCCAGGTGTGCGTCTCGTCGCTGCGCTGCACGCGCCGCATGAGTTGGCATTGAACTCCGGTCTGGCGCTGCATGAGTTCGTGCATGTGAAGCACGCGTTGCCTGAGCACACCGGCCTGGCTTACGGGTACCCGATAGTAAACATAGCGATCCATGATCGTTCCTTGTGTGTCAACCGACGCAATCAGGCCCTTCTACCCAAGCGCCCAGCAAACCCATCTTGAGCGTAGGCGAGCGATCTCGCAACATCGTGTACACGCAAAAGATCGTGGACACCCTGCTCAAAGAATCCCAACCTTCGGGGCATTCAGCCCGACGCACACACCGAACCTACACGCCTGAGTTCAAAGCCCAGTTGCTGGCGGTGTGTCAACGACCTGGTGTATCGATTGCAGCATTGGCCGGTGCCATGCAATGAACGCCAACGTGCTACACCGCTGGCTCAACGCTGGCGCAGGCCAACCAGCCGCTCGCAGGTGGCGGCGAGCAGCACACCGGAGATGAAGGGAAATGTCTCGACCAGGAATTCGATGTGCGTACCACTGCTTGTGTGGTGGGCTGGATGGGCCAGGTCTCAGGGGTACATCTTCTTGATCATCGTGACGTCCAGGTTCGACACGTTGGTATTCTCGTTGGTCGGACCCTTTCCGTCGGCGAACAGCGCACCGTCAAAGGCGTAAAGCATGATGGACTTGGGGTCGAACTTGGTGGCCGAAATTCCCCGGGGCGAGTACTTCTCGAGCACGTTGCTCTTGATCGAGGCGGCGTCCCAGTAGTTCGGTGGACCGGAGAAGTACTTCATCACCTTGGGCACGTCCCACTTGCGGTCGAACTTGGGTTGCTGGTGCTCGTGGATACAGCCTAGCGCATGGCCAAACTCATGAGTGACCACGCGGTGGTACTCCTGGTCGTTGGTGTTGTCGCGCAGCCAGCCATAGTTCATGGTGGGTTGATGAAGTGGGAAGTAACTGGTGTTGAGGCAGTCGCGGCCCACGGCCGACCAGGA
This sequence comes from uncultured beta proteobacterium, assembly GCA_903832285.1. Classification (GTDB taxonomy): domain Bacteria; phylum Pseudomonadota; class Gammaproteobacteria; order Burkholderiales; family Burkholderiaceae_C; genus CAIKVZ01. Next base: position 2,400 of record CAILAY010000080.1, on the reverse strand, counting down.
ACCGGCGTCGGCGAAAAACGAGATGCGGATTTCGGCCGCGCCGCTGGTGACGAACTTGAGCTTGATGTTGGCAAGCGCCTGCCACTCCAGCGCCACGGCCTTGACCTTGCTTCGCATCTTGGGGCTACCGTCCAGAAATCGGCAGCGCAGCGTGGTGCCGGCAGGCCACTTCTTGGTGTTGACCACGGCCATGCGGGCAATTGCCCCCATGTCATCGGCGCTGAGGCTCTTGGTGCCGCCACGCGATTCCGTGATCATCTGCCGCACATTGCGGCGGATATCGTGCTCATGGTCCATCTCGTCGGGGATGATGCGCTCGAAGCAGATCTTCACCGGTGCATCCGCCTGCGTTGCTGGCGGGCTTGCCGTCTTGGTTTTGGACCGGGGTGCTGAGGTCATTTTTGCCATGGTGTCTCCTGAAGTGATTGGGCCCGGTCTGCAGGTCGCGGTGATGTCACGGCTGTGGGCCATTTCAGCGCGTGGTTCTGGACAATTCGTTCAACGGCTAAAGACCATGTCGAAACGTGCTGACTACCCGAGCGAAGGACGGAAAGAGTGGCAACCAAACCGCCAAGAAGTGCATTCATCGCTACCTTCCTAAAGAACCGATAGGCTTCCTCCGCGAGAAGCGCTTCTACCGACTGGCTCCAGTTCCAACTTTAAGAACTAGGCGGAGTGTTTGACGTTAAAAGTCAGTTGTCAAGAAGGTTTCTCATTACTTTCACGACTATTTATATCGGCGGCTCAATTGACAAAAGTCGATTGCCCCGGATCTGTGGCGCTCGGTTTTGGTTCTTGAGGTAGGCCAACCCAATGATGCAGCGCAGGTTGTTCCCGTCACACCACGGCGTCAAACGTTTCATCGCCACACGCTTCCAGAGCCAAGACGTTACTGCCACCGAGTTGCCCTACCGCGAGTTTTTCCCAAAGAAGGCGATCCGCTCAGAGTCCGCCGGGTGCGACGCAAACGCCAAACCCAAAAGATTAACTATGACGTTTGCCCCATCATTGGAATGCCCGCTAGACGGCCCCTTTGACTCACTTTGCCGCTGAGCCTCCAGTTTTTCGAACATGGTGACCATCACTCGTGGATTTAAGCCGGCGGCTGTGAGCACTTGCATTGCGGTGTCATCCGCCTCCCGCTCAGCCTCCCGCGAGTATTGCGCTTGGCCCATTAACGCGGGTATTGCGGCAAGCACGGTGCTGAAGTCACCAAGAAACAGACTGGTGACTGCACTAAGGCCCGAGACTTGCACCAGCATGCGCAATGAATGCCGATGTTTTAGATGCCCAAGTTCATGGGCCAGCACGGCGGTCAGCACATCGGTATCCCCATCTACCAATTGAACCATTTCGTCCGTCATCAGTATGGTTCCGCCAGGCAGGGCCAACGCATTGGGGCCAAGCTTGCTCTTGCGAAACTTCAGGTTCCAGCGCGGCACGTTGTCAGCTGCTTGAAATCGTAGGGCGTGGGCGAAGGCATCGCGGATACTTGATTGCTGCGCCATAGACAATGAGCTGGGTTCCATCAACCGATCATCAATGGCCGTCAGGGTGGCCTGCCCAATGCGCTCATCGAAGGAGTATGGTGTGATGGCCACAATGCCTTGCGCTATCACGGGAAGACCCCACTGGTACGTTGCACCCAGCAACACTGTGAGGGCAAGGAGAGATCCTGTCACCCACCGCCAGCTTTGCTGCAACACAACAATGAATGACTCTTGCAAACCGTTGGATTTGCACCAGGCATCCCATGCCGGGCCGTCGGCACATTGAATAATTCCACCGGTTGGCAACTGGGCGATTCGCATACCATGACGGGTGCGCTCGGGCCAAAGCACTTGCGAGACCGGAACATCAAAAGCAGTGCCCGCGGTGCGAACATGCAAACGTTCCCTCTCAATGTGCAACTCTACAGGCCGCGCCTGAGCACTTTTCCCGTCGAAGTAAGCGGCCAGAAGAGTCGGATTGGTGGTCTGCATACATGCTACAGGCCGATGTCAAAGCCGAAGAAATCGCCTGCAGCTTCCCCAACAGCCTGACCTTCGACTGCACTGGCGTCGATCACCAGCGCCGCAGGATTTACGCTGGACTCAAGCTGAACCGCCAGAAGGCGCATACGGGTCATGGCAACGGTGGCAAATGGCCAATACATACCAAGCGTCAACATCATCAAAATCCAGTTCTTGAGAGTTAAACCCGCCATGTCACGCGCGCGAAGGGCACTCGCAAACTTTACATGCTCGCTACGGGTGCCGTTCCACACCAGATTTTGAAACCGGTCCCCGATGGCCACTTCAAATTCCCCCACTTATGGCCGGTCAAATTCCTCCAGGCAGGACGGGTAAATTATCGGTTTATTGGCGGTCGTGAGTTTGGTCTTTTGTCTTGATGGCTTTG
>CAILAY010000079.1 GCA_903832285.1 uncultured beta proteobacterium | reverse complement strand
CGGCTGTGCCGACACTGGCGGTGCCGACCTTGTCGGCCACTGGTCGGGTGGGCTTGAGCTGGACGGCAGTGACACCGCCGACTGGCACCACGATCGCCTACATCATCTACGCCAATGGCGCGCAGCTGGCTCGGACCAACGTGCTGACCTACAACTACCGTCCGACTCTGGCGGCTCTGCAGGCCGGTATTTCCTACCAGGTTGCTGCGGTAGCGACGGCGATTCGCGTGGCGAACCCGACGGTGTTTGGTTCGACCGTCGGACCGCTCTCGACTCCGCCACAAGTGGTTCAGGTGACGGCACCAACCACAGCGCCGACAGGTCTGGTCGCATCGGCCCCGGCTAATGCGGGTGGTGGCAACTACACCTCCAACCTGACCTGGAACTCGGTGACGGGCGCGACAGGCTACGTGATTACACCCACGCTGAACGGTGCGGTGCAAGCGGTGATCAATGTCGGCGCCGCCGCCGGTACCACCCAGACTCGCGCAGTCAACCTGGTAGCGGGTAACACCTATACCTACACGGTTGCAGCACGTGACCTGGTCGGAACCGGCCCAGCCACGGCGGCACTGACGGTGAACACCCCGGCAGCGGCCAACACCGCTGTCACCTCGGCGGCAGGTGCGGCGGCCAAGTCCGGGATCACGGTCAGTTGGACCAACATCTCGGTCAACCTGACCGCCACGCCATTCACGGTGCAACGTCGCACGGTGACTGCGGGTGGTGCGAATGGTGCCTGGGTGACGATCCCGACGCCGGCCATCACCAAGAACGGCACGGGCTACAGCATCATCGACGCGACCTACACGGGGGCGACGGCGCTGGTTACCGGAACGGGTTACAGCTACCACATCCTGGCTAACGGTGCCGGTGGTCCTTCGGCCTACTCCGCTGCGACCGCCCGAGTTGTCGCCCCGTAAGTGACGTAGCAACAAGTCGCCGATGTCAGATAACATCTGACGTCGGCGATTTTTTTGGTTTGAGCTACCTGGATCTTTTTTGGGTAACCTGTAATTTTCTGAGGAGTTGATGGATATGTGGAAGCGAAATGCAATCTTGTTGTGCGGTCTTGTGTTTGCAGGCGGTCAGGTTTTTGCTGCTGACGCAGCGGCCCTCAAGTCGGACAAGGACAAGCTGAGCTACAGCATTGGAGCGAGCATCGGCACAAACTTCAAGAGCGAAGGCACCGAAGTTGACGTGGGCCTGTTGCTGGAAGGTTTGAAAAGCAGCCTCGCCGGTGAGAAGTTGCGCGTCTCGGACAAGGACATGCGCCAGGTGATGAACGACTACCAGACGCAGTTGCGCCAGAAGATGGCGGCCAAACGCCAGCAGGCGATTGGCGACAACAAGAAGAAGGGCGATGCTTATCTGGCCGAGTACAAGACGCAACCGGGTGTCATGACCTCACCCAGCGGCGTGCTGTACAAGATCATCAAGGAAGGCACCGGCAAGAAGCCGATGGAGTCGGACATGGTGGAAGTCAACTACCGCGGCGCGCTGATCAACGGCACGGAGTTTGATGCGACTGAACCCGGCAAACCCGCCAACCTGAAGGTATCGGCACTCATACCCGGCTGGAAGCAGGCACTGAGCATGATGCCCGTCGGCTCAAAGTGGCACATCGTCATTCCGGCAGTGCTCGGCTACGGGGAGCGCGGCGTGGGCAACGACATTGGTCCGAATGAAGTGCTGGTGTTTGATTTGGAGTTGCTTGGAATCAAATGATGGTGCGCAAGCGCATCGTCGTGCCTTCAGGAAGCAGATCATGAATCCCGTGAAATCAATCGCACTGCTCGGCCTGTGCCTGCTGGCATTTCAGTCGGTGGCGCAGTCTTCGGCAACTGACAGCAACGCGCAGGTGAACGCCGCCAACAAGGAACGGTTGCAACGCGGTGGCAAGATGAGCCCCCGGGAGCGCGCTGAATTGGCCAAGGCGGAGCGTGCTCAGGGCAACTCGCAAGCCGGCGCCGATTTTCTCGCCGGCAACCGGGCCAAGCCCGGCGTCGTCACCTTGGGCAGCGGCGTGCAGTACAAAATCCTGCAGGCCGGTACCGGCAAGAAGGCAACGGACGCCAGCTCGGTGCGCGTGCGCTATACCGGCAAGTTGGCCGATGGTTCGACGTTCGACAAGGCGGATGACAAAACCCCCACAACCCTTCGCGTCGCCGGATTGGTGCCGGGCCTGAAGGAGGCCGTCAAACTGATGCCGGCGGGCTCCAAGTGGGAGGTGGTGATTCCGCCCCAACTCGCGTACGGTGCCCGTGGCGCCCACGGCATCGCGCCCAATGCGGTGCTGATCTACGTGATCGAAGTCGTGGACGTTGTGTAGCGACTGAAACTTGACGCTTAACCGCTGACGCGGTGGCAGGTCTGCAAAGGCCGCCACCGCGTTTTCTTTTGTGCGCTGCCTTTCAGCTGTGAAAACAGGATGAAGCCGGTGTTATTAGGGTAGACCCTACCATGGCAGAGGGTTTGTTGGCATCCGATGTAGGGTGGTTGGGAAGGGTCGGCAGGTGCGATGTCGGAAAGAATCACGCATCGTCATTGGATTGAGCTGGGCAGAACGTGGCCAGTGTGGGGAAGACCAGGCGTAGCACGAAAACAGCTCAACGTTTAGGAGTTAAACGGCATGAAAGTTACCAACATGAACCCGACCCACGACAGATCCACGAAGCTCCATCCGGTGGTCGCCGGGATGCTGTTGGCCGTGGCCGCGCAACTGGCGCCCAACGCGGCATTTGCCAATGCAGGCTTCGGTCCCAATACGGATATTTCGGGGCGCCAGATTGCGGTGCCCACCTTTTACGCCAACAGCCCGCAAGGCGTGCAGGTGGCACTTGGCGCGGATCATTTGCCGGTGCTGGATGCCGCAGGAAATCCAGTGACGATCGCGGGTGTGCTGGCGACGATCAACCCTGCCACCAACGCTGCCTACACCGTGGCCGAAGCCCTTGCTGCAGGCAAGCTGGTGGACACCGGCACGGCGCTGCGCAAGTTCGTCAAGCCGCTGCCCGGCGTGTACAACGGCCTCGAAGGCGACGGCATCCCGGTGGGCCTGCCGGAAAAATGGGTAAACCCCATCACCGGCGCCCACACCAACGACGACTACTACGAAGTGGCCATCGTCGAATACGAATTGCAGATGCACCCCGATTTGCCCAAGAAGACGCGCCTGCGCGGCTATGTGCAGATCGAGACACCGGCCATTGCCGCGGGCCTGAAGGACATCACCGGCGTCGTGGGCAGCGACCACATTCCCGGCACCTATCTGGACGGCACGCCGATCTACAAATGGGAGCAGAACGCGGCCGGCAAATGGGTGCAGACGAACAAGCAGGTTTACTTTGTGCATGCGCCCAACTACCTGGGTCCGTCCATCGTTGTCGCGCGCGGCACGGCGGTGCGCATCAAGGCCACCAACTACTTGCCTTACACCGACGCGCAGGGCGTGTCGCATGGTTCTCCAACCGGCAAGGGCGGTGAATTGCCCCTGCCTGTGGACGAGTTGATCGCTGGCGGCGGTCCGGTGTCGGACGGCAACGGCAACCCCGTACTGGATCCCAAGACCGGCAAGCCCATCAGCTTCTCCGAGAATCGCGTCGCCATCCATTGGCACGGCGGCGACTCGCCCTGGATCAGCGACGGCACGCCGCATCAATGGTTTACGCCGGCAGGGGACGTTGCCAACAGCATGACGGATGCCGCTCATCCCGACGGCATGGGCAAGGGCGACGCCGCCGCCAACGTGCCCGACATGCCCGATCCAGGCCCCGGTTCGTACACGCTGTACTACCCGAACAACCTGAGCGGTCGTTTGATGATGTACCACGACCACACCTCCGGCCTGACCAAACTCAACGCCTATACGGGCGAGGCCGCCGGCTACATCGTGTACGACATGACCGAGCTCTCGATGGTGGCCAAGGCGCTCAACGTCAATCTGGCGTTGCCCGATGGTTCCTCGCTCGCTGCAGCGGTTCCGTTGCTGGACACGGTGGGCATTCCGCTGGTGATTCAGGACAAGACTTTCGTGCCCAAGAACGTCGGTCCGAACCCCACCAACGCAGCCGGACTGCCGGTGCAATCACAGGACGCCAAATGGGATCTGAACCACTGGGGTCAGCCGGGCGACCTGTTCTTCCCGCACGTGTATGAAACCAATCAGGATCCGAACTCGATCGACGGCACCAACCCGGTGGGTCGCTGGGACTGGGGGCCCTGGTTCTGGCCGGTGTTCCCGGCGCAGATGTCCCTGCCTACGGGTGAATATGGTCATGTGACCGCCACGCCCGAAGCCTTCATGGATACGCCCACCGTGAACGGACAGGCCTATCCCACGCTCACCGTGGACCCCAAGGCCTATCGCTTTCGCATCCTGAGCATCGGCAACGACCGCACACAAAACCTGGGCCTGTACCAGGCCGTTGATGGCGCCGGCAAGGTGTGCGATACCAGCACCAATCCTGCTCCTGCGCCGAACGTGCTGGCACCCGGTCAGACCGGCGCACTGGCCACCTGTACCGAAGTGAAGATGGTGGCAGCTGTGCCGACTGCGGGCTTCCCGGCCACCTGGCCTACGGACGGTCGCGCTGGTGGTGTGCCCGACCCCGCAACGGCCGGCCCCGACATCGTGCAGATCGGCAACGAAGGCGGCTTGCTGCCCGCGCCCGGGGTGTGGAAAGCACAGCCTGTCACGTTCGAACAAAACGTGCGCAGCATCACTGTGTTCAACGTGCTGAATCATCAACTGCTGCTGGGTGGTGGCGAGCGTGCCGACGTGCTGATCGACTTCAGCAAGTACGCAGGGCAAACGCTGATCCTGTACAACGACGCACCCGCTCCCATGCCCGGCTACGATCCGCGCATCGACTACTTCACCGGTGTGGGCGACCAGACCCAGGCCGGCGGCGCCTACGACACGCTGGCAGGCTACGGCCCCAACACACGCACGGTGATGCAGATCGTGGTGAACTCAAGCAACAATTCCGGCGCGGGCGGTGCCCTCGACGTGGCTGCCTTGGCGAACAACCTGCCTGTGGCGTATGCGGCATCGCAACCGGCACCGCTGATTCCGGAAGTCGCCTACAACGCGCCCTTCGGCATGAGCGAGCAAAACAACTACGCCAGCATCGGCACGGGTTCGCTCGCCACCAATGGCCTGTTCACCTACAAGGCCAAGGATGTGAACGGCGTGCTGCAAACCAAAACCATCAAGGTCATCAACAAGGCCATTCAGGAATTGTTTGATCCGATCTACGGTCGCATGAACGCCACGCTGGCGGTGGAACTGCCGTTCTCCAGCGCAACGGTGGCAACGACCATACCGTTGGCCTATATCGATACGCCGGTGGAAAACCTGGACGCCATCAACGACTGGGCCAGCGACCTGGACACCCAGGTCTGGAAGATCACGCACAACGGTGTGGACTCGCACCCGGTGCACTTTCACCTGGTGAACGTGCAGGTGATCAACCGCGTGAGCTGGGACGGTACCATCAAGCCGCCCGAGGCCAACGAAGTGGGCTGGAAGGAAACGCTGCGCATGAATCCGCTGGAAGACGTGTACGTGGCCGTGAAGGCGGTGCACCCGGTGACGCCGTTCGGCCTGCCCAGGAGCCAGCGCGTGCTGGACCCATCGCAAAGCGTGGACTCGCAACTGGGCTTCACGCAGATCGACCCGACCACCGGTCAGGCGCCGACGTTCCAGACGCAACTTGTGAACGGTGCCACGAAGAACGTGAGGACCACGGTCTACTCGAACAAGCTGACGGATTTCGACAACGAATATGTGTGGCATTGCCACATCCTGGGCCACGAAGAAAACGACTTTATGCGTCCCTTCATCTTCCATCCGAATGTGGTGGTGCCCGACGCACCGGCCGCGGTGAAAGTCTCGGGTACCACAGTGTCCTGGACTGACACCACGCCCTACGGCGGTCAGGATGCGCAAGGCATTCCCACTGCCGGAACGAACGCGGCTTACCCCACGCCCACCAGCAGCCCGAAGAACGAGATCGGCTTCAAGGTGTACCGCGGCGCCAACCTGGTGGCCACGCTGCCCGCGAACACGACCAGCTGGACCGATGCCAGCGTCAAAGCAGCCTACGTCTATACCGTGGTTGCCTACAACGCGGCCGGCAATTCTGTCGCAGGTACTTCGACCACGGTTGCCGGTGCACAGGTCGGGGCACTTGCTGGTGTGGGTGGTGTGGTTGCGCCGGTATCCAATGTGCCGGCACCCGCGCTCACATCCACCGCAGCGGGCCCGACCGGACTGTCGCAGTTGTTGAATGCAGACGGGTCGGTGACTCTGAGCTGGGTTGCCGTTCCTGGAGCGACGAGCTACAGCGTGAGCGTGAATGGCGGGAGCTTCACCTGTGCCAGTGCCACCGCGACAAGTTGCACCGTGCCCAGCGCAAGCTTGACCGCAGGCGGAAACAACGCCTTCACGGTGTCGGCACAGACGCTCAGCGGCGCCACCGCCGTTGCGGCAACCAGCGTGTACACCGGCAGTGTCTATGCTCCGGTGAACCCGGTTGCAACGGGTAACGTGGGTGCCCTCACGGTGAGCTGGGGCAACGACGTGCGCAACGTGAAAAATGTGAGCGGCTTCACGCTCGTCCTGGCGCCGCCTAGTGGCTCGGCGATCACGCTGACGCTGGCACCCGGCGCGACCGGGGCCACTGTGGTCGGTCTGCCGACGGGCAGCTATAACATCCAGCTTGTTGCGAACAGCAACGCGGGAAGTTCGGCACCTGTCAACATGACAGCCAGCGTCCAATAAGAATCCCAACCGGAGTCAGACATCGTGAAGAACGTCCAACGCAATTCCTTTCAGTTCAGCCCCCTTGCCGCGGCCATCGCAATGGCCGTGGGTTCGCAGTTCGCCTTGAACGTGGCCCACGCGGGCTCCGGTTTTGGCTCGGGCGTGAACACCAGCAACACCCCGGTGGTGGTTCCGACCTACTACGCCAACAGCCCTGCAGGGCCGGCGCCCCAACTCGACGCGAACGGCGCAAGAATCGACCCGGCAACCGGTCTGCCCTACGTCGCTGCGACCGGCAAGGCACTGCGCAAGTTCGTCGACACGCTGCCCGGAATGGGTGCGGCCAAGGCCAACAATCTGGGCCAATACATCCCGGTCGCGGTTGCGGAAAAATGGGTTGACGGCAATGGCGTGACGACAGGCGACGACTACTACGAAATCGCGGCGGTCGAATATGCAGAGAAGATGCACAGCGATCTGCCCAAGGCCACGCATCTGCGCGGCTATGTGCAACTCATGACACCGGGCCTGGCTGCGAAGGGCGTGGCCGCCACCTCCTTCACCACGCTGGACGGCACGGTGTTGAGCGTGGTGGATGCACCGCATCACCTCGGCCCCATCATCAACTCCACCAAGGGTACGGCGGTGCGCGTGAAGTTCACCAACTACCTGCCCACCGGCGCGGGTGGCAAGCTTTTCATTCCCGTGGATACGACCATCACGGGCGCAGGCCTGGGGCCGGATGGCGTCAACAGCTACACGCAAAACCGTGCCGAAATCCATCTGGTGGGCGGACAGTCGCCGTGGATCAGCGCGGGCTCGCCCCATCAATGGGTGGCTCCGGCAGCTGAGGCAACGCCTTACACCAAAGGCGTGAGTGCCCAGAATGTGCCCGACATGGCCGACCCCGGTGCAGGCTCGACCACGCTCTATTTCCCGAACGATCTGAGTGCGCGTTTCATGTTCTATCAAGACCGCACTTCGGGCCTGACACGGCTGAATTCCTACGCGGGTCTGGAAGCCGGCTATTTCGTCACGGATGCTGCGGAGCAGGCGCTCGTCACTGCGGGAACGATCCCTGCGGAGCAGATCCCCCTGATCATCGAGGACAAGACTTTTGTGCCCGCCAACATCGCGCAGCAGGATGCCAAATGGACCTGGGGCCAACCCGGCGACCTGTGGTTCCCGCACGTGTACGAAACCAATCAGGACCCGAGTTCGGTGAATGGCGTGAACCCGGTGGGCCGCTGGGACTACGGTCCTTTGTTCTGGCCGATATTTCCCGTGACTGTCGCCAAGGCCACGCTGCCCACGCCGAGCTTCACACCCGAAGCCTATCTGGACACCCCGGTCATCAACGGCACGGCGTATCCCACGCTCACAGTGGACCCGAAAGCCTATCGCCTGCGCATCCTGAATGCCAGCAACGACCGCTACATCAACCTGGGTTTGTACAAGGCCGATGCGACGGTCAAGGCGCCGCAGCTCGACCAGAATGGCAACCCCACTTTCGACGCAAGCGGCAATCAACTTTTCTTCACCAACACCGAAGTCAAGATGATCCCAGCGGCCGCCGACGTGGCCGGCAATCCGCCGGGCTGGGATGCCGTGAATGGCGTCCAGTTACCGTCGCCGCAGTACCCCAATCTGCCGTGGAACATCAATTCCGAACCTTCCGGTCCCAGCCGCGCCTGGCCCACGGACGGCCGCGCCGGCGGCGCACCCGACCCGGCCACCTCCGGCCCTGATTTCATCGTCATCGGCAACGATGGCGGACTGTTGCCCAATCCGGTGGACATCCCCTCGCAGCCCGTGACCTATGAGCAGAATCGTCGCTCCATCACGGTGCTGAACATCTACGGTTACGGCATGCTGCTGGGCCCGGCCGAACGTGCCGACGCCGTGGTCGACTTCTCGGCCTATGCCGGCCAGACGCTGATCCTGTACAACGACGCACCCGCGCCCACACCGTTCAACGATCCGCGCAACGACTACTACACCGGCAACCCCGATCTGACGGGGCAGGGCGGCGCCTACAGCACCCAGCCCGGCTACGGACCGAACACGCGCACGATGATGCAGATCGTGGTGAAGGGTCCCTCGTCGACACCGTCGGTTGCAGCCGCGACTCCCTTTGATGCAGTGGCTTTGGCCGCCGCCTTGCCCCTTGCCTACGGCGCATCGCAATCCGCGCCCATCGTTCCGGCTGTGGCTTACAACGCCGCATTCGGCACGAACGACGCGGATGTCTATGCCCACGTTGCAACGGGCTCCATCGCACAGCCCAACCTGGACTTCTCCACCAGCGGCGCGCTCTCGATCACCGGGCTGGACCTGATCACTTCAGGTGGCACGGTGGTGGCAGGCGGCGCCGTCGTGGGCAATGCCACCCCGGGTTCCGGTACGGGCTACGACCCGAAGAATCCGCCGACGGTGGTTTTCAATAGCACGGTGAACGGTGTCAATTGCCTGCCGACCGTGAACGGTGTTGCGGGCGTGTCTGCAGCCGCCATTGCGGTGGTAGATCAGGGAACGCCAGCTGTGCTGTTTCCCAATGGCAAGGTGAAGACTCCGGCCGTTCCGAGCACGCAACAGGTCACCGGTTTTACCAATGTCACGCTGGGTTCAGGCTATGTCTGCGCGCCACTGGTCACGTTCACCAATCCGAGCGGCACCAGCGGCGTCGGGGCGCAGGCGGTTGTGAAGACGAGCAACTTCAAATCGATTCCGGTGCTGACCAAGGCCGAGCAGGAATTGTTCGATGACTACGGTCGCTACAACTCCACCGGCGGCGTGGAACTGCCCATGACCAGCGGTGTTATCCAGACCACGATCCCATTGAACTACATCGATTCGCCCACCGAAATAATCAAGGACGGCGAAGTGCAGATCTGGAAGCTCGTGGACAACGGCTTCTGGTCGAACTCGATCCGCTTCGACATGGTGGACGTGCAACTGATCAACCGCGTGGGTTGGGATGGCACCGTGAAGGCGCCTGCAACCAACGAGGTGGGCTGGAAAGACACGATCCGGCTCAACCCCCTGGAAGACGCTGTGGTGGCGATGCGCGCCAAGCGTCCCACGGTGCCGTTCGGCTTGCCCGCAAGCTCGCGCCTGCAGGATCCGTCCCGGAAGGTTGGCGCAGCCGGTTCGGGCCTGGGCTTCACGGTTGATCCGGCGGTGACAGCGCCCATTCCGGCCGGTGCGCCAGCGAATGCCGTAGGTGCGCCGCTGCTGACGACCACCACCAACGTGGTGGCCAATTACGACAACGAGTTCACTTGGGGTTCGGCCATCCTGGGACATGCGGAAGATGACTTCACGCGCCCGGTGGTGTTTCATCCCACTGTCACCAAGCCGGATGCGCCGACCCAATTGGGCGGCAGCGGCGGCGTGCTGACCTGGACCGATCCGACCCCCGCGGTTGCAGTGAATGCCGGTGTGGCGTCGGCGGTGTTGGCAACCCTGGCCAATCCGAAGAATGAAATCGGCTTCAAGGTGCTGCGAGCGACGTACTCGGTGAATGGCAACCTGGGCGGTTATCAGCAGATCGGTGCGACACCGGCCAACGTGACCCAGTACACCGACGCGACGCAGCAGGCTGGCATCGACTACGCCTACGAAGTCGTGGCCTGGAACAACGCCGGCTCGACGACGTCGACTCCCTACACCGAAATCACGGCGCCCGCCATGCCCACATGGGTGGGTGCAGGCGCGGTGGTGAATGGCAACGGCAGCGTCACGCTGACCTGGAACAAGGTGACGGGCGCGACCGCATATCTGCTGAGCATCAATGGCGCAGCGCCGACCAGCATTGCGACTGCTGGCCAAGGCGCGACGCAGTCCACGACCGTGACCCTGACGCTGGGAAGCGTGTACAGCTTTACGCTAGCCGCACAGCAAGTGAAGTTCGGTCAGACCGCAACGTCTACCGCATCAGGTGCGGTGAGTGCGGACTTGACGCTGCCCGCTACACCAGCCACTCCCACTGTGTCCGCCGTGACGTCGACATCCATCACCCTGGGCTGGACCAGCGTGACGGGCGCCACGGGCTACACGCTGCAGTATTCGACCACCGGCGGCGCGCCCTGGAGCAATGTGGGCACGGGCAATAACGGTGTGAGGACAACGGTTGCCTCATTGGGCTCGGCTTCCACTTCCGCAGTGATCGTGGGTTTGTCGGCAAGCACAACCTACAGCTTCCAGATGAGCGCCAAGAACGCCATCGGCAGCAGTGGCGTGTCCGGTTCCGTGGCGCAGACCACCCTGGCGACAACACCCGCTGCGCCGGCCTTCCTGGCATCGAGTGGTGTTTCAACAACCGGCTTCACGCTCAACTGGAACGCACCGGCAGGGGCTACCAGCTATGTCGTGAACGCGAACGGTATCGCACAACCGTCGCTGACGGGCACCTCGCTGACTGTGACGGGCGCTTCGCCGGGTACAAGCAACGTCTATACCGTGGCCGCCTGCAACAACAACGGGGCCACTTGTGCCACCTCAACCAGCCTGACTCAGTGGACCTTGCCGGCCACGCCCGCACAGCCCACGGTGTCCGGTGTGACCGCCTCAGGTGTTACGGTGAACTGGGTTTCGGTGACGGGTGCGACGAGTTACACGGTTCAGCGTGCGACCGTAACAAACGGTGTGGCTGGTGCCTTCGGGAATGCGACCCAGGTGAACGCGGTAGCTGGCGTGTTGCCGACAAGTCTGGCCGTAACGGGGTTGAACGGCAACACGACCTATGTGTTCCAGGTCAGGGCGACGGGCGCTGCCGGCAACGGCGGCTTCTCAACCTCCAGCGCAGCACAACTGACGCTGCCGGGTGTGCCAACGGCCACGGCGTCCAACGGTACAAACGGGGGAGCGTTCACCGGTGGCCTCAGCTTTACGCCGGTAGCGGGACTGACCTATGCCGTGAACTGGACTGCACCGGCTGGCGTGACGCCTAACACCGGAAAAGCCACGGTAACGACATCGGGCCAGCAAATCACCTTTGCAGCGGCAGGAACCTACTCGATGACGCTGACGGCGACCAACGCGAGCGGCAGCAGCACCAGCGTGGCGGTCAACGTGAACGTGAGGTAAGGCAGCGCAGCAATCTGGTAACGGGCATCGGCTTATGGCGTTGCCGCTCTGGTTATCATGCGCAGTAGACAACTCAAGAGGTGCCGAATGCAGATTTCAAATAGCCCTTCGAGCCGGGCGACTCGCGACACGATTCGGCCACGCGTGCTGCGTCCCGGGCTGTCATTTGTCTTCGGCATGGTGTTGTCCATCGCGGCACTGGCACAGGCGCCGGCCACCGGCAGTACCGAGCAATTGGAGTTGGGGCGGCGCATCTACAACGAAGGCGTGTTGCCTTCGGGAGCCGCGCTCACGGGAACCCGAGCGGGAAGAGATCCGGTAACGGGCGAGTCGGCTGCGTGTGTGAACTGCCATCGTCGCAGCGGCATGGGCCAGGTTGAGGCGAACATCCAGATACCGCCGATCACGGGCAATTTCCTGTTTGCCGCGAAGGGCGACATGCGCCTGGCCACCATGGATCCGCATGTCAGCAAACGCTTCAATCAGGCGCACGATCCGTATGACGACGCCACCCTGGGCAATGCGATTCGCAACGGGGTCAACAACCACGACCGCGCAATGAATGTGACCATGCCGCACTTCATTTTGAGCGATGCCGAGTTCAACGCACTGGTGGTCTATCTGAAGCAGCTGTCCGCACAATGGTCGCCCGGCGCCAGTGCCGACACGATCCGCTTCGCCACAGTGATTACGCCTGATGTCGATCCGGCGCGACGCAAAGTGATGATCGACATGATGCGGGCCATACTCCGCCAGAAAAACGGCAGTACGCTGTTGGCGCAGAAGCAGCACACCCGCCATCACATGACGACGGCGGCTGAACTGATCCTGGGAACCGAGCGCAAATGGGAACTGGAAATCTGGGAACTGCAAGGCGCACCCGCAAGTTGGGGCGAGCAGCTTGAAGCGCGTTATCGCAAGCGGCCTGTGTTTGCGTTGCTCTCCGGGCTGTCGCACTCCACCTGGCAACCGGTGCACGATTTTTGCAACCATGAGCACGTTCCATGCTGGTTCCCCAGCGTCGAAGTTCCAGGCAAGGACCAGTCCGATTACGCGTTCTATTTCTCGGGTGGAGTCACGTTGGAAGCCGATGTACTGGCACGCCATCTGAAGGATCGCAAAGGGGCGCATCCCAAGGTGGTGCAGATCTATCGGGATGGCGACACAGGTCGCGCCGCAGGGCAAGCGCTGTTCCGGGCGCTTGCCGGATCGGGAATCCGCGTGACGGACAAGGTGCTGGGTGCAAACGTGCCGGCAGTGGCTGCATTGCGCCAGGCGTTGGGCGGCGTTGACAAGGACGATGTCGTCATGTACTGGTTGCGGCCGGATGATGTCGCCGCCCTGGAGACCATCAAGCCAGTGGCAGAGAAGAATTTCTTTTCAGCGGTCCTTGCCATGGGTGACCGTGCGCCGGTGCCGGCCGGCTGGAGAGCGCGCTCCAGTTTGGTGTACCCCTATGAATTGCCGGAAAAGCGCAAGAAAAATCTGGACTATTTCTATGCCTGGCTGAATCTCAGCAAGACGCCATTGGTCGATGAAGCGATGCAATCAGAAGTCTTTTTTGCACTCAATTTCATGACCGATACGCTTTCCGAAATGCTGGATAACCTGTATCGGGATTATCTGGTGGACCGCGCTGAAAGCATGTTGAGCATACGCGAAGGCATCAAGACCGAACAGGAAGCGAGAGATCGCGCGGCCCTGGGCAGGGAAGGGGATTTGACCCGCAGACACGGTGTCCCGACGATCGAGGAATCAGCCAGAGTCCAGATCACCACCCCTCAGGGCGGCGCCGCCAAGAGTTCGGGCACCACCATGTACCCGCATCTGAGTATGGGTCCGGGCCAGCGCTTCGCCTCCAAGTCGGGCTACATCGTCCGGTTTGCGACGCAAAACGGCAATCAACTGGTGCCGGATACCGACCTGATCGTGCCCTGAGAATACGGTCGCGGCCGGACCTTTCTAACCCTTGGCGGGCAGCGCAAAGTAGGGTTTTAGCCCAGTGCGGGAAGACCCTACCAAAGATATAGTCATAGGAACTGAACGACACAGCGGTTCCTGCTGTGATCGGCGGGTTGATGTCCTATTTTTTTGGAGGTGGCGGATCATGAAACTGCGAATCGCGAAGTCACTGTCGGTCATATTTGCTTTGGGTCTGGGTGCTGCGGCCAGCGCTGCCGGAAATGGCGCCGCAGGTGGCATTTACCAGAAGACCGCAGCCGATGGTTCGGTCGAACTGAGCAACATGGCGGAAGATACCCAGGCCGAGCCGTTGGTTGCCGCATTGCCCGCGGGCACGCAGACGCCCGACGTTGCGTCCGGCACGCCCGCTGCGTCAGACGCGTCGCCCAAGGCAGGGCAGGCCACGCCGACCCAGCCGGAGCCGATTGCATGGTATGGATCGGTGCCACCGGCGCAGGTGAAAGACACCGAACTCGCAGCCACGTTGTCCAAGATCGGCGCGGCGCAACTGGCATCGGGAAACCCGGCCGCTGGCAGGCGCTATCTCATGGTGGACCGCAACACCTACATGAAGTTGTACGGCTCCAACTAGGGGTTTTGTCTCCGGCGCTTGAGCGGTCGTCGTGCACCGTTCCCCTGTTCGGTCCGTGGGCCCTACCCACGTGGCCGGGCTTGAATTAAGATAGTGGTAACTGGAGATACTCATGGTTGGCAAGGCTGGCGTTTTTCGTGGTGGGCTTGTGCCCGCGGTGTTGTGCATTTCTGCGCTGTTTGCGATGGCGGGAGCCCGGGCCGAAGATATGCCCGTGGATCACCAGCATCATCACGACCACGCTGCCATGCAGGCCGCTGAAATCAGACGCAGCGAAGTCAATTACCAAGTCCCGGCGCTCTCGTTGATGCGACAGGACGGAAAGTCGGTCCGGTTCCCGGCGGAGCTGGACGACGGGCGTGCCGTGATGCTGCAGTTCATCTACACCTCGTGCACGGCGATCTGTCCCGTGACGACCCATACCTTTGCCCAGGTTCAGGACGCGCTGGGAAAGGATTCAAGCAAAGTACACATGCTGTCGATAACCATTGATCCAGAATACGATACGGCGCCGCGGCTGCAGAGTTATGCGAAGAAACTGGGCGCCGGTCCACAGTGGCAGTTTTATACCGGTACGTTGCGCGACAGTGTGAGTTTGCAGAAGGCGTTTGACGCCTATCGGGGTGACAAGATGAACCATGTTCCTGTCACCTACCTGCGTGCAGCTCCGGGCAAGCCCTGGGTCCGGCTCGATGGGTTAGCATCCGCCCAGGAGACGGTAAAGCAATATCGCGCGCTGGTGGCGGCCCGGTAACCCGTTCGGTGGCAGATCGTCGGCCGGCAGGGTGCCTGGTCGGGGTCTTGCCGGGCAGGGCAACAATCAATTTGAAGCGATTAGCGGATGTCCACAGACAGTATCTCGAACCAGGGTTCTTCCGCCGCGGGGCAGGGCAGCCCCGCTCCCGCGTCGAATCAGGACTCGGGCGAACTTTATGGCATGGTGCGGGGTTTGCAGCGTCAGTTGCACCTGCAACGTTCCGCACTTGATGCCGTGCATTCGCAGGCGCGGGAAACCGAAATGAAGTTGCGCCAGGCTTCGGCGGCACTCATGACCGCACAGGAGATGGAACGCAAGCGCATCGCCTCGGAACTGCATGACAGCGTGGGTTCGGCACTGAACTCGCTGGCGTTCGGGGTGGGCGGTGCCCTGGTGTTGACGGGCAAGGGTGATGTTGCGGGCACGTCTGCCATCCTGCAAAGAGTGGCGCAACAGGTCAAGAGCACGCTGGATGAGGTTCGGCGCATTGCGATGGATCTGCGGCCCGCCATACTGGACGATCTGGGCATTGTCGGAACCCTGAGCTGGTTCATGCGCGAATTCGGCGCCGTGTATCCCGGCATCGCAATGAATGCCCAGGTGGAGGTGGCGGAGGCCGACGTACCTGTCGCGTTGCGCACGCCGATCTACCGGGTGCTGCAGGAAGCCATGAACAACATGGTCAAGCACGCACAGGCCACGCAGGTCGTTGTGCGACTGACGGGGAACGGATCGAATCTGGTGCTGGACATCCAGGACAATGGCCGAGGATTTTCGCCGGAACAAGTGCGCTCAGGTGTTCTCCAGGCTGGTATGGGCCTGACCGGAATGCGCGACCGGGTGGATTTTTCCGGCGGCGAATTCCACATCGACAGTTCCAGCAATGGCGGCACCCGCATCGTCGCAACCTGGTCTTTGCTGGCGCCCGACGCGAGCCGTGAAAAGCGAAAATTGGATCGAGGTAAAAAGTATGACGAGACTCGGTAAACGCGGTACAGCGCGCGGTTTCACGCTGCTGGAATTGTTGGTGGTGATCGTCATCATCGGCATGCTGGTGGGCTACGTCGGCCCGAAGTATTTCAAGCAGGTGGGCAAGTCGCAGGTGACGGTGGTACGCGATCAATTTCATGCTTTCGGTCAGGCGTTGGACCAGTTCCGACTGGATACCGGTCACTACCCCAGCACGCAGCAGGGAATGGCTGCCCTGGTGGATAAACCGGCCAACGAGACGCGTTGGGACGGGCCCTACCTGAAGAAGGCGGTGCCACTCGATCCGTGGGGCACAGCCTATGTCTACAAGCAGCCGGGTGACCACGGGGAATACGATTTGATCTCCTACGGCCGAGATGGTGTGCCCGGAGGCACGGGCGAAGATGCCGACCTTGGCAATTGGGAATAACGGGACCTACGGACAATGCGTTTTGAAGTTCGTGCCTTTGACCGAAGCGCTGGTGTCGTCTCTACGGTGTTCGACGCTGCAAGCGCGCAGGCCGCCACCGCACTGGCCCAGCAGCAGGGCCTTGCCGTGCTCAAGGTTCGAGCCCAGGGGAAGGTCGGCTGGCGTCGCTCCGGTAGTTCCATGCAGCAATCCTTTCCCGTGGGCCAGTTCAGTCAGGAACTGTTGACGCTACTGGAAGCCGGCCTGTCCGTGGTCGAGTCGATCGAGACCCTGCGGGAAAAAGAGAGCAAACCCGAGCGGCAGCAATTGTTGTCGCAATTGGTAGAGGGTCTGTACCAAGGCGAATCACTGTCGCAGGCGCTGGAGCGTTTTCCGGCCGTGTTTGTGCCGCTGTACGTGGCGACCGTGCGCGCCAGCGAGCGCACCGGCAATCTGCCCGAGTCTCTTGGGCGCTACGTGGTTTATCAAACGCAGTTGGACGTGGTGCGCAAGAAGCTTGTCAGTGCATCCATTTATCCGGCGCTGCTACTCATCGTCGGTACGTTGGTGATCATCTTCCTGCTGGGTTACGTGGTGCCACGATTTGCCCGGATCTTCGAGGACATCGGCCGTGATTTACCGTTCCTTTCACGCATGCTCATGGATTGGGGCGGTCTGGTGGCCGACCACACGGCCAGCCTGTTGCTGGGCGTGGGTGGCACCGTGGCACTGCTGGCGTTCTGGTTGACGCGGCCTTCGACGCGTGCCGCGCTGGTGACGCGCCTGATGCAGATACCTGCGCTCGGAGAGCGGGTGCGCGTGTACCAGTTGGCGCGCTTTTATCGCACCCTCGGAATGTTGCTGCGCGGCGGCATTCCCATCATGCCCTCGTTGGGTATGACTGCCGGTCTGCTGCAAGGGCATTTGCGCGAGCAACTGACGCAGGCTTCGCGCAAGGTCAGCGAGGGCACGCCGATTTCACAGGCGATGGAGGGCTGTGGCCTGACGACGCCGGTGTCCTCGCGCATGCTCAGGGTGGGCGAGCGCACCGGCCAGATGGGCGAGATGATGGAGCGCATCGCGCATTTCTATGACGACGAAATTGCGCGCTGGGTTGACTGGTTCATCCGCCTGTTCGAACCCTTGCTGATGCTGGTGATAGGCGTGGCCATCGGTGGCATCGTGGTGCTGATGTATTTCCCCATTTTTGAACTCGCGGGAAGCTTGCAATGATGACGACCGCGTACCCTGCCATTTCCCCGACGATGCTGGCGCAGGCACGCCAATTGGCCCACAGCGACGGACGCAAATTGGTGCGGGTTCTGGAGGAACTTTACGGTGCGAGCCCGGACGCCTTCGTGCAGGCCCTGGGCGCGCTGGTTAAGCGTCCGGTGCTGCGCATGGCCGACATCCATGACCTTGATTCGGCGTTCGACGTGCTGCCGTTCAAGGAGGGGCTGGACCAAAACTGCCTGCTGTTGCGCGACCAGGCGGACCAGTTGCATCTGGTGCTGGGCGATCCGTTTGACGCCGCTGTATTGTCCTGGGCCGAGCTGCGCTTGCCCCATGCGTACACGGTCAACGTGGCACATGCCCAGGATGTGGCTGCGTGGCAGGCGCAACAGGAAGAGGGCCTGCGCGCCATCGATGGCGCGCTGACCCATACCGGAGCCGCCGCGGACGACGGCGGTGTGGTCGAAGAGCTGAGTTTCCGTGGCATCGCCGAGGACGCGAGTCCGGTCGTGCGCTTGGTGAATTCCACGCTGTATGACGCGCTGCGCACCGATGCCAGCGATATTCACCTGGAGTCCAACCTGGGTGGCATGACGATCCGCTATCGGCTTGATGGTGTGCTGTCATCGGTCGGATCCGTGCCTTCGGTGCAACTGGCGGAACAGGTGATTTCACGTATCAAGGTGATGTCCGAACTGGACATCGCAGAACGCCGGATTCCGCAGGACGGGCGCTTTCGCGTGAGCATCGGCGGGCGCGAGGTGGACCTGCGTGTTTCCATCATGCCCAGCATCCACGGCGAGGACGCGGTACTGCGCGTGCTCGACAAGAAATCCCTGAGCGCGGACGGTAAGGGTTTGCAACTCACCGGCCTGGGTTTTGACGAGAGCACGGCGCTGGTGCTGCGGCGTCTGGCGAGCCTGCCTTATGGCATGTTTCTGGTGACCGGGCCGACCGGCTCGGGAAAGACCACGACGCTGTACGCGGCGATCTCTGAAATCAACCATGGCAACGACAAGATCGTCACGATCGAAGACCCGGTGG
This sequence comes from uncultured beta proteobacterium, assembly GCA_903832285.1. Classification (GTDB taxonomy): domain Bacteria; phylum Pseudomonadota; class Gammaproteobacteria; order Burkholderiales; family Burkholderiaceae_C; genus CAIKVZ01. Next base: position 17,444 of record CAILAY010000079.1, on the reverse strand, counting down.
AGTACCAACTGCCGGGTGTGCTGCAGATTCCGGTGAACGAAAAGAAGGGCCTGACCTTCGCGCGCGGGCTGCGCTCCATCCTGCGCCACGACCCGGACAAGATCATGGTGGGTGAAATCCGTGATGCCGAGACCGCGCAGATAGCCATCCAGTCGGCGCTCACCGGCCATCTGGTCTTCACCACAGTGCACGCCAACAATGTTTTCGACGTGCTCGGGCGTTTTTCCCACATGGGCGTTGATCCCTACGCTTTTGTGGCCGCGCTCAACGGCATACTGGCGCAGCGCCTGGTGCGCGTGATCTGTCCCCAGTGCGCGGAAGACGACACGCCCGATGCGGCTCTGCTGGCCGACTCCGGACTGGTCGACGCCGACCTGTCGGAGTTTCGATTCCGCATCGGGCGCGGTTGCGGTCATTGCCGGGGAACCGGCTACAAGGGGCGCAAGTCGATTGCGGAAATCCTGCATCTGACGGATGCCATCCGCGAACTGATCGTGGAACGGGCGCCCATTCGCCGCATCAAGGAAGCCGCCATCGCCGACGGCACGCGCTTCTTGCGGGACTCTGCGCTGGACCTGGTGAAGGCGGGCGAAACCACTCTGACGGAAATCAATCGTGTCACTTTTGTCGCCTGAATCCCTGCAACTGTTTTTCAGCCCGACAGCCGTGCTCGCGCTGAGCCGCGTCGGCTGGCGCCAACAACTCGGCCGCACGCAAAGTTATGCCGTGTCCGACGCTGGCGGGGACCCGTGGCAAGCAGCGCTGTCGGCCGTCGGCGGCGCCTTGAAGGAGTTCGGCTGCGGCTCGGTGCGCGTGCTCGTGTCGCATCATTTCGTCCAGTACCGCGTGCTGCCGTGGCGTGATGAATTGCGGGGTGATGAGGAATATCTGGCACTGGCGCAACTGGAGTTTGCGTCGGCCTTTGGCGTGCTGGCGAAGGACTGGACAGTGTGCCTGAGCGATGAGCGCCCAGGGGTCTCGCGGGTGGCTGCGGCGCTGCCATCAGAACTGCTGGCAGCGCTGGGCACAGCGGTCAGCGGCGCCGGCGCCAAGCTGGCCAGCGTGCAAACCTACCTGGCCGGTGCGGAAGGGTTGTGGCGACACCGGGTGTCGCGCCATGGCTGCCAATGGCTTGTCATGCACGAGCCGGGCCGGATCTGCGTGGCGGTCAAACAGGATGGCGACTGGCGTTGGCTGCGCCATGTCAGGGCGGATGAGGACTGGGTCCGGCAACTGCCCCAGATGTTGGTTGGGGAGGCCATGTTGGCGGATTTGGATCCGGCCACTGAACAGGTTCAGGTGTTTGCGCCGAGCGCGGATGCGCAGGCTCGCGACGCGTTGCAGGGGCTGGGTTTTGGACTGCTTGTGCCGGCAAACGGACGTGGTTTCATGGCGCAGCGTGACGCCATATTTGCACCGGCCTGGCTGGCCTAGGACGAATCAGCATGCATCTTGATTTCCTTAATCCCCGACGCCGCACCAGCCTTTTTGGCTGGCTGTTGCTGCTGCTCGGCTTGGCCGCCTTGTGCGCGGTGCTGGCCTGGAGCCTGCTGGAACTGGAGCCGCGCGTGCGCGCCGGCGAAGCGGAACTGCGGCGCCTGCAAAACGCTGCGGTCGCAAGGGAGCCGGTAGTGCAATCGCTGAGCGATGAACAACTGGCCACGGACTGGACGCAGGCAACGGCTGTGGTGCAACTGCTGAATATGCCCTGGCCGGACTTGTTTGCCGAACTTGAAGGCGGCGCTGAGCAGAGCGTGGCCCTGCTCAGCCTGGAGCCCGATGGGGTGCGGCATGAACTGGTGCTCAATGGCGAGGCCCGCAATTACGCTGCTCTGCTGGACTATTTCCGTTACTTGCAAAGTCAGCCCATGCTCCATTCCGTCGCCCTGCAAACGCATCAGGTGAATCTGCAGGACCGCGACAAGCCCATTCGCTTTCGCATCACCGCACACTGGGAGCGCATCTCGTGAGCGGCGCTCTGTGGCGGGCCCGCCTGGCCTACTGGACGCGACGGGTAGGTGTGCCGGGATGGATTGGTGCGCTCGCCCTGGTGCTCGCACTGGCACTGGCACAGTTGCAATTGCGGCCTGCGCAGCAGCGGCTGCTGGCGTTGAGCACGAGCACGGTGGCGGCGCAGCACCGCCTGCTGCAGCCGGTGAGCGGTTCGACGGCACTCACCCCAAGCCAGCAACTGGGCGCCTTCTTTGCCGGGTTTCCAGCGCGGCTCAAGGTGCCGGACGTGCTGGCAAGCATGCATGAAATTGCCGTGGCCCAAAAGCTTGAACTCGATATCGGCGAATACAGTCTGACCAAGGAGCAGGGCACGCGGCTGGACAGCTTGCGCATCTCGCTGCCGGTCAAGGGCAACTACGTTCAACTCCGGCAGTTCGCCTCCGAGGTGTTGCTGGCACAGCCGGCACTGGCATTGGAGAGATTGTCGGTACGACGGGAAAAGGTATCCGAGGACGTGGTCAACGGCCGCATCGTCTTCCTGCTTTTTGTGGAGCACGCGCCATGACGCCGGTTGCGAAACGCTGGCTCCTGGGCGTGGGCCTGGTGGCAACCCTGGCACTGGTGTGGCTCGCGCCGCAGGATGAGGTGGCGCAGGTGCGACCCAAGGCGGCGGCGCGCGGGGCGCGCCCGCAGTCAGGGCCTGCAACAACGGCTACAGCAAAGAATCTTGCAGCAAGCGCGGTCAAGTCAGCCGCACGGCCTGATCAATTGCAACGCCCAGAGCGCGTAGCCGCCAGTGAAATAAAGGATCTGTTTCGCAGCAGTTCGTGGTTTGTGCCACCGCCCGCGCCGCCGCCGCCACCTCCTGCGCCACCGCCACCGCCACCACCGCCGCCATCGGCGCCACCGCTGCCTTTCACCTATCTTGGCCAGATCGTTGAAGATCAGAAGATTCAGGTCATCTTGTCGCGTGGTGACCGCGTCCTGACGATCTTCGTGGGCGACAACATTGACGCCAGCTACAAGGTGGAGAGTCTCAAAGGTGGCACGCTGACCTTGGTCTACTTGCCACTGGACATCAAACAAACACTTGCAACAGGGGTTTCCCAATGAGCGATTTCGGGCCAAACTTTTTACTGAATTCGAACTATCGATCGCGGCTGCAGACGCTGTCGGCAGTGTCGCTTTTGCTGCTGCTCGTGGGATGTGCGCCTGGCGAACTTGCGCGCCAGGAAGGCCTGACTCTGCTGTCCGACGCCAAATACGAAGAGGGCTTGGGGAAGTTGGCCGAAGCCGTGCAACAAGGTCCCGGCAACGCGCAACTGCGCAAGGATTACCTGTCCCAGCGCGGCCTCATCATCAACCGCCTGCTGACTGACGCGATCGAACAGCGTCGCGCCAATCACGCGGATGCAGCGCGCAGCCTGTATCGCCGCGTTGCCGGTCTGGACCCGAACAACGACGCCGCGCGCCAGGGCTTGCAGGAATTGGATGCGGTTGAACGACATGGGCGCGTGCTGGACGAGGCAGAGGCGCTGATGATGAAGGGCGATGCGGCCGGTGCGCGTGCGCTTTTGAATGTCGTGCTGGTGGAAAATCCGGCCCATCCCCGCGCTGCGAAGATCCGCTACCAGATCGAGGAGCCGACGCTGCGGGAGAACATTGCAGGTCCCACGCTCAACATCAAGGGGCGCAAGCCGCTGACCCTGCAATTTCGCGATGCCAATCTGAAGATGGTGCTGGAGGCCATTTCGCGGGCCACTGGCGTGAACGTCCTGCTGGACAAGGACGTGCGCAACGACATCAAGGTCACGATCTTCGTGAAGGACACGTCGGTGGAGGAAACGCTGGAACTGCTGCTGATTCAGAACCAGTTGGAGAAAAGGGTGCTGGGCGAAAACACCGTACTCATCTATCCCGCCACGGCGGCCAAATCCAAGGATTATCAGGATCTCAAGATCCGTCGCTTTGCACTGGGAAATGCCGACTCCAAGCAGGTGCAAACCATGCTCAAGACCATCCTCAAGGTGAAGGATATCTTTGTCGACGAGAAGACCAACGCGGTGATGATGCGCGATACCCCCGACGTGGTGCGACTGGCAGAGAAACTGGTGGCATCGATGGACCAGGCCGAACCCGAGGTGATGCTGGAAATCGACGTGATGCAAGTGGACCGCACGCGCATGATGACACTGGGCATTGACTGGACCAAGAGCCTGACGCTGTCGCTGCCGGCAGGCATGACGCTGCTGGATTTCAAGAATCGCACCCGCGCCGACGTGAAGATGACAGGCCTGTCAGTGACGGGCACCGCCAGCAAGACCGACGGTGATTTGAATGACCTGTCGACGCCGCGCATCCGCGTGCGCAACAAGGAAAAGGCCAAGATTCTGGTCGGTACGCGCAACCCCGTGGTCTCCAGCGCTGCCACTCCCGCCCCGGTGGGCGGCGGCTCCACGGTCTTCAACACCAGCGTCACCTATATCGAGACCGGCATCAAGGTCGAGGTGGAACCCAACATCCATCCCAATGGCGAAGTCGCGATCAAGCTCAATCTGGAGGTCAGCAGCGCTGGCGCACAGATCGATACCGGCAATTCGGGCACGGTGGTGTTCCCGGTGAACACCAACAACGTCACCACACTGTTGCAACTCAAGGACGGCGAGACGCAGATTCTGGGCGGCCTGCTTCAGCAGCGCTCGGATCAGAGTCAAACCAAGATTCCCGGGGCCGGCGACTTGCCCTTGCTCGGACGTCTTTTTGGCAGCACCACCGACACCTGGAACAAGACCGAACTGCTGCTGGCGATCACGCCCCACGTCATCCGCAATGTGTCGTCGGAGGAGGCCGACCTGGCCGAATTGTGGTCGGGTACGGACACCCGCCTGCGCTTTGGTGCGCCCAATCTGAAGGCCTCTGGCGGCGGTGGTGTGATGGGTATGACCGGGTCCGGAGCGTCCACCTCGTCAACGCCTGCATCGTCGACCGCACCGGCAGCGGCCAACGCCAGCGCACCTGCTGGCAGTACGCCGTCGCCGAGGTTTCCGATCGGACCCAGGCCGCCGCTGGTGCCGGCGACGACGCCCACCACAGCGCCACCACAGGACGACGCGACGCCCGCATCGGCCGTCACCCCGGTGCAGGGAACTTCGCAGTGAAACGACAACGGGCATCTGCCGGATTCACGCTGATTGAACTGCTCGTCAGCGTGGTGATCATTGGCTTGCTCGCGTCGGTGGCCGTTCCGATGGCGGAACTGGTGATGCAGCGCAACCAGGAACGCGAGCTGCGTGATGCCCTGCGTGAGGTCCGTACTGCGATCGATGCCTACAAACAGGCCGTGGAGGACGGCCGGATTGCCGCCGACCGACTGGCATCGGGCTATCCGCCTTCGCTGGAAGTCCTGGTGGATGGCGTCCCGGATGCCCGCAGCGCCAGCAAGGACAGTCGGATCTATTTCTTGCGCCGTGTACCGCGCGACCCTTTTGCGGATCCTGGCGTTGATCCGGTTTCCAGCTGGGGCAAGCGCAGCTATGCCAGTCCGCCCGATGCACCCGCCGAGGGCGCAGACGTATTCGACATCTACTCACAGTCGACGCAAACCGGACTCAACGGTGTGCGCTATCAGCAATGGTGACGCGCAGTACTGGCCGATGCGGTTGGCGCGCGCGCGCGGGCTTCACCCTTATTGAGCTGATGGTGGTGCTGGCCGTCGTGGCACTGCTGCTGTCGGTTGCCGTGCCGCGCTATTTCAGTGGCCTGCAGAGCTCGCAGGAGAGCGTGTTGCGCGCCAATCTGGCGGGCACGCGCGATGCTCTGGACAAGTTTTACGGGGATACCGGTCACTACCCGGATTCGCTGGAGCAACTGGTTCAGGCCAGATACCTGCGCGCATTGCCGGTTGACCCTATCACCGAGAGCGCGACCACGTGGATCCTGGTGCCGCCAGATCGGCCTGATCGCGCGGGTGCGGTGTTCGATGTGCACAGCGGCGCGCCGGGAAAGGCACGCGACGGGAGCAACTACAGTGACTGGTAGTTCTGCCGCTTCAAGGGAGCGAGGTTTTACCTATATTGCCTTGCTGCTGGTGGTTGCGATCATGGGGGTCTGGCTGAGCGCCACGGCGAACGTCTGGCAGTTGCGTCAGCAGCGCGAGAAGGAGAAGGAATTGCTGTTTATCGGCCAACAGTTCCAGTTGGCAATCGAGCGCTATGCCCGTGCCAGTCAAGGCTCGGGGCGGCGCCTGCCGCTGCGCCTGGAGGATTTGTTGCTGGATGAACGCACGCTGGAAAAGCGGCGTCACTTGCGCCGCATCTATGCGGATCCGATGACCGGCGATGCCGACTGGGTTCTGGTGCGACAGGCCGACGGCCAGATCATCGGCGTGCACAGCCTGTCAACCGAGGTTCCGCTCAAGAAGGCCGGGTTCGGCGCCAAATACAGCGGCTTTTCTGACGCCTCGTCCTATGCCGACTGGGTTTTTCTGGCGGCGGTGCGAACGGCCACGCCCCCGCCCGGAAACAGTGTGCCGGCGCCTCCTGGCGTGGTGCCGCGCAGACCCTGATCCAGGTGACATCCGCCTTCATTCCTATCAGAATAGACCATGATCAAAAAGTATTCCGTTCTTATCGCTGAGGATCACGCGCTGCTGCGCGCCGGGATGTGCGCGCTGCTGGCATCGGAGTCCGACATCGAGGTGGTGGCAGAAGTTGGAACCGGAGAGGATGCCGTGCGCATGTGTTGCTCGCTCAATCCTGATGTGGTGCTGATGGATCTGAACATGCCCGGGCGGGGTGGGCTGCATGCCATTGCCGAGATTCGCAGGCGTGCACCTGAGACCAAGGTACTGGTGATCACCATGCACAAGACCGATGAGTACATCCAGGAGGCCCTGCGCAGCGGTGCCTCGGGCTACATTCTGAAAGAGTCAGGGCACGACGAACTGCGCACCGCCATCCGCACGGTTCTGAGCGGAAGGGTCTATCTCAGCCCCGACGTCTCGGCCAGGGTTGTCTCCAATCTCATTTCCGGGGGCGCACATACGTCGTCCACCACCACGGCAGTGGACTCGCTGACGACGCGCGAGCGCGAGGTGCTCAAACTGGTGGCCGAAGGGCTGGGAAACAAGCAGGTGGCGCACCACCTCAGCTTGAGCATCAAGACCGTGGAGAAGCATCGCGCCAGCCTGATGCGAAAGCTGGGGCTGCGCAACATTGCCATGCTTGCCGCCTATGCCATCAAAAATGAAATCGTGGCAGGTTGACCCCGGCGGGAACCTGGTGTTACGGCTGTTTCGCTACTTTTCGGTGGCGAGTTTCGGTTGCGTCGCGCTGGCGGCGCTGTCGATGGCGTTGCTGTTCCGATTTGTCGCGGTGCGCGAGATTGCGGAATTCGGGGAGTACAACAACAAGCTTCTGGCGCTGGTCACGTTGAACTCGGTGCGCGACACCACGATTGAATTCTTGCGTCAGAACCGCGATCTGAAGCGGGATGAGATCAAGTCGATCACGATGCCCGTCGATCTGCAGAAGGCCCTCAGTGCGCTGCACACTGCCAACTCGGTGATGCGGGTGAATATCTTCAACCAGCGCGGCTGGAACATCTACTCGTCAGATGCCAAACTGATGGACTCCGGCAACAATGCCGATTTGCACGTGCAGGAGGCGTTGGCGGGTAGCGTTTCAAGCGAATTTCGGTACCGGGACACGTTCAACATATTCACCCGCAAATCAGCTCTGGACAATCTTGTGGAAGCGTACGTTCCCATCTCGTTTGGTGCAACGGATCCGGTGCTGGGGGTGATGGAAATCTATGTGGATGTCAGTTCGCGGGTTGCCGACGTGGAGCGCGCCCAATGGCAAATTGTGGGGGCCTCCATTGGCGTCATGGGGGTACTCTATCTGGCTCTGCTCGCCCTCCTGCGCCAGGTGCGCAATGTGATCGAGCTGCAACAAAATCAGATACGCGCGCATTCCCAAACGCTCGAACTGCTGTCGGCCCGGATGTTGCAGCATCAGGAAGATGAGAAGAAGCGCATCGCCTTCGATTTGCAGGAAGGAATCGCGCAGACGCTTTCAGCCGTGAAGCTGAGGGTGGAAATGGCAGCCGCTGCCATGTCGAATCAGGGCGGCGCGTCTCCCTCGGCAATCGAGCCCATGGTGCATGTCATGCAGGACGCCATTGCCGAAGTGCGCAGCTTCGCCGTGCATCTGCGTCCATCGAGTTTTGATGATCTCGGGCTGACGGCCACGCTTCAATGGTTTTGCCGGGAATTCGCCCAACTCCATCCGGAGTTCCAACTGGAGTTGAAGATTCTGCTGGGCGATGCGCAAATACCGGCTTCGCTTCGTATCGTCATCTTCCGGGTGATCGAGGATGTCTGCAGCGGAATCTCCACCATGGCTCCGATTGGACGCATCGGTCTGACACTGAAAATGGAAGGCGCTCGGGTGGTGCTGATGGTGGAACACGACTGGATCACGGACGCGGATGGCGCGGCTTACGACGATGCCGGGCTTGCCATGGCGATGGAGCGGGTGGTGCTGTCGGGCGGACAATTTTCGATCACGGGCAAACCGTCGGGCGGACGCGTGGTACGTGTGTCCTGGCCGGCCTGAACCTGTATCAGATCTTGCCGGCTGCGGCGGCGTCGAGAACTTGCGGGTGCGGGAACCCGTCCTGCGGTACCGGCCATTGCCCGAAGCAGGCTGCCCACTTGATATCCTCCTTGAGAACGTGGTCGGTGAGCACGTCGTAGATGACGAATGCAATCAGTTCACGCGCGTCGCATTCGCCAGACAGGAGCCGGTCGCGCATCCGATTAGCCTTGTCGAGTAGTTCGCGGTGCTGCTGCTGATGCGCCTTGAAAAGTTTGTTTCTGGAGCGCGCGAGGATCGCCTCTTCGGTGCAGAAATGTTCTGCGATGTGAACAATCAATTGTTCCAGGTCCAGTTCCAGGTCGAGCTTGGATCGTGCCGATTTACCGGAAGACGCGTCGACCACGGCGTTGGCCAGTCCAAACAGTCGACGATGCTGCGCGTCGATGACCGGGTGTCCGCAGTCAAACGAATCCCGCCAGGAGATCGGCACAAGTGTCTGAAAGACCACTTCGGCGCCGTCAAAGTGGGGCACATGGAGTTGCCCCTTGCTCGACTGAAAGGCCTGGCGGTAACGGTAGCGCATGATCCACACGACGACCCCGGCCGAGATCAATGTCAAACCACTGAACACCGCCATCAGGTTGCGCAACACACCGATGGTGAGCAGACCGGAACAGAGATAGAAAAACGGCAGTGCGCCGTAGAGCCAATCGGGAAATGGGTATTGGGTTCTGGTCATGGAAAACCTTGGTCGCTGACACATCTCACGTCCGCACAGTGGTTACTGACGGAGTCCTGTAGCATTCTCCGTCGTATGAGGAAGGATGACACTGGGTCGGGTCCCGCCTCTGTCGTCATCAATACCCTACCCTGTGTGGGCATAATCCCTACCGCCTGGGGAATGTTCGGTCGATCCGGAAGTGGTCCCCGATTCACCTATAGTAGGCAGACTGAAGCATCGCCGGTTGCGCGAAATCACGTTTCTCACGAACTGACAACTACCCTCATGCCAATTTCCCTGCAGTGGCAATGCTCGCGCTTTGCCATTGATCTGCATCAGCCCCGGGTCATGGGCATCGTCAACATCACACCGGATTCCTTTTCGGATGGCACCCTGCACGCGGACACCACGGCGGCATTGCGGCACTGCGAACGGCTGCTGCTCGAAGGTGCAGATATCCTGGACTTGGGGGCAGAGTCTTCGCGCCCCGGCGCCATGCCACTTGCCGCCAAGGACGAACTGCGGCGCTTGTTGCCGGTGCTGCGCGAGGCGGTGAAGCTCGGGGTGCCGATTTCGATCGACAGCTACAAGGCCGAGGTGATGCAGGCGGCGCTGGATCTGGGCGCGGACATCATCAACGACATCTGGGCGCTGCGCCAACCCGGCGCGCAGGAGGCCGTGTTGCGGCATGGCACCTGCGGAGTTTGTCTGATGCACATGCACCGTGATCCGCAGACCATGCAGGTCGAACCCTTAACCGGCGACGCGCTGGCGCAGGTGAGGGAATTTCTTGCAAGCAGGGCGCAAACCTTAGTGGCCGCAGGCGTGGCGCCCAGGCGCGTTGTGCTCGATCCGGGCATCGGCTTTGGCAAGACGGCGGCACACAACCTGCAATTGCTGGCGCGCCAACGCGAGTTGCTGGTGCTCGGCCATCCCCTGCTGGTGGGCTGGTCGCGCAAGGGCACGCTGGGCGCCGTCACCGGCCTGGAGGTGCACCAGCGAATGGCTCCCAGCGTGGCCGCAGCCATGCTGGCGGTGCAGAGGGGTGCCGCAGTGGTGCGCGTGCATGACGTACAGGCGACCGTGGCGGCCCTGAAGGTTCTGCAAGCGGTGGATTCTGCTGCGACAATCGAGGTAGAGGATTAAGAATGACAAGAAAATATTTTGGAACAGATGGCATTCGCGGCACCGTGGGCCAAGCTCCGATCACGCCTGACTTTGTGCTGCGGCTCGCGCACGCGGTGGGGCGCGTGCTGAAGAATTCCGAGTCGCGACCGACGGTGTTGATCGGCAAGGACACACGCATTTCCGGCTATATGCTGGAAAGTGCGATGGAGAGCGGCTTCAATTCGGCGGGTGTGGATGTGGTTCTGCTCGGCCCGTTGCCCACGCCGGGTGTGGCCTATCTGACGCGCACGCAGCGTGCCTCACTGGGCGTTGTGATCAGCGCCAGCCATAACCCGTTTCCCGATAACGGCATCAAGTTTTTCAGCGCACTGGGGGCGAAGTTGTCCGATGCCTGGGAGCAGGCTGTGGAAGCCACGCTCGAAGAGCCACCGGTGTGGGCGAATTCTGCGGCCCTGGGAAAGACCCGTCGTCTGGAGGACGCCGCTGGTCGTTATATTGAATTCTGCAAGAGCACTTTCGCCAGCGACCTCACGCTCAAGGGGCTGAAGATCGTGGTTGACGCGGCCAATGGCGCCGCGTATCACATCGCGCCCAAAGTGTTCCATGAACTCGGCGCCGAAGTCATTTCCATCGGCTGCACCCCTGACGGCTTGAACATCAACCACAAGATCGGCGCCACCCATCCGCAGGCGCTGATAGAGGCGGTGAAGGCGCATCAGGCCGACTACGGCGTCGCCCTGGACGGTGACGCCGACCGGCTGCAACTGGTCGACGCCGACGGCCGTCTGTTCAACGGCGACGAGGTTCTGTACCTGATGGTCAAGGAGCGTCTGGACCGTGGCGAGGCCGTGCCCGGAGCCGTCGGCACGCTCATGACCAACATGGCCGTGGAGGTGGCTTTGAAGACGCTGGGGGTGGAATTTATACGCGCCAAAGTGGGCGACCGCTACGTGCTGGAGGAACTGGATCGACGCGGCTGGCTGCTCGGCGGTGAGGGCTCGGGGCACTTGCTGGCGCTGGACAAGCACAGCACCGGTGACGGACTGATCTCGGCGCTGCAAGTGCTGCAAGCCTGCGTGCGCAGCGGCCAGACCGTGGTGCAGTTGCTGGCCGGCGTGACGCTGTTTCCGCAGACGCTGATCAACGTTCGCCTGCAACCCGGACAGGAGTGGAAAAGCAACACGCACTTTTGCAACGCGACCCAGACGGTCGAGGCGGAACTCGGCGACACGGGGCGCGTGCTGATTCGTGCCAGTGGCACCGAGCCCCTGCTGCGCGTGATGGTGGAAGCGCGCGACGCCGTGGTGGCGCGAAGCAGCGCCCAGCGCATAGCGAAGACGCTCGAATTGCAATGAGCGTCGCTGCGCCATTGCGGCTGCAGGTGCTGCGTGCCGACTACGCCGATGCCGTCCACGCCAGTGCCCTCGTGACGCTGCTGGACGCTTATGCGCGGGACCCGGCGGGTGGCGGCAAGGCCTTGTCCGATTACGCGAGGACCCAGCTGGTGGCTGAACTTGCCGCCCGGCCCCAGGCCTTCAGCGTGCTGGCTTTTGATGGTTCAATGCCGGTGGGATTGGTCAACTGCATCGAAGGCTTTTCCACCTTCCAGTGTCGTCCCCTGGTGAATGTGCACGACGTTGTGGTGTTGGCCAGTCACCGTGGCCAGCGTGTGGCCGAACAGATGCTGGCTCTGGCGGAGGAGGTCGCGCGTGAGCGCGGTGCCTGCAAGCTCACGTTGGAGGTCTTGCAGGGCAATCAGAGTGCTTGCCGTCTTTATGAGCGCCTGGGTTTTGCCGCTTACCAACTCGACCCGGCCATGGGCCAGGCGCAGTTTCTACAGAAGTGGCTGGCTTAGACGCGACTGTTTCAAGTTTGGAGGTGGATGCAACTTCCTCCATTACTCAGCGAATACCTCCTGCAGCGTTACCAGGGCCGCAGTCAACGTCTTCGCCGCCACTGTGCCTAACTTCTTGGCCAGGCGCAGCTTGTCAACCGTCCGAAGTTGATCCAACACAATCAAGCCCTTGGTGCCCGCATGCGTGATCGGCACCCGAAACGGAGCGGAAAAGCCCTTCGAGGTCATGGGTGCGACGATCACGGTCCGCAGGTTGTCATTCAACTCGTCCGGCGACACCACCACGCAGGGGCGTGACTTCTTGATTTCGCTGCCCACGGTTGGGTCCAGGTTTACGAGCCAGATATCGCCGCGCTTCACCAGCTCAACTCCTCATCTTCCACGTTGCCAAACTCTCCCATCAGCATGGCATCGCCGCCCTTAGTGGCCAAACTGACCGCTGCCAAGGCCCACCCTGCACGCACAGCACTGGCGGGCTTGCGCAGGACGATAGCGCCGTTCTCCACCATGACGCTGGCCGTCGCTTGGCCCTCCAGCCCTGCCTGTGCCAGTAGCGGCTTTGGCAGGACTACGCCCTTGCTGTTCCCAATGGTCCGAATTGCGATTTCCATGAATCTCTCCAGTTGCAACAATGTTATTACTGATGGTTCGATTCGTCAAGGAAAGTTGGTAAGAAAGTTGGTAAGAATTCTGAGTAAATATGCGCTTAGCGGATGAGGCGCCAAGTCAGCACATGAGCGGCCGACTACAGCGCAGCCGTCAACATCTCGCGGTAATCCTGCGCACTGGCCAGGCGCGGATTGGTCTTGTGGCAATGGTCGGCCAGCGCACCCGTGATGACGGCGTCAAATGACTCGACCTTGACTCCCATGGCGGCCAAGCCAGAGGGCAAACCCAGACGCGCATTCATCGCGGTGATGGCGTCGGCCACGTCCGCGCCGCGCTCCAGTCCCATGGCCTGGGCCATGCGTTGCAGGCGCCGGTCTTTTTGCATGGATTCGGCGGCCGTATTGAAACGCACGACCGCGGGCAGGAACACCGCATTCAAAGTGCCGTGGTGCAGGCGCGGGTCCACCCCACCCAGGCTGTGACTGAGCGAATGGACGCAGCCCAGACCCTTCTGGAATGCCATCGCGCCCTGCATCGAGGCGCTCATCATGTTCAGCCGTGCCTCGCGGTCGCTGCCGTCCCGTGTGGCACGCTCGATGTGCGCCCAGGCACGCTCCAGACCGTCCAAGGCGATGCCGTCGGCGGGCGGATTGAAGGCTGCCGACATGAACGTTTCCATGCAGTGCGCAATCGCGTCCATGCCGGTGGCAGCGGTCAGCATGGGTGGCAATCCCAGCGTTAATTCGGGGTCGCAGATGGCGACCTTGGGCACCAGATGCCAGGAATGAAAACCGAGCTTGCGGTGATCGTCCAGAATGATGATGGCACCTCGCGCCACCTCGCTGCCCGTGCCCGCCGTGGTGGGAATCGCGATCAGTGGTGCGACCCGCTGCGTGATCAGATTCGAGCCGCCCTCGATCGTGGCGTAGGTCTTGAGCGCGCCCGGGTGCGTGGCGGCAATGGCAATGCCTTTGGCGCAGTCGATGGCAGACCCACCGCCCACCGCTATCAAGCCGTCGCAGTTATTGGTTTGATAGCAGACCACGCCGGCTCGCACCGCTCCCTCGGTGGGGTTGGAGGGCGTCTGGTCGAACACCGCATAGGGCAAGCCGGGCAGGGTGTCGGTGGCACGTTGCAGCAGTCCGGCCGCCTTGACACCTGCGTCGGTCACAAACAAAGGGCGCGAAATGCCAAAGCGTTCGCATTCCTGCGGCAGCAGACGAAGGGCGCCGAATTCAAACTGGACTTGCGTGATGTACTGAATCAGTGCCATGGGGAGCCGTTCAGTTCGTCTGAAATCCCGGTGTGCCGCGGCTGTGCGAAGTCAGGTGCGCGAGTGTGCCGGCCGTGCTGACGCCGGGGCTGGTGCGTTTGGTCACCGTCTGCGCGGGCAGCGATCGTGTTTCGTCCAGCGCCGCCGTGGCGGCATCAGCCAGCATCGGCAGGCTGTGCGCGCCGCGCCGCAACGTCACGCCCACCACCAGAATGTCAATCATCAACAGATGCAGGATGCGGCTGATCATGGGCATCTGCGTGGCCATGTCTTCCTGGTGATCGACCATCAGCGTCACATCGGCCTTGCGCGCCAGCGGCGACTGGCTGGACGTGATGGCTACAACGGCGGCACCTCTTGCGCGGGCCTTTTCCACCACGTCAAGCAACTCCGCCACACGACCGGTGCTGCTGATGACCACCGCCACCACGCCCGGGTGCAGCAGGTTGGCCGCCAGCCCCTGCAACTGCGGAATGGTGTACGAGGCGGACGAGACCCCGACACGCAAGAACTTGAACTGTGCGTCGTCAGCCACGTTGCCGTAGTGGCCCACGGCATAGAACTCCACGCGCTGCGCCGCCGCGATGAGGCGCACGGCGCGATCAATGGCGTCGCGATTGAGGTGGTCGCGCACCTGCAACACGGCGGACGCGGTATTGCTCAGCACCTTGACGCCCAACTCCAGCATGCTGTCTTCGCTCGTCACCTGGGTGTGCGTGATCGGCATGGTGCCGCTCAGGCCCGAGGCCAGACGGAGTTTGAAATCGGACAGGCCCTCGCATCCCATGGAGCGGCAAAAACGGATGACAGTGGGCTGACTGACCTCGGCCGCGCGCGCGATCTGTGCAATCGGATCGTTCAGCGCCGAATGCGGATGCGCCAGCACGTGATCGGCCACGCGTTGCTCGGCCGGGGAAAGTTGTGAACGGGCGCGTTGTACCTGGCTCAGAATGGCCGACCCCTGCACCGAATCCATGCCGCGCAGTTGCGCCGCAAGGATCACCGAGGCACCGACAAAAGTGGCGTCGCTGGCCGTGATGACGAAGGTCGGGATCGCCTTCATGTAATTGCTGAAACGACCCTTGTCCTCGAAGCGTTCGCGAAACCGCGACTGGTCGAACAGCGTGCCCAGTTTTGGCACGATGCCGCCACCGATGTAGATGCCGCCAAACGCGCCCTGCGTGACCGCCAGATTGGCCGCTGCGGTACCCAGCATGGCGCAAAAAGCATCGATTGTTTCCAGGCACACGGGGTCACTTCCATCAAGTGCGCGCTGCGTGATCTGGGGTGCGCTCAGGGCTTCTGCCTTGCGTCCGGCCCGTTCGGCCAGTGCGCGGTAGACCAGTTCGATGCCGGGGCCGGACAAGAGGCGCTCGAAAGAGACGTGGGAGAACTGACGCCAGACGTACTGCAGGATCCAGACTTCGCGCTCGTCATGCGGCGCGAAACTGGTGTGTCCGCCTTCAGTGCCAAGCGCGATCCAGCCGTCGTCAGCGGGGATCAACCCGGAGACGCCCAGGCCGCTGCCCGCGCCTATCAGTCCGACAACGCTGCGCGGCACCGCAATGCCGCCACCGATTTGTCGGCGCTGCTGCGGCAACAGGCTGGGCAAGGCCATGGCCAATGCCGTGAAATCGTTTACCACCATCAGGTTGTCGAACTGCAAACGTTCGCGCATCTGCTCGATCGAAAAGCGCCAGTGGTAGTTGGTCATCTGCACCAGGTCGCCCGCGACCGGGTTGGCGATGGCCACGGCGGAATTCTTGATTGGACCGACCTTCAGCCCTGAGAGGTAGAACGAGACCGCCGCGAAAAAATCGGGATAGTCTGCGCACAATGCTGACACCGTGTGTTCAAAAACGCCGGGCGCCACTTCCAGCGTGAAACGGGCGTAGGTGCCACCGATGTCGGCCAGCAGTCGTGGACTGTCGAAACGCGCTTCGGAAGGTGTCAAAGGCATGGCGGATTCTAGCGGTGGCAGGGCGGCTAGTCGGGCATCACGTCCAGCGCCCGCGAAGCGCCAATCAATGCCGGAGTCGATGCCGTGATGACCCAGGTGGGGATGGGGCGAAGATAATCCTGGAAGCGTCCCTTTTCCTCAAATCGATGGCGAAACAGTTGCGCATCAAACGCCGGCCCCAGGCGCGGCACAATGCCTCCGCCCACGTAGACGCCGCCCCGTGCGCCCAATGTCAGCGCCAGGTTGCCGGCGACGTTACCCAGGAAACTGGAAAACAGCCGCACTGCCTGCACACACTCTGGATCGCTTTGGGCCAGCGCACGGTCGGTGACATCCGAAGCTTCCACGATTTTGGCCTTGCGTCCATTCACTTCGCACACGGCATGGTAGAGGTTGATCAAGCCGGCACCGGAGAGGACGCGCTCGGCGCTGACGTGACCGAAGCGGCGGCGCAGGTACGCCAGCAAGTTGCTTTCAAGGTCGTCCACAGGCGCCATGGTGGCGTGTCCACCCTCACCGCTGAGTGCAGAAAACGGTCCGTGCCCACCCGGCATCAAACCCGACACACCCAGGCCCGTCCCGGGGCCAATCAACGCGATCGGGGTGTCAGCAACAGCATGCCCGCCACCGATGGCCCGCAAGTCGGTGTTCGAGAGCGCGGGCAGGCTCATGGCCAGGGCCGTGAAGTCGTTGATGACGAGGCAACGTTCCAAACCCAGGTCGCGCTTGAAAGCGGCGATCGAGAACGACCAGGCATTGTTCGTCATGCTGACTTCGTCACCCGTCACCGCCGTGGCGATGCCCAAGGCAGCTGTACATGGCCTCTCCAGTCCACGACCTGTGAGGTAGCTGGCAGCGGACTGCTGTAGCGACTCGCTGGCGTTACAGGGCAGTACAGAGATATCTTGCAGCGGCGCATGTGCGTGGGGCTGCCAAGCCCAGCGCGCGTTGGTGCCGCCAATGTCGCCCAGTAGCCTGGGATAGCCGTGACTCATCTTTTGAAAATCCTCTTCAATTGGCGCGATCCCCTATGCGACACGACAAATGTAGTCAAACAACACATTAGTCTAACGCAGGATCACGTGGGTCATTACACGGGTAAACCATGCCTACGCCGGGCGATTCGGCATCAATGATATTCCGAAGAGCTAGTTAAACAACGTGATTGAAGTCTTGATTTGCATGCCACGTCTCCGATTGACGATGCATGAGCCGAAAATGCGTTGGTCGCACACAACAGTCAGAAAATATATCTGAATTCAGCGAAATTTCATGTACTTCGACTACAGAAATCAGAGAATTTCTCCAATTCAACTCCTGCTTCACTGGGTGACGGACGTACTACT
>CAILAY010000078.1 GCA_903832285.1 uncultured beta proteobacterium | reverse complement strand
GGTCACATCCCACTGGCCATCGGAGCGTTGCTTTGCACTCGCCTCCACCACCCGGTTGTCGTAGAACACGATCTTCTCAAACATGTCAGTGATCAAGTCCTGCTTGTCAGCGGCCGCCTCGGCCCGGATGTAACTCAGCAGCTCTTTGCTGGTGGTGTAGGGTGGCGCCTGGTAGGCCTTGTCCTGCAAGAAGCGTTGTAGCGCACGGTTCAGCGCCTGCTCACCGATTTCCTCGCGCAACCGGTAGAACACCAGAGCGCCTTTGTTGTAATGGATGTAGGCCTGGTTTTCCACCCGGAACAAGGGCAGCTCTTCAATCTGCTCACCACGGCGTGCGCGCAAGTAGTTGTCGAGTTCGTCCTTGAAGAAACGCCGCAGGTGCTCTGGACCATATTCCTTCTCCATGACCATTAGCGCTGAATACTGCGCCAGCGACTCGACCAGCATGGTGGCGCCCTGCACGTTGGCGCCAATCACCTGATGTGCCCACCACTGGTGTGCCATCTCATGGGCGGTGACGTAGAACACGTAATCCACATCCTCCCGGTTGCGCAGATCGGCAATGAAACCGATCGCCTCGGAGTAGGGGATGGTGTTGGCAAATGACTGGGCAAAAGAGGCGTAGCGCGGAAACTCCAGTATGCGCACCTGCTTGTGCTGGTAGGGCGTGAAGTTGGCGCTGTAGTAGTCCAGCGACTTCTGGGTGGCGCTGATCATGCGGTCCACGTTGTGGCCGTGCCTGGGGTCAAAGTAGATCTCGATCGGCAGGCCACGCCAGTCGCCCTTTTTGATCTCCCATCGGGCAGACAAATAGGCGAAGAAAGGCAGCATCGGGCGGTCCATCTTGTAATGGAAGTAGCGCCGACCATTCTTCTCCCAGGTTTGCTGCAAATAGCCCGGTGCCAGCGCGATCTGGTCGGCGCTGGTGGAGACAGTGGTGTCGAAGCTGATCCAGTCGGCCTCGCTATCGAGTTGGTGGTTGGCGCGCGCGGCTTCGTCTTCCAGCTTCGGCATGCGTTGCGGCTCACCCAGGCCGCGCTTGCGCCGCTCGTTGCGGTCGGTCAGTTCGTTCGCCACATAACCCAAGGCAGGGAACATCTGGGCGTTGTTGAAAAACGTCCCGTTCAAGTTGACGCTGTCGGGTCTGCCGCTATTGGTAAAACCCTGGTTACGCACCGTCACCGTGAAGTCCATGTTGATTTCTTCACCTGCGGCAAGCGGCTGTGTCAGCTTCAGGATACGCATGCCCAGCAGCTCGTCATCGAGGATGACCTGATGTAAGGGCAAGTTCTTCAATACCGTCACGACATCCGGGACCACTTGCACGTACAGGGTATCGATTGAAGTGAGGTGTTTATTGACCAGACGGTAGTGCCCGTTGATCTCCACACGCCGCTCTGCCGGGAAGATGTCAACGCTGGCCTGCACCTCGGTGACGCGCGGCTGGGCCAGCCCTTTGTATTGGCGATACTTCTTCTCATAGTCTGCCTGGCGGTCCATCTGCTGGTCACCCGGACGGTACTTGTTCAGGATATTGGTGTTGTAGTAAATCCAGCCGCCGCACACCATAAAGCACACGAGACATATGTAAAGCGCACCCCCGGGCGCACCCTTGAGCCGTTGCCCCGCCAAAGAAAAGCGCACGCGCCATTCCTGCGACATGCCGCGCACCCAAAAGCCCTGCGCCAAGATCAGCAAGCTCAGAACAAACAGGCCCCAGTAAAGCAGGAACCCGTACCAGCCGGTGAGGAAGTGACCAAAACCATTCATATCCGAGTACTGCACCTGCGGTAACCCGGCAATGTTGTAAAGGTTGTGGTCAAAGTGCAGGATGCCGAACACCACCCGCCACACCAGCAGCAGGATCACCACCAGATAACCCACAAACTTGTTGTTGCACAGCACCTGCAGCGCCAGCGCCAACAAGCCCATCAACACAAAATAGGCGGAGTTCAGCAGGGTCCCTTGCAGGTACAGCATGGGATCAATGGGAGCGCCGCCTTTAATCAACTGGAAGCACATGGCGGCCAGCACACCACCAGTCATGAAGCCGACAATCACCCCCAGCAGCGCCAGGCTCTTGGCCACCAGTGGCACCCAGTTCGGAACAGGCAAGGCATCCGCCACCTCTGCCACTTTGAACTGACGCTCCTTGAAGATCAACTCACCGGCGTAAAAGGTGACGATCAGCACCAGCATGAAGGTGAAGCTGCCGTTCATGGTTTCCAGCATCACACGCGTCACCGGATAAACCTTGGTGCCATACAGTTGGCCACTCATCGAGGCGCTGCCGACGAAGTTGGCCACACCCAACAGCAGCATCACGAGAAAGGGCACACTCTTGAACACCCCCATGGCATCAAAACGCAGCAGGTGCCAGCACTGCCGCCAAGGGGTGGTGGCGTTCACCACTGGCTGCACCTGCAGGTACGTGCTGGCCGTCGGCGGCGCCCGCACCGTCTCGGTCAATGCCTTGGCACGCCGCCACCAGCGCTTGCCGGTGCCCGGGCGTTGCGGCTTGAACAGCGCCAGCGTCAGGCCCAGCAGCAGCACCGCCGCGGCGCTCCACAGCAGGCGATTCACCAGAATGAAACCGGCCACCGGCGGCAGACCGGTGTTGGCCTCGGTCACAGAAAAATAGCGCGTCATGCGGCCAAAGGCGCGCAGCCCAAAGGGGTCCATCAGCACCGCCAGCCATTCATTGCTGATGTCGCGGGAAAACACGCCCGCCACGCTCCACAGCACGAAGAATACGATCACCCCCACATAGACCAGCAGCATGGAACGTGTTGTGGCGGCCAGCAACATCAAGAATGCCCCGATCAGCAGCAGATTGGGAATCACAAAAACCGCAAACCCCCACAGATACGGAGAGATGGAGAACGGGCCCACTCGGGCCACGTCCACCCAGGGCATGACCGTGCCCACCATGATGCCGATCGAAATCAGCACAAAGATCGACAGACACGCCACCAAGCCCGCGAGGAATCGACCCAGTAGATAGTCGCGCTTCTTCATCGGTGTCGCGAAGATCATGTCTGACATGCCCAACTCCACGTCGCGCAGCACCGGACCTGAGATGAAGATCGTGACGATGAACATTGCCACCACCGTGAATACGCCCAGAAATTGGGCAATGACCATCGGTGAATTGCGATAGACGTTGCCCACAGCGCCGCCCACTTGCACCGCATCGCTACTGGCCGCGCCAAAAGCCATCAGGCCAAAGATCAGGCCGCTCAACCACAACAGCGGCTGGCGCAATTGGTGGCGCAGATCAAACCGGAAGAATTCAAGCCACATGCCGCGCCCCTTACGCTGCTGCGCCCATGTTGGACTGGTGGCTGTGAATCTTCAGAAAATACACGTCCTCCAAATCGGGTTCAACTTGCACAAAGCCATCATCGGGTTGGCTGTCGGCGTGCACGTTGATCTGCGGTTGACCCGCCACCAGCCGGGACGACAGCACATTGAAACGCTGCTGGTATTCGGGCAAGGCGGTCTTGCTGACCCGCTTGCTCCAGACCTTGTCCTTGAGCATGTCGATGGCCGCTTGCGGCTCGCCGTGCAGCAACACTTCGCCCTTCACGATCATCGCCATGCGCGGGCACAGGTCGGTCACGTCTTCCACGATATGGGTCGACAGCATCACCACCACCTGTTCACCAATCTCTGAGAGTAGATTCAGAAACCGGTTGCGCTCGTCGGGGTCCAGACCTGCAGTCGGTTCGTCCACGATGACCAGCTTTGGCGCCCCCAGCAAGGCCTGCGCGATGCCAAAGCGCTGGCGCATTCCGCCGGAGAACGTGCCGAGCTTGAGTTTGCGTGCATCCCACAGATTGGTTTGCCGCAAAAGGCCCTCCACTGCCTCTTTGCGCTCAGCGCGTCGGGTCAAACCCTTCAGAACCGCGAAATGATTGAGCAGGTCTTCGGCGCTGACCTTGGGGTAGACACCAAAATCCTGTGGCAGGTAGCCCAGTTGGCGGCGCAAGCCCTCCTTGTCCTGCATGACATCGATACCGTCGAAGTGGATGCTGCCGCTGTCGGGCTCCTGCAGCGTGGCGATGGTGCGCATCAGAGACGATTTGCCGGCACCGTTCGGCCCCAGCAGACCATACAGACCAGTGGGGATTTCCAGATTGACATCCTTTAATGCCTGCACGCCATTTGCGTAGGTCTTGTTGAGGGCTTTTATCGTCAGCATGTCAATTCCTTGATGGTTTCTGTTATTCAACTTCCGCTGGCCCGGAGCTTCGAAGAATGTAGCAGTTGGGTAGCGATTCCGCATCGAGTCGACGACAGACTGCAGAGTTACGGGAACGATTTGTGCTGGGCTCTGACGAACTGAGTTCAAATTTGCTAAGCAGCGTCGCCCAGGAACAGCCATCTTTAAATCGACGAACCCTCTGATGAAAATCACGCAAGGAAACCAATGGTCCGGCCCGACCTGAGCGACCGCTTCCGCGTCCATAACCATGGCCGCGAACGGCCGCACCAAAACCCGTCGCGGTCCGGAATAGGTTGGAAGCGGTCTCGGATCGGTGCGTTGCGATTGATTCCAAAATCATTTCCAGCGTTCAGTTTCCGTTGCCGCAAAGCTGACACAAAAGAGCACCTGTCTACTGCTTAGCCGTTGGACTGGGCAGCAGCGGGATTGGTCATCGAACGCGCTGAACAGCTAAAATCTTGACTGTTGTTATCCGAGCCAACCGGACATTCACAATCACAACGGTCAGAGGTCTGGATGGGCGTCTCATGCAAGAGAGAAATGCGTTTGCCCACGGGAAGAAGTCTTCATGGTTATCGACAATGCATGCAGCCGATCCGCCCCTCCCGACCTGTACCGTCAGCTGCTGGATATGTCCAGCGACCCCATTTTCTGCATTGCCCCGGACTTCAGATACCTGTATGCAAACCAGGCGTTCGCTGACGGAATCGGCAGAAATCTAGAGGATATTGTCGGCCGAACCCTCTGGGATGTATTTGCGAAAGACGAGGCGGACAAGCGCGCAACCCTTGTCAAGTGGGTATTCGATCATGGGAAGTCCAAGGTACATGAAATAATGGTTCAGGGTCGGCATGGCGACCGCCATTACCTCACGACCGTGACGCCGATGTTCGGTGACCAAGGCCAGGTGCGTTCCGTCTTGGCAAACTCCAAGGACATCACCGAACGCAAGCAGGCAGAGAGTGTCCTCCAAGCCAGCGAAGAAAAGTACCGGGCATTGGTGGAGACTACCAGTACCGGCTATTTGATTCTGGACCGGGAAGGCAAGGTCATTGATGCAAACCCTGAATACGTGCGATTAACCGGCTACAGTGACCTCCAGGAACTGCTCGGGAGGTCGGTCCTGGCGTGGACTGCGGACTATGAAATTGAACGCAACGGCAAAGCCGTCGCCCAATGCGCCCGGGACGGCTTCATCAGGAATCTGGTAATTGATTATGTGGACCGGACGGGACGGATCACGCCGGTTGAGATCAATGCGACGGTCATTGGCGATGGGGATTCTGTACAAATCTTGTCGCTCTGTCGTGATATTACCGACCGCAAACGGATGGAAATGGAATTGCAAAGCCGCGAGGAGCGTCTTCAACTGGCCCTAAGCAGCGGTGAATTGGGGTTCTGGGATTGGAATATTCCCAGCGGTGAAGTGCTTTACTCCGAACACTGGTTCTCGATGCTGGGTTTGCCCATGGATGAGGCAAAGCTCGATCTCGACAGTTGGATCAAGCTCATACACCCCGACGACTTGGCGAATGTCAACGGGGCGCTGGAATCTCACCTGAAAGGACGGACTCCAACATACGAGTGTGAACATCGCGTGCGTCACCAGAACGGTCGATGGTTGTGGCTGCTTGATCGCGGACGGGTGGTTGAATGGGACAAAGCAGGAGCGCCCGTAAGGGCCGTGGGTACCTATTTCGACATCACCGAGCGCAAGAAGATGGAGCACCACATACGAGAGCTTGCATTTCATGATTCACTCACGCAATTGCCAAACCGGCGTCTGCTGCGCGACCGACTTGCTCAGGCCATGGCGACTAACAAGCGCAGTGGACTCTATGGCGCGCTGATGTTCCTGGATCTGGATAACTTCAAGCCGCTCAATGACGCGCGTGGACATGACTTTGGAGACTTGCTGCTGATCGAGGTGGCAAACCGCCTGAAAGCGTGTGTGCGGGAGATGGATACGGTTGCCCGCGTCGGAGGCGACGAGTTTGTGGTGATGCTCAGTGAGTTGGTTGTCGATAGGGACGACTCAACTGTGCAGGCCAGGAACTTGGCAGAAAAGATCCGCACGGCCCTGTCAGAACCCTATTTGTTGTCCATCAGGCGCCATGGAATGGCGGACACTACCGTCACCCATCACTGCACCGCCAGCATCGGCGTGGCCTTGTTCATCGATCATGAGGCAAGCCCTGATGACGTTCTCAAGTGGGCTGACGCTGGGATGTATCAAGCGAAGCAGTCTGGGCGCAATTCGGTCCGGTTTTACGATCCGAGAACCTGAGGATGTGCATGGCGCACGCAAGTGCCAGCAATCCAAGTCGGCGCCGAACGACAGGAATCGAGTTGACCGGCCGTTGGCCATCCATATGTCGCGGGTCGACTTGGTGCCTGATGCCGACGATGCCGATCTGACAGTGAGTCCGGTCCTTCAAGTTCTCCCGTTGCAGTCACTGATTGCGACCCCTTGCCGCCGTGGTAGTTTAGACAGTGACAGGGAGCCGTTTAGTGCGGGTTTTCTCTTGCATGAAAGCACCGGAATTCTATTGAATGTCCGTATTTTGTCCGTACGGACAAGAAAAAAGGACTTGACGTTTCCGCTAAGTCCTTCATTTCAACCAATATTTTGGTGGGCAGTGCAAGTTTCGAACTTGCGACCCCTGCAGTGTGAATGCAGTGCTCTACCCCTGAGCTAACCGCCCTGAATTCGGTTCAGGTAAGCCTCGAATTATGCCATAGAAGCTGCTGTGATTCTCCAAGCCGTTTTGCCCTTGCTGGCCTTGTCTAGTTGCATCAACACCTCGTCGTGCGCAGTCAATTCCTGTTCATTCGCCAGGATCACCGGCAGATCAAAGGTGCTGAGATCCAATGCGGCACCACCTGCGATCTGTGTTCCTTCAGCTTCACCGGACTCGATGAGCAAGGCATCCTGTCCACGGGTGAGGTTGATGTAAACGTCGGCAAGCAGTTCCGCGTCGAGCAATGCGCCGTGCAGGGTTCGACTCGAGTTGTCGACCCCCAAACGCGAACACAGCGCGTCAAGTGAATTGCGTTTACCGGGAAACATTTCCTTGGCCATCGCCAGGGTATCGGTGACGCTGGCGACATGTTGGCTCAGAGCCTGCCGTCCCAAGAGTTCGAGTTCCTTGTTCAGAAATCCGATGTCGAACTGTGCGTTGTGGATGATCACCTCGGCACCTGCCAGGTAGTCCAGAAGTTCATCCGCCACGACCGAGAACTTGGGCTTGTCGCGCAGGAATTCGTTGCTGATGCCGTGCACCTTGAGTGCGTCTTCGTGACTGTCACGCTCGGGATTCAGATAGAAATGCTTGTTGTTGCCAGTGAGCTTTCGGTGCAGCAGTTCAACGCAGCCAATTTCTATGATGCGGTCGCCGCCGGCGGCCGACAGACCCGTGGTTTCGGTATCGAGAACGATCTGGCGCATCAGTGGTTCTCTTTGGCGTGGTTGATCGAGTAGCGGGGAATCTCCACCGAGATGTCCTTGTGGCCCAGGATGGCCTGACAGCTCAGGCGTGAATTCGGCTCCAGACCCCAGGCGCGGTCCAGCAGGTCTTCTTCGCTTTCGTCCAGTTCATTAAGTGAAGAAAACCCTTCGCGCACGATCACATGGCAGGTGGTGCACGCGCAACTCATGTCGCAAGCGTGCTCGATGTTGATTTTGTTTTCCAGCATTGCTTCGCAGATGCTGGTCCCCGAAGGTGCGGAAAATTGCACTCCTTCAGGGCAGTATTCAGGATGCGGCAGAATCTTGATAGCGGGCACGGAGGTCCTCAAACGGTTTCTATGTTTCGGCCGGCCAGCGCCTGGCGGATGCCGCGGTTCATCCGTTGCGCCGCAAACGCCTCGGTGCCCTTGGCAAGGGCCTGAGTCGCAGCGTCGATGCCGGCCGCGTCGGCGATGTTCTTTGCCTGATTCACGCCTTGTATCAGGGCGTCAATCCTGGCGCGCTCGTTCCCGTCAAGCAAATCGCCATCCGCTTGGAGCGCGCTGGACGTGGCCAGAATCATGCGATCGGCTTCAAGGTGCGCTTCCGCCAGCGCGCGGGCCTGCATGTCCTGCTGCGCCGTGGAAAAGCTCTCGCGCAGCATGGTGGCTATCTGCTCGTCGCTCAAGCCGTAGGAAGGCTTGACGTCGATCCTGGCATGCACGCCCGAGAGTTGCTCCGTGGCCTCGACGCTGAGCAGACCGTCGGCGTCGACGGTGAAATTTACGCGAATGCGCGCCGCGCCCGCCACCATCGGCGGAATGCCACGCAGCTCGAAGCGCGCCAGGCTACGGCAGTCGGCCACCAGATCGCGTTCGCCCTGCACCACATGCAGGGCCAGCGCGGTCTGTCCGTCCTTGTAGGTGGTGAAGTCTTGCGCCATCGCCGTGGGTAGGGTCTGGTTGCGCGGCACGATGCGCTCCACCAGGCCGCCCATGGTCTCGATGCCAAGCGACAGCGGGATCACGTCCAGCAACAGCAGTTCACCGGCTGCGTTATTGCCTGCAAGTTGGTTCGCTTGAATCGCCGCACCGATCGCGACGACCTCGTCCGGATTCAGGTTCGTGAGCGGCTCGCGCCCGAAGAACTCGGCCACGGCGCGCTGGATCTGCGGCATTCGGGTGGAGCCACCGACCATGACCACACCCTTGATCTCGTCCTTGCTCAATTGCGCGTCACGCAGTGCCTTGCGTACCGCGGATATGGTGCGCGCGGTGAGCTCGGCTGTGAGCTTCTCGAACTGCTCATTCACCACGTCAAAGCGTACGTTCTCGCCACCGATGCATGCATGACAGGCGGCGCAATGGGCGGCCGACAACTCTTCTTTGCAGGCACGCGCGGCGATGATGGCAATGGCCTTGTCCTGAGGCGTTCTGGCCTGTACACCTGCCTGCGCCATGACCCAGTCTGCCAGCGCGCGGTCGTAGTCGTCGCCCCCCAAAGCAGAGTCGCCGCCGGTGGCCAGGACCTCGAACACGCCCTTGGACAGGCGCAGGATGGAGATGTCGAAGGTGCCACCACCCAGGTCGTAGATGGCGTAGATGCCCTCGCTGGCGTTGTCCAGACCATAGGCGATGGCCGCGGCGGTGGGTTCGTTGATCAGGCGCAGCACCTTGATGCCGGCGAGTTGCGCCGCATCTTTGGTCGCCTGGCGCTGCGCATCGTCAAAGTAGGCCGGGACGGTGATCACGGCACCATAGAGATCGGCGTTGAAAGTATCCTCGGCCCGATAGCGCAGCGTGGCCAGAATCTCTGCGCTCACCTCCACCGGCGACTTGGCTCCGGCCACAGTTTGCAGACTGATCATCCCCTGTTGCTCGACAAAACTGTAGGGCAGCTTGTCGCGGCGCACGATGTCATCCAGACCCCGACCCATGAAACGCTTCACGGACGAAATGGTGTTCTGCGGATCCTGCGCCGCGCTGGCCAGCGCTTCGTAGCCGATCTTGCGTCCGTTGTCCGCCAAATAGCGCACAACCGAAGGCAGGATGACCCGACCTTTTTCGTCCGGCAGACACTCGGCCACGCCACTGCGCACAGCCGCCACCAAAGAATGGGTCGTACCCAGGTCGATGCCCACAGCGATGCGCCGCTGGTGCGGATCGGGCGTTTGTCCGGGTTCTGAAATTTGCAGTAAAGCCATGCTCTTATTGTCCCGTACCCGCGCTCGCCAAAGCAGCCGCGTGCTCAGCCTGTTCCAAGCGTACATGCACCTCGGTCAGAAATTTCTCTACAAACATCAAGGCTCTGATCGCGGCGGCTGCCGCAGCGTAGTCGTGCGCGACGTCAAGGCTACTTTCGATTTCCGCCAGCGCCGTTTTCTTGTAGGCCGTGGCCTGAGCGCCAATGACTTCGAGTTCCTCCGTGCTGCTCGCTTCTTCCAGCGCTTCGCGCCAGCGCATCTGCAGCATCAGGAATTCACCCGGCATGGCGGTGTTGGTGTGCGCGGCGATGGGTACGCCCTGCAACTCGCACAAATAGGCGGCGCGTTTTTGTGGATCCTTCAGCCGCTGGTAGGCCTCGTTGATGCGCACCGCCCATTGCAGCGCCAACCTCTGCGCCGCCGCGTCCTGGGTCGCGAAATTGTCCGGATGCACTTGCCGCTGCAGCGCCTTCCAGTGCGCGTCGATGATTGCACGTTCCTGCGCAAACTGCCGCGGCAGTTCAAACAGTTCGAAATCGTTGGATTGAAGCGAAGTCACTCTTTACACACGAAATGATTCGCCGCACCCGCATTTGTCGCGCTCATTGGGATTGTTGAAGCGAAAGCCTTCATTCAGCCCTTCGCGCACAAAGTCAAGTTCGGTTCCGTCAAGATAGGCCAAACTTTTGGGATCGACGGCGAGCTTGACGCCATGACCTTCAAACACCGTGTCTTCGGGTGCAAATTCATCCACGTATTCGAGCTTGTAGGCCAACCCGGAACAGCCAGTGGTCTTCACGCCCAAACTCACTCCTACTCCCTTGCCGCGTTTGGCCAGATAGCGGGTCACGTGCCTTGCGGCGGCTTCAGTCAGAGTCACTGCCATGATGTTTTCGATCGTGCAACGCAGCGAGCGTCGCCACTGAATATCGGTTTCAGGAAAGATGTTTTTGGCGGTAGTCAGCCACTGCCGCCTTGATCGCGTCCTCGGCCAGAATGGAACAGTGAATCTTGACCGGCGGCAGCGCCAGCTCTTGGGCGATCTCGCTGTTCTTTAACGTCGCAGCCTGATCCAGCGTCTTGCCCTTGACCCATTCGGTGACCAGCGACGACGACGCGATGGCAGAGCCGCAACCGTAAGTTTTGAAGCGCGCATCCTCGATCACGCCGGTCAGCGGATTGACCTTGATCTGCAGCTTCATCACGTCGCCGCAAGCGGGTGCGCCGACCATGCCGGTGCCCACCGATTCATCGCCCTTGTCGAAGGAGCCCACGTTGCGCGGATTCTCATAATGCTCGACAACTTTTTCACTGTATGCCATATCGATACCCCTTAATTTAGTGCGCTGCCCATTGGATGGCAGATATATCCACGCCGTCCAGGTACATCTCCCACAGCGGGCTCAGCTCGCGCAGCTTGGCCACATTGGTCTTGATAGTGTCTACCGCGTAATCGATCTCGGTTTCGGTTGTGAAGCGGCCAATCGTCATGCGCAAACTGCTGTGTGC
The DNA here is from genome assembly GCA_903832285.1 of uncultured beta proteobacterium. Classification (GTDB taxonomy): domain Bacteria; phylum Pseudomonadota; class Gammaproteobacteria; order Burkholderiales; family Burkholderiaceae_C; genus CAIKVZ01. Next base: position 8,308 of record CAILAY010000078.1, on the reverse strand, counting down.
CAGCTCGTCGCTGCGTCCCAGAGCGCGCAAGACATAGCTCGGTTCCAAACTGGCCGAGGTGCAGGCCGACCCGCTGGAGACGGCCAGTCCCTTGATGCCCATGATCAGCGACTCGCCTTCGACGTAGTTGAAGCTCATGTTCAGGTTGTGCGGAATGCGTTGCGTCTCATGGCCGTTGATGAACACCTGCTCGATGCCCTTGAGGCCCGCCACCATGCGGTCGTGCAGGGCCCGGATGCGCACCGTCTCCGTCGCCATCTCGGCCTTGGCGATGGCGTAGGCCTCGCCCATGCCCGCAATCTGGTGTGTCGGCAACGTGCCCGAGCGCATGCCGCGCTCGTGGCCACCACCGTGCATTTGCGCTTCAAGGCGCACGCGCGGCTTGCGCCGAACGTAGAGTGCACCGATACCCTTGGGACCATAGGTTTTGTGTGCCGTCAGACTCATCAGGTCCACCGGCAACAGGCTCAGATCGAAAGCCACGCGCCCCGTGGCTTGCGCTGCGTCCACGTGGAAAATGATGCCTTTGGACCGACACAGCGAGCCGATGGCGGCGATGTCCTGGATCACGCCGATCTCGTTGTTCACGAACATGACGCTGACCAGAATGGTGTCGGGGCGAATCGCGGCCTCGAAGGCGTCCAGATTCAATAGTCCGTCGGGCTGCACATCCAGATACGTCACTTCAAAACCCTGGCGTTCAAGTTCGCGGCAGGTGTCAAGCACAGCCTTGTGCTCGGTCTTGACGGTGATGATGTGGCGACCCTTGCCCTTGTAGAAGTGCGCAGCTCCCTTGAGCGCGAGGTTGTTGGATTCGGTGGCACCCGAAGTCCAGACGATTTCGCGCGGATCTGCGCCGATCAGCTCAGCCACTTGTACGCGCGCTTTCTCCACCGCAGCTTCCGCTTCCCAACCCCAGGCGTGACTGCGGGAAGCGGGGTTGCCAAAATGCTCGCGCAACCAGGGAATCATGGCATCCACCACGCGCGGATCGCAGGGCGTGGTGGCGCTGTAATCCATATAAATCGGAAAGTGTGGAGTGGTGTCCATCGCGTCTGTTCTTTCAGGACTTGGCAAATGAATTGCCAAGGGCAAACACGGAATTTGGAATATTCATACGCACCGGCTTGGCGATGGGCATGGCCGAAATGGCGCGTTTGACCGTGGGCTTGCCCTCGATCTGGACGCCTTTGGCAATTTGCTGATCCACCAGATCCTGCAGCTTCACCGAGTCCAGGAATGACACCATGCGCTCGTTCAATGCGGTCCACAGGTCATGGGTCATGCAGCGACCCTCGTCGCCCAGGCAATTTTCCTTGCCCGCGCAATGGGTCGCATCAATAGGTTCGTCCACCGAGGTGATGATGTCGGCAACGGTTATGTCCTCGGCCTTGCGGCCCAGCGAGTAACCTCCGCCCGGCCCGCGCGTGGATTCCACCAGGTCGTTGCGCCGCAGCTTGCCGAACAGCTGCTCGAGGTAGGACAGTGAAATCTGCTGACGCTGACTGATGGCGGCAAGTGTGACCGGCCCTGTGCCCTGGCGCAAAGCCAGGTCAATCATGGCAGTGACCGCAAAACGACCCTTGGTTGTAAGACGCATTTCATGCTCCTGAAAGTTTGACACCACTGGCCGTACGACCGGTGCCCACGAGGTTGGCAGTACACCGTTGCCAGTTGTCGACTGATTTGCTCAAGTATAACAGAAACCCCGCGGTTTCACTCGGACAAGCGCCCGACCCCGGCGGAAATGGCCACCGCGTTGTCGGTCCCAGGCGCGCCGAAGGCCTGCAGTTTCAGCAGATGCAACTGATCCCGCACCCGGGCCGCTTTTTCGAACTCCAGATTGCGCGCGTGCTCCAGCATGAGTTTTTCCAGCCGCCTGATTTCGCGCGAAACATCCTTCTCGCTCATGTCTTCGACCAGCGCGCGCTGCATTGCGTCCTGCTCCAGTCGTTCCATTTCACGACCCGCCTTTTCGCTATAGACGCCGTCGATCAGGTCCTTCACCTGCTTCACAATACTGCGCGGCGTGATGCCATGCGCCAGGTTGTGCGCCACCTGGCGCGCGCGTCGACGCTCGGTCTCACCCATGGCTTTGCGCATCGACTCTGTGACACGGTCGGCGTACAGGATGGCGCGACCCTGAAGATTGCGGGCGGCCCGGCCAATCGTCTGGATGAGCGACCGCTCCGAGCGCAGGAAACCTTCCTTGTCGGCGTCCAGGATCGCCACCAACGACACCTCGGGAATATCCAGCCCTTCGCGCAGCAGGTTGATGCCCACCAGCACGTCGAACGTGCCCAGGCGCAGATCGCGCAGGATTTCCACACGCTCCACGGTGTCCACGTCGCTGTGCAGGTAGCGCACCTTGACGCCGTTGTCGGCAAGGTAGTCGGTGAGCTGCTCGGCCATGCGCTTGGTCAGCGTGGTGATGAGCACGCGCTCGTTCTTCTCCACACGGATACGGATTTCCTGCAGCACATCGTCCACCTGGTGCGTGGCGGGGCGCACCTCAACCTCGGGGTCCACCAGTCCGGTGGGCCGCACCAGTTGTTCCACCACCCTGCCCGTGTGCTCGTTCTCCCAGTTGCCCGGTGTGGCCGAGACGAACACCGCCTGGCGCATCTTGGCCTGAAATTCCTCGAACTTGAGAGGCCGGTTGTCCAGCGCGCTGGGCAGGCGAAAACCGTACTCCACCAGCGTCGTCTTGCGCGACCGGTCACCGTTGTACATGCCGCCAAACTGACCTATCAACACGTGACTTTCGTCCAGGAACATCAGCGAGTCCTTGGGCAGGTAGTCGGTGAGCGTGGCTGGCGGCTCGCCCGGCGCAGCGCCGGACAAGTGCCGCGTGTAATTCTCGATGCCCTTGCAGTGACCCACTTCGCTCAGCATCTCCAGGTCGAAGCGCGTGCGCTGCTCCAACCGCTGCGCCTCCACCAGCTTTCCGGCGCCAAGCAGTTCCTTCACGCGCTCCACCAACTCGACCTTGATCGTTTCCACGGCGGCCAGCACGCGGTCGCGAGGCGTGACGTAGTGACTGCTGGGATAGACCGTGAAGCGCGGAATCTTCTGCTTGATGCGACCCGTGAGCGGGTCAAACAATTGCAGCGACTCGACCTCGTCGTCAAAGAGCTCGATGCGCACCGCAAGTTCGGAGTGCTCGGCCGGAAACACATCGATGGTGTCGCCGCGCACGCGGAACGTACCGCGCGAAAACTCGATGTCGTTGCGTTGATACTGCATGCGGATCAGTTGTGCGATCACGTCACGCTGGCCCGCCTTGTCGCCGCTACGCAGCGTCATCACCATCTGGTGGTAGGCCTCGGGCTGGCCGATACCGTAGATGGCAGACACCGTGGCCACAATCACCACGTCGCGCCGCTCCAGGATGCTCTTGGTGCAACTCAGGCGCATTTGCTCGATGTGCTCGTTGATGGCCGAGTCCTTTTCGATGAACAGATCACGCTGCGGTACATAGGCCTCGGGCTGGTAGTAGTCGTAATAGCTCACGAAATACTCGACCGCGTTGTTCGGAAAGAACTCGCGAAACTCGCTGTACAACTGCGCCGCCAGCGTCTTGTTCGGCGCAAACACGATCGCAGGGCGCCCCATGCGTGCGATCACGTTCGCCATGGTGAAGGTCTTGCCCGAGCCCGTCACGCCCAGCAGGGTCTGGAACACCTCGCCGTCGTTAAAGCCTTCCACCAGCTGTTCGATCGCCTCGGGTTGATCGCCCGCCGGCGGATATGGCATGTAGAGTTCGAACGGCGAGGCGGGGAAACGCACGAAAGTGCCACTGTCGGGTGGCGCGACATGCGTCGTCGAGAGCGGCGAAACAGGTGTGGTTCTGGGGGCTGGTACGGGCATGACAAGACGATTCAACGGACAACACGCATGGGACAAACGCGGCCATGTTATCCGCCATTCTGCTGCCGCACCGTGAGTGTCGTCGTTTTCGCTTGAATGGCGCTGCGCTAACCTGCAGTCCGCCGCTTACCCTCCCTCACTTCACGGCAGGTCGAGTTGCACCTGTGCGTTGTGCGCAAAACATATGCGGCACGCGGCGCGCCCGGTCGCCCGAGGTCCTTCGCGGTGCAGCCCCGTTTTGCAAGGCAAGGCACAGGCTACCGACAGTAAAATGTCAGCTGCTGCTGCAGCCATGCAGCTTTTCGCTTCCCCGACGTTTCTTTCCCAAGACTTCCCATCACAGGACTCTCACATGTCTCTCTTTTCCGCTGTCGAAATGGCCCCACGCGACCCGATCCTGGGGTTGAACGAACAATTCAACGCTGACGCCAACCCGAACAAGGTAAACCTGGGCGTGGGCGTCTATTTCGATGAAAACGGCAAACTGCCGCTGCTGCAATGCGTACAGGCTGCGGAAAAGGCCATGATGGACTCCCCCAAGCCTCGCGGCTACTTGCCCATCGACGGCATCGCGGCCTACGACGCAGGCGTCAAGGCTTTGGTGTTCGGTGCCGATAGCGAAACCGTCAAATCCGGCCGTGTCGCCACCGTGCAGGCTATTGGTGGCACCGGCGGCCTGAAGGTTGGCGCCGATTTTCTGAAGCGGCTCAACCCCGGCGCAAAGGTGCTGATCAGCGACCCGAGTTGGGAAAACCACCGCGCACTTTTTACCGAAGCCGGCTTTACTGTGGAAAGCTATCCCTACTACGATGGGGCCAATCACGGCATCAACTTTGTCGGCATGATTGCGGCACTGAAAAGCGCCGCCCCTGGCACCATCGTCGTGCTGCACGCCTGCTGCCACAATCCCACAGGCTACGACATCGCGTCCGTGCAATGGGATGAAGTGGTGGCTGTGGTCAAGGAAAGAAACCTGACTGCGTTCCTGGACATGGCTTACCAGGGCTTTGCCCACGGCCTCGCGCAAGACGGTGCCGCCGTTCATAAGTTTGTTGCGGCAGGGCTGAACTTCCTTGTGTCCACTTCGTTCAGCAAGAGCTTCAGCCTGTACGGCGAGCGCGTGGGTGCATTGAGCGTGTTGTGCCAGACCAAGGATGAAGCAGATCGGGTTTTAAGCCAGCTCAAGATCATGATCCGCACCAACTACAGCAACCCGCCCACGCATGGCGGCGCCGTGGTCGCAGCCGTACTTGGCAATCCCGAACTCCGTGCGCTGTGGGAGACGGAACTGGCCGCCATGCGTCAGCGGATCAAGCAGATGCGCTCGTTGCTGGTGGAAAAGCTGAAGACCGCTGGCGTGAAAAAGGACATGAACTTCATCACCGAGCAAATCGGCATGTTCAGCTACTCGGGGCTCACCAAGGATCAGATGGTGCGCCTGCGCAACGAGTTCGGCGTTTATGGCACGGATACCGGCCGCATGTGTGTGGCAGCGCTCAACCGCCAGAACATCGACTATGTTTGCGCGTCGATTGCCAAGGTGGTCTGAGGTTTTCCAGGGGTTGGGGCGAACCCCAATGGGATCCTTTCCGTTAACTGACAGAATGAGCCGGTCTGGGTTGAGAATTTAGGGAAATTCCCCAGTAATAGCAGTGCAATGCCTGCTATATTGCACTGCAACATTTCTTGCTTTACGGGGGCTCCATGCTTTACCAACTCTACGAATCGCAGCGCTCATTGATGGAGCCGTTTGCCGATTTCGCCCAAGCGGCTTCCAAGGTCTACAGCAACCCGCTTTCGCCCTTGGGGCAGAACCCCTTTGCCCAGCGCGTCTCGGCCGGGTACGACTTGGTGTACCGCTTGGGCAAGGACTACCTCAAGCCTGAGTTCGGGCTGCGCACGGTCGACGTGGAAGGGGTATCTGTAGCGATTCACGAACGCATCGAAATCGACAAGCCGTTTTGCGAACTGCGCCGATTCAAGCGTTTCACAGACGACACCACCACCCTGACCACGCTCAAAAACCAGCCTGCCGTGCTGATCGTGGCGCCGCTGTCGGGGCATTACGCCACGCTGCTACGGGACACCGTCAAGACCATGCTCAAAGACCACAAGGTCTACATCACCGACTGGAAGAACGCGCGTTTGGTGCCCCAGTCTGAAGGTGCGTTTCATCTGGACGACTACGTGAACTACGTGCAGGAGTTTATTCGCCATCTGCAGGGAATTTATGGCAATTGCCACGTGATGAGCGTGTGCCAGCCCACGGTGCCGGTATTGGCCGCCGTCGCATTGATGGCGAGTCGCGGAGAAACCGCGCCGCTGACCATGACCATGATGGGAGGCCCGATTGATGCCCGCAAGTCGCCCACAGCCGTGAACAATCTGGCCATGAACAAGAGTTCGAACTGGTTTGAAAACAACGTGATCTATCGGGTGCCGCAGAATTTCCCAGGCGCCGGTCGTCGCGTCTATCCGGGCTTCCTGCAGCACACCGGCTTTGTGGCGATGAACCCAAGCCACCATGCCAAGAGTCACTATGACTATTTCCAGGACCTGCTCAAGGGTGACGACGCCAGCGCCGAAGCCCACCGCAAGTTTTACGACGAGTACAACGCGGTGCTGGACATGGACGCCGACTACTACCTGGAGACCATTCGCGTGGTGTTTCAGGACTTTTGTCTGGTCAATGGCACCTGGGACGTAAAGGGAGTTGACGGCACGCTGGAGCGCGTGCGGCCGCAAGACATTACCCACACCGCGCTGTTTTCCATCGAAGGTGAACTTGACGACATTTCGGGGTCGGGCCAGACCGAAGCGGTGCACGCCATTTGCAGCGGCGTGGTGGACTCGGAACAGCGCCACTATGAGGTCAAGGGCGCGGGTCACTACGGGATTTTCAGTGGGCGACGCTGGCGCGATCTGGTCTATCCGGAGGTCAAGTCGTTCATCTTGCAACACCACCCGAAGTCCACGCCGACGTCCGTTTCTGCCAAGAATTCTTCTGTCACGACTGCCGAAGTTCCGTCCCCATCGGCGACCGTCAGCAAAGGCAAGCGCAGTCGGGTCTGAGCGGACCGGGGCGTACGAGCGCAGTCGCATGCACGAGCCACTCGAATCGCTTCTTGACCGCCTGCTGGCGGCGCTACCCCAGACGCAGTGCACGCGGTGCGGCTATCCGGACTGCGATGCCTATGCCTTGGCCGTCTCGCAGAACGAGGCCAAAGTCAATCAATGTCCACCGGGCGGCGCCGAGGGCATCGCGCGACTCGCGGCGCTGACAGGCCAGGCAGTGCAGCCCCTGAATCCTGACAACGGCGAGGAAGGGCCGCGGAGGGTCGCATTCGTCGACGAGGGCTGGTGCATTGGCTGCACCCTTTGCATCAAGGTCTGCCCCACCGACGCCATCCTCGGCGGAATCAAACGCATGCACACCGTGATAGAGCCGTATTGCACCGGCTGTGAGCTATGCCTGCCGGTGTGTCCCGTGGACTGCATCCTGCTGGAAAACGTATCGGGCGAGCGCACCGGTTGGGATGCCTGGTCGCCAACGCAGGCCGCCATGGCGCGAGAGCGTTACGCCTTTCACAAGCGCAAAGCCAGCAGACAGGAGTCGGAGAACGCGGCGCGTCTGGAAAAGAAAGCCATCGAAAAGCTGGCAGACCTGCCAGGTCATTCCTTGCATACCGATCCGCTGGTGCTGGACAAGAAGCGCGCCATCATCGAAGCGGCTCTGGCGCGTGCCCGAGCGACGAGAGTGCCTGACGTCGGCCCGACTACCCCAGCGCGTCGTTCACCTGCTCATGAAACTCCGCCAGACTGACGGCGGCTCCGATCTCGCGCGGTAACGCATCCCGCACCGAAAACACACCCAGAATCTTCGCCCCTGCGCCGACGATGGGCAGATGCCTGAAACCGCGCTCGATCATGATCAGCACGGCATCCGAAACCAGTATCTCGGGCGCGACGCAAAAGGGATTGCGCGTCATCACGTCGGACACGTGCGTTTTCTGCGGATCAAGTGCCTTGGCCAGCACGCGGGTCATCAGATCGCGCTCGGTCAGGATGCCCAGCAGCGTGGCCGCCGTATCCACGATCAGCACGCTGCCGCAATTGGCCTTGGTCATCATGCAGGCCGCCTCCCAGATGTTGGCCTGCGGGCCCAGGCTGATGACGTGTCGTTGGGACATGGATTGAAAAACGGTACGTTCAGGCATGATGCAGCCCCTTTCAAATAACGATGTAGATTCGGATTCCCTATCTGCCCGCCTGCGGTCAGCGCAGCGCGTCGTTGATCCTGTCCAGCGCCTTGGCGCCCGGACAAAGCTGACCCTCGCGCAACGTGTTGAGCGGCTTGTCGCTGGTGTTGAGTGAAGTGTGCAGATCGGTCGCGAGTGGATCCAGATACAACAGTCCTGTCACGACTTCACCACGGGCC
>CAILAY010000077.1 GCA_903832285.1 uncultured beta proteobacterium | reverse complement strand
CTTCAAATCAGCCTTGGCCTGGAGGAGAATCGCGCCGTGGTGAAGGTCCGTGACACCGGTCCCGGATTTTCGCCGGCGGCGCTGGCGCAGGCCGGAACGCCCTTTTTTACCACCAAGACGGCGGGACTGGGCCTGGGTCTGGCCATATCGCGCGAGGTCGTGGAACAATTCAACGGCACTTTGACGATCTGCAATGCCGACGATGGCGGCGGCCGGATCGAAATCTGCTGGCCCGCCATAATTGCAAACCTAGAGATGTCATGACGGCCAGACTCTCCCCCATCTGCGTGGCGTTGGCCACGCCACCAGTTGGGACAGCGACACCATCAATGCCTTGCTGGACGAACTGCCAGCGCGCCTGCCGGTGGATGCCGACCGCATCTACCTCACCGGTCTGAGCCTGGGCGGCTATGGCATCTGGAACATCGCCATTGACCATCCGGAACGTTTTGCTGCAATCGCACCGATCTGCGGTGCAGGTGAATCCGACAATGCCTGCCGCCTGAAAAGCGTGCCGGTATGGGCTTTCCACGGCGGCAGCGACTCGGTGGTTCCTCTAAAGGACGACCAGGACATGGTGGACGCTGTCAGGGCCTGCGGCGGCGACGTGAAATTCACCGTGTATCCGGGCGTTGACCACGACGCCTGGACCCAGACCTACGCCAACCCAGCGCTGTACCAGTGGTTTTTGCAACATCGGCGCAGCAACGCCAGGCCTTGAGACAGAGGTAGTTGGGAGGCAGGCGCACAGCGTGAGCCGACCTGGGGTCGCCCGACATGCTGGCTCGGCACCCGACGTCTCCTCATTGCGCACAATCAACTCGCCCCATTTCCAGATCTGCTGACCCTGGATAGCGCCTTCAGTGACTTGCAAGCAGGTGCTACAGATCGCGGCTGATCGCGTTCACCCGCCAACGTTCACGTCCAGCGGGAATTAGGGGTGCACGCGTGGCAGCAAAAGTGTGAATGTGGTGCCCTCTCCCGGTGCGCTCTTCACCTCGATCCGGGCCTGATGGCGCTGCATGATTTCCCAGCAGATCGACAACCCCAGACCCGTACCTTTGCCCACGGCCTTGGTGGTGTAGAAGGGCTCGAATATCCGCTTCTGCACCTCAGCCGACATGCCAACGCCGGTGTCGGAAATCTCGATCAGCACGCTCTCGCCCTGCTCCCGGCTGCGCAGCGTGATCACGCCCTTGACCTCGATTGCCTGGGCTGCGTTCAGCAGCAGGTTGACGAACACCTGGTTGAGCTGCGCGGCGATGCACTCAACCTCGGGCAATGGCGACAATTCCTTGACCACCTCGGCCTTGTACTTGATCTCGTTCCAGACCATGTTGAGCGCCGCCTCCAGGGTTTCATTCAGATCGGCCCCGCGCCACTGCCCGTCGTCCACGTGGGAGAAGTCGCGCAGCCCGCTCACGATGCGCTGCACGCGGGACAGCCCGTCGCTGGACTCCTGCAGCAGGCTCGGGATGTCCTCCCGCAAGAAGTCAATATCGGCCTGGGTCCTCGCTGCCTGAATGGCCTCCGACGGCGCAGCGATTTGCTGCTCGTAGACCTGGATCAGATCAAACAGCTTTTGCAGGTAGCTCGAGAGCGAACTCAGGTTGGAGCTGACGAAGCCGATCGGGTTATTGATCTCGTGTGCCACGCCCGCAGCCAACTGCCCGACTGCGGCCATCTTTTCCGACTGCAGCAACTGACCTTGGGTCTGCTCCAGGCGCGACATGGAAACCACCAGCGCCTGGCGCTCCTGTTCCAGCGCAACATTGGTCGCGGCCAGTTCCGCCGTGCGCTGCTGCACTCGTGTCTCCAGCATGCGGTTCGCCGCTGCCAGTTCTTCCTGCGCTGCCCTCACGCTTTCATTGGCCTGAACCAGCTTGCGGTTGCGCTCGGTCAACAGCGTGAACAGGTCGATCAGTGCCGCGGTATGGACCGCCTGTGGCGCGCCCTCGTTGCGCGCAACATCCGCCAGCGCCTGCGCCGGGCTGACGCCAGAGCGGATCGCGCGCATTTGAGCCGCCATCTTCTTGTCTTCGAACAGGATGTGAAACGTCAGCCAGTTGGCTAGAAAGCGCAGCAGTTCGCTGCCGCTGACAGTGCCTTCGAGCTCGGCCTGACGCTGCATCAATTTCACCTCGTCGACGAAGGCAACATGGGTGCGCTGGTGCTGGTCCACGTACTCCGGCGCAAGTTGCGCCTCGCGCATCAGCTGCTCCTCGTCGCGAAAATGTGTCGTCGCGTATTGGAACAGCTTGTCCAAAAAAGGGCCCGCTGCGCGCACGGCGCCATCGCCCACCTGCGCCAGGTGCGGCGCGGCAGCGTTCACCAGATTCACGAGTGCATGGTGCTGCGTGTCCACCGTCTCCAGACCGGTGACAAATTGATCGCTCCAGGCCATCAGTTGCATGTTGTTCCCCGACTTAACGGCGCGACTGGAAACAAAAAACTCAGAACTTCCCGGTATAGCCGAGGGTGGATGCATCCATCAGCACCGAGCCGTCGGTGTCCCAGACAACGTGGGTAATACCGGGCTCCTCAGCCTCCAGCCGCTTGAACTCCAGTTCCTGCGCCGAGATGGTTCCGTTGGCCAGCCGCGTCTGGTCTGCCAGCCTCTGGTTTTCCAGCGTGAGGTCGCGCAGTGCCAGCGCCTGACCCAAGGCGCTGACAAGTTCGTAATCGTTCCAGGGTTTGGATATGAAGCGGCTGATACCGGCATCGTTGATGGCCGCGATCAGGCCGTTCAGGTCGGCGTAGCCTGACAGAATCATGCGCACCGCATCAGGCTGGATTTCACGCACTTGCTTGAGCAATTGCACGCCGTCCATCCCCGGCATACGGTAATCCGAAAGCACCAGATCGTAGGCCGTGTGGCGCGCCTTTTCCAGCGCCGCCAGCGCCGAGTTGAAGGTGTCGACTGTGAGCTTGAACTGCTTGCCAGCGGCAAAGCACGGCGTCAGCGTCAGCACCCGCTTGAGCGCCTTCAATATCGATTCTTCATCGTCAACGATCAATATCCTGCTCATGGCTTACTCCTTTTTGTCGACCCGCACCTGCAACAACAGCGGCTCGCTCCGCCGCGCCGCCACGGTCCTGATGAGCCCCACCATCGATGGCGTCAACAGCATATCAGCGGCCAGCAACAGCGTTCCATTGTCGGCCAAAAAGTCCCGCGCCAGCACCATGCCGGGTTGGAGCTGATCCGCTGCCACACGCGTTTCCCCCGCCTGCCCTAAACGCCCCTGCTCGATCAACTGCGCAAATGTTTCCACCAGTCTGGGTTCGTAGCGCTTGCCCGCGAGTTGGCGCAACATCGCCAGCGACTGTTCGGGTGTCAGTCGCTTCTCGGCCAGCGTGCCGATTTGAAAACCGTCGTAGTCGTTCACCACCGCCAGGATGCGGCTGCCAAGCGGGATTTCCTCGCCACACAAACTGTCCGGAAAGCCGCGGCCGTTGAAATGCTCGTGATGCGAGCGGATCAGTCGCGCCGCTTCGCGCAGTTCTTCCAGCGGCATCAGGGCGGCTTCACCGTCGGTGACGTGGCGGCTATATTCAGCCATCTGCGTGCCGTTCATGGCGGAGACCGGCCGCGTCAGCAGGCCATCCGACAGTCCCAGCTTGCCGATGTCGTGCAGCAGACCGGCCAGAAAGACATCGTGACACGCGCGTTCATCCAGACCGGACTCCTGCGCCAGCCGACGCGCCATCTCGCTCACGCGGTGCGAGTGACCGGCAATCACGCCACCGCGCAATTCAATCAAGCCGGTGAACATCTTGATCGACACCAGAAATTTCTGCTTCAACTGCTGGTTCGCCAGATTGAGAAAACTGTTTACCTGATTCAATTCCGCCGTGCGCTCGGTCACCCTGCGCTCCAGACCTTCGTTGAGCTCGCGCAACTGCTCGTTCTGTTGCCGCGTGAGGGCCTGCAGGCGCTCGTTTTCGGCCAGCAATCGCGCGTGCTCCAGCGCCTCCTTGATGATCAGCGGCAGCTCGCTGTCGTTCCACGGTTTGGAAATGTAGCGGTAGATCTGGCCGCGGTTAATGGCATTGACGGTGGAGGTCATGTCGGCATAACCCGTCAGCAACAACCGCATGCTTTGTGGCCAGCGCTCGCGCACCTGCTCCAGAAATCGCGCCCCGTCCATCTCCGGCATGCGCATGTCCGAGATCACCAGATCCACCGGCTCCTTGGCCAGAATTTCCAGTCCTGCGGCACCGCTTTCCGCCGTCAGGATGCGCCAGCCCGAGGGCCGCAACAGCCGCCTGAGCGCCGACAGGATATTCGCCTCGTCGTCCACGCACAGGATCGTGGCAGTGGCGGATTCGACTGGACTCATAAACCGGCACCGATCTTGGAAAAAGTTACAACCACACCACGCGCCTCTGAGTCCCGACCCATGCGATCCCACCGCATCTGATAGCGGCTGCCACGCAATTCCAGCGCACACGGCACACCTTCGACGGCGCCGGCCATGGCAGCCTGCACCTCGGGCAAGGCGTAACTCAGTTCCATGCCGAAGAACGGTCCCGCATCAACAAAAAGCTCGAATGCCGCAACGTTGGCAAAGGCCACCAGGCCTGCATCGTCAACGCCGATGACGGGCAGCGGAATGTGCTGCAACGCCTCACGCGCAATCTCCACACTGTTGCGCTCGCGGTCGCCCTGTTCTCGCAGCCGCTGGAGCACTTCAGCCATTTCCCGGTTCGCCGCAGTCAATTCCAGGTTGCTACTGCGAATCTTGAGGTCCAGCAGCCGGTTTTCTTCCGCCAGCCCCTGGTATTCAAAGGCTTCGCGAACGTGCCCGCGCAACTGCTCGTCGTCCCAGGGTTTGGTTAAAAACCGGTACACCGCACCCTCGTTGATGGCGTCCGTGACGGACTGCAATTCGGTGTAGCCGGACAGCACGATGCGGATCGTGTTCGGGAAGTTGACCTTGGCCTGCCGCAGGAAATCCACTCCGGTCATGCCCGGCATACGCTGGTCGGAGATGATCACGTCCACCCGATTATTGGCGAGCAATTCCAGGCCCTGCGCGCCACAGTTGGCGGTGAGAATGGTGTAGCCGTCGCGCCGCAACAGGCGCTTGAGCGCGGACACGATGTTGGGCTCGTCGTCCACCAGCAGCAGCGTGGCCGGCGGCTTGTGCAGGCGCAGCAGCTGCGGCGCCAGCGCGTGCCCTTGGGCGAACAAGGCTTCGATGGCCTGGGCATCGACCGGCTGCGAGAAGTAGAAGCCCTGAATTTCGTCGCACACTTTGGCACTCATGATTTCGCACTGGGCCCGCGTCTCCACGCCCTCGGCCACGACCCGCATACCCAGGCCGTGCGCCATCGAGACAATCACCTCCACCAGTAACAGGTCGTTCGCTTCCTGGGTGACGCCCCGCACAAACGACTGGTCGATCTTCACCTTGTCGAAGGGGAAACACTTTAGGTAGCTCAGCGACGAATAGCCGGTGCCGAAATCGTCCAGCGAAAGCTTCACGCCGAGTTGCCTGAGCTCCCTGATCGTGGCCGTGCTTCGCTCCACGTCGTCCATCAGCGCGCTCTCTGTCAACTCCAGAAAGATCAGCGTCGGGTCGATCAGCGACTCCTTCAACGCGCCTTTGACCTGAGCCAGAAGATCGTTGTCGCGAAACTGATGCGGCGACACGTTGATCGCAACGTAGGGAATCGCAAGCCCTCGGTCCAGCCAGTTGCGCAGGTCTCGGCAAGCGCGGCGCAAAACCCAGTCGCCGATGTCCGTGATCAGTCCCGACTTTTCGGCCAGGGGAATAAACTGCACTGGGGACACGCTACCCAGCTCGGGATGGTGCCAGCGCAACAGTGCCTCCATGCCGCTGATCTGTCCTGTTTGCAGGTCTGCCAGCGGCTGATACAGCAGCTCAAACTGATCCAGTGCGATGGCCCGGCGCAACGCCTTGAGCATTTGGTCGTGGCGTTGCAGTTGTTCGGACATTTCGGCGCTGTAGAACTGGCAACTGCCGCCGCCATCGGCCTGGGCACGATGCATCGCAATCAATGCTGATTTCAGCAGCGCGTCAAAGTCGCCGCCATCCTCGGGATAACAGGCCACACCGATCGAGACCGTTTGATTCAACTCCTGCCCATCCAGATGACAGGGCAACGTCAGTTTGCCTTGGAGCTCGGCGGCCAGGTGGGCACCGCCACTGGCACCGGTGTTGGGCAGCACCAGCGCAAATTCCTTGCCGCTCAGACGCGCGACAGTGTCCTGCTCGCGCACGCTGGCACTTATGCGCTGGGCCAATTCCACCAGCAGGGCATCGCTGGTGGCGTGGCCCAGCGTGTCGTTGAAATCGCTGAAGTGATCAAGCCCCACCAGCAGCAAGGTCAGCGACTCGCCGCCGCGTTGCGCCATGGTGAGCGTATGCCCGGCGCGGTCCCTGAGCAGCGTTTGATTCGGCAGTCCGGTCAGAACGTCAAAATGTGACAGCCACTGAATCCGGTTTTCCGCCAACTTGGCGGCGCTCAGGTCGCTGAAGCTGCCGACGTAGTGGGTGGTTTGTCCCTGCTCGTCATGCAGCGCCGATACGGAAAGCCACTCGGGATACTCCGTGCCATCTTTGCGCCGGTTCCAGATTTCACTGGACCAGTGTCCTTCGTGCTTGATCGTCTCCCACATGCTGCGGTAGAAGTCCGCGTTTTGCCGCCCCGAGGACAGGATGCGGGGATTGCGACCCAGCACCTCGGACTGGCTGTAGCCGGTGATTTCGGTGAAGGCCTGGTTCACCAGCACGATGCCGCGATTCGCGTCCGTCACGGTGACGCCTTCACGCCCCTGTGCAAACACCTGGGCCGCAATCTTCAGCTGCGCCTGCTGTGTCCGGCGCTCAGTGATGTCACGGCTGACACCCTGGATGCCAATCACGTCGCCTTTGGCATCGCGCATGGCACCCGCAGCCACCTCGGTCCAGACCGTGCTGCCGTCCTTGCAGCGCACTTCCAGATCGGCCCGAAACTCCGGTTGTGCAACCCCTGCCGCGAGGTCCGCCAAAAACTGACTCAGGCCCCGTTGCGCGAGCGGCCGGGAACCGGCTGCGACAAGGTTTTCCATCGACTCGCTGAGCATCTCGGCGCCGGTATAGCCGCACAGCCTTTCCACCGAGGGGCTGACGTAGGTATAACGCCCCTCCAATGTCATGGTCCAGATCACGTCGGTCGCATTGTCCGCCAGCAAACGGTGGCGCGCCTCGCTGGCACGCAGCTCGCTCTCGGTACGGCGCTGGCGCACGATCTGCCAAACCGTGTTGGCAATCAGCTGCATGGTCTCGACATCCATCTCGGTATAGGGCTCGGTCTTGTTTCCCACGCCTGCCATCAGGCGCACCAGGCCGGCCTCAATCACGGGCACGCTGATGAGGCGCTCCAGTCGCGCATGTCCCGATGGCAATCCGTTCTTGCCCGGGGCGCCGTCATAGTCATTGACCACGACCGGCGCGCGCCGGCGCAGGGCATCGGCCCAGATTCCGGCCTGACTGACCGGGTAGTGGATGTCATAGCTGGCCTGACAGTAGTGTTCGAGCGTACTCGCCGACCAGGTCACCAGCTCTATCTTGTCCTGGTCGTCGTGCACGATATGGATGAAGCCGATCTGGCTGTGGGTGAGTCGCTCGGCCTGGTTCAGCCCGTGTTGCATGAAGGCGCGCTCATCCATGCTCTCGGCCACTACCGGCAGCGCCAGCAGCACCTCGGCGCGCTGGTTCGACAAACGCAGACGGGTTTCGCTCTGTTTGCGCTCGGTGATATCCCTGATCGTTCCGATAACGCGCAAGGGTCGACCCTCGTGGGTGCGTTCCACGACAGCGCCGCGGTCCAGCGCCCAGAGGTAGCTGCCGTCCTGATGGCGCAGTCGGTATTCGCTGCTGTAGCGCGGCGTTTCCCCGTCCAGGAAGCGGCGCAGCGTCTCCTGCACGGCAGCTTGGTCATCGGGATGGACCCGCGCCTCCCAATCCTGCAGGCCATGACCCGCGTCAGGTTGCGGGTAGCCCAGCATCTGGTTCCAGCGCGGGGAAAAGTGCAACCTGTCTTCGACAGGATTCCAGTCCCAGAGCGCGTCGCCCGTGCCTTCGATCGCAAATTTCCAGCGAAATTCGCTTTCGTGCAAAGCCGCTTCCTGCAGCCTCTGGGTCTGCAGCAGCCCGTTGAAACTTCCGATCAATTGCCCCACTTCGTCCGCTCGTGCGATGGGCAGCACCCGCGTCTTCTGCTGCGTGTCGGACCAGAGCGCCAACGTTTTGGCAGCGGCAAGCATGGGCGCCAGTTCACGTCGCAACATCCACCAGGTCAAGCCTCCCGCCAGCAAGCTCAGCCACAGCATGGCAAGCCACATGCGCTGCTGCATGGACTCGATCGGTGCGAAGGCCTCCTGAGTTGGAATGGAAGCAAAAACCCCCCAGTTGGCAGCCGTCAGACGCTTGCCCGCGCCCAATTGCTCCACGCCCAACTGATTCCTGTAGGTCGCCCAGCCCTCGTAGCCCTGCACAAAGCGGTCCAGCGCGGGAACCACCCCCACGTCAGCCAGAGGCGCCAGCACGCCCTCCCGGTTGGACGACGTGATGATCAGGCGCGGTTTCGCATCCACTAAAAAGTAGGAACCGGTCTTACCATAGCGGTTCTCTTCGATGCGGCTCAGAAAATTCGATTGACTCGGGTCGGAAAGTCCGACCAAAGCACCCGCCACGTGGCCCCGCGCATCCAGAATGGGTGTCGCCATGGCGATCACTGGCGGCTGCCGCTGTTTGCCATCAACGAGCGCACTGACGGCGGTTTTTCCCTGGCGCAACGCCGACGCGACGTGATCACTTTCCAGGTAATTGGTACCCACGCGACCAGCCGACAGCGGCACCGACGCGATGGCAGTACCGTCCGCGCGGGTGACGAAGGTGCCACCGCTGAACTGCGGATGCAGCAGGAGTCGATCTTGCAGGAAGCGTTGCATCGATGCGGCATCGCCTAGAACTTCCGGGGTGATGGCTCGCGCCACGCTCTGGAGCGCACTCACGCGCTCCTGCAGGTCGCGATCGATTTCGGTCGCCACCTGCGAGACCGTGGCAAACTGCTGGTCGCCCAGGAGCTGGCGCATGTCCTGGCGCAATTGCAGGCTGGCCAGCAAAGCCAGGGACCCGGTTCCGGCAAGGAAGATGGCCAGTGTGAACAGGGTCACCCGGGTCTTGAGGGAGCGCCACAGTATCGGGTTCCAGTTCATGCTGGGTTTCGGCGCGAACCCGTCCGTAGCGCGCGACTGTGTTCAGTCGCCGGCGGCTTGCCCCGCTCTGGGTTCAGAGCGACACCGCCATCGGCCATTCGCCGTGCTGAATTCACCCGCAAGCCCCTCGGTAGCCAGACCGCAGCGAGAGCGGCGTTCTGAAAGGACGCACTCCACGCGTCAAAATCGGCAACGCCGAATTCCCCGAGCCCACGGGCGGAGCTGCATCGAATTCAAGGGTGCTGCCACATTCACAGACGGATTCTAAGTCAGTGAGCATTGACTGAAAAGACGCCACAATGCGCTAGGATGCGATGCTTAGGACGTGGCGCTTTTGGCAGTTTCCAATCCCCAAGGAATCGGTTTGAATCACGGCGATATTCAGGAAATTTCGATCGACCAGTTGCGGATCGGACACTACGTCGAGCTCGACCTGAAGTGGTTTGAGCATCCCTTTGCCTTCAGTCACTTCAAGCTCAAGAGTCAGGCACAGATCAGTACCCTTCGCGACCTGGGACTGCAAACCGTTCGAATCAATACCCAGTTGGGCGAGGTCTCGGCGAGACCGCCGACGAACTCAGGACCCGTCCCTCACCCCGTTCCCGAACCCTTGCGCACCAGCGAATCCGGAGTTTCGCCGATGATGCAAGCCAAGCGCGCCCTGATCGAGCAGATGAAGGCACGCCGGGTAGACGCTCAACGGGTCGAGAACGCCTTTGTCAACTCGGTCAAGGTGATTCGCGACATCGAAAAGGACCTGTACCGAAGACCGCAGGAAACCGTGCAACAGGCGACCCAACTGATCAAACAGGTTGCAGACTCCATTCTGAATGCGCCCGAACTGGCGATCCAGGTGATGGGTGACAAGCTCGGCGGTGAAGACCAGTACTTTCATTCGCTCAACGTCACCGTGCTGTCCATCATGATGGCGCGCGACCTGCAACTGCCCATCGAACTCGCGGGCATGCTGGGGATCGGCGCGCTGCTGCACGACATTGGACGCAAGGATATTCCCGACAAGATCCTCCTGAAGACCGAGCCACTGACCCAGGCCGAGCGCAATTTCTATGAGCTCCACTGCCAGTTCGGCGTGGACATCGCGCAGCGCCTGAACCTCGCACCTGCCGCGATCAGCATCATTCGCGAGCATCACGAGTTGTTTGACGGCAGCGGCTTCCCCGGCAAGCTCAAGGGCGAAGCAATTACGCCGCTGGCGCGCATCGTGGTCATCGCCAACTACTACGATGAACTGTGCAACCCGCTGCTGCTGGCCGACGCGTTGACACCGCACGAGGCACTGTCGCTCATGTTCGCCAGGCTGCGCGGCAAGTTTGACCCGCGCATACTTCAGACCCTGATCCGATGCCTGGGCGTTTATCCACCGGGAACGATCGTCCAATTGTCCAATGGCGCCATCGGCCTGGTGGTCACCGTCAACACCCTCAAACCGATGAAGCCCACCATCATGGTGTTTGACGCGGCCATTCCCAAGGACGAGGCGATGCTGCTCGACATGGACCGCGAAACCGAGTTCAACATCGCCAAGGCGATACGGCCCAACCAGGTGCCGCGCGACGTGTACAACTACCTCAGTCCGCGCAGGCGCATCAGCTATTATTTTGATGCCTCTACGGCACAACGCGAGGCCGACAAATGAAGTCCGATTTGGCCCGGTTGATGCTCGACCATTGTCCCGAGATGCTGATGCTGGTGAATCCTGCTTCGCTGCAGATCGATGCCGCCAACGCCAGCGCGGCCAACACCCTGGGTTACGAGTTGTCGCAACTGGTGGGGCTGGCAATCACCGAGGTCGAAAGCGCGCTGCCAAGCGTCTTCTACTGGGAGGATGTGCGCGCTGGACAACATCTTGACGTGCAGGAGCAGGAGGAACAGTACCGCCTGCGCAATGGAGAGCTGCTAAACGTTCGAAAATCAATCCAGGTGATCGAGCACGAGGGCGTGCCGCTGCTGCTGGTGCGTGCGGTCCCCACGCAAAGCGAACACGTCGCCGAAGACGCGCTGGCGCATGCGCTGTCAGCCCTGCGCGCCACACTGGAGTCCACCAGCAACGGCATCCTGGTGATTGACGTGAACGGAAAGATCGACAGCATGAATCGCCTGTTCGGGAAGATGTGGTCCATTCCGGACGACATGCTCTACTGGCAGCAAGACACACGCATCTTCGACTTCATCGTGGCCCGTGTGGAAGAGGCCGAACTGATGGGCGAACGCCTGCAGGCGGTCATGGACACGCACGAAACCCAGGACGTGCTGCACCTGCACAACGAAAGCGTGTTCCAGATGAATTCGCGTCCCAAGTATCTGGGTGAGCAGATCACGGGTCGCGTCTTTGGTTTCCAGGACATCACGCAGCGCATGCAGATCGAGCGTGACTTGCGCGAGTCGCGCGATTTACTCGAGGCCAGGGTGCTGGAGAGAACCTCCGACCTGCACTCCGTGAACGAGGCGCTGCAACAGGAGAAGGAGCGGCAGGCCGGACTGATCCAACGACTGGAGGAAGCACAAAATCAACTCATCCAGTCGGAGCGCATGGCGTCCATCGGACAACTCGCCGCCGGTGTGGCGCATGAGATCAACAACCCGGTGGGATTCGTGAACTCAAACCTCGGCTCGATGGAGCACTACCTGCAGGACCTGCTGCGACTGCTGTCGAGCTACGAACAGGCCGAAGCCGAGTTGCCTGTGCCGACCCGGCAGCAGATCGCACTGCTCAAACAGGAGATCGATATCGAATTCTTGCGCAGCGATGTCACTGAACTGCTGAGCGAATCGCTCGACGGACTCAAGCGCGTGACCCGCATCGTGCAGGACTTGAAAACGTTTTCCCATGCCGATGAAGCAGAGAAACAGTGGGCGAACCTGGAAGCGGGTCTGGAAAGCACATTGCGCGTTGCCTGGAACGAAATCAAGTACAAGGCCGAAGTGCTCAAGGAGTTCGGGGGCATTCCGGAAATCGAGTGTTTTCCGTTTCAGCTCAATCAGGTGTTCATGAACCTGCTTGTCAATGCGGCCCACGCCATCGAGGAACGCGGCAGCATCACCATCCGCACCGGCCACGATGACAGCCACCTGTGGGTGGAAATCCAGGACACGGGTCACGGCATCAAACCGGAAAACCTGCGCCGGATTTTTGACCCGTTTTTCACCACCAAATCGGTGGGCCAGGGCACCGGACTGGGACTCTCCATTGCCTATGGCATCGTGAAAAAGCACCATGGGCAAATCGAAGTCCAGAGTGCCGTGGGCGGTGGGACGACCTTCAAGGTGATCCTGCCCAGGAATACGCAAGCAGGTGACCCATCATGAGTGCGAAAAATCACGATGAAGCACAGGCGCAGCTGCATCGGATCTTTCTGGGTCTGGCCTTCTTCTGGTGTGCCGTGATCGCCGTCCTGGCCGGCTGGAGTTCCTGGCAAACCTACAGCGCCACCATGGAGGGCGCGCGCGCTTCGGCAGCCGAGAGCTTTCGCAAGGACGTGATCTATCGAAGCTGGGCCGCCATGCATGGCGGCGTGTATGTGCCGGTGACGGCGCAGACGCCACCCAACCCCGACTTGGTCGACCTGCCCGAACGCGATATCAGCACGCCTTCGGGCATCAAGCTCACGCTCGTGAATCCGGCCTACATGACCCGTCAGGTGCATGAACTGGGGAACAAGGACACGGGCTCCAAGGGGCACCTGACGAGCCTGACGCCGATCCGGGCGGAGAACGCGGCAGATGCGTGGGAGACGCAGGCATTGCAGGATTTCGCGCGCGGCGCGAAGGAAGCCTCCTCCATCGAGCCGATCGGGCCGGAAACCTACTTTCGCTTCATGCGTCCATTGTGGACAGAGGCGGCGTGCCTGAAATGTCACGAGAAGCAGGGCTACAAACTGGGGGATATCCGGGGCGGAATCAGTGCCTCCATTCCCTGGGCACCCTACCGGGAGTCGATGCGCACACAGATCCTCGCCAATGTTGGCGGCTACGCCGCCATCTGGGCGATCGGATTTGTTGGATTAGGCCTGGGTCGGCGCCGGCTGCAGGATGACTTGAGCGAACGCATGCGCGTCGAAGACGCCTTGCGCGTGAGCGAGCAGCAACTGCAAACAGCGGTGCAGAAGCTCGAATCCGGGAACACCGAATTGAAGCAGCTCAATGACCGGTTGGCGCAATCCCAGGTGCGATTGCTGCAATCGGAAAAAATGGCTGCCGTGGGGCAGTTGGCGGCCGGCATCGCCCATGAAATCAACAACCCCATCGGTTTCGTCAGCTCCAACCTGGGCACCCTCAAGTGCTACATCGAAAGTCTGCTGGATCTGGTCGAAGTCTACGAACGACGCACCAGCGCCAAAGGCGAGCAAGACCAGGCGGCGCTGCAACTGGCCAGGGACAACGCCGACTTTGACTTCATGCGCGACGACGCTATGGCGCTGGTGGCTGAGTCAAGCGACGGTCTAGAGCGCGTGAAAAAAATTATTCAAGACCTGCGTGATTTCTCCCGGATCGACAGCATCGATTGGCAGGAATCGGATCTGACGGCCGGACTGGAAGCCACCATCAACGTCCTCAGCAGCGAACTCATGAACAAGGTCGAGGTGATCAGGAACTTCGTCAAACTGCCGCCCGTGCGCTGTCATCAGGCACAGATCAATCAGGTGTTTTTGAACCTGTTGATGAATGCGGTTCAGTCCATCGCTGAAAAGGGCCAAATCAGCTTGAGCAGCGGAGTCGAGGGCGACTGGGTATGGGTAAGCGTGCAGGACTCAGGCCGCGGCATGCCGCCCGAAGTGCAAAAGAGGATCTTCGAACCGTTCTTCAGCACCCGAACCGTCGGACAGGGCATCGGGCTGGGTTTATCGGTGGCTTACGACATTGTGAAGCAGCATGGTGGCCGCATCGAAGTCAGCAGCGAGCCGGGCCGCGGCACCCGTATTGAAGTCTGGCTACCGGTGCATGGTCCGCAGCTTGGATAGCGTGATACTCGGCACTGCCCACTGCTGCACTGCTGCACGGCTGCACGGCTGCACGGCTGCTGGTGATGCCGGCGCCACAGTCAGATAAGACAGCAACAGGGAATTCACTGAGACTTGCCATACCCGCACACTCTTTGGCGTGACTTTGAGTGGCTTCGCAGCACCCCCCAGCCTCTGCTCACGATGGACAATCGCCGACGCCGTACCTTCAGCTCGGCAGGAAGCCTTCCACCGACAGGTAGCGTTCGCCGGTGTCGTAGTTGAAGCCCAGCACCGTCGCACCGGCGGCAATCTCGGGCAATTTTTGCGCGATCGCGGCCAGCGTGGCGCCGGAAGAAATGCCCACCAGCAGGCCTTCTTCGCGAGCACTGCGACGGGCATATTCCCGGGCCGGTTCAGCGTCGACCTGGATCACACCATCGAGCAGTTCGGTCTTGAGGTTCTTCGGGATGAAGCCCGCACCGATACCCTGAATCGGGTGTGGCGAGGGCGCGCCACCAGAGATCACTGGCGAGGCCGTGGGCTCCACAGCATAGACCTTCAGCTGGGGCCACGCCGCCTTGAGCACCTGTGCCACGCCGCTCAAATGCCCGCCGGTGCCCACACCGGTGATGATGACGTCAATGCCACCGGGGAAGTCGGCCAGGATTTCCTGTGCCGTGGTGCGGACATGGATATCGATGTTGGCAGGGTTTTCGAACTGCTGTGGCACCCAGGCCCCGGGAGTGGCCGCCGCGAGCTCCTGAGCCCGCGCAATGGCCCCCTTCATACCTATCTGGCGCGGGGTCAGGTCAAACGTGGCGCCGTAAGCCAGCATCAGGCGGCGGCGCTCGATGGACATGCTGTCAGGCATCACCAGAATGAGTTTGTAGCCCTTGACCGCCGCCACCAGGGCGAGTCCGACGCCGGTGTTGCCGGAGGTGGGCTCGATGATGGTCGCACCAGGCTGGAGCTCGCCGCTTTTTTCCGCCGCCTCCACCATGGCCAAGGCGATCCGGTCCTTGATCGAGCCGCCGGGGTTGCTGCGCTCGGACTTGACCCACACCTGGTGCGTGCTGCCGAAAAGTCGGTTGATGCGGATGTGCGGCGTGTTGCCGATGGTGTGCAGGACGTTGTCGGCTCTCATTGTCGGACTCCAAAAGGAAGGGATTGTGCAAGCCGTTCGGCAATGTTCCAACGACTGTTTTCTTCTTTGCTTATCCCTGCGTGGAATATGCCAAAAAATTGCTACAGTCACGGCCATGCAAGTCCGCGCTCATTTTCTCAAATAAGGTTTCCTCATGGCACATACCGTCAACTGCGTCAAACTCGGCCGCGAAGCCGAAGGTCTGGATCTGCCGCCCTACCCCGGTGAACTGGGCAAACGCCTCTGGGAAAACGTCAGCAAGGAGGCGTGGGCGCAATGGTTGCGCCAGCAGACCATGCTGGTGAACGAAAACCGCCTGAACCTGGCCGATGCCCGCGCCCGTCAGTACCTGGCACGGCAGATGGAAAACCATTTTTTTGGCGCCGGCGCCGACGCGGTACAGGGCTACGTGCCACCCAGCCCCTGAGCCGCCGGCCATGTCGCATGCGCCTATCGTGGAGTGGCGCGATGGCACACCGCACAGCCCAGGCTTCAACGACATCTATCACAGTTGCGCCGGTGGATTGGCACAGGCGCGCCAGGTCTTCATGCGGGGCTGTGGCCTGCCGCAGGCCTGGCAGCATCAGTCGCAATGGCGGGTTCTTGAAACCGGTTTTGGTCTGGGATTGAATTTTCTGGCCACCTGGCAGGCTTGGCAGGACGACCCGCAGCGCCCGACCCTGCTGCACTTTGCTTCTATCGAGGCTCATCCGGTCGAGGTTGCCGATCTGCTGCGCAGCGCCCAGGATCACCCCGAGTTGGTCGCGTTGGCGCAGGAGTTGTCGCTTCAATGGCGCAAACCTGGGCCAGGATTTCACCGCATGAGCTTCGAAGGTGGGCGAGTGCTTCTGACGCTCTGCATTGGCGACGTCAAACCGATGTTGCGCGAGCTGGCATTTTTTGCCGACTCCATCTTCCTGGACGGTTTCTCGCCCGCGCTCAATCCGGCCATGTGGGACGAGCACACACTCAAGGCGGTTTCGCGCTGCTGCCACAGAGGGACTCGCATCGCAACCTGGACCGTGGCACGCGACATCCGCGACCGTCTGACGCAATCCGGCTTCGTGCTGGAAATGGTCCCCGGTCTGGCGCCCAAGCGAGACCGGCTGCAGGGCGAATTCAACCCCGCATGGGAGCCCAAGGTCCGCGCCACTGCCGTGTCTCCCCTCCCGATCGAAATCAGTCACTGCATCGTCGTCGGGTCGGGCCTGGCGGGTGCCGCAGTGGCGGCCAGCCTGGCGCGGCGCGGCTGGCGCGTCACCGTGCTCGACGCCGGCAGCGAGCCCGCAGCCGGCGCCTCGGGTTTGCCCGCGGGCTTGGTCGTGCCCCATGTATCCGCGGACGACGCGGTGTTGTCGCGCCTGTCGCGCGCCGGCGTGGACATGACATGGCAACAGGTGCACAGCCTGCTGCGCGAGGGCCAGGACTTTGCCCAGTGCGGGGTGCGCGAGCGGCGTCTGGAACACGGCCTGCCTGACCTCTGGCACCCGCTTGCCGGATGGATCAAACCGGCGCAACTGGTCAGGGCATTGCTGGCGCAGCCGGGCATCACCTGGCAGGGTGGAATGGGCGTGCAATGCTTACGCCGGCAGGGCGAATGCTGGCAGTTGCTGGACGCGCAGGATCGGGTCTTGGCTGAGGCACCCCGGGTGATCGTGTGTGCCGGTTACGCCAGTCACACATTGTTGCCGCGAGTGCTGCCGCTGCAGGCCTTGCGCGGCCAGTTGTCATGGAGCTGGCGCAGCGCTGGGGATGGCGATGCCTTTCCGGCGTCGCCGGTCAACGGTCGCGGAAACTTCATCCCGCAGGTGCCCACGGATCAGGGCATGGCCTGGTATCTGGGCTCCAGCTTCGAGCGTGACAGCACTGACACCCAAGCCCGGGACAGCGACCACCAGTCAAATTACGCCAAGCTTCGAGCCCTCTTGCCAGAGACGGCGCGTGCACTTGCCACTTCATTCGAAGGGTCGCAGTTGCAGGCCTTCACGGCGGTGCGCTGCACCACGCCCGACCGGCTGCCGGTGGTCGGTGCACTCGATGGGAAGAATCTTCCAGGCCTGTGGCTGAGCAGCGCCATGGGGGCACGGGGGTTGAGCCTGGCGATGCTGTGCGCTGAATTGCTGGCGGCGCTGTGGCATGGCGAGCCGCTGCCGGTGGAAAGAAAACTGGCCCAGGCGCTGATGCCGGATCGCAAAAACCTGACGCCCGGGGGCGGGGCAACTGCGCTATGCAAGGACTGAGTCTGGCTTGATCCCTGTGTTGTGGCGCAGCGCGTACTGCATCGCGTCATCTGCACTCACTGGCTGGCTGAACAGATAGCCCTGCAGCACATCGCAGCCGTTGCTGGTGAGGTAATGGCGCTGCACTTCAGTGCTCACGCCTTCAGCCACCACTTCAAGCTTGAGTTTGTGCGCCAGTGCAATGGTGGCGGTGCAGATCGCAGCGTCATCCTCGGTCTCGATTTCCCTGACGAAGGATTGGTCCAGTTTGAGACGGTGGATGGGGAGCAGCTTCAGGTAACTCAATGAGGAATAACCGGTTCCGAAATCGTCGATGGACAGAAGGACCCGCAGGTCGCGCAGCCGGTGCAGCAGTTCGATGGTGAAGGTCGGATCCTCCATCGCCGCCGATTCGGTCAATTCCAGTTCCAGGTCCTCGCCCTTCAAACCGTGGCGCTCCAAAGCACTGGCAACCAGTGCCACAAGAGACGCGTCTCGCAACTGGTGCGCAGACAGATTGACGGCCATGGTCACGCCGCGCACACCCCGATCCTGCCATTGGCGCAGCGTGCGGCAGGCTTCGTCCAGCACCCAGGCGCCGATTTCGACGATCAGATCGGCGCTCTCCGCAATCGGAATGAAGGTGACAGGAGCAATGGGCCCGTTGCTGGGGTGGTTCCAGCGCAACAGCGCCTCGGCTCCGATCATGGCACCACTCGCCGCATCGACCTGAGGCTGAAAGTGCAGCATGAGTTCACGCCGCCGCAATGCCTGGCCCAAGTCGCGCTCGACCTCACGCCGTGCGGTAACGGCCTGCTTCAGGCTGGCAGAGAAGAAGCGCAACTGGTTGCGCCCCGCCCCCTTGGCATGGGACAGCGCGGCATCGGCATGGTGCAACAACTCCTTGGCGTCATTGCCGTCGCCCGGATACAGCGCCACGCCGATACTGGCGCTGCAGCTCATCTCCTGGCCATCGGTGCGATAAAGCTCGCTCAGGCCAGAGCGCAGTTTCTCGCCCAGGGCGTGCGCGCCCCGTGCACTCGCATCCTGACGCAGGACCACGGCAAATTCGTCTCCTGCCAGGCGCGCCACAATGCTGGAACGCGGCACCATCTCGCCCAAGCGACGCGCCACCTCGTACAAAACCTGATCCCCGATGGCGTGACCCATGGCTTCGTTGACCTGTTTGAACCGATCCATGTTCACCACCAGCACCGCCAGCGGCCGACGTACCGGACCCACCGATTCCGCCAGTGCAGCCTCCAGTTGGGCCAGCAAAAAGCTGCGGTTGGGCAGGTTCGTAAGCGCGTCATGCCGCCCCATATGCTCGATCAGGGATTCGGCCAACTTTCTTTCGGTCAGGTTTTCCACCACCGAGATCGCGCCCACGATCTTGCCATGATCATCGTGCAACAGGGAGGTGCTCCAGGAGCAGGGCACTTCGTGACCGAGCTTGTGCACGTTCTGCGTCACGTGCTTGCTCGGCACCGCTGCAAGGTTTGACAGCCCGCCCACTTCACCGTAGAGATGATGGCGCGACGGATGGGACAGCATGCGCGCGTGCCGACCCAAAATTTCTTCGCGCGACCAGCCGAAAATTCGCTCGGCCGCGATGTTCCAGCGGCGCACGCGCAGGCGCGTATCCCACTCAATGATGGCCAGCGGACTTTGTTCGAAGATGGACCGCAGACGCAGTTCGCGTCCGCGCAGTGCCAGTTCCATGCGCTTTTGCGGTGTCACGTCCCGACCAAAGCCGTGGTAGCCGACCACCATTCCCCGGTCGTCCGTGATGGGCTCGCCACTGACTTGGAGCCACAGTGTCTCGGTGGTGTCAGAGGGCGCCGGCACCTCATATTGCAGGTCGGCAAAGGGCCGGTGCGTCACCAATTCCTTGCGATGCGATTCCCAGAAGTCGTGCGACATGCAGTTGGGCGTATCCCACAGCGGATAGCCGAGCAGGTCGGCGGCTGGGATCCCGGTGCAAGTGCAGATCTCGTCCACCTGCACAAAACGGTAATGGGAGTCCTGGCGCCAGTACCACGTAGCAACCAGGCGCAATCTCAACGCGTCCCTGCTATTTTCGGACGAATCGGCGTCTCCCTGGTGGATGGATTCAGGCATGGCGGACAGGACTTGGGTCATGGCATGGGGGCTGCGGTTGCTGCGGGGGCTGGGCGTGCAATACCGGATTATCGGCAGCGACAATGGTAACCACTGCGCACAAGCTGTGTATCTTGCCAACAAATATACTTTTGGCAACCGGCCAGACGCTACATACGCCAAAACACATAAGCAAACAATAAAACAATAGTTTGTGATTGTGCGCCGCGCTCATACAGTCCCGGCCATGCATGAATTGGCGTTTATCTTTGCGGGCTTTGCGGTCGGTCTGGTCGTGGGCCTGACCGGGGTCGGGGGCGGCTCGCTCATGACGCCGCTGCTGATCTTCTTCTTTGGCCTCAAGCCGCATCTGGCCATCGGCACGGACCTGCTGTTCGCCGCCTTCACCAAGATGGGCGGCTCCATCGCCCTGGCGCGCTCCAGAGTGATTGACTGGCGCATCGTTGGCGCCATGGCCGCAGGCAGCATTCCGGCCTCGCTGCTGACCCTGTACGTGTTGCAGTTGGCAGGACCGGCGAACCCGGTAGTGCAGCAGGCGATGACGACGACTTTGGGCGCCGCATTGCTGCTCACGGCAGTGGCCACGCTGTACAAGGTTGTGGCCGGGAAATCTGCGTCGCGCCATGCGGATGCTGCCGCCCTTCGTGCCGCCGCCAAGCCCACTCACCGAGCCCTGCCGGTGTTGCTGGGCGCGGTGATCGGGGCGCTGGTGACCCTGACCTCGGTTGGCGCAGGTGCCATTGGCGTACTGGTGCTGATGCTGCTCTACCCCGCACTGCCGCTGCCGCGCATCGTGGCGGCCGACATTGCACATGCCGTACCGCTGACCTTGGTGGCGGGCTTCGGTCACGCCTGGATCGGCTCGGTCGACTGGTCGCTGCTGGCGCTGTTGCTGGCCGGATCCCTGCCCGGTATCTGGCTGGGATCGCACCTGATGTTGCGCACACCCGAGCGCGTGATCCGTTCCCTGCTGTCGCTGCTGCTGGCCTATGCCGGCGTCAGACTTATTTCCCTTTGACTTTATGTACCAATACAACGAGTTCGATATCCAGTTCATTCAGCAGCGCGCCGCGCAATATCGCGATCAACTGCAGCGCAATATGGCGGGGCAACTGAGCGACGACGACTTTCGCCCGCTGCGCCTGCAAAACGGCTGGTACATCCAGCGCCATGCGCCGATGTTGCGAGTGGCCGTTCCCTACGGCGAGATCTCCTCGGCCCAGGTGCGCGTGCTGGCCCAAATTGCCTGCGACTATGACCGTGGCTATGGCCATCTGACGACGCGACAGAACCTCCAGTTCAACTGGATTCCGCTGGAAAAAAGCGCCGACGTCATGGACCTGTTGGCGAGCGTGCACATGCACGGCATCCAGACCAGCGGGAACTGCATACGCAACATCACAAGCGACGAACTCGCAGGCATCGCCATCGACGAGGTCGCGGACCCGCGCCCGTTCTGCGAAATCCTGCGCCAGTGGAGCACACTGCACCCAGAGTTCGCCTTTCTGCCGCGCAAGTTCAAGATCGCCGTGACCGGCGCGCTGGAAGACCGCACCGCCAGCGCCTGGCACGACGTGGGTCTGCAACTGCGGCACAACGAAAAAGGCGATTTGGGCTTCAAGGTACTGGTGGGCGGTGGCATGGGACGCACGCCGGTGATCGCCAGCACACTGCGTGAATTTCTGCCCTGGAACCAGATCCTGAACTACCTGGAAGCCGTGGTGCGCGTGTACAACCGCTGGGGTCGGCGCGACAACGCCTACAAGGCACGCATCAAGATCCTGGTGAAGGCCGAGGGCGCGCGCTTCACCGATGAGGTGGAAGCCGAGTACCAGCAGATCCTGCATGTGGACGGTGCAGCCCACACCGTGACTGAGGCCGAGCTGGCACGTGTCAGCGCATCGTTTGTGCCGCCAACACTGACCTCCGGCGCATCCAGGCCGGCCGTCAAAGTGGCCAATGTGCTGCGCGCCGCAGCGCAGGATGACGTGGCCTTTGGCCGCTGGCTGCAGCAAAACGTGGCGCCGCACCGTGACCCCAATCTGCGCGCAGTCACGCTCTCGTTCAAGCGTCTGGGGCACGCACCCGGCGACGCCACGGCGGCGCAGTTGCTGGCTGCAGCGGACCTGGCCGATCTTTTTAGCGCGGGCGAGTTGCGCATCACCCACGACCAGAACCTGCTGCTGCCCTGGGTGCGCTGCGACCAGTTGGCGCAACTGTGGCAGGCCGCACGCCAAAGCGGCTTCGCCACCGCCAACATCCGATTGCTCACCGACATGATCACCTGCCCCGGTGGGGACTTCTGCGCCCTGGCGAATGCGCGCTCGCTGCCGATTGCGGCCGCCATTACCGAGCGCTACCAGGACATGGACGAGCTGCACGACCTGGGCGAGATCGATTTGCACATCAGCGGGTGCATGAACTCCTGCGGCCATCACCACAGCGGCCACATCGGTATCCTGGGCGTGGACAAGGACGGCCAGGAGTGGTACCAGGTGTCGCTGGGCGGTTCCGACGGCTCACGCCTGAGCGGCGCACCCACACCGGGCAAGGTTGTTGGTCCGTCTTTTGGTGCCGACGAAATCCCCGACGTGATCGAAGCCATGCTGGACGTTTACCGTCTTGAGCGGCTCAACTTCGATGACGAACGATGCCGAGCAGAAACCTTTATCGACACATTGCGTCGCGTCGGCCACGAACCGTTCAAGGCCGCCGCCAACGCCGCGCGCCACGCCACTGAAGAAGCCGTCGTCTGAAGCGAAAACACAACATGAAACTGATTCCATTCCAGAACCATTCACGCGAAACTGCCGACCCCACCGTGCTCGAACTGGCGGTTGACGCGGACCCGCGCACATTGCATCTGCGGGACGTGCGGCGCATCGATCTGCACTTTCCCAAGTTCACCGACGGTCGGGCCTTCAGCCAGGCCTATCTGCTGCGCCGCCGTATGGGCTTCGACGGTGAGATTCGCGCCACCGGGGATGTGCTGAGCGACCAACTGGTGCAGATGAAACGCACCGGCTTTGATAGCGCCGTGCTGAGCGCGGGTCAGGACCTGTGCCATGCGCGCGCCCAACTCTCGCGTTTTAGCGGCTTTTACCAGGGTGACGCGCTGCAACCGCAACCGCGCTTCGCCCCAACCCTCAATAGCAACGTAGTCACAGCATGAACGCCATCTCCCTCAACGCCCGGGCCTCGTCCAATTTCGAAGAAAAGCTGGCGCACACCCGCAACCTGTTGCAGCAAGCCGCCCAGGAATTCGCGCGCGATCCGGGGGCGACCCGACCCGCCCTGACCCTGGCCTGCAGTCTGGGCGCCGAAGACATGGTGCTGGCGCATCTGGTCAACACACTGGCGCTGGACATCGACATCTTCGTGCTCGAAACTGGCAAGCTCCATGCGCAAACCCTGCAGCTGCTGAGCCAATTGCAGGCCACATCCCGCGCACCAGTACACATCTATGCACCTGTCCCCCAGGCCGCTCAGGCGTTCGTCGAGCGCGAAGGTGAGGACGCGATGTACAAGAGCATTGTGCTGCGCAAGTCATGCTGCCAGGTGCGCAAGATGGAACCCCTGGAGCGCGCCTTGGCGGGGAAAAAGGCCTGGATCACCGGCCTGCGCCGCGAGCAGTCCGGCGCCCGCGCCGACGTGCCGTTCGTTGACCGCAGCGATGCTCTGCGCGCAAAACTCAATCCCCTGTCCGACTGGACCTGGGGTGATGTCTGGCACTTCATTGCCAGCAACGACATCGCCTATAACCCGCTGCACGACGCCTTCTTCCCCAGCATCGGCTGCGAGCCCTGCACCCGCGCCGTCGCCGCTGGCGAGGACTTCCGCGCCGGGCGCTGGTGGTGGGAAAGCAGTGACACAAAGGAGTGCGGTTTGCATGTCAAACCGCAGCTGGGCGAAAGCGCGCCAGTCGCTGCTTCGGCGCAGACTAACTTGCGCGAAGGGCAAGTTAAGGACTCGTCAGAGTCCGGCCGAAGCCACGACGAAGCCGCGAAGGATTGCGGCCCGCACGCCAGGAGGGTCATCCCCATCGCGGAGGTGGCATGAACGCCCGTGCCGAGCCCCATTTGCTCGAACCCTTGAGCAATGCGCACCTGGACGCGCTGGAAGAAGAAGCCATCTTCATCCTGCGTGAAGTCGCCGCCGTGTTCGAGCGCCCCACGCTGCTGTTCTCGGGCGGCAAGGACTCGCTGGTGCTGCTCAAGTGTGCAGAAAAGGCCTTTGGCAGGGGTCGCATCCCCTACCCGCTGCTGATGATCGACACGGGACACAACTTCTTTGAGGTCACGGATTTTCGCGACCTGCGCGCGCACGAACTGGGCGCCGAGTTGGTGGTGCGCAATGTGGAAGACTCCATGCGACGCGGCTCCGTGCGCCTGTCGCATCCAGGCGAGTCGCGCAATGTGCACCAGTCGGTGACACTGCTGGAAGCGATCGAGGAATTCCGCTTTGACGCGCTCATCGGTGGTGCCCGGCGCGATGAGGAAAAGGCCCGTGCCAAGGAGCGCATCTTTTCGCACCGCGACAGCTTTGGCCAGTGGCAACCCAAGGACCAGCGGCCTGAACTGTGGACGCTGTTCAACACGCGACTGCAACCCGGCGAACACTTCCGCGTGTTCCCGATCTCCAACTGGACTGAACTCGACGTGTGGCAGTACATCGCGCGCGAACACATCGCCCTGCCCTCTCTTTACTACAGCCACCGGCGCGACGTGGTGGAGCGCAAGGGTCTGCTGGTGCCGGTGACCGAACTCACGCCGGCGCGCGACGGTGAACAGGTTGTCACGCGCAATGTGCGCTTTCGCACCGTGGGTGACATCACCTGCACCTGCCCGGTGGAAAGTCTGGCAAGCACCGCGGGCGAGATCGTGATCGAAACCCTGGCCGCCGACGTGAGCGAACGCGGCGCCACCCGCATGGACGACAAGACGTCCGAAGCTTCAATGGAGAAGCGCAAAAAGGACGGCTATTTCTGATGACAACCACACAATTATCCAGTGACGTGGCCGTGGCCGGCGCGCTCAAGTTCATCACTTGCGGCAGCGTCGACGACGGCAAGAGTACCTTGATCGGTCGCCTGCTGGTGGACAGCAAAACCGTGCTGCAGGACCAACTCGCGGGCGTGCAGCGCGCAGGTGTCACCGATCTGGCATTGCTCACCGACGGCCTGAGCGCCGAGCGCGAGCAGGGCATCACGATCGACGTGGCGTACCGCTACTTCGCCACGGCGCAGCGCAAATTCATCATCGGCGATGCGCCCGGCCACGAGCAGTACACGCGCAACATGGTGACTGCCGCATCGAGCGCTGACGCCGCCGTCGTGCTGGTGGATGCGACCAAATTGCCCTGGTCCACGCAGTTTGAAAGTGGCGACGCGTCCGCCCATGCGCTGCTGCCGCAAACGCGACGCCACAGCTTGCTGGCAGATCTGCTGCGCGTGCCTTCCATCGTTTTCGCCGTCAACAAGTTGGACGCAGTGGAAGACCCTGCGCATCCGGACGCCGCCGCAACCGCGTATGAACGCATCCGCGCCGCAATTGTTTCCTTTGCCGAAGCCGCAGATATCGACTTCGCGGCCATCGTTCCGATCTCGGCACTCAAAGGCTGGAACGTGGTGGACCGCGCCGCCGACCACCTGGGCCATCAGAATTCGCATTGGTGCGGCTATGCGGGCCCAAGCCTGCTACAGATTCTGGAACAACTTCCATGTGCCACCGAAGCGGCTGACCAAGCCTTTGCCTTTCCGGTTCAGTGGGTGGAAAAGTTTTCGTCCTCCTCCGACACGTCCCAAGGCAGGCGCGTGTTCTGGGGCCGCGTGGGCGCCGGCAGTGTGACGCCCGGCCAAGAGGTGACGGTATTCCCCGGCGGCAAAAGCGCCATCGTTGCCCAGGTCCTGGACCATGCACGAGGACCAAAGTCCGTTCGCGCCGGACATAGCGCCGGCGTTGTGCTGGATCGCGAACTGGACGTGTCGCGCGGCGACTGGCTGCTGGCAACGGCTGGCTATGCCGCCAGCCGCGAACTCAATGCCACGGTCGCCTGGATGGACGACGAACCTCTGGTGGCGGGCCGCGTCTATTGGGCCCTGCACGGTCACCGCTGGGTCAAAGCAAGAGTTCAACGCATCGTTCATCGGCTGGACGTCAACACCCTGGCGAAAGAAGACGCGACGCAGTTGGATGCCAATGCCATCGGACACGTGCAACTGAGTTTACAAGGCGATCTCGCCACCCTGCCGTACAGCCAATCGCGCATCCTGGGCGCCCTCGTGCTGGTGGACACTGCCACCCATAAAACTGCCGGTGCATTGTTGGTGAATTGACACTGGGTTGATCCCAATCACGCGGCTTTGGCCCCACAAACGGCCAAGGCTTGGCGTTTGGCGGTTCGAAACCTCATAAAATTGGGCGTTTCACCGCATTCGTCTTTTCTCACTTCCCCGTAGATCACACCATGACCCATACCGTCACCGAAGCCTGCATCCGCTGCAAATACACAGATTGCGTTGACGTCTGCCCTGTGGATTGCTTTCGCGAAGGCCCCAACTTCCTCACGATCGATCCGGACGAGTGCATCGACTGCGCGGTGTGCATCCCCGAGTGCCCGGTGAATGCCATTTATGCCGAAGAAGACGTGCCCGCGGACCAGCGCCACATGACGGCGCTGAATGCCGAACTCTCCAGGCTGCCGGGTTGGAAGAGCATCACCAAGCGCAAGGCGCCGCTGCCGGATGCCGACGACTGGAAAGACAAGACCGACAAGCTGTCGCAGTTGATCCGCTGACTTTCATACGCTTGGTCAAGCCGCGCTGATCCGTCGCATGGCAGCGCCGCGCTCTCTGTGTCCACTCCACAAGACCTCATAGCGACCGATGCACTCATCGTCGGCGCGGGTCCGGTCGGCCTGTTTCAGGTGTTTGAACTGGGACTGCTGGGCATCCAGGCCCACGTCATCGACGCCTTGCCCTATGCCGGTGGCCAGTGCATCGAGCTCTATCCCGACAAACCGATCTACGACATTCCGGCCGTCCAGGTCTGCACCGGGCGGGAACTCACGGATCAGTTGCTAAAGCAAGTAGCGCCCTTTCACGCGAGCTTCCATTTCGGGCAGGTGGTCACCGAAGTCGAGAAGCACGACGATGGCCGCTTTCTCGTACAAACATCCAAAGGCATCTGCTTTCTCACCAAGACCATCTTCATCGCCGCGGGTGTGGGCGCGTTTCTGCCGCGCAGAATCAAGATCGAAGGACTGGACGCCTTTGAGGATTCGCAACTGTTCTACCAGGTGCGCGATGCTGCCGATTTCGCTGGCAAAAACTTGGTGATCGTGGGTGACGACGACGCGGCGCTGAACTGTGCAATGGAGTTTGCCCAATCTAAACAGCACACCGCCAAGGCCGTGACGTTGACCCACCGCCGCGACGGCTTCAAGGCCGCGCCCGAGATCGTGGCGCAGATGCGCTCCCTGTGCGCGGCGCAGAAGATGGAATTCATCGTCGGCCAGATCACCGGCTTTGAGACGGAAGATCAACGGCTCAATACCGTCATTGTCACGGGCGTGGATGGCGCCGCCCGCCCGGTTGCACTGGACGCGCTGCTGGTACTGCAGGGCCTGTCGCCCAAGCTCGGCCCCATTGCTGATTGGGGTCTGGCACTGGAGCGCAAGCAGCTCAGGGTGAACACCGAAACCTTCGCCACTAGCGAGCCCGGCATCTTTGCCGTGGGCGACATCAACACCTATCCCGGAAAGAAGAAGCTCATCCTGTGCGGCTTTCACGAGGCCGCGCTGGCGGCCTTTGGCGCCGCGGCCCTGATCTTCCCCGGGGAGAATATGCAGCTGCAGTACACCACCAGCAGCACCGTTTTGCACGGGCGGCTGGGTGTGGAGTCGGTCGCAAAAGATTGAGCATTTGACCGCTCGGGAATTGCATTCGAGTACAGTTCAGCGATATCCCCAAAGTCGTACGCGACGGCCCATTCCGATTATTCTTTTTCTCGCGCGAAGAAACACGTATCCCCGTTCACGTCGCGCACCCAAATGGCGAAGCCAAGTTCTGGCTCACGCCGGCCATAGCGATGGCCAACCACACCGGACTTTCCGCTGGACAACTTTAAGAGTTTCTATGACTCCAACCTCAGAACAATTGGCTTTGTGTGCGCGCTTCCATTCTGAGGTCGTTCCAGCAGATCCGACTCTAAAGCCTGGAATTGCGCTTGCCACCCTAAACTTGCTTCCGCTGAACGCATTGCGTCACAAGCAGGAAAACGGCACTTGTGGCTGGTACATCTATGGCGGCGAGTGTTTGACCGACGATGATTTCTACCAACCGCTCCACGTCGCGCACCTCGCGAAGTACTGCCCGCAATTTATGCCTTACCTAGCGCTAGCGCCCGGATGGCGGGTTCTTCTTGCGCAAGGACACGAAGATGTATGGTTTGACGAGCGGTGCCTCAATGAAAGAAATATTTGACCCTATGCCTAAGCTCACCTACTTCGTTCGCTAGACGCCCCGCCAAAAAGCCGCTTGCGCCTGTTTTTTTCAACATCACACCATCGCCCTCTCCAACCTTAACTGCGCGACGCAGGACGCGATCCACTGCACGGTCAGTTTTTCCTGTAACGTGTTCTGCGCCAGGCGCGCGTTCAGGCCGGCGAAATCGACGTTGTCCAGCGGTTGGTCCTGGTTGAAACAAGAGAACACGTAGCTGATCTTGCCGGTGACCGGATCGCGCTGCGGCTGCAGGCACTGGGCGCAGATTTCCTTCATCATGCATTGCATGGGCGAATTGATGGAACCGATGGCGAAGTGGTCCGCTTTCAGGAACGGCTTCAACTCGTTGTGACGCGCCAGTCCGACTGCAGCCATCATGCGGTCTGAGCCAATCACGATGATGCGGTCAACTTCCAGCGTGGCAATCGCGGGCTCACCCAATTCCCCTGCCGCGTAGGCCGCGATCGCCTGCACGATGTTGCCGACAAAGGTCTTGTCCTGCGGGCGGCTGGGAGCGAAGCCCGGCGCCTCGTCGCAGCACCATACGATCACATCCGCGGCGGCTTCGATCTCAGCCACCTTGTAGCGGTCGATCAGCTTCTTGTAGCCAGCGAAGTACAGCACTTTGGAACCGGCCGCACGCGATGCGGCGCCGATGGAAAAAAGCACCGCGTTGCCCAGACCGCCGCCGACCAGCATCACGGTCTCGCCGGCCTCGATGTGCGTGGCCGTGCCGGTCGGGCCCATCAGCACCACCGGTTCACCCGGCTGCAGCGCCGCGACCAGATTGGCCGACCCGCCCATTTCGAGCACGATGCAGGCCACCAGTCCGTGGGCTGCATCGACCCAGGCGCCGGTGAGCGCCAGACCTTCCATAGCCATCGTCGTGCTGCGAATGACAGGCGCCAACGCCTCGTAATTTTGCAGGCGGAAGAACTGCCCTGGCTGAAAATGCGCCGCGGCGAAGGGCGCGTGCAACACGACCTCGACGATGGTAGGCGTCAATCGGTTTACGGCGTGCACGGTGGCACGCATGCCGGCGTTCAAGCGCGCCAGAAACACTTCGTCGCTTTCGGCGTTCGCAGGCGCCGCCTGCGCCAGCACGCGCGAGACCATCGGATAGCCCTGTTTGGCCGAGCCCATGGCCTTGACCACGTTGCCGAAATACGAAGGGTGGAGATCACCGAAGAAGGAAATGAACTTGTTGTGATCGAGCTTGCCGAGAAGGACTTCGGCGTTCTCCGGCTTGGAGAATTCCCTTTGCGGCGTGATCTTTTCACCCTGCTCGTCGCAGGCCGCAAAGTAGCGTCCGTCCAGGCGGAAGTGAGCCGCGTCTTCGCGCGCCAACACGGTATTGGGCTGGGTGCCGGCGGCGATGAAGATGGAGCGTGCAGGCAGAGTCACTACCTTGCCGTCCGACCACTTGCCATCTTCGCCGCGTACTTGGGTCATCAGTCGCATGGCTCGGGCTGCGCCGCTGGCGTCAACGTCGATCGCGACCGGACTCAAGCATTCGGCGTAGACGATGCCCTCTTCCAGCGCCTTCTCGACTTCCTCGTGATTCAGCGTGTAGGCCGGGCTGTCGATCATGCGTTTGCGGTAGGCCAGCGTGACGCCGCCCCAGGACTGCAGCAGTTCCAGCACCCTGGCCGGTTCATTCGCCGCCAAAGCGCGCACACGTTCTGCACGGATCGCTTGTGCGTGCTGCAGAAACTCTGCCGCAATCTGTGCCTCGTCCGCGTTCCAACTGGCGCGCACCTGGCGCTCGCCGCGCTCGGTGCACAAGAGTTCGTAGCGGTGCAGAAATTTTTCCACCTGAATCGGGTAATAGGCCAGTGATTCGGTGGCCGTGTCGATGCCGGTCAGGCCGCCACCGATCACCACCACCGGCAGGCGCAACTGCATGTTGGCCAGCGAGTTGTCCTTGGCCGCACCGGTGAGTTGCAGCGCCATCAGGAAGTCGGACGCGGTGCGCACCCCGCGCGCCAGACCGTTGGGAATATCCAGGACGGTCGGACGCCCGGCACCCATGGCCAAAGCGATGTGGTCAAAGCCCAGTGCCAAAGCGTCGTTCACGCCCAATGTGCTGCCAAAACGCACGCCACCGAACATGGAAAACTCTGCGCGTCGCTCCAGCAGAAGACGGATCACCTTCAAGAAGTTCTTGTCCCAGCGCACCGTGATCCCGTATTCAGCCACACCGCCAAAGCCCGCCAGCACGCGGTCGTCCAGCGGTTCCGTGATGGAGGCGATATCCTGCACCGGATCAAAGGCGCTGCGGCTACCATCGCTGCGCACCCCGCAGATCGATTCGGGCAGGGGCTCGATCTTCAGGCCGTCGATGCCGACCACCAGATGACCTTCGTTCATCAGGAAATGCGCCAGCGTGTAGCCCGCGGGGCCCAGACCCGTGATCAGCACGCGATAGCCGCTGCGTGCGCGGGGATACGGACGGCGCAGATTGAGCGGATTCCAGCGCGTGAGCAGCGAGTAGATCTCGAAGCCATAGGGCAAGCCCAACACGTCCTTGACCGTGCGCGTCTCGACCTGCGGAATATTCACCGGTTCCTGCTTTTGATAGATGCAGGACTTCATGCAGTCGTTGCAGATGCGGTGCCCGGTAGCAGCGACCATGGGGTTGTCCACGGTGATCATGGCCAGCGCCGCGACCGCATGGCCCGTGCCCTTCAAGCTGTGAAATTCCGAGATCTTTTCGGTGAGCGGGCAGCCCGCCTGCAGCACGCCAAAAGGCGACTTCTTGTACACCGCCTTGCCAGTCAACGGTGCGCCTTCCTTGGGCTGCTTTTCCTTCAAGCCGGTGGAGCAGGAATCCTTGCCCTGCTTGTGGCACAGGATGCAATAGTTGGCCTGATCGAGCGCGCCGCGCAGGTCCGTGCCTTCGTCGGTCAGGGCAAAACCCTTGCGCCTGCGAATGTGCTCTGGCTGGATCGTGAAGCTCGCGTAGCCGTCTTGCTGATGCTGCTTCGACGTGGGCACCAGGTTCTCCGGATGCACGTCGTGCACCGCGCGAAACAGGATGTCGCCGCGATGCGCCGCCTGACCCGCTGCGGTATGAAACGCCCAGGCGCAATAGCGTTTGGCCAGCTCCAGCGGCTCAGCGTAGGTCACATCGTCCTCCAGCCAGACCTGCACCTGAAGCGCGAAACCAAGTTCATCAAACGCTGCGCCCATCAGTGCTTCCAGTTGGGATCGCAGTGCCGAACCGTCGAACTCGGCAGCTTCCTCGGGGCTAATCTTTTTCGCCGCGTTGCGCTGCACGAACTGGCGCTTGATGACGTACAGCGGCGCCAGGTCGTGGTGGCTCTGCGCCAGCTTGCCGACGGCGGCTTCGATTCGGAACAACCTGGCAATGAAGTCTTCGACGTAGGGGCCGACCTCAATCAGCAGTGCGGACTCGGCCTTGGGCGCCAGAGCCTCGGGATTCAAGCGGGCGGCCGCAAGTTGCTCGGCCAACGCAGGCGCTGCCGCGCTCAGTTCCTGAAGAAATTGTGAGTCCAGCGCAAGCAGTCCATCGCGTTGATACAGTTGCGCGAAGTGCATGCCAAAATTCAGATTCAAATCGGATTCTCCAGGGAACAAAGAGGTCTGGGGTGATGAAATTGGCCACTGCCAATTGCGCGCTCAGTAACAAAGCGCTGAGTCGGCGATTTTCCCAGCAAAATGCACGATTTCGCCGGGCCCTGTCATATCCGGGGCAGAAATTCCCCGTGCCGGATTTTTTGTACCCATCGCACCACGGGCGCGCAGCGTGCCGCAGAATCGCCCCAGCCGCCGCGCCTTCAATTGATGACGGCGATGCACTCCACTTCGAGGCGTCCACCCAGTGCCAGCCCGCTGCAACCGAAGGCGCTGCGTGCCGGCATATTGCCAGTGAAATAGCTGCGATAGACCTCGTTGAACGCGCCCCACTCGGCCATGTCGGCGAGCATCACTGTGCACTTCACGATGTGGCCCATCGTCAGACCGTGCGCCGCCAGCGTGGTCTTGATGTTCTCCATGGTTTGGCGTGCTTCGGCCTTGATGCCGCCGCTGGCGAGCTCCAGCTTGCCCGGCACATTGCCCAGCTGGCCCGAAAGATAAACCGTGTTGCCTACGCGCACGGCTTCTGAAAACGGCAGCCCCAAGCGCGCATACGCAGGGGAATTCAGGAACTCGACTTGGCTGGATGGGTGGGTCATGGCAACTCCTTGCAAAAGCGGCATGATACGAGCAGGCGCAGGTATCATTCCGCTCTCAACCACTCACTGCAGGAGTTGCACCATGGGACTGATGGACTTCATCAAGAAACAGTTTATCGACATCCTCCAATGGACCGAGGCCTCCGACGGCGTGCTGGCGTGGCGTTACCCGATGGCCGACATGGAGATCCAGTACGGCGGTTCGCTCACCGTGCGCGAGTCGCAGATGGCCGTGTTCGTGAACGAAGGCAAGATCGCAGACGTTTTCGGTCCGGGCATGTACAAGCTCACGACCCAGACCATTCCTGTGCTGACCTACCTGAAGAACTGGGACAAGCTGTTCGAGTCTCCGTTCAAGAGCGACGTCTATTTTTTCAGCACGCGCCAGCAGGTCGATCAGAAGTGGGGCACACCTCAGCCCATCACCATCCGCGACAAAGATTTCGGTGCCGTGCGCCTGCGCGCCTTTGGAAACTACAGCTTTCGCGTGGCTGACCCCAAGCTGTTCCACACCGAGATCTCGGGCACGCGAGACAGCTACACCGTGGCCGACCTGGACGGCCAGCTGCGCGGCCTGGTGTTGCAGAACATCAGTAACGCCATCGCGGCCAGCGGCATCCCGTTTCTGGACCTGGCGTCTAACCAGCTCGTGTTTGCGCAGGCTTTGACGACACAGCTTGCGCCGGAGTTCGCCAGGATCGGCCTGAAGCTCGAAGGCATGACGGTGCAAAACGTATCGCTGCCCGAGGAACTGCAAAAGGTTCTGGACCAGAAGATCGGTATGGGCATGGTGGGAAACGATATGGGCAAATTCATGCAGTACCAGACGGCACAGGCGATCCCGAAGTTCGCCGAGGGCGTGGGCTCAGGCGGTGGTGGTATCGCGGGCGACGCCATGGGTCTGGGCGCCGGCGTGGCGCTGGGTCAGGTGCTGGCGCAGAACCTGCAGGCCGGTCTGCAAGGTGGCACTGCGACCACAGTAGCAGCCACTGTTCCTGGCGTTAAAGCCGAGGACGTGATGGCCACATTGGAGAAACTTGGCGACCTCAAGGGCAAGGGCATCCTGACGCAGGAAGAGTTCGATGCGAAGAAAGCCGAACTTCTAAAGAAGCTCGTCTAAGCCGGTATCTTGGCTACTGATACGCCGCAACGCAGCTACCGCGCCCCCTGCCCGGGCTGTGGCGCGCCGGTGGAGTTCCGCAGTGCCCAGTCCACGCACGCCGTCTGCGGCTACTGCAAGAGCACCGTGGTGCGTGACGGCGAGACGCTTTCGCGCATCGGCAAGATGGCCGAACTGTTCGACGACCACAGCCCCATGCAACTGTTGGCGTCGGGAACCTGGAAAGGCCAGGGCTTCACGCTGGTAGGCAGGCTCCAGTACAAGTACCGGGAAGGCACCTGGACCGAGTGGCACGCACTGCTGGCGGATGGCTCCAGTGCCTGTCTAAGTGACGACAACGGCGCGTACGTCTTCACGCGACCGCTGACGACACAGCGCGAACTGCCCACGGCTGATCGCTTTCGCGTCGGCGGCACCACGGCCATCAACGGCAAGACCTTCAGCGTTGCGTCCAACGAAACGGTGTCGCTGATTTCGGCTGAGGGTGAGTTGCCGCACTTGCCCGCCCTGGGGCGGGAATTCCCGGTGGTCGATCTGCGCAGCGCCGAAGGCGAAGTGCTGAGCGTCGATTACGGACCCACGCTCGCCGGCGGCCAGCCAGCGCTGTCGCTGGGACGCTCGGTGCTGCTGGATGACTTGAATCTTTCCGGATTGCGCGACGAAAGTGCCAAGGAAGAAAAGGGGCAGCAGTTCTCATGCCCGAACTGCGGCGCCACGATTGCCGTCACCCTGGCCAACACCAAGAGCATCACCTGCGCCTCCTGCCACAGCATCATCGATCTGTCGCAAGGCGTGGGCGCACAACTGCAGCACGCGATCCAGGACGCTCCGGTGGCGCCGCTGATTCCATTGGGGAGCCAAGGGACTTTGCAGGGGGTGAACTGGCAGGTGGTGGGGTTTCAAAATCGCCTGGGCACGGAACCCGATGGCGATGATTCCTTCGGCTGGAACGAATACCTGTTGTTCAACCAGAAGCGCGGTTTTTGTTTTCTGGTGGACTCGCAGGATGGCTGGAGCCTGGTCAAACCCACAACCGGCGCGCCCGTCATGGGCGACAGCAACGGCCAAAGCGCCAGCTATCTGGGAACACGCTACCAGCTCAAAGACAGCTATCGCGCGCAGACGACCTACGTTTCCGGCGAGTTCTATTGGCAGGTACAGCGCGGCCAGATCACGCAGAACCGGGATTTCGTCAACGGCGCGAACCTGCTCTCGCTGGAGCAGACTCCGACCGAAGCAGTGTGGTCCAGTGGCAGCATGATGGACAGCAGTCTGGTTGCCGGCGCCTTCAACCTCAAGTCAAAGGTGGCGGACTTTGGCCGCGCCGATGTGGCCCCGTTCAGCGCCGACAACAGCCTGCGACTGCGCAGCGTCATCATCTTGGTGGTGGTGCTGTTGGTAATGGTTGCACTGCTGAGCCGTTGCTCATCCTCGTGCGACCCGACCTACGAAAACTGCTCGTCATCTTCCTACGGTGCCCGTAGCGCCGGCGGATCCTACGGCGGCTATTCGGGTGGAGGCGGACACAAATGACATGTATCAGTTGGGGACAGAGCTTGTTCGCTTCGCGTAACTGCGGGCAGTCCCGCAATATCTTTTTATAGGAGACCACATCATGGGACTTGAATGGCTGAAACCCGGAGTCTTTATCGGCTCCATCCTGTTCGCGCTGGTGGGCGTGATCGTATTCTGGCTATGCTTTGTCGCCATCGACAAGCTCACGCCTTACAAGCTCTGGCACGAACTGGTGGAGAAGCACAACATCGCGCTCGCGATCGTCGTGGGTTCCATGAGCCTGGGTATCTCCATCATCATCGCGGCGGCAGTGCACGGCTGATTTTCATGCTAAGCCGCACTTGAAACCCGGCTCCGTCGCGCCACGACCGCTCGATGTCGCGCTGCTCGCCAGCGTGTTCGTGGTGGCCGCCTGCGGCCTCATCTATGAACTTGCTGCGGGCGCTGTCGCCTCCTATCTGCTGGGCGACTCGGTGCTGCAGTTCTCCACCGTCATTGGCAGCTATCTGTTCGCCATGGGGCTGGGCTCCTATGGCTCGCGTTTTTTCGAACGTCAATTGCCGGCGCACTTCCTGCGCATCGAACTGCTGGTGGCGCTGGCCGGTGGCGCGATGCCGGCTCTGCTGTTCCTGGCAAACGGCTATCTGCCGGGCGCGTTCCACTTTTTGCTGTACGCCCTGGTGACGCTGGTGGGCATTCTGGTGGGCCTGGAGATCCCGCTGGTGATGCGCATCCTGCGGCGCGACGTGGCGTTC
Source organism: uncultured beta proteobacterium (assembly GCA_903832285.1). Classification (GTDB taxonomy): domain Bacteria; phylum Pseudomonadota; class Gammaproteobacteria; order Burkholderiales; family Burkholderiaceae_C; genus CAIKVZ01. Next base: position 1,100 of record CAILAY010000077.1, on the reverse strand, counting down.
AAGGATCTGGTGTCGCAGGTGCTCACCTTCGACTACCTGGGCGCGCTGGCGGTGTCGATCGCCTTCCCGTTGCTGCTCGTTCCCCAACTGGGCCTGATCCGCACCGGACTGCTGTTTGGCCTGATGAACGCCGCCGTCGCGCTGTGGGCGCTGTGGCTGTTCCGGCACGAACTGCGGCGCTTCGCAGCACACGTCCTGGCCTGTGCGCTGACGCTGATCGCCCTGGGCATCGGCTTTGCTGCGGCGGAGCAGATCACGTCGCTGGCCGAGGACAAGTTCTACCAGGACCATGTCGTGTTCACGGCGGACTCGCAGTACCAGCGCATCGTCGTGACGCACGGCAGGCCCGGCTACCGGCTATTTCTCAACGGCAATCTGCAGTTTTCGCAGCGCGACGAGTACCGCTATCACGAAGCCCTGGTGCACCCGGCGATGGCGGCACACGGTGGCGTAAGGAGAGTGGCGATCCTCGGCGGCGGCGACGGCATGGCGGTGCGTGAAGTGCTCAAGTACCCGGGCGTGGAGAACATCACGCTGGTGGAGCTGGACCCGGCCATGACGCGGCTGTTTTCAACCCAACCGGCGCTCGTGGTACTCAACGGCAGCGCGCTGCTTTCGCCCAAGGTCCACGTCGTGAACACTGACGCCTTCAAGTGGCTGGAACAGAGCACAGACACGTTCGACATCATCATCGTGGACTTCCCCGATCCGACCAACTTTTCCATCGGCAAGCTCTATACCAACTCGTTCTACGGCCTGCTCGATCAGCGCCTCTCGGCCAGCGGTTACGCCGTGATCCAGACCACCTCGCCACTGGTGGCACGCCAGAGCTTCTGGACGGTGGTGCAAACCGTCGAGTCTGTGGGCCTGCGGGCCACGCCCTACCACGCCGACGTTCCCAGCTTCGGCGAATGGGGCTACATCATCGCCAGCCGACGGCCCTGGCGCCAGCCCACTGCGCTGCCCGTCGGCCTGCGCTTTCTGGATCTGAAATCGATGCCGCTGCTGTTTGACTTCCCGCTGGACATGGCGCGCGTTCCAGCTGAAGTGAACCGGCTGTCGAATCAGGTGCTGGTGACGACCTATGAAGCCGAGTGGGG
>CAILAY010000076.1 GCA_903832285.1 uncultured beta proteobacterium | reverse complement strand
TTGTTACTAAAGATACAAATATTTTTGCAGCAACAGCAGCTGGTATTTATATATCCGGAACCAATAAAAGAGTTTGGAAAGCTGTAAATAATGGTTTAACTAATACCAATATTATTTCGCTGGCTGTTAGTACAAATAAAATATTTGCCGGCACAAACGGAAAGGGAGTATACTATTCTACAGATAATGGCTCAACATGGTTATCGGATACTATTGGAATGTATAATACCATTGTCAGCTCAATAGCTATCAGTAATAATAATATTTATGCTAAATCCGATAAAGGATTGTTTTATTCAACGATAGATGGTAAAAGCTGGCAATTAGCAACAGGTGTTTTGGGTAATGCTTATAATATACCCATACAGCAACTTAACATTACTAGTGGAAAATAATCAGCGCATCCGGAAGCAATGTATTTATTGGTGGCAATGGTGGTTCATGGGGTTCTGGTTATGTAAATGGATTATTTTCTTCTGCTGACAGTGGCAGTAACTGGACATATGTTTTAGGTTGTGATTTTAAGACTTTTGCAGTAAAAGGAACTGAAGTTGCAGGTCGTAGCCGCTTTCCTCGACGGGGTAGTAGAGGTAGCCGCAAAGCGAAATATCTGCGATGGTGGGCGCAGTGCCAACGACAAAGGAACTCGCCGCAAGATGTTTGTCGAGGACGCGGTAGGCATTGTCGATGCGTCCCTTGAGCCACGCCATGACGGCCGGGTCTGGCGTGCTTGCGCCGAAGGCCTTGGCGAAGCGATAGCTGGCAAAGTAGCTGGTGAACTTGTGGTTATCAAACAGCAACCAGCGCAGCACCTCCTGCTGCTCATCTGGCGTAACCCCTCCGAAAGCACCGTGCTTCCTGGCAAGATAGGTCAGGATCGCACCGGACTGGGTGAGTCGGCGTTGACCGTCTTCCAATACCGGTACTTCACCCATTTCGTTCGAGCGTTCCCGCCACCCATCATCGCGGGTGACGCCCTGCATGAAGTCGACAAAAACGGTTTCGTAGGGCTGCGACAGGGCACGAAGCATGAACGCCACCTTGAAACTGTTTCCGGATTGGCTGAAACAATGAAGAAGGTACATGGGAACCTCGGTGTCGATGGGTGCAATCATATGGGAGAAGGTCACCGGCACACGGTAACCCTTACATGGCGTCTGCGGCGCCCGCCTCTACCGTTTTCTGCCCACCGCCAGTGCCACCACGCCTGCCGCAATGGCGGCAGCGCCCAGCAGGCGCAGCCAGCCATCCGACTCCCCCAACAGCGCATGCGGCAAGGTCCCAGTTTCAAGTGGGGCGATGATCAAGCTTTTCGATTTGGCCCTCTGCTGGTGGGACTTCCATAAGATAACGAGCACCCGCTCCATTGCGGGCCGCCACATCACCAGGGTTGTAAAGCGCGCACTTGCTGAGTGACAGACAGCCGCATCCGATGCAGGATGCGAGTTGGTCGCGCAACTGAGTCAGTTCGACAATTCTTTGGTCAAGAACGGGTCGCCATGCACTTGAAAGACGAACCCAGTCCTTCTGGTTCGGCGTTCGTGCATCAGGCAAACTCGACAGAGCTGAGCGAATCTGATCCAGCCTCAAGCCCACGGCCTGCGCAGCGCGTATGAATGCCACTCTGCGTAGCTCGCTACGCGCAAATTGGCGTCGTCCCGATGCATTGCGCTCGCTACCCAGCAAGCCCTGGTCCTCGTAGTACCTCAATGCACTGGCGGCCACGCCACTGCGACTGGCAAATTCACCGATCGAAATCCAGCTGTTTTTCGTGGGTTGAATTGATTTTTTCATGAGCGAAGAAATGGGCACTTGACTTCAAGTTAACTTTAACTTGCATGATAGTCCCATTGAAACCTATACGAGGACGACCATGTCATCAAACCAGCCAAGTCTCACGAGCACAGGTTCGCAATTGCACGAACTGTTGGATGCAAATCTTCAGCTGCCACCGGAGTACCAAGATCAACTCACCAATCATTTACCCATGGCGCTGCATTCGTTGCACAGCCTGGGTGCCAGTCCACAACGGATGCGAGAGTTTTTTGAGATCTATGCCCGCCGCTTTCAGGGTCATGGCCAACCAGACGCCGCGCAAGGATCCCTCGTGGCTGTTGCTGATTGGCGGCGGCTGCGCGGCCAATCAGATGCATACCCATCGCTATTGGCCTACTTCCGCGAACTTGTGGCACGCCATGGCATGGAGAACGCCCTTCACTTTGCCTTGCCAGACTTGATGCCAGGCGTTGCCGCGGCTGCATTTCACGGCGTGATCCGCACGGCCCACGCTGTCCAGGCTGGGCATGCGGGTGAGTTGACTGCGGCGCTTGCCTATTGGGCGTGGCGCTGGCAGCGCTTGGCGATGCCTCCTGATGTCGATCCGTCGCTCACGTTCGATATTTGGTCGAAGCTTTTGAAAGAAAAAGTTCCCGGGTGGCACAGTGATGGCCAACTCATCTCAATCCGGATGGGCGAAGCCAGTCTATCCGGCACCTATTTGGCGTTGGCCGGGGCACTGATGCCAGCCGCAACGATCGAGACACGCATCGCAGATCTGGCCGCGCTGGCGGTGGATCTCTACGTCGCCAGACCAAACTTTACGGTGTTACACATGATCACTGGTTTGCGAGCTCTGCGCACGCTTTTGCCATGGATGCAAGACTCCGAAACTTTGCAAGCCACTGTCGTTCACTGCTTTGTTGCGGCCTACCTGGCAGCCCGCGTAACACGGTTGGACCCCGTGACGATCCCGAAAACGAAACCCTGGTCAGAGGTGATTGAGGTGGCGCTTGCGTCTGACGACGCCCACCTGATCAAGTTGGTCCACGCTTGTCGCGAGGAAACTGCGAGGTATGGCGAAGGGCAGTATTTGCTTGCAGCAACATTGGCTACGACTTCATAACAGCCAGGATCGGGCGTTCAGCCCACCGCCAGTGCCACCACGCCTGCCGCAATGGCGGTAGCGCCCAGCAGGCGCAGCCAGCGATCCGACTCCCCCAACAGCGTGCCACCGGCCAGGGCAGCAAACAGCATCGAGACTTCGCGCGCGGGTGCCACATGGCTTAGCGGTGCCATGCGCACGGCGTACAACACCATCACATAGCTGAGCGGTCCCAGCACGGCGACCACCATCGCGGAGCGCCACTGCGCACGCCAGGCCTGGACAAAAGCCGCCCGATCACGCAGCACGAACGGCAGCATCACCGGAATGCGAAGCACGTTGCCGACGTAGTCGACGAGGATGGGCGAAATCAGCAGCACCTTCACGGCGTAGCCGTCGATCACGGTATAGCCTGCAATGAAGGCCCCGGTCAATGCACCCCAGCGCAGCCCGAGCAGCACTCGCTCGCGTTGCTCGGGCTCATGCGCTCGTCGCCAAAGACCCGGTCCACCGGCGATGAGAAATACGCCCACTACAACCGCCAGCGCGCCCGCCGCGCCCGCCAGAGACAGGGTTTCGCCCAGCACAATGACCGCACCGATGGAACTCAAGAGGGGCCCGCTACCACGCGCCACCGGGTACACCACGGTCAGGTCCGATACCGCGTAGCCATGAAGCAAGGTGCGGAAGTACACGACGTGAACCAGCGCGCTGAGCGCAAGCAGCAACCACGCACCGAAGCCCCAATCAGCCACTTTTTGCACGCCGACCCAGATCACGACCGGCACCCAGATGACACCCACCAGAATCGACCCCATCAGCACGAAGTCATTGCCACCGCCCGCCTTCTTCGCCACCAGGTTCCATGTGGCGTGGCAAACCGCAGCGGCAAGGACCAGGGCGAGAGCGAGTGGGGTCATGAAGGGTTTTTCGTCGATACGGGCAGTTGATGTGCAGGTCTTCGTCGATTGTCGCTGACGCCAATTCAGCCATCAGATGTTGGCCGCGACGACAGCAGAGGGTTTGCCGTCCATCTATTGACAGTTTCGGATTCGGCCTCCCGGAGGATGGTCGCAAGTCGATGCTCGGTGACAATCCGACTTTATGAAACTCGCCATCGTCTCCGACATTCACGGCAACCTCGCAGCGCTTGAGGCGGTTGCCGGCGACCTTCGACGGCAGGGGGTGGATCAGACGGTAAACCTCGGAGACAGTGTTTCCGGGCCACTGTTGCCGCTTGAAACGGCGCAGTTCCTGATGGCGGCAGGATGGCTAAGCCTGGCTGGCAACCACGAACGCCAGATCCTCACGCAGGGACCGCAGAGGAGAAGTGCCTCTGACGAGTACGCTCATTCGCAATTGACGAGCAGGGAGTTCGATTGGCTGCGCTCGCTTTCGCCCTGCGTGCGCTTGTCGCCTGACGTGCTGCTGTGTCACGGTACGCCCGGCAGTGACGTCGAGTATCTTCTCGACAGCGTGAGCCACGGCGCGATACACGCCGCCAGCGCTGAAGAAATCCTGGCGCGCATCGGCGTCGAGTCGGCATCGTTGATCGCGTGTGGCCACTCCCACATCGCGCGCTCGGTGCGCAGCCGGACCAGCCAATTTCTTGTCAACCCTGGCAGCGTCGGGTATCCCGCCTACGAAGACGTCCATCCTGCGCCCCACATCGTCGAGACCGGATCGCCCGATGCGCGCTACGCCATCGTGGAATCTTCAGGCGAAGAGTGGAATGTGTCTCTTCGGTCAGTGCCGTATGACTTCAAGTCGATGGCACGGCTGGCACGGGCACGCGGACGCCCGGAATGGGAGCATGCGCTGCTGACGGGCTACATGCCGTGACGGCGTGCGAGGTTGCTCTTTTTTGGCATTCCACATATACAATCTGAATATCAAATCGTCATATTGTATGATTCTATTTCATAGAAATCTTTCAACTGCGCTGCAGCGCATGGCCAAGCGGTTTCCGGTCGTGGCCGTCACCGGCCCCAGACAGTCGGGCAAAACCACGCTGGCGCGCCAAGCATTTGGCGACAAACCCTACGTGTCACTGGAAGACCCGGTGGAACTCGGTTTTGCACAAACTGACCCGCGCGGTTTTTTACAACGCTTCGGGCACGGTGCCGTCTTTGATGAAGCACAGCGCTGGCCGGAACTGTTTTCTCTACTGCAGGGCATGGTCGATGCAGATCGCGCGCCAGGCCGTTTTGTGCTGACGGGGTCGCAACAATTCGGGTTGATGGCGGGCGTCACACAGTCGCTGGCGGGGCGCGTTGGGGTGACTCGTCTGCTGCCCCTGGCCTTGTCGGAGATCAACCTCGGGATCAGCAACGACCTCCATACGCATCTCTGGCGCGGCGCGTACCCGGCGCTCTGGCAAACCGAGCGCACCACCACCGAGGCCAACGACTGGTTTGGCGCCTATATCGTCACTTACGTCGAGCGCGACCTGCGCCAACTCCTGCAGGTGCAAAACCTCTCCACGTTTCAGCGCTTTGTTCGCCTGTGTGCAGCACGCACCGGCACCCTGCTCAACCTGGTCTCGCTGGCGACGGATGCAGGCATCAGCCACACCACGGCGCGCCAATGGCTCTCGGTGCTGGAGTCCAGCGATCTACTATTCTTGCTCCCTCCCTACCACCGCAATTTTGGCAAGCGCCTGGTGAAAACGCCCAAACTGTACTTCACCGACACCGGGCTTGCGGCTTGGCTGGTGGGTATTCGTGACCCGCAACTGTTGGCGCTGCACCCAATGCGCGGTGCCCTGTTTGAGACCTGGGTGGTGAACGAGTTCCGTAAGTTTCGCTTGAATCAGGGTTTGCCGACGGAGTTGTATTTCTGGCGCGACAACAATGGCTTGGAAGCCGATCTGGTATTCGAAACCGAAGCCGGTTTGCAATGCGTCGAGATCAAGTCCAGTCAGACCATCACGCCCGACCTGGTGCGTGCCGGTCAGCGTGCCTCGCGCTTTGTGAACGAGCCCGCACCTGCTCCCTGGCTGATTCACGGCGCGCCCGAGAGCTACCTCCGTGAGGGTGTGCGATGCATAAGCTGGCAGCGCTTCGCCGAGCCGCTGTCGGGGTGAAACGCGCCTATCAGATCATTCGAGCCGAGGGTGACGGTATCCGGGTCGCGGGCTTCGGCCAAGGATGACTGCGTATGCACGTTGACGACAAGTGGTCCCGGTATGCTGCGTTTCGGGTGAGCAGATCAATCAGGCTGAATGAGCATTGGCCACACCTGTTGCGCCACCCGCACCATGTTGCCGCCCAGCACCAGCGCCGCCTCGTCCGGGCGCAGGCCAGCGGACTGCAGGGCGGCCTCGAGTTTTTGCCAGGTATCGACCGGCGTGTAGCACAGGCCTGAAACGCCGCTGGCATAACCCGCCGATTCCGGCCACCAATGACTGGGGTCGAAATCACCCGGCGGCTGGTCATCAAGCCCATCTTCGGAGAAACCAATGTCCAGGCCGATGCCCACGTGCTGCACTCCCACCAGGTCCGCGACATAGGCTGCATGTCGCGCCACGTCCTGCGCAGTCGGATTCGGCGTGCCCAGAAACCTCGCCACGCCCGACACGCACACCACGCCACCCGTGGCGGCGCAGGCACGAATCTGCGCGTCGCTGATGTTGCGGCCATGCGCCACCAGCGCCAGCGGGTTGGCATGACTGAACACCACCGGTTTTGCGGATACCTCCATGATCTCCAGGCTGCATCGCCGGCCGGTGTGCGAGCAGTCCATCAGCAGGCCTGCGTCGTTGATGGCTTGCACCATGCGCCACCCCAGTGGTGTCAGGCCACGCTCCACGTCGTGGCAGCCATCGGCCACGCTGTTGTTGCGGTTGTAGGCAAAGTGAATTTGCCGCACACCCAAGCTGGCATACAGCGCCACCATGTCGGGCTGCTCCAGCAGCGGCATGGCGCCTTCCAGGTCGAACCCGATGGCGATCTGACCCGCAAGGCGAGCGCGATCGATATCGGCCACGCTGCTGACCAGCGCGAATTTCTCGGGATGCCTGGCGATGGTGGCGCGATAGCCCGCGATGACCGAGAGAATTTGCGACACCGGGTTCATGTCCATGCCGACGTTGATCGACACATAGTTCAACCCGGCGGCGCGCAACTCTTCGATCGGTGCAAAACTGGCCTGCGGATGCAGGGGCAAGCACATGTGGGCGTCCCATCGGATCACGTTCATTCCTTGAAAGCCAATCATGATGCCGATACTACGTCACGTCACACTTGACATTAACCGAATTCGGTACTAAATTCAGGCCTCTCAATACACAAGATTCGCTATGCCATCCGTCGCCAACATCAAGTCCATTTCCTACCTGAAAAGCCACGCTGCCCAGATTTCCGAAGACCTGGCGATGAACGGCAATCCGTTCTTCATTACCCAAAATGGGGAGGCCAGCATGGTGATTGAAGGCGTCAAGCAGTATCAGGAAAAGGAGGCGCTCGTCGCCGCCCTGAAAATCATGGCCTTGGGTGAAAAAGACCGATTGCAAGGCAAAGGGATTCCTGCTGCTGACTCGCGGAGGCAGTTGCTGGCTGCCCGTCAAAGCCGCAAGTAATGGCCACCATCATTCTTCCCGATTCGCAGGAAGACTTGCTCTCGCTTCAGGAGTACATGCTCGACAAATGGAGCGAGGCCGACTGGCTCAATGCCGAAGACGAAATCTTCGAAAAGCTGGCGCTGGTTGACACAGGTTTTTTGACTGGAGCACCCATCCAGGAACTTGCATCAATTGGCATCTTTGAGTACCAGAATGTCTTTACTTCGCACCACAAGCTGGTCTATCGGCGTATCGACGGTGACACTTATGTGTACGCCATTGCAGGGCACCGGCAAGACTTCCAGACGCTTTTGATGAAGCGGTTGTTGAAAATTTGATCGGCACTTTGTGTGCCTGCGGGAAGGCGGTGCGTTGCATCAGTTGGCAGCGCTTTGCTGAGCCTCTATTCGGGTGACACAGGCCCTGGCGAACAACACCAACAGCGGCGCGGACAGTCCTTTACCGGAAGTGCGATCCGACTGGAACAGTGTCGCTACCGGACATATAGAAGCTCGGTAGATGAAAGGTCTCGGCACTGTGCTTCTTGCGACGTTGCGAGTCGAAACGACAGGCGTTCGAGCAACCGGATCGAACGCGTGTTTTCCATCTCGACCGTGGCCATGTAATTGGTGATCCCATAAACCTCGCCAAGATGGTCAATCATGGCATCGGTTGCGGCGTGCGCATAACCCTTGCCCCAATGCTTGCTTCCAAACACATAGGCGATCCACGCTGTGCTGGCGTTGATGATCGTGGCCTGAACGAATCCCACCGGTTTCGAGCCACCAGGGCAAACCACCCAGTTCAACCATTGTTCCGACCCGTCGGGTGACCACCGTTTTTCGCGTCGTTGATAAACGCTGTGTAGGTGTTCGATGGAGGGTGGTGGCTCGTCGTCAAGATAGCGATAGATCTTCGGGTCCGACAACACGACAAACATGTCGGCGACATGCGCCACAGTGGCGGGGCGAAGTTCGAGTTCGGTGCCGACGGGGATGATTGTTTGCATTTCCATGGTTTCATCACCGAGCGTGAGGCTGCAGGTGCCTTGGGCTCATAGGTGCCGGGTCATGAACACGCTATTCGGATCTTCCAGGTATTCACCGAACGGTCCGCAACGGGTGAAGCCAAAACTCTCGTAGAGTTTGTGGGCCGGCGTGAAGGCGTCCATCGAACCGGTTTCAAGGCTCAGGCGCTCATACGCACGAGACTTTGCGATCTCAATGATATGGGCGAGGATGGCCCGCCCCGCACCCCGGCGCCGGTCTGTATTGGGCGTGCGCATGGACTTGATCTCGCCATGCTTTTGGTCGAGTTCCTTGAGGGCGCCGCAGCCCAACAGCAGCGGCCCCTCCCACGCAGACCAAAACGTGATATCCGGCTGGCGAAGCTTGTCCAGATCAAGGGCATGAACGCTCTCGGGCGGTGACAGCGCGTGCATGCTTTGCAGGTGCTCGTTCAGCAAGGCATGAATGGCGGGACGGGAGAGGTCGTCGATTTCAATGTTCATGGCAATCCTCTTCGATCCGCCGGATGGCTGACTCCATCGCATGGTTGCACCGGCCCCAAGTAGAACGGATTCATGCCCTCAAGACAGCCCAACTTGTAGCCCTCGCCGCGGTTCCCAGTCTGACCTCAGTATCGACAGCACTACGTCGTCCAGATAACCGCCGGCAACGAAGACAACACCGCGCAACACGCCCTCGCGCACAAAACCGCACTTTTCCGCCAAGCGCACGGATGCATGGTTTTGCGTCGCGGTACTGCACTCGATGCGGTTGATCGGAAAACTCTTGAAGAGATAGTCGATGAGCGCCGTGACGGCCTCGGTGGCATAGCCGCGGTTCCGGTTTTCAGGGTCGTGAATGGTCCAGCCGATTTCGCGCGCGGTCGAGTAGCGCCTCGCCTGAAAATGAACCACATCCCCGATGACAGCGCCAAGCTCATTGCAGATCAGCAGCAACTCGTGCTCATCCGACGAGAAGCCGTTGTCCTGGAATCGTTTTGCAATGGCATGTGGACTGGTGATTCTTGACTTATTGAACTCACCGCGCGCCACGGGATCGCCGGATACCTTGGCCAAAATGGACAGGTCGGGTTCAGTGACGTGCCTGAGCGTGATACGCTGATGTTTGATCATGAAGGGCTCCTAAACGGTGTCAAGGCGGCTTGGTTCCATTGCGGTTGGCCACGGGCGACAACCGCGAAAGCCGAATAGTGGCACTGTCGTGCATTGTCGTAAATATCGCAATTACCAATGCCTTGACAATGAACGCCAAGGGGCGATCAACGTCGATGTCGATCCTTGCGTGGAAGAGGTCCTTGATTTGCGGTACGCTTGAGGCTCCATGAAATCTCTTCTCTGCGCCCTTGTTCTTTGCCTGCTTGAACTGACGTCCGCATCCGCAAAGACGCCAGGTGAAATTCAAGTCGGCGGCACGCTGCGCGAGGCGACCATGCAAGGGCTCAACGGTCCGGCGCGCAAGCTGTCCGAGTTTCGGGGTAAGCCTTTGATCATCAATGTCTGGGCCAGTTGGTGCGGCCCTTGCCAACAGGAGATGGGCTCGCTGGAGCGGCTCGCGTGGCGCGAGGAATTCGGAAAGATGACGGTGATCGGCATCTCCACCGACGATTATCCCGACGCGGCCAAGGCCTTTCTGCGCAAGACCAACGCCACCTTCAACCACTACGTCGACAGCCGCCTGTTGCTGGAAAACATGCTCGGCGCGGACCGACTGCCGCTGACCTTGCTGGTGGACGCCAAGGGCCGGGTGCTGCAAAAAGTCTATGGCGCCAGGGAATGGGACAGCGCCGAGTCGCTGGATCTGATCCGGAAAACTTTTCAGTTTGCCAAGAGCAGGCCCTGAGCATCGCGGCGCCAAATTCAAACCACTGCGCATGCAAAACGACGTCGAACAACGGCTGACTGCACTGGAGATCAAGGCCAGCTTCACCGAAGACCTGGTCGATCAACTGGATAGAGTCATCTTGCGCCAGCAGCAGCAAATCGACAGCCTGCTGCGCGAGATTGGCCACCTGCGCCAGCCCGCCCCCGGTGTGGGACAGCCGCAGGATCTGCGCGACGAGTTGCCGCCGCACTATTGAGGGAACGCGGGGGCTACGCAGTCTCGCGAATCAGGCAATCCGCCGAGATTCCAAGCCCGGCATGGAGACGGCGCACCATCGCCAGGCTTAGCGGCCGCTTACGACTGAGAACCTCGTACACCCGATTCAGACCACCGATCATCGGCTGCAAATCCTTGGGCTTCAGGCCTTGTTGTTCCATGCGAAATTTGATGGCCTCAATCGGGTCGGGCAACTCCAATGGATAGTGCTTGGCTTCATAAAATTCAAGCAGTGCTCCTAGAACTTCAAGCTCGTCTGCTTGGGGCGTGCCGCGTTGCGGGTCTGCCTCTACAAGGGCAGACATGGCCTTGAGTGCCGCCTTGTAGTCGGCCTTGGTGTGTATGGGTTGAATGAGCATAAAAACCTTCAATACATTTCAACGGTGTCGGCGTCCACGCCGTCGTATTCGGCGTGCGTTCCGATGAACTTCACGAATACAAATCCAGTGCTGTATGCCACAGCCACCACCAGTCGGCAATCGTTTCCTTTGAGGTTAAACACAACCCGCCGACTCTTCAAAATACTGGCGCTGGCATACCGGGCCTTGATGTCCGCGGGGCGCGACCATTTCGACTTCTTCAGCTCATCACACCACGACAGAATGGCCTGCCTTGCCGCGGGATGCTTGGCGGCAAATGCCAGCAATGGCGGGCTGGAAACCAAGTGCATGGACGCATTTTAGTCCCAATGCGGGACTTTCGTTAAAAACAATTTGGCTCCAAGGAGTGTCGAAACAGCGAAGCGGCTTAAGCGCTCTGGCCCAACTTCGGAAAACGGCAATGGGCTGATTGCAGACTTACAAATTTCCAGCCAGCAGTCGGTCGTCCGCATGGCTGGCACTTCCCCAACAGCCAATCTATCGGTTAGTTTCTCGCACTGGCGGGGCAGTCCATATACGCCGGTTAAGCGTCATTGTTCTGCATGGCCACGCCGACGCTGGAGGGCCGAAGTCATGACGCAAGCGTAGTCTGATAGCGGCATCAAGCCCAACTCTGCGCGATGAGCATCTATTTCATCAATCTTGAGAATTCCCTTTAGATCGAAACGGCCGGAGAACCAATCGAATTGTGTTCCGTATCGTTGTGATTTGCCTTTGGCTAGCAGGACGCGGTCTGTAAGCTTGGCAAGTGAATCAGCAGAGAATTCACCTGACCTGTATCGCTTCTCGAACTCTCCAAGTGCCAGTTCTTGCAGCTTTGGGTCGGCGTCTGCGTGCTGAACAAGCAACCAAGCAAGTTGCAGGCCATGCTCACCGACCTGCTCCGCAGTGGGCATTCCGTGTGAGCGTAGCTGGGCCAAGAGCCAACTCAGATTCTGATCATCTATCTCTGCGGCCTGTTCGCGGACTCTGGGGTCGTTCGGGGAGGTAAGCAGTCTTCTTCTTGCCTCCTGGTCTCTATCGACACGCACTTGCAATGTGGAGAGGAGTTCCTGGTTGGACAAGACGCGATTCCGATCGCGTTCTGCGATGGCTGTAGGCAACTGGCTCAAATGAGCAGCGCGCCATGCTGAAGCACCTGGGCACAGGCTTTTCTCATCCGATGCCGTCTGGCTGTAAGAGCCTGTGGTTGCGAGGCATGCAAAAAGGAATGCGAACGGATGCCAAAGTGTCACTTTTTTAAGCCTGACGAATTTTGTTATCAAGCACTGCCCCATCGTATCAAACTGGGCGGAGTCCTCGAAGAACTGCAAACGCTGCAAACGCTGCAAAACTGAATTACGTTTCACTCCAGACCGGTCTTCCATTATGACGATGGAGTGGCGACAACCGGCGACGGAATCCCGTGGGCTGAAACCCGACGGCCAAATTTCCAGGCTGCGGACGTTCAACGACCAAGCTCAGCCGTGTTTTCGCCGCAAGGCGACCAATGGTACGAAAGCACGAATAGCAACAGCGACAGCCGCAAAACCAACCGCAAAGACTAGCGAAGCTTTTGCCCCGGATGAAGCGGCCGTGGCGGCCAGGCCAAAGGGAAAAAAGACGAGTTCGCTTACGGCGGCGCCACGCCAAGCAGCCGGATGGAAGCCTTTGCCGCATGTCTTGCACTTGGCAGGAAATAGGGGAGCCGCACACAAAACGAGAATTATGTTGACGCCGTGTGGCTTTTGACAATTCGGACAAATTTTCATGCGACGCTCCCAACAGAAATGAATGGACGGCAGCAAAACGGACCCGTGGTCTCAACTCAATATCGGGAGCAACAATAAGTGCGCCATGATTTGTAAGCTATTCCATAAGTTGACCATAAAATCCTCCTTAACGTCGCTTGCCACCACACCTGTGCCGTTTCCACGCCCTGCATTTGCACCTAGCATCGTGTCAAACTGGGCTGTGCCGCTGAACGGCTGCAAACTCTGCCATGCCGTTGCTCGGCGCGCTGCTTACCCACCAGACATTTATCGGGCGGATTCTCGCACCCAATCCAAACCAGGATTAGGCGTCGGTTTGACCGGCGCACCGATACCGATTTGATACCGTACCGATAATCGCACTGCAAAGGCCAGACAGAAGGCCGATGACGCCATAGGCGACGCCGGATTCGTAAGCAGTGTTGGCACCGTTGGCGACACCTATGCAAGCCATAACCGCGCCAATGGTCACGCCTGCGAACCCGCAGAATGTTCCCAACCGCGCTCCCACGAAACGGGGACTTCGCGGCTTTGGCCTTGGTGTCAATGCATCGGCCTCAATGTCGAAGGCTGAGGCGATTGCCATCTTTGTTTCCGCCGATGCACTACCGTCGGATTCAACTCGCTGGATTGTCCGAAGGCTCAGACCGGCGACCTGAGCAAGATGGTCTTGCGACCAGGCCCTGGCGTCGCGGAGTTTCTTGACGAGGGTGGTATCAACTTTCATGAGAACTTCCATTGGAAGACTCCTTCACAAGAATGAATGAGAGAAGAAGTCTAGAGAACTTGCCCCGAAAATGATACGACAACCACCCGCAAATTGCATGACAGTCATCCGCCTTACTATGCCAAAGGTGATGCGGCTTATCGAAAAGGATGGGGCACCAGTTCATTTGATGGGATTAACCTAACATTTTCGGTCAGGCCATCGCCTCGAAGGGCAGCTATCGCTGCATACCTGAGATTAAAGCAGCCTGAACGGTACGACATGCGCCTATCAATTTGCGCCCTCCTTTCGGCCCGCGGAAGCAGACTGCCATACCAAACGAACTTCCAATAGCCACTTTGCAGGGAACAGAAGCCAAGGCAGTGTCGTCCACCAATAGTTTGCCACGTACCAACCGAGCTTTGACTCAAACCGAATGAATTCTGGGACTCCCACTCCTTGGGCAGCACATATTTCGTAAATGGCCGGGACGAGGTATATGTTCACGAGCGACAGGGCAATGACGGGGCCAACACAGCAGAGCAAAAGGAGAACCAAATAGAAATCAAGTACGAAGAACGCGCTCAGTGTCCGCCAGTGCAGCAATTCTTTCCATCTAAGCGGATTCTCGTCTCTACGAACGAGAAGTTGCGTCCCGACAAATGCCAGAACGAAGTTCAGCGGAGTCGTCAGTATCCAATCGACCCCAAACATCGCGCCGACCGGGATGCCCAGAAAAGCCCATAGCAAAAGGCCAAACCAGGTTGTTGCACGATTGATGGCCAAGTTCGAAAACCAACCACCCGGGTCCTGTTCATCAGACACTACACAGCTGCGCATCACCAGCAGCGCAAATAGGGCTACCCAGAGGCTTGCCAGAATGGATAAGGGCATCCACAAATTCCAATGGAGCGGTCCTGCGGCCTCACTCAGCACATATACCGTGAACAGTGGAATCAGTGTGAATGCACCAATCCAGACTGCGATGCGTGGTCGAAGCAAACAAGTCAGGCCCCAGGTAATACTTGATTTCGCGTGATTTTCTTCGTCCAACCGGAATAGCTTACCCACGAGCGAGGCCGCAAAACCAATAAGCGCCCCAAGAGTTGTGCCAGCGAGTACCGGAAGAGCCGGATTTGTAACCCACCTAAGGAACGGCTTACCTTGCAGGCTTGACCACCCATAACGGGCGGTATCAGTAAGTTCCATGACCCACCTGTCCGAAAGACCAGACCCCCAGTAAAACAGGTCTGACATTGCAAGCCACCAGAGTCCCACCGGCCAGGCGCAAGTCCAAAAACCAAGAAGCGAACCAATCCATGCTCCTCGAACCGATGCGTAGTGGACTTGTGGAAAACGACGTTGGGGCGAATTCAATGTATTTGCGGATTTGGTCTAGTTCTGGGCGGCGACAAGCTACTGAGCAAACCGCTCGATTGTGACAATTGGGACTTCATCTTGGAAGTCCGCTTTCGCTGCGCTGCGGCTCTACGATTTTCTCTTGACCCGACGTTCACTTCGTATGTCGGCTGATGGCGATCGTGTTGGGTGGCGCCAGACTGCTACAGGGGGTGATGCGTTTAAATCGTTGCTCCGCTCGAAGCTACGGCCTGCGCACTACATCGGAAACATTGATGGCGATAGGGATGAGACCGAGTGCCTTAAAGGTGTCGGCAATCTTCTGCTGATCGGCAACGACCTGGTCTCTCATCGCCTCAACCCCAAAACCCCTGCGTGAAAGTGCAACTTCCATCACTGGCACAGGAAAGCCAGCAGCGACGCTGAACACCTTAGCTGTACCCGCCATGTCCTTCACTGCTTCAGAGTAAACGTCACGCGCCGAGCTGAGCACCACGTCGATCACCTGAGGATGCGCCTTGGCAAAGGACTTGGTCACGAAAAAGAACTCGTGGTTGGAAACGAGACCGCGGCCGTCAGCGAGAGTGCGTGCACCCGATGACATCTCGGCGGAGGTGCGGTACGGTTCCCAGATCACCCATGCGTCGACGGCACCCTTGTCAAAAGCCGCGCGGCCGTCGGCCGGCGACAGGTACACGACGTCGACATCGGCGTATTTGAGGCCTGCGCTCTCGAGCGCACGCACTAACAGGTAATGCACGTTCGAGCCCTTGTTCAAGGCGATTTTCTTGCCCTTGAGGTCGGAAATCGTTTTGATCTGGCTGTCCCTGGGCACAAGGATCGCCTCCCCCTGCGGCGCCGCAGGCTCGTGGCCAATATAGAGAATCTCCGCGCCCGCTGCCTGTGCGAAGATCGGCGGTGCTTCACCGCCATGACCGAAATCAACGGCGCCGACCTTGAGCCCGTCAAGAAGCAGCGGCCCACTGGAAAACTCCTTCCAACTGACCGTGTAGCCGAGCGGCTTCAATCGATCTTCAAGCAAGCCGCGTGCTTTCAATAGTGCGTACGCGCCAACCTTCTGGTTTCCCATGCGCACCACATTTTCCTGCGCGATGGCGGCACCAGCGATCAGCATCAGGCCGATCAAAGCAGCGAGGCCGAGCGTCAAACGACTAATCCGGTTCATTGTTAGGTTCCTCTTTATCCGTAGGTTGAATTTCTGCCAGCGGAAGGCACTGCCGGTCACGCAGCCTAGTCGCTATATTTCAATTTGGCAATTGCCCCAAAGGGCAAATTCAAATAATCGACTTTATAGGTCCCGGACAATTGGCTGGTGGACCCGAAGGACGGGTTCCGCTGCCCTGCCGAATTTCGTTTCGCTCATGAGCTGACATCCATTCTGACAGAGGCCACATTTTTCGAGAGGTGGCGGTCGCCTAGCCATGACGTTGCAGTTGCCAGTGCGATTGACGTAACCGTGCCAAGCAAGAGGCCTTCCGCGAGCGTGATTGGCAATGCAATTGCCAGCGCAAGGACGAGGAACAGGACAGCCAGTGCGGCAACGTAGGTTGCCTTCAGCTCGTACCCACGCCGTGAGCGCGAAATCCCACAACTGAACCGATAAACCCCGTAGCCACCAGTACCGCAGTGAGTGCGACGTGAAGAGAGAGCCGTTGTTCCCAATATATTGAGCCGCCTCTTGGCGGGAGCTCAAAGACAAGCACTTCGTAGGTGAGCACGACAACAAGCACAGTAACGCTGAACAAGAATGCACGAAAGTGCGCAGTTCTCATACCCGAGAGGCGGTCGGCTGGGTTCATTGCCAATACCCTATCAAACTGCGAGGTGTGCTCGCAAGACCGCTCCCGCGCCTAGGAACCTTTCAACGGCGGTCATGAGCCGCCCCATTTGTGGGCTCAATTCGGTTCGCTGTTCGGTTCCTTCCAGACCACGATCGGGCCACATCGATGCCAGCGTTGCGGCCCCCGCTCAGTGCGCTCCACCACCACCGGCCGCCGCGTTCAGTCGTGGTTTGGTCAGCCAGACGAAACCGATCAACAGCAGAAACATCAGTGCCGACAGATAGAACAGGTCAGTCACGGCCATGGTGTAGGCCTGCTGATCGATGGTGCGGTTGATGGTGGCCAGGGCCTGCTCGTTGTTCATGCCGCTGGTGGTCAACTGTTCCAGGGTCTGCATGGCCGCGCCATTACCGCGGTTCACCGACTCGCTCAACTGCGCATGGTGCAGCGTCGCGCGGCTCTCCCAGAGCGTGGTGAAGAGCGAGGTACCGACGGCGCCGGCGGTGATGCGAACGAAGTTTGACAAACCCGCCGCGGAGGGCATGCGTTCGGGCTCGAGGCCGGAAAATAATATCGCCTGCAGCGGGATGAAGAAGAAGGCCATGGCCGCACCCTGCAACACGGTCGGAATCAGGATGGTCTCGAAGTCGGCCTGTGCATTGAAATGGGAGCGCATCCAGAGCACGATGCCAAAGCCGGTGAACGCCACCGTGGCCAGCCGGCGCGGGTCGATGCGGCCGACATTTTTCCCCACCCAGGGCGACAGAACGATGGCGAGCAAGCCCACCGGCGCGGTGGCCAGACCCGCCCAGGTGGCCGTGTAGCCCATGTACTGTTGGAGCCACAGCGGCAACAACACGACGTTGCCAAAGAACAGCCCGTAGGCAATCGACAGCGCCGTTGTTCCCATCAGGAAATTGCGCCGCCCAAACAGGCGCAGATCCACAATCGGATGCTTGTCGGTCAACTCCCAGGCCAGGAAGAACATGAAGCTCACGCCGGAGACGATCGCCAGCGTGATGATCTGACCCGACGCAAACCAATCCAGTTCCTTGCCCTTGTCGATCATGATCTGCATCGCACCCACGAACAGTACCAGCAGCACCAGGCCGACTCGGTCCAGCGGCACGCGCCGCGGCCCCGGATCGCGCTTGTGATAGATCGACCAGGTCAATGCGGCGGCGAACAGCCCCACCGGAATGTTGATGTAGAAGATCCACGGCCACGAAATGTTGTCGGTGATCCATCCGCCCAGCAGCGGCCCCGCCACAGGAGCCACCAGTACCGTGATCGCCCACATCGCCATGGCGGTGCCGGCTTTGGCGCGCGGATAGCTCGCCAGCAGCAGGGTTTGCGACAACGGAATCATGGGCCCGGCCACCAGACCCTGCAGCACGCGGCAGGCGATCAACACGCCAATGTTTGGTGCCAGGCCACAGAGCCACGATGCGAACACGAACAGCAGCACGCTGATGGTGAAGAGCCGCACCTGGCCGAAGCGCTGCGTGAGCCATCCGGTCAGCGGCACCGAGATCGCGTTTGCGACCGCGAACGAGGTAATGACCCAGGTGCCCTGAGCCGGGCTCACGCCCATGTCCCCTGAAATCGCGGGGATGGACACGTTGGCGATCGACGTGTCGAGCACGTTCATGAAGGTCGCCAGCGAGAGCGCAATCGTGCCCAGCACCAACTCGCTGCCCTGCAGCGGCGGATAGGCAACCGGTGGCGCGGGAGGCGGCGCTGCCGGGGCAGCGGCCGGGGCGACAGCGGCGCCCGATTCGGCGGAAGTGGAAGACATGCTCAGGCGGGAAGACGAATCACTTGCCGGCGTGACCACTGTTGGCCGCGATGATCTTGCGCACCTGCTCGTCAGCGGCGACGTTGCTTTGCTCGAACACCCTGGTTTGGACCTGGGCCGACAGGCGCGACGCATCGGCCAGCATCAGACCGTCAGTCTTGCTCACGTCCACCCGCGCGTCCATCGACAGGCCCACACGCAATGGATGGTCCACCAGTTCTCTCGGGTCGACCGTTATGCGTACCGGTACACGCTGCACCACCTTGATCCAGTTGCCGGTCGCGTTCTGTGCCGGGAGCAGCGAAAAGGCCGACCCCGTGCCCGCACCCAGACCGTCCAGTGTGCCGTGATACGCCACCTTCTTTCCGTACACATCGGCTACCAGTTCCACCGGTTGACCCAGGCGCAGATTTTGTAGCTGGCTTTCCTTGAAGTTCGCTTCAACCCAGACCTGGTTCAGCGCAATCACCGACAGCAGCGGTGTACCGGCCTGCACCCGTTGCCCCAGTTGCACGCTGCGTTTGGCGACAAAGCCGTCCACGGGCGCGAGCAACTCCGTGCGTTTGAGGGCGAGGTACGCCTCACGCAACCTGGCCGCTGCCCGCAGCACGTTCGGGTGCTGGGTCAGCGCCACGCCATCGGTCAGCGTTTGGTTCGAGGCGAGTTGTTCGCGCGCTGCCAGCAGTGCCGATTGGGCCGCAGCCACACCGCTCCTGGCAGTGGCGACCTGGGTGGTGGCGTGATTGAACTCTTCCTTGCCGACGGCGCCGCTGGCCAGCAGCGGGGTGCGCCGCGCCACGTCGTCCTGTGCGCGTGCCAGGTCGCTTTGGGTGCGCGCCAGATCGGCCTCACGCAGTGCAATCTGCGCCGCAAAGGTGCTGTTGTTGGCATACAGGGTGCGCACTTCGCGCACGGTTTGCGCCAACTGCGCCTGCGCCTGATCGAGCGCAACCTGCGCGTCGGCAGGATCGAGTTTGACCAGCAACTGCCCGGCCTTCACGTGGTCAGTATCGTCGGCGTTGATGGCCACCACCGTGCCGCCAACTTGCGGCGTGAGTTGCACGACGTTGCCCTGGACATAGGCGTTGTCGGTGGACTCGTAGTGGTTCAGCACCAGGGCCCAGTAAGCGCCGTAGGCGATGGCGCCGAGGACGACGACCAGCGTCACGGCGGTCAGGGCTTTCTTGCGGGCGCTGCTTCTTTCAACGGCGATGGCGGTTTCTTGGGGGCTCATAGAGTGTTCCGGTTTCAAGTCGATGGGTTTGTTGTGTGCGCAAGGCTCAGCGTCAATTCAAGGCGTAGCCGCCGCCGAGCGAACGCATGAGCGCGATCTGCGTGTCCAGTGCCCGCGCCAGCAGATCGACGCGCTGACGACGCTGATTCAGCACCGAGGTTTCTGCGTTCAACACGACGAGATAGGTGCTCAGCCCCGCCTGGTAGCGCTGGCTGGAAAGCTCATACGCCGATTCCGCAGCGCCTTGCGCCTGGCCCTGTTGCCGCTGCTGGCGCGCTATCGATTGCAGCGAGCTGATCTGATCAGCCGCATCGTGCACGGCGTCGATCACGGCCGCGTTGTAGCTGGCCACCGCCGCGTCGCGATCGGCCGCCTTGCCGCTCAGGTTGGCGCGCAACCGGCCGGCGTCAAAAACAGGCAGATTGATGGCCGGGCCCACGCCGTACTCGAGGCTGTTGGACCTGACGAGGCGGTCCAGCCCGATGCTGGCCAGTCCCACGAAGGCGCTGAGGTTGATGTTGGGAAAGAACTGCGCCTTGGCGCTTTGGACTTCGCTGCCTGCCGCCTGGACACGCCAGCGCGCAGCCGCGATGTCGGCGCGCCGACCCAGCAGGTCTGCGGGGACGGTCGCCGGCAGCGTCATGGCAGGCACTGCGCGAAGCGGTGCCGTAAAGGAATCGAGCGCGACCGGCGCCTGCGCCGTGAGCGCTGCAAGGGCGTGGCGAGCGAGCGTGATCTGCTCGTCGAGTTGTTCAATCTGCTGGCGCAGTTCGGGTAAGGCGCCCTCACCCAGGCGCAACTCGATCCTGGTGTCCAGGCCTTCCTGTACACGCTGCCTGATCAGCGCCAGCATCTCCTCGCGCTGCTGCAGCGAGCGAGTTGCCAGCATCCGTTGTTCCAGCAGCCGCCCCAGTTGCACATAAGTGCGGGCCACCTGCGAGGCGAGCAGGATGCGCGCGGCCTGCACGTCGGCTGCGGCGGCGCGCTGCGTGCCCACCGCGGCCTCGATCGCGGCGCGGTTGCGGCCGAAGAAGTCGAACTCCCAGGAGCCGCCGATCTTTGCTTCGCCCAGGTCCCAGCCTTTGCCTCCGAGAGGCGGCGGGTAGATGCTGTTGGCGCTGAAGTACTGACGCGATACATCGAGCGAACCGCTGACGTGCGGCCCATCTGCCGACTGCGCGCCCGCAACCGCGGCCTGTGCCCGTGCCAGTCGGGCCTGCGCCACCACAAGGTTGGGGTTGGCGCTCAGGGCCCGGTCCATCAAGTCATCCAGTTGCGCGTCGCCAAAACCTTTCCACCAGTCGATGGCAGGCGCTGCGTTTGCGGCGTTTGCGTCCAGGCCGAGGCTGGCGGACTCGATCATTTGCCCGCTGGACCCAATGCCGGCGCTACTGGCGCAGCCAGCGAGCCCCATCGCGGCGCCGACTGCGAGCGCTGCGGCCGCAAGGGTCATCGATCCTGAGAGTGTCTTCATACGCGTTCGTTTGTTTTGGTCGGGAAATTCATTCGTCACCTTCCCGCAGCATCTCGCCCGTAGCGACCATGCGTTCAAGGTAACTTTTCAGCGCCAGCCACTCGGCTTTGGAGAAGCCGGTGAGGTGGGCATTCAGCACCTCGGCCAGCACGGCAGGCACCTGCGCGATCGCGGCATGTCCCTCGGACGTGAGTTCGACCAGCACCACGCGGCGGTCCTCAGTGGAGCGCACCCGCTTGCAAAGGCTCTTCTTTTCCAGGCGATCGAGCAGCCGGGTCATCGCGCCCGCGTCCACTTGCGACCAGCGCGCAAGCTCGGCAACGGTGCAGCTCCCGCCGGTGCGCAGCCGCATCAGCGGCCCCCATTGCGCGCTCGTCAGGCCGTGGGCGTCGAGCCGCTTGTCGGCCTGGTGCACGATCGACAGCATGACGCGCTTCATCAGATAGCCCACGCTCTCCTGCGCGCAAAAGCTGGAGGACTGATAGAACTTGGCTGGAATCGGGGTATGGGTCACGGTGCTGCTGCCATGTTGGGGAGCGCCGAATATACATGCCTAGACAATTATTGTCCAGACTTCTTTTGCCCAGACATGCCGGGAGGCCGGGAGGTCATCGCACGCTATTCGGGTCGCTCCAGCTTGGTTGACAGCAGGATGGTCGAGAAAGTATCGACCACGCCCTTGACGGCACAGATCTTGTTGATCACGACATCCAGTTCATGCGTCGATTCGGTCGACAGCATGGCGCACAGGTCGTATCGACCGCTGACCGAATAGAGCTTGGTGATCTCGTGCCTTTTCGCCAACGCGCGCACCACCTCAGTTTCGTTTTTTGATTCCGTCGAGATCAGTACCATGGCACGGATGCTGGCCGCCGATCGGACCACCGCCACCCCCACGGTGTAGCCGGTGATGACGCCCGCGTCCTCCAGCGCCTTGAGCCGAAGTTGCACCGTGCTGCGGGCGCAACCCAGCGCCTTGGCCAACTTCACCATCGGCAGGCGGGCATTCACCTTGAGCAGTTCAATCAGTTGGCGATCCAGGGTATCCAGAGAGGCAGACATGGGGGTTTCAGGCAATGTGAATCAAAGGCGAGCATTGTGACTGATATTGCCATCGTATTTCAGTCGATTTGCCACTTTCGCATGGCTGCACCCGTCTCTAAACTTGGTCTTCTCATCACCGTGGCCGCACCCGGTGACCCGTACCAAGCCCACCCGCCGGAGAAACCCCATGCTGCAAAAAGTCGACTTCAATCCCGCCCGCAAACTGCTGACCCGCGAAGAGCTGGACGCCTACGATCCCGCTTCCGAATCCTGGCAAAAACAGTTTGCGCGGCGCTACACGCACCACTCAGAGCTCGATGGTCTGCTGAACAATATCGAAAACGTGAACGACACCGTTTACGACAAGTTCGCCATCGCCGTCACGCCCTACATGGTCAAGCTGATGGACCGGGACGATCCGAATTGCCCGATCCGCAAGCAATACCTGCCATCGCACTTCGAAGAGACCAAGCCCGGTTTCAAGACTTCGCTGGATCAGTTGGGCGAGGAAGGCGACACCGTACCCGGCACCAGCGTCGTGCACCGCTATCCCCGGCGCGTGCTGTTCCTGGTGAGCAATACCTGCGCCACACTGTGCCGGTTCTGCACGCGCAAGCGCATGGTGTCGCAGCCCGATGGCGCCGTCGCCAAGGACCAGATCGAAGCCTCCATCGACTACATCGCCGGCAACACCGAGATTCAGGACGTACTGCTCTCCGGCGGTGACCCGTTCACCTTCACCGACGAGCGCCTGGACTACATCCTGGGCGAGATCCGCCGCCGCGCCCCACACGTGCGCTTTCTGAGAATCGGTTCGCGCATGGTGGTGCAGATGCCCACGCGCGTCACGCCCGAGCTCTGCGCCGTGCTGGAAAAGCATCGCGTACAGATGGTCAATATCCACATCGACCACCCCAAGGAAATTACGCCGCTGCTGCGCGAACGCGTCAAGATGATCCAGAAGGCCGGCGTCATGATGGGCCTGCAGACCGTGTGTCTCAAGGGTGTAAACGACGATGTGGAAGTCATGCGCGAACTGTTCCTGCAGTCCGTCGAGATGGGCGTTCGCCCTTACTACGTTTATTCCACCGACATGGTGGAGGGCGCGCACCATTTCATCGTGCCGCACCGCCGCATGCTCGAACTTTACGAGGGACTTCGCGGCTGGATCAGCGGCCCTGCGGTGCCGACCTTCATCGTTGACGGCATGGGCGGCCTGGGCAAGTTGCCTATCATCCCCAGCTATGTGCGCGAAGAGGCACTGGCCGATGGCAGCGGAACCACCATCAAATGCCGCAACTACAAGGGCATGACGGTGGAGATGCCGGGTCTGGGCCAGGAATTCAGGCTTCCCTCCAACAGCAACTAAAGGTTCGGCATTCACATGAAGAAGGGATCCCCCTATGGCACGCACCGCGTGCTCGAACCGACGGGCGTGCTGCCACAGGGCGCCTGGAAGATCGACAACACGATGACGCTCTGCGACAACGAGATCCTGATCGACGTTTCGGCTCTGAACATCGACGCTGCGAGTTTCACGCAGATCAAGCAGGAAGCTCAGGGTGACGTCGCGCAGGTGGAGAAGATCGTGCGCGGCATCGTGGCGCAGCGCGGCAAGATGCACAACCCGGTGACGGGTTCGGGCGGCATGTTGATCGGCACCGTGCGTGAGATCGGCCCGGCGCTGGCCAGCAAGATTGACCTGAAGGTGGGCGACAAAATCGCCACACTGGTGTCGCTTTCGCTCACGCCATTGCGCATCGACGAGATTGTGAAGATTCATCTGCAGCAGGACCAGATCGAGATCCGTGGCCAGGCGATCCTGTTCGAAACCGGACTCTTCGCCAAGCTGCCGCAAGACATCCCCGAGAAGCTGGCATTGGCCATTCTGGACGTGGCCGGTGCTCCGGCGCAGACCGCACGTCTGGTAAAAAAAGGAGACACCGTGGTCGTGATCGGCGGCGGCGGAAAGTCGGGAACCCTGTGTGTGTATGAGGCGCGCAAACGCGCTGGCCTTTCTGGCTGCGTCATCGGCGTGTCGCCCTTCGAGAAGGACTGCTTGAGGATGAAGGAACTGGGCTGGGTCGACCACGCACTGCAGGTCGATGCCACCGATGCGCTGGCGCTGATGCAGGCGGTGTCCGACGTGACTCAAGGGCGCCTGGCCGATGTCGTGATCAACTGCGTCAACATCAAGAACACCGAGATGGGCAGCATCCTCGCCACGCGCGAGCACGGCAAGATCTACTTCTTTTCCATGGCAACCAGCTTCACCGCTGCGGCGCTCGGCGCGGAGGGTGCAGGCAAGGACGTGGAGATGATCGTGGGCAATGGCTACGCCGTCGGCCACGCACAGCACGCGCTGGATCTGCTGCGCGAGAGCACGCCGCTACGCCGGTTGTTTCAAGAACTCTACGTCTGAAAGGCTGCGCGCGGTCATGAGCACCAGCGCGCTTTGGCGCAGCATCCAGGGCAGCGAATTCAAGACGCTTGCCGTCATGGGGATGAGCAAGAATACGGGCAAGACCGTGGCGCTGAATCATCTGCTGGCTCAAGCAGCGGCGTCCGATGTGCAGGTGGGGGTGAGCTCGATCGGGCGCGACGGCGAAGAGCAGGATCAGGTTTTTCTGGTGCCCAAGCCGCCGGTACTGGTGTGGCCGGGAACGCTCGTCGCCACCGCACGCGCCACGCTGCAGCGCGCCAAGGTTCGCGTCAAACTGATAGACGCAACCGACATCGCCAGCCCCATGGGCGAGATCGTCGTGGTCAAGGCGCTGGAGTATGGCGAAATGGAAATCGCCGGCGCGTCGCGCGGCAGCGACCAGATCCGCGTCATAGCTCGACTGCGGCAATGTGGCGCCGCCATGGTGCTGCTGGACGGCGCACTTGGGCGCAGCCAGCACGCCTCGCCAGCGATTGCCGACGGCGTGGTTGTGGCCACCGGTGCCGCGCTGGGTGGCGGCATTGCGGACGTGCTGCGCAAGACCCGCGACCGACTCGCCATTCTGGGCATCGCTCGGGCCGACGGTGTCACACGCACACGCTGCGAACCGGTGTTTGCCGCGGGTGGCGTGGGGGTTTGGAACCAACAGGGCGAGTCGTTGTTTCAGGGCCAGATCGCCACGCTGAATGCGGGGCAGACGCTGTCGGGTTTCATCGAAAAAGATGTCGCAACCATAGCGCTCAGCGGCGCGGTCGGACGTCGACTGTGGCAGGTGCTTTGCGCCATGGCGACACGCCATCCTGGCCTCACGGTGGTGGTGGCGGACGGTACACGGATGTTTGTCGAAGCGACCGATCTGTTGGCGATGCGCAAGCTGGGCGCGACGGTATTGGCGTGGCGCAGCATCCACGTGAGAGGCATCACGCTGAACCCCTTTTCGCCCATGGGTGGCAGCTTTGATGCCGAAGAATTTTTGACAGCTGCGCGCGTGGCATTTTCGGGCTACGAAGTGAGCGACGTCCTGTTGCCTTGCCGGACAGACCAAGGCTACGCGCAACGAGCTTGCTCTGTCCTCAACTAATTGGAAAGAAGGAAATTTGATGCCTCAACTGCAACTGGATCATTCGCAAATCGGACGCGCGCGCGAATCCGCACGGCGGATTGCGCGGCGTGTGTTCGACGACATGAGCGTCTTCACCACCACCACCGTGGAGCGTGCCACGCTGCGCCTGCTTGGCATCGATGGCGTGGACGAAAACATGGTGCCGCTGCCGAATCGCGTTGTCAGCCACCTGCAGGAGCAGCAATTGCTGCAGCACGGTGCCGCGACCGCGGTCGTGGCGGCGATGGAAGAACTTGGCTGGAGTGCGCAACAGGTGGCCGAAAGCGTGGCGGCGGGAACGCTCGCACTAACGCGCCCGAAGGACGAAAGTGCTGCCAGAAAAGCGGCACAGGCGTTGGCCGCGAAAAGCTGCGAACAGATCGCGGCCCAGCGCGCCACGCGCAGCGAACGCATCAGCACACTGGGCGAAGGCAAGGCGCCCTGGCTCTACCTGATCGTTGCCACCGGCAACATCCACGAAGACGTTTTGCAGGCGCGCGCCGCTGCTGAACAGGGCGCCGACATCATTGCCGTCATTCGCTCCACGGGTCAGAGCCTGCTCGACTACGTTCCCTTTGGCGCCACGACCGAGGGCTTCGGCGGCACTTATGCCACGCAGGAAAACTTCCGCCTGATGCGCGCCGCGCTGGACGAGGTTGGTGCCAAGGTAGGCCGCTATATCCGCCTCACCAATTACTGCTCGGGCCTGTGCATGCCCGAGATCGCCGCGATGGGTGCGATGGAACGCCTGGACATGATGCTGAACGATTCGATGTACGGCATCATCTTTCGCGACATCAACATGCAGCGCACCTTCATCGACCAGTTCTTCTCGCGCATGGTCAACGCCTATGCCGGCATCATCATCAATACCGGCGAGGACAACTATCTCACCACGGCAGACGCTTATGAGGCCGCGCACACGGTGCTGGCGTCGCAGCTGATCAATGAGCAGTTTGCCGTGCTGTCGGGTCTGACCCCGGCGCAGATGGGACTGGGCCACGCCTTCGAGATCGACCCGGCCATGGAGAACGGCTTCTTGTGGGAGCTGGCGCACGCGCAACTGGTTCGCCAGGTGTTTCCCGACGCGACGCTCAAATACATGCCGCCTACCAAGCACATGACCGGCAACATCTTCAAGGGTCATATCCAGGACGCGCTCTTCAACATGGTGAGCACCGTGACGCAGCAAAACATCCACCTGCTGGGAATGATGACCGAGGCCATCCACACGCCCTTCATTCAGGACCGGTTCCTGGCGATTCAGAACGCCCAATACGTCTTCAACACCATGAAAGACCTGCACGGCGAGATCGAGTTCAAGAGTGGCGGTCAGATCGAGCAGCGGGCGCAAGACGTGCTGGCGCAGACGGAAGCGATGCTCGCCGACATCGAGCAAATCGGACTGCCAACGGCCATCGGCAAAGGCATGTTTGCCGAGATCTCGCGCACGCCCACGGGCGGCAAGGGACTGGACGGAGTGATTCGGAAATCTGCTGATTACTACAACCCGTTCCCGGAGTTGATGAATCCTGAGACCTTGCGGGAAGGGTTATTGGGGTCAGACACCAATTTCGCTGCAGCGCAAAGCGCCGTACCCAAAGGGGGCGCCGAAGGCGCCGCAAATTTGGGCTCTGACCCCAAAAACCCAGCTCTGTCCTCAACTGGAGTAGCACATGTCTGAATTCAAACAACCAGAACAATGGGTCAAGCCTTACGGCGACACCATGAACGACGGCCGGGTGCAGCTCTCGTTCACGCTGCCGGTAGCGCTGGATGAAACCTCCAAGGAAGGTGCGAAGCGCCTGGCCGCGCTGATGGGTCTGGACGAACCTGCCGTGGCACACGCCGAAGACATGGGTCAGGGCTTCAGCTTTTACGTGGTCTATGGCCAGTGCAAGCACCAGGTCGACCTGGCCAGCCTGCAGGTCGCGAAGCCCGAATTCGAGGTGCTGGACAAGGACGGCGTGAACGCGCTCATCGAGCAAAAGATGGGGCGACGCATGGTGGTGATCGGCGCCACGATCGAGACCGACGCGCACACCGTCGGCATCGACGCCATCATGAACATGAAGGGCTTCAACGGCCACAAGGGGCTGGAGAGTTACCACGGCATACGCGCCATCAACCTGGGCGCGCAGGTGGACTCGGAAGACCTGGTGAGCCGCGCCATCGAGGAGAAGGCCGACGTCATCCTGGTGTCGCAAGTGGTGACGCAAAAGAACATCCACCTGGACAATCTCACCAAGCTGTCCGACCTGCTCGAAGCCGAAGGATTGCGCGACAAGGTGATCCTGATCGTCGGCGGGCCGCGCATCAGCCACGAACTCGCCAAGGAGCTGGGCTACGACGCCGGCTTTGGCACCAGGACCTACGCCGAAGACGTGGCATCCTTTGCCATTCACGAATGGATCAACCGCAAAGCCGCATAACGGAGACCGCGCTATGGAAAATTCAACTTCCCTCATCCGTCTGCGCATGAGCGCGCACGACGCCCACTACGCCGGCGGTCTGGTCGACGGCGCGAAAATGCTGCACCTGTTCGGCGACGTCGCGACCGAGTTGCTGATCAGGAGCGACGGCGACGAAGGTCTGTTCGTCGCCTACGACAACATCGAATTCCTCGCACCAGTGCACGCGGGAGATTACATCGAGGCCACAGGACGCATCGTCTCCATGGGCAGGACCTCGCGCAAGATGGAGTTCGTCGCGCGCAAAGTAATTGCCGCGGTCGCAGTCCCTGGACAAGCCTCCGCCGCCGACGTTCTTGCGGAGCCGGTCGTGGTCTGCAAGGCGTCGGGCACGTGCGTCGTTCCGGCGAACTGCCAACGCATTTCCCGCTGACAGGCCAGCCCCATCATGGAAAAACTCATCATCACCGCAGCGCTGACCGGGGCCGAAACCACGCGCGAGCAGCAACCCGCGTTACCAATCACGCCCGAGGAAATCGCGATCGCGGCCGAGGAATGCTGCCAGGCCGGCGCCTCCATCGTGCATGTCCACGCCCGACATGCGGACGGCAGCCCGACGCAGGACAAGGAGACATACCGAGCCATCATCGAAGCCGTGCGCAAGCGCTGCGACGTGATCGTGCAGGTCTCCACAGGCGGTGCTGTCGGCATGACACCGGCAGAACGACTGGCGCCCGTGACGCTAGCGCCCGAGATGGCGACGCTCTCCATGGGCTCGGTCAACTTTGGCGGTGACGTCTTCATGAACCACCCGGCGGACATGGAGGTTTTTGCACATGCCATGCAGCAGCATGGCGTCAAGCCCGAGCTTGAGATCTTCGACACCGGCATGATCACCACGGTCCATCGCTGGCTCAAGAGAGGCCTGCTGAAAGGGCCACAGCATTTTGACTTCGTGCTTGGAATTCCGGGCGGCATGGCGGGAACGCCCGACGCTCTGATGTACATGCTGTCGCAGTTGCCGCAGGGTTCAAGCTGGACCGTGGCCGGCATCGGCGCAGCGCAGTTGCCCCTGGGCACGCTGGGTATTCTTCTCGGCGGCCATGTGCGCGTGGGCTTCGAGGACAACGTCTTCTTCCGAAAAGGCGAGCTTGCCACCAACAACGCTCAGCTGGTGGCGCGCATGGCACGCATCAGCGTCGAACTCGATCGACCAGTCGCCACGCCGAACGAAGCACGCTCCATCCTGGGATTGCCGCGACGGGACTGAAGACGATAGGCAATTGCGTCGTTGTCGTGCTGTATAGCCGACCGAAAATTCACCAGAGGCTCCACGCGCGCGCCCGCCAAATTACCCTCCCTCATGCGGCCATTGATTTTCAACAACCATCCGCTTTCGATTTACGCTGAGTTGAGGCCGGAAACCTCGCGAGTGCATGGGGTGGTCGGATGGGCCGATTGGTGAAGTTACCACCGCAGTTTGGACATATGCCGCTCAGAATCCCTCGGGCGCAATCTGGACAAAAAGTGCATTCGAATGAGCATATGACCGCATCGGCGTCAGGTGGCAAATCCTTGTCACAACACTCACAATTTGGACGAAGTTCGAGCATAGATACACTCCTATGGCTTCTCTAATGGTAGCAACGGATGTGTCCTGAAGAATCCTCGATACTGCGGGATAGATAGTTGCGTTGGCCACCGAATCATCAAGGTCCCCTGCTGGATTCAGTTCGGTGCAACGAGAGGCAGAGGCTAAAGTGCTGCACCACACATCAGGAGACATAAACCATGACAGCAATCCAATCACTCGTGGGCTTCGCCTTTTGGACACTCGCGCTGGTGGCGTTGGTGTTTCTGTACCGGGGACTGCGCTTTCTCAAAGGCACGCCAATCAACCACTGGCCGCGCGGCAACAAGCCCACCGATGACGCATCGTTCGTCAAGCGGCTTGAAGATGCGCACGCCAATTGTCTGGAAAACCTGCCGGTGTTTGCCGTGATTGTTCTCGCCGCCTCGGCTATGGACAAGACCGCAACAGTGTCCTTGCTGGCCCCCTTTGTGCTGTATGCACGCATGGGCCAGACGCTGGTTCACCTGATGGGTGTAGGCCCCAAGCAGGTATTGGTGCGCGCCAGTTTCTGGAGCGTGCAACTGGGACTTTGCCTGTGGATGGCTGGCTGCCTGCTGCTCAGATGAATCGCCGATGCCGGCAGTGGCTTGTCTTGTCGTTGCAAACCAATCATGCGCGAGTCAACAACAAACTGCCTTGCTTGATCGGCAACATATGTCCGTGGCAAGGAACTGTACGATAGCCGCTGGGTTGGTTGTCATGCAGTGGATCAAAACCGAGTGGGTCCGGCACACCAGGGTGTGTTTGGGCGCGAGGCAGGGTTGGCTGAGGAATCCGGAAAAGCTGATTCCGGGTCAAAAAAGTGGGCTACTCAGTTACCGAAAAGCAAGATCGAAGCAACTTGATCGCTTACTTGCAAATAATCTCATCCCGTTGAGCAAAGATCGCGAATGTCGACATCCATCAAACTGCCCATTCTGTTGAACGAGGTGCGCAGTTGCACCCTATGTGCGCCGCACCTCGCGGACGGAGTGCGCCCGGTGTTGCAGGTCGATGCCAAAGCCCGCATCCTGGTGGCAGGCCAGGCGCCGGGCCGCAAGGTGCATGCCAGTGGAGTGCCCTTTGACGATGCCAGTGGCGAGCGGCTGCGGTCCTGGATGGGGATCGGCAGGGAGGTGTTTTACGACGCCACTCGGGTCGCCATTCTGCCGATGGGCTTTTGCTACCCGGGAACGGGCAAGTCTGGGGATCTGCCACCTCGACGAGAATGCGCCCCCCAGTGGCGCGCTCCTCTGATTGCGATGATGCCTCGGATAGAACTGGTGCTGGTGATTGGTCAATACGCCATCGACTGGCATTTGCCACAGTGCGCTGGCAAGACGCTGACCGATACCGTGCGCGCATGGCGCGATCACTGGCCCCGTGTTCTACCGATCCCCCACCCCAGTCCGCGCAACAATATTTGGCTTAAGGCAAACCCTTGGTTTGCCGATGAGGTGGTGCCGGTTTTGCAGGCCAGGATGGCGCAGATACTTGCTCAGTAGTGAGGGCATGTTCCCGATGGTACGAAACTCAGCGCCGAGCACTTTAATTGTGTCGATGCCAACCTTCAACGCAGCGGCAATTTTAAATATTCTCTGAAGGGATACACCAGGTTGGGTGAAGGTGAGCCGCTTTTCGCAACCAGGCAACACCTTCGCAGAACTGTCGAACTTTTGGGTGCGCTTTTCAAAGTCACTTTGCAGGCTTTAACAAGGTCAGAAATCCGGCCATGAGAAACGGCACACCGGCCCAGGCGATATGACCAAATCCCAACAGATGACTTGATACGCCGCCCACTATCGACCCAAGGGCCGTTCCAAAGTACAGCATGGAAGTATTGAGCGATAGCAGGAGCGGCGCATTCGCGGGCGATGCTGCAGCCAGCCTTGATTGCTGTGGCGGCATCATTCCAAAGCCCGATGCACCCCACACCAGCAGTACCAACAAAATCGCGGCGTAACTGCCGCTGGCAAGGGGCACTGCCGCCTGCGCCAGCATAAAAACCAGCAGTTGCATTCTTACGGTCGAAACTGCGCCGAATCGGTCGGTTGACCAGCCGCCGATCAGCGTGCCGGCAATACCCGAACTGCCCACCGCAAGCAGTGTGAGCGACACCTGTGCCACGGACAGCGGGCCCAGCGCATGCAGCACCGGCCCGATGTACCCGAACATCGTGAAGGTGGCGGTGAAGTACAGCAGGGTCAAAACAAGGGGTGACAAAAGCGCAGTGGAAAAGGCATAGGCCGTCATGGCTTGACCCACACTGGCAATGCCTACGCCCAAGTCTGCGCTGATACTCGCCAAAATGCCGGCGAGCACGAACGCTCCCGTGCCGATGACAAGATTGCCCAACGAAAAGAGCGCAAGCGGCGGGCTTGGTGCGGATTCAGAAATTAAGTTGCTCAAAGCCATGCTCCCTTGCTGTCTTGTGCAAACTGACGGAAAGTGATCGGTTGCCGCCCCAACAATTCCTGCACCTCCGGGCTGATTGCACCGGCATGGCCTGCGCTGACAAGCGCGTTGAGCGACCCGAGCCACTCCACGATACTTGCGGGCATGCCCATTGTCGCCATGCTGGCGTTGCCCGCCTCCAGCGATACACCAACAAAGTTCACCGGACGACCCAGCGTTTCGCTCAGTATCTTCACGCGCTGGCTGTCTGTCAGCGACTCCCCGCCGGTGAGCGTATATGCCTTGCCAACATGGGCTTGCGGGTTGCCAAGTACCTTTGCTGCCACCGCCGCAATATCGCGCACGTCAATCAGGCTTTGTAGCGCATCCGCCGTGGCCGCGTAAACGGTTCCGGCTTTCACCATGGACGCCATGAAACCCGAATAGTTCTGCATAAAGCCTGCCGGACGCAAAAACGTCGTTGCGATACCTGTCGCCTGAAACACATGGTCGATTTCGCCCTGAAGTCGTGGCAATGCATAGGCCGCCTGCCGGTCGGCACCCGCACCGCTGGAGCGCACGATGTGTTTCACGCCCGCGTCCCTGGCGGCTTGTGCGACGTTTTTGGCCAGTTCCAGTTTGTTGGGAACCAGCGGCAGCAGGACAAACAACGTATCGATTCCGCCAAACGCATTGCGCAAGCTGGCCACATCAGCGAATGAGGCTACGCGTGCCGCGCTGCCTTGATCTGCCTTTGAACGCATGAGTTCGAAGTCGGCACCCTGCGAGCGCAGAGCCTGCACGAGTGGTTTTCCGATGTTGCCGCTGGCACCTGTGACGAGGATTTTTTTCATGGGATGTCCTTTCAGTGTTTGGATGGACGAATTGTTTCGAAACATGGCGTGTAGAAAAAGCCACCATCACTACAATCTCTTGCAACCAAAAGTTGATAATTAAAATATGCAGGACATACAAAAAAGCTGGTCAGGATTCGTGGCTGCGGTCAAAGTGGCCGACGCGGGCAGCTTCTCTGAGGCTGCGCGCCAACTCAATATCACGCCCGCCGCCGTTGGTAAAAGCATTGGACTCTTGGAGACACGCCTGGGCGTGCGCCTGTTCAACCGAACCACGCGCCAGCTTTCACTGACTCCGGAAGGAGACCGCGTGGTGGAGCGGGCACGCGCCGCATTGGAGGCACTCGATGAGGCGGGAGCCGTCGCCAAACCTGACGCGGATGTGAGCGGACTGGTTCGAATCAGCTGTGGTGCCGGTTATGGGCGTCAGTTTGTGCTGCCGGTGATGGCACGTATTCTGAATGCGCATCCGCAGCTGCGCATTGAGCTCAGTCTGTCCGACCAGATCGTGGACTTGGTGAAACAAGGCTTTGACATAGGAATTCGTGGCGGCAGCGAGCCCCCACAAGGCATGGTCGCCAGGCGCGTCAGCAAAGTTGCCACCGTTCTTGTGGCTTCTCCCGAATACCTGCGCTCGCATGGAACACCCAAGGACTGGACCGAACTTGCACTGCACCGCCGCATTGGTCTGCGCTTTGCATCCGGTCGTGTTTCGCAATGGAATTTCAAGGTGGGCACGAAAACGCATACCTTTGATGAAAGGCCCACCTTGCTGCTTACGGCTCCCGAGGTCGTTGTGGATGCGGCCCTACTGCATCAGGGTATCGCACAAATGGCACAGCACCATGCCCTGGAAGCATTGAGAACCGGGGCCTTGGTGCCCCTGCTCAAGCATCAGCACGTATCAAGGCCATTTGACATTTCAATTTTCTATCCGCATCGAAGCGGCTTGGCAGCACGAGTCCGAGTCGTTGTGGATAGCCTCGTAGCTGGGTTGCAGGCTGCGCAAACCACTGTCTATTGATATTTTCCTAAATCATGACAACCGTCAAGCATCTCATGCGCTACAGTTCAAATCGTCGCAATGGTTGTCGCTCCAGTTGTGGGCAAGGATGCTAACGCTGATGGCTCGGGAGCCCGGTGTCTTGGTAAGCACAGGCAGTAGCAAACCGGTCAATGCGAAGTGCCCCAGATAGTTGGCTGCCAATTGGCTCTCGAAGCCGTCCTCGCTCAGTGAACAGTGCCATTGCGACCAAGCCACCCTTTCCCTCATGCGGTTGAATTCCCTAACCGTTAGAATCCCATGAGTTGTAGCACTTGAAAACTTCACACTTTTCTTTTGTATACCATCTTCGCCGTCCACACTGACGTGTCAAACGCACACCGTAAAAATGGACTCAAGACCCAAACGCACACAGGTAGGCTTCACGCTTATCGAGTTGGTCATGGTCGTTGTACTTCTGGGCGTATTGGCGGCGACCGCACTGCCGCGATTTATCAATTTGCATGGGGACGCCAACGAAGCGACGATCAGGGCGATGGGTGGAGCCATGTTGTCTGGCGCCAACCTGGTCTACGCAAAGTCCGCCATACTGGGTGTTCAGGGGCAGGCCATAACCAACATCGACATCAACGGCGACGGTGTTAACGATGTGGAAGTTGTATATGGCTACCCTAGTGCACACCGCAGCAATGGCATCGCGAACGCAATGGACGGTGGCTTTGCTAGCGGATGGACTTGGTCTGCCAACGCGGCGAATACCGTCTTTTGGCTAACCACCGCATCGCTGGGAAAGCGATCAGGCCTGTACGTGAACAACACAGCGGTGCAGGCAAGCAATTGTTATCTTCTCTACTCCCGCGCGACCAGCTCAGCACCACCAACAATTTCTTATGTGACTACTGGCTGCTAGTCGGGCCGGAAGGGCAGAGGCGGATCACCAGTCGATGGTATTTGGCATGACCGGCGCTGGAATTGGCGGATGCTGATATCCAGGAATTGATGGTCTACCAGACTTGCAGTTTCTCGGTCGAAGCTGTCGTCTGCATCGAAGCGCACGACCACGCTGCGCTGGAGCGGCTGCGGCGTTTCTCCGGATCACCCTTTGCCATGAATCGATTGCACAAAGAGGTTGCAGCCCTGCTGTACCGCTGCGCCAGACAGCCCTGCGTTTCGCTCCGATCCCGACATCCCTTATGAAGGAAGCGGGGCCGCACCAGCGACGGTCGCCGTTCAGGAGCTGTCAGGAGTCGGGCACGACTGGCGGACCTCCCGTTGCCGAGTTTAAATTCAGTGCGAAGCCGGCTCGGTTCACTGTAATTACTTGCCTCCCGGATCGCTCTTCGGTGTTACGTCATTGGTCGTTTTCCCGGCCATATGCACGCTTTTGCGATGGCGGCGAAAGTGAACGATTGCCAAGCCGAGCGATGCCAGCTGCAGTAGCGAACAAAAGTAGAACGGCGCGCCTATGCGCCAGTCACCGCGTGGGTAGTGAGAGACCAAAGCCAGCAAAGGCGCGGCCAGCATCGGTGCAATGACCGCCATCAGGCTGTTGAGCGCACTCACCGCGCCAAGCGTTTGGCCCTGGCTGCGACTGTCGGCTGCCGAAGATATCAGGCTCTGCACCGAAGCTGCAACCGTCACGCCGAAGATGTTGATTCCAATCACGGCATACATCATCCAGCCCTCAGTGGCGGCACCCCAAAGGGCATAAGCCACCGCAGACGAGATCAAGCCGATGACGGCCAGACGCTGCGGCGAAAAGATCTTCAGCAGGCGCCCCAACAGGAAACCTTGCACGGCGACTGAAACAATGCCCACCATGGCCAGCGACCAGCCGTTCTCCAGCGGGCCCCAGCCGAACTTGAACGACGTATAGAGTACCCAACTCGTATACAACACGAATTGAGCAAGACCGCTGAACGCGACCACGCCGACCAGAGGGCCCACACCTTTGAGCTGCGACAACTTGCGCAACGAGGCCACTGGGTTGGCAACTCGCCAACTGAATGGTTTGCGCTGCGGGTGCATCAACGACTCCGGCAACACAAAATAGCCATACAGGAAATTCACCATCGCCAGCGAGCCCGCAACAAAGAATGGGAAATGCAGGTTGATCGCACCCAACAGCCCGCCCATGACTGGACCGATGATAAAACCCAAGCCCATCATGGCGCCCAGCAAGCCAAAACGCTTGGCCCTCTTTTCAGGAGGCGTGATATCTGCCACATAGGCATTCGCAATTGCCGCGTTGGCCTGCATGGCGCCAGCCGCCACGCGCACCGCTATCAAGACCCACATCGCGGTGGCCAGCGCAGTGCCAAAAAAACTCACGCCCAAACCAAGAAAACCCAAGAGCAACACCGGTCTGCGTCCATGCTGGTCGGACAAGGACCCCAATATCGGCGACATCAGAAAATTGGAGACTCCAAATGAAAAGGTGACGACGCCATACCAGTACGCCTGATCGGCGTTCGATCCTGCGAAGCTGCCCACGAGTGCCGGCAGCACAGGAATGATCAGGCCAATGGCCAACATGTCGATCAGCACCGTGAGCATGATGAACGGCATTGCGGCATCACGCGACCGAAGGGTATTTATCATGGAAATGGTGAGTGTCGAGCGGAAGATCTTAGGCGACTGGTCGTGGTAGATAACGGGCACTGCGATTAATGAAGTCCACGCCATATCGCTGGCGATCGACCTACCGGTCTTGAGTCGAAGTTGAAAGACTACTGCGGCGTGGAGACGACGCGCCAGGCTGGCTCAGGCCATCACGACCGGACCCCCAGCAGCCAGCGCACGCTGATAGGCGGGTCGCGCCTCCATGCGCGCCCGGTACGCCGCCAGCTTCGGATAGCGGGTGGAGTCAGCGCCCCTGGCCAATGCTGCGACCACGGGGAAACTCATCTGAAAATCAGCGATGCTGATCTGTGTCCCCGAGAACCAGGCGTGTTGGCCCAAGTGTGCCTCGATGAAAGACAGCGCTGTCGCCAGATTGGGATCGATTAATTTAGCCTGCACTTGAGCGCACAGTTGCCGAGCAATTGGCCTCACAAAGAACGGCATGGGCTGTTTCGGAATCGTCATGAAAACCAATTTCATCACCAGCCAGTTCATCAACGAGCCTTCGGCGTAATGCATCCAAAAGCGCGATTGGCGGTATTCGGGTGTACCGGGTGCGGCTTGCAGTTGGGCCAGTTCTACCGGTCCTTGCGCGCCGTAGCGCTCGACCAGGTACTCCAGAATCGCGCCCGACTCGGCAATGGTTTCGTCCCCATCCGTGATAACCGGTGACTTGCCCAACGGGTGGATCGCCTTAAGCGCCGCAGGTGCAAGTCGCGTTTTGGGATCGCGCCGGTAAATCTTGATTTCGTAGGGAATTCCGAGCTCTTCCAGGAGCCACAGCACGCGCTGGGAACGGGATG
Organism: uncultured beta proteobacterium; assembly: GCA_903832285.1. GTDB lineage: Bacteria > Pseudomonadota > Gammaproteobacteria > Burkholderiales > Burkholderiaceae_C > CAIKVZ01. Next base: position 42,456 of record CAILAY010000076.1, on the reverse strand, counting down.
TCTCAAGGTGGTGAAGTGTGATCATGCTTACGACTATCAATCAAGGTGATGGCAGACTGTTCGGTTGATTTCGTCTGTTGCGACCTGATCCGAACCCGACGCCGATTATGAAGGCAACGGGCCCGCACCAGCGACCGTCGCTGTCGCGACTACAAACTTCAATCGTAAAAGCTGGGCGACAACTTCAAACTGTCTCGCTGAGCTTTGTCGTGATTGATCCAAAGCTGTGCATTCTCCCTCGCCATGATTTCGGCCATGTGCTGCATCGAGGAAGCTGTCTGATCCCGGTTGAAGTTGATCGTGGGTAAGCCTCGATTCTCCCAATTGGATTTGAAGTGAACTGCGTCGCCCGAAAGTAGAACCGCCCCGGTCGTTGGCAGCTTGACCAGCAACGATTGATGTCCTGGGGTATGCCCAGGTGTTGCGACTAACGTGACAGAGCCATCACCGAATACGTCGTAGTCACCTTCCAGTTGTTTGACGGTGGATGTCCCCGCCCGAAGCGCCTGTCCGAACGGCGTAGGCGATTCATATTCAGCTTTCTGCACCAGCAAAGTTGATTGCGCAAACAGGTTGATATTGCCAATGTGATCAGGGTGACCGTGAGATACCGCAACAAGCCTGATATTGGAAGGACCCACAATTGAGGATGTAGAGGCGCCCTATCCCTGAACTGGACTGAGCGTAGGTTGATAACGCGCAAGTAGTTGCCAGCGCGCCAACTATTGCGATCATGGCAACTACACGAAAACTCATTCGCATAAACGTCCTCCAAAGATCGCTGTGCACGATTGGTTTGTACTGCGCGTGGTCAGTGTAGATGGGAATCACAGAATCTGCCTGGGCCACGAAGGCCCGCTACTTCGGGATAGTCGACCCCAACGGCGGCGGTCGGCGGGCCAAATCAGCCGTTCAGATCTTGGAACCGATTACCATGACCCGACGAACTCCAGTGCAGCGCTTAGATACCCACCAGGGGCAGTTCCAATTGCCCGCCTCGATACCGTATTGACGGCGCTACGAATCCGTTTCTCGGCAGTCCCCGAGCAAATCCACCGCATTTCAGCCCAGTCGATGCACCTTGGCTAAAGAAAAAAATCGACCTTCCGCGCCGAACGGGGATCGATCTGAGGCGATTGCGTGATCTCGTTGCGCAAAGCCTGCAGATCAAGAAAGGTTGGTGATTGGGATCCCAGCGCCTCTTGCAGCAAGGGCAGAGCGTGATTGAGCAGCGCCAGCGCCTGGTCCTTTTGTTGCGTGACACACAGGGCGCGTGCCTGATGCACAGTCACCAACAGCGTCAGTGGATGGTCCGCACCCGACAACCGGGCGTATTCCGCAGTCGCCTCCTGCATCAGGGACAACGCTGTGTTGTGCTGGCCAAGCGCCTGCGCAGTCAGCCCCTGATAGAGTCGCATGCGACCAAACAGACTTCGGTCGGCGCGGTCTCCCGCTTCAAAGCGGGATTGAACACGCTGCAAAAGCGCCTGGGCTGCTTCGGGCTGACCTGCGTGCAACAGGGACTCCGCCGGCACCAGCAAGGCCCACAACTTGACGTACTGCGGCTGCTTCACCTCAGGCCCGGAATCGCCGAGTGCCCTCATGCGTGCCCATAATTCTGGACGCTCATTTTGCTTGCCATTGAGTGCCAGCACACGACTCAGCAACAGCAAAGCCTCGGCCTGCCTCAGAGGCGATTCATCGACACTCAGCTGGATAGACAAGGACGGCAGCAGGGCCAGCGCACGTTCTCGATATCCCTGTACCAGAAGTACCCTGATCTGCCGGCTTCTTACTGTGGTGCAGGTTTCGCTGTCAGGGTTGAGTTCCTTTTCGCATTGCTTTGCGGCAATTTCAAAGTGCTCTGCTGCCAGGCGAAATAGACCAGCGGTATTCTCAAGACCGGCTCGGGTCATCTGAATTGCGATGAGGTCCCACGCTTGCAAGCCCTTGATGCTGGCCGCGCCATCCAGCAACTTGTCCAGCCGTTGGATGGCAACCTGCGGTGCACCCACCTGGGCTTCAATTTCGGCCAGTAATCTGACGGTCGGAACCGTGCGCAGGTCTTCCTCTCCATAGGCCTTGGCGGCATGCGCCAAAGCGGATGCCAGCAACAACCGCGCCTTGGGCAGATCGCCGCGGCTTTGGGCAATGGCGCCCTGCACCAATTCATACTGCGCCATGAACTCGGCGTCGCCCGCGTATTGGGGGTAGCGCGCCACCGCCTGCATCAACAAGTCTTGCGCGCGCCCGTTGTCGCCCATGGTCTGAACTGTGTCGGCTTGTTGTGCCAGTGCAATGGCGGCTTCGCGTGTTTGACCCAATTGGGTGAAACGCTTCACTGCTTCACCCAGGGTTTGGTCTGCTTTGGCATAGTCCGCCAAGTTGGCCTGCGCGTCGGCCAGTCCACGCAAAAGTTCCGCTTGCAGGAGCGGCTGTGAGTTTAGAGTGGTGACAATCGTTTTCTGCCCCTGATTCAACAATTGCTTGGCGGTAATTTCGGCGCCATGCGACAGGTCCGGGTCAACCTGACGGAACATGTCGATCAGAAAGTCGCGCGCCGCCAATGCCCTTGCCGATTCGTCGCGCGCCTGCAGGCCAAGGATGACCGCAGTTGTCGTAATTGCCAGGAGCGAGGCGATGACCGCAGTGCCCAGCGCCACGCCCCAGCGATGGCGTTGCACAAATTTGTGCAGCCGGTACGCTGTGTTCGCAGCCTTGGCCTGAACCGGTTCGCCCTTTAGATATCGCTCGAAGTCTTCGGCGAAGGCCTGGGCGCTGCCGTAACGCTCGGCCGCGGGCTTCTTCAGCGCCTTTTGCAGGAGGGTCTCGATGTCGCCTTTGAGCAAGACCTGCAGGTGGCGCGGGTTGTCGCCGCGGGCCTGAGCGTGCTCGGCGCTGATCATGGTCCGGCCGGCGCGGGTGGGCTCGCTGTTGAGAACGGCCTCCTCGAGCGCTGCGTTGGAGCCGCGTTGCAACCGGTAAGGCAAGCTGCCTGTCAGCAGCTCGTGCAGGACCACTCCGAGCGAATAGACGTCGCTGGTGGTGCCCAGAGGCTGGCCCAGGATCTGTTCGGGCGAGGCGTACTGCAGGCTCAGCGCCCGCCCGCCAAGCTGGGTCAGTTCGGTCTCAAGGGCCTGGCCATCGGTCATCAGCTTGGCGATGCCAAAGTCCAGCAGCCGTACCTCGCCAGCGGCAGTGACCAGGATGTTGGTAGGCTTGAGGTCGCGGTGCAAAACGAGTTGACGGTGCGCGTATTCGACCGCTGCGAACACCTGCCGAAACAGTTCGATGCGCGCCTTGATGCCGAGCTTGCGTGCATCACACCAAGTGGTCAGCGCTTCGCCCTCGACGTATTCAAGCGCCAGATAGGGTTGTCCTTCAGGCGTCAAACCGGCGTCGTAGAGCCGGGCAATGTTGGGGTGCACGAGGCTGCCCAGAATGTCGCGTTCGCGCGCGAATCGTTCGGCCAACTGGCGCTTGCGCAAGGTGCTGTGCGGCAGCTTGAGCGCCACCTGGCGCTTGAGTGCGCCATCAATGCGCTCGGCCAGCCAGACCTCACCCATGCCACCACGACCCAGTTCGCGCAGCAGGCGGTAGGGCCCAACCGCATCGTCCGCTTTGAAGTCGGACAGCGTGGCGGTCGAACCCGGTGCGGTAAATTCCGGTCCTCGCTGGAGGATATCGCTGGTCTGGACCGACGCCTTTTTCGACAGCAGTTCGCGCAACGCCGGAATCAGGTCGGCGTTGTCGGCGCTGATGCTGGAGAACCAGGCAGCGAGTTGCTCATCCTCGAGTTCCAGCGCCTCGTCCATCAGGGGCGACAGGCGCGCCAGCGTGCGGACATCGAGTTTCACGCGCCCCAACTCCCCCAACTCAAGTGGGGGACTCGAGCGTGGCAACGACGGGTATGAATGCCACTTCCCCTGGAAATGATGGACTCATGCACCAGTGAGGTGGGGTCCAGCAAGGTGAAGTGCTGACTCTGGCGCAAGCGCGACCGGGCCATGCGGCGCAAGTCGTCGTAGAGCAAATTGAAAGCCTGCTGTGCCGACTTCTTGTCACCCTGGCGCGCTGCTACCAGCAACTGTGTCACTTCAGCCATCAATGATTCCTTGGACAGGGCCTATTCTTTAGCAAGCGCACCGCTTCGGTGGAGGGGGTAAATCCTAAGTTGCTGTTTTTGGGAGCTACCGCCTGTGCCAGTCTGATCCGCCACAGGCTGTGCATCTTCATGGGCGTTGGCGATGTTGAAAATACGCCAACTATTTGTGCACGGGTTGGCCGGAATGGTCTGACCAATGCGTTTATGAGTATGGACAGCAACGGGATTTTCCGTTGGCCTTTCAGGAGAACGTCGTGCTTGCACACCTTACCGAAGAGTCTTCGCATCAGCGGACACTAACCCATCAACCCCAAAGGAAAAGATCATGAAAGCCATCCTGCACCCCGCGCACCAAGAAGTCCAACCGGCACAAGCGACTCGGTCAAAGACCACCTTCGTTGCGTTTGTCCCGGGCATTGCTGCCGCCTCCATATTAGCTTTGGCGACGCTCCTTTCCTTTGCCGATTCAGAGGGAGACAGCGTTGCCAGGCGCTGCGACGCATCTGCGCTCGCGACTGTCGGTCCTGCTCCATTGGACTCGATTGCAGGCCGTCAGCGGCAGTGGCGCCAAGACCGAAAGCTTGCGTTTGAACGCTGTGTCGATGCGTCCTTTCTGACTCAGCGCGCTGCCGCTTCCTGACTTTACGCCCTCGCTTTCATAACCAGTTCCCGAGAATTCTGCACCCAGGAATGGGCACGCAGGGACTCGCCACGAACGGCGACTGATCTGCCCAAGAAATCACCCAATTGGCTTACCCGTAAGCTGCCCGTGGCGACGGGCAGCAACGGCTGCGTTGCCGCTGTACGTACGCCCGCGATTATTGACGTTTGTCGAAGTACAAAACAACGAAATAGAACGTTTGTCCGGTCGCCTCGCGACGCCAGAAGTTAGAAAAAACGGACGCGCCATCGGGTTGTGCCAATGGAGCCATCTGGACCTTTCCGGAACTTTGCACCAGTTCCTTCGCCTTGCTCTCGAACGCCACGACGTCCGCATCGCCCGTCAACGGGGGAAGGTTATCTGGCGATTCAATGCGTCCATACAGTCTGGAAAGGGTGCTGTAGAGAGTGCGCCATTTTCTTGCCCCGGCCGCGGGATCATTTCCTTCATAGAGATAGATTCCGATACGGCGGAGCTTTCTATTCTCAAAGAAGAACTGAAAATTCTCCTCCTTGCTGTCAAACACGCCCTTAAACGTTTCAAGGTCACCGTTGCTGAACGACTTATACGGACCACATTCGGTGATGCCCATGACTTCCTCTGGGGACATGCCAAATTTCCATGTCAGAGCGTCACACTTTCCCAATGCGTGACCCGCAAAGAGTAAGCCAAGCAAAAACAAAAATAGGTGGTTTCGAAATTTCATGTCCGTTCCCGATATTTGATCGACTGGATTCCTGGCCAGCATCGTAACAAACTGGGATGCGCGCCCGGAAGTCGGCTTTCGTTGGCCAAAGCGCGCTGCATGCGTCGACCTATGGTTTGCACCGCCATATAGCCTTCACAGGCCTGCGCGAGAGTCGCAAGACTGCGTTATCACCGCTGCACTTCATGACGCTGCTTCCTCTGATTCGGGAATGTTTCACCTCAATTTGACAAAAAGAGTACGCATTCGCTCGACCTTGTCCTAGAATCATTTGGTGTGTAAACACAGCGGCTTTTTGGCCACCACTTGAGGAGGTCCGTATGCGAACAATAGAGCGTCTGATGGTTTCTGTTTCATTGGCTGTTCTGACGTTCGGTGGCTGCAATGCACTGGCCGAAGATCGCACGGGTAGTGAGATCGTGGCACAAACCTGTGCCGCGTGCCATGCCAACGGCAAGGACGGCGCCCCCCGGATTGGCGATGTCGCAGCCTGGACCCAGCACACGCCCAAAGGCCTGGCCAAGCTCACTGAAAGTGCCATAGCCGGCGTTGGCAAAATGCCGGCCCATGGCGGCCAACCCAACCTGAACGATCTGGAAATGAGCCGGGCCATTGCCTACATGGTGAGCGCGGGCAAGGCAGCCGATCCGGCCAAACCCTATGCCTCACCGAGTTCCCTGACGGGCGAACAACTGGTCAAGGGTCATTGCCAAAATTGTCACAGCGACGGCGTGTCGGGGGCACCTCGCCTCAATGATTTCACCGCCTGGAAGCCACGCCTCGCCAAGGGCATGGATGCTTTGGTGCGTTCGGCCATGAACGGACACAAGGCCATGCCACCGCGCGCGGGCATGCCGTACCTCGGGGACACCGACCTGCGCAGCGCTGTGATCTACATGGTAGTGCAGGCTGCCACCTATCAGCCAAAATAGGGTCGATCCTGCCCCCGCTGCGGCAGAGCTGAATTCCTATTCGACGTTGCACTCGCGCCGCAGCAGCGCCAGCGCGTCGTGCAGCGCATAGTCGGCATCGCTTTGCAGCGTGGCCTGGGCTTCTTCCAGAAAGCTTTTCCAGAGTCGGAGGTAGTTGCCCTGGTGCTGCACCGGCGCATGGTCGCGGATGAATTGCTGTACCCGTTCCGGCTTCAATCCCGACTTTCTGATCTTGCGGATCAGCGCCGCAGCGCCCTTCTCGGTGAGCAGGGTTTTGGCCGAGGCACCCGCCGCCAGGCACAGCAACAGCGTGAGCAGCGAACCCTCGTCGTCGTGACCTCCGGTGGCCTTGTCCCATGCCTTCGAGGTGGCACGTTCATGCTGGTCGACCTCGTTCAATGCATTGTCGCGCCAGAAGTAGCGGCCCATGAAGGCCGGGGTCTGGCGCAATAATTTGCGCAGGTTCTGCGCCGGGTCCAGCAGTTTGTCCAGGTCCTGCAGCACCGACTCGCGCACCGCCAGCACCGCATCGCAAAGGTGCGGTGGCAGCTTCTTTGGCGGGGCGATATCCACCGCGGCACCCTTCTTGCGCAGCGCCGTCAGCATTTTTTCAAACGCCACCCAGTCCGGCATCTCACTACGCTTTGCAGCCAGACACAGCAGTACCGTGCGCACCAGGCTTTCAGCGTCTGCGTCGGCTTCCTCCAGTTCGACAGCATCCATGCCCATCCCATTGGCCAACCAAAGCGCTGAATCCACCACCTGCGCCACCTTGCTGCGCTGCGCCAACTCGGCCTGGTAGTCGGCATAGCTGCGCAGCGACCATTTGGCAAGCAGAGGGATCTGATCGTCGTTGAAGCCGACGCGCTCGTGCATGCCGAAGTGGCTGTGCTGCGGCATGGCAATCAGTTGCTTCAGCATATCGGAGCCGCCCTTGGAACGCGACAGAAAGCTGTGATCGCGCAGCGACTCGGCGGCCCGTTTCAAATCGCCGCCACTGGTGTCTTCAAGGTACAGGCTGACCAGATTGACCATGCGGTCTTTGGCCTTCTCGATCTCGGGCCGCAGGAACTCGGTGCCGAAGTAGCGCGCAATCTGCACCATGCCCTTGGGTGCGTCCTGGTCAATCGCTTCGATCTTGGCCTGGTCGATGATGCCGTGCTGCACGCCGTATTGCAGCGCCTTCTCAAAGAAGGGCCGCGCGTCAAAAAGAGAGATGCCGGAAGCGAAAGGGGCGGTGGCGCGTGCTGTCATGTCTTGCAGAAAAGCGGCAACTCAGATCGCGGACTCTTCGTCCGACTCGCGCGCTGCGGGCGTCGCCTTGCCGCGGTCGGTGGCCGAGGTTTCGACCTTGCCATCGCCCTCGTCGCCTTCGTCTTCCTCGTGCATAACTGCGTCGTGCGCACTGGCCTTGGCGCGTAGCACGATCATCATTTCGATGAAGAGATCCGGGCATTCGTGGCGCAACAGCCAGGCCAGCTGCATCCAGTCGTGATCGGCCACCTCGTCCAGTTCCACACGCGGCCTGGCATACGCCGAGGCCAGCAACGCCGACTCGGTCATCATCTTGCCGTCGTCCTCCATGGGGTCGAAAGTACCGGTGCGGGCGAAGGCCTCGACGCGGCTCCACTTCTCCGAGAAGTAGTCGGCCAGCGCATCGCTGCCGCCTTCGAGGTCGCCGATGGCGTTGAGGAACTCCACCGGATCGGCGTCCTCCCGGAACACGATGGAGTTGACCATGCCGCGCAAGTGCGTATGACTCAAATCCTTGTATTGCTTTTCGATCACCATCGCACGCGCGAACTGCTGTGGCGTGATCAGCAGGTTGATGACCGAATCCCTGGAACTGTCGTACTCGCGGATCACGGCCAGGATGTCCTTCGGCGGCAACTGCGCCAGCACCACCATCAACGCCCTGTCGCCCTCGGCGTCGGCAAGTTCCACCAGGGCCGATTCGGCGCCTGCGATGTCGCCGGCGGCAATCAGGCTTTGGGTTTTTTCTATCAGTGCCAGGTGGTTCATGCGTCGGTCCAGTTCCATCAATCTTTGCGGTCAAAACCCTGCTCGGCCATCCATTCGGCGCCTGCCTCTTCGCGTTCGCGCGCGCCGCTGGAAGCATCGGCGTCGCTGTCCAGCACACTGCGCCCGACGTCGTCGTCAGCCATGCCTTCGTCAGCATCTTCGTCCTTGTCATCCTCTTCCTCGTGCGCCACCGTCGACGCGGCGTTGGGTCTGGAATACATGTACTCCAGACCTGCGGCGACGGTCATGAACCATGCGCCCATGGGCTCCTTCAGGATTTGTTGCGCCAATTCCTGCGACCAGGGGGCCAAATGCACGGCGTCAGTCAGGCTCTCCCATTCGGGAAATTCGTCCGGCTCCAGCGCGAGCAAATGCTCCAGCACCGAAGGCTTCTTGAACTGGAATCCCTGGTGGAAGATCACCGCCACCATCTCCGGGTTGAGTTCGATCATCTGCAGCAGAAAGCCCAGTTCCTTGCGCTTTTGCGTCAGGCGCTGGCGCAGCACGTCACGGCCTTCAGAGTCGAAAGTCAGGTCGTCCATTTCGGACTGATAGGACGAGCGCAGTTCCAGAAAAAAGGGAGAGATGCTCATGCCGCTGATATGTCCAATGGGTTCATGTTGTGCGTTGTTCCAGCACTCGGTTGAAGTAGTTTTGCCAGATATCGCGCGCCGTATCGATCGGGCTGTCGAGCAGGTTGCGGCGACGGTTGTCGTCGTAGGCCTGGCGCCGGGCGTCGTCCGACAGCACCTCGTACGCTTCCTGTACAGCGCGAAAGCGCGCGGCCGCGTCGGCGGCGGCATTGCGATCCGGATGGTGCAGCGAGGCCTGCTGGCGAAACGCCTTCTTGATGTCGGCCAGCGTCGCAGCGCTGTTCAGCCCAAGGGCGGCGTAGTGATCTTTCATGCGTGCGTGGGAGTGGAGGGAGGCGCGCCAAGGTGGCGAAAGGCCTCGATTAGACCACTGTGCGAGCTTTGCGTGCGCGCTACGTCTTCTTGCGTTGCACTTCCTTGACGGCCTTTGCAAGTTTGGCCCTCCCTTGGGGCTTGTCCTCCAGCGGCAAAAACCCAATCGGCCGCTTCGGCGGGTCTGGTGGCATGGTCAACTCATGCAGCGCATCAAACACCTGGCGCAGTTGGTTACGCGTATTGCGGCTAAAGGTGTCGTGTGACATGGCCAGCGCCTCGGTCTTGTCCTCCAGACTGGAAAGCCGATCCGCCAAATCCTTGTGAAGTAAAGCCGCCTCGCGCAGGCGCACAAAAGCGCGCACCACATAGACCGACACCTCCACCGCGCGCGGGCTATTGAGCACCATCGCTGCCATGATGGCACCGTGCTCCGTGAAGACGTAAGGCAGGTATTTGCGATGCTGACCACGCCCGGTCTTTAAGGTCGCAATTTGCGACCTTAAAGAATCCGCCTCCTCGGCCGTGAGTTGAAACATGAAGTCTGCCGGAAACCGCGCGGCGTTGCGCTTGACCTGCTCGTTAAAGCGTTTGGTCTCCACACCATACAACGCCGCCAGATCGCCGTCCAAAATCACCCGCTGACCACGCAGTGCGGCAATGCTCAGCGCAATACTTTCCACCGCTGGCAGGGCGGGCACCATACCCTTACTCATGGTGCGACTTGGGCGGCGCGCGGACTATCGAGCACCACACGCTGACCCCGAATCAGGTGAATGCGCCGGGCCGCATCGGCGCCCCGCGCAGAAGGTGGGACCGGGTTCAACCAAGGCTGCAAAAGGCAAGACCCTTGAGCTTCCTTGAGCTTCCGAACCGCTTGCACAGATTTGAAATCGTTGGACGCCATGAGACGCCAGAACTCGCGGACCACTTCGATGGCGGTGTTCATTGGGATTGGGATTCAGGCACACCTCGTTGGACAAGGCTCAAGCGGGGTATGCCGTGGAGCGTCCAGTTAGGCGATGGGATCGGCTCATTTTCTGGGCAACAGTCCGTGGTATTCCAGTCCTTGTTTTACGGTGTCGTTGATAACGGTCAGAAACGACTCGGCCGACTGCCCGAGATCGTTCAGTGTTGGTTGGGAACTCTCGATATCAATCCGAATCGTGTCGGGCCTCGGAGCGCTGCCATAGGACCTTCTTCGTGACAGAACCTCGCCCGTCTTTCCATCTACAAGCAGAATGGCAAGATCGGCAAAGAGGATCGCACCTCTGCCCTTTCGTTGGTACACCCCATAGCCCGCGGTGGATTGGTTTGTTCCGAAAAACGGGTCACCGAAGTTCGAGCTGATTTCAAGCAAAACCACAACGAAATCGGCTTTGGATTGACTTGCTACGTTCTTGAATGCAGACGGCCCGCCTTTGAATACATAGGCAGACGTGAAATTGGTATACGTCCACGGCCCTATCTCAAGTGACGCTTCAGGTCTTGTGGGTCGGACAGTCCGGCCTGCCGCAGTGAGTGCTCGTACTGCAGCCTCCTGGCTGCGTGCATCTACATTCCAAGAGCTGACATCAAGCACCTTGTCCGCGTTGCCAAATACTGTGATCCCAACCTGTTTGAGTTTGAGCTTCTCTCCAATCATGCTCACAACAACATAGGAAGCATCTGACGGGGGCGAGGGTGGCGCGCTCGCACAACCGAAAAGTGCGAATGTAAGGGCCGCGATGGCAAGGCGACGATCCATGGTGTGTCCTGGTGAAGTGAAAAGTTGGCGACGCAGAGTTTATCAAACATAAAACTCTAATAGCCTGAGCAGCCAAGCGTTGCGTGCTTCAACTCACTTCGCGCCCATCACCAAATTCGGCAAGCCCAGCGCAATCCCCGGGAAAGCGCACATCAAAAACACGGCAGCAAACATCAGCGCCACGAACGGCAAAACGCCCCAGATCACCTCGCTCAACGGGATGTCGGGAGCGATGCTCTTGATGACGAAGATGTTCAGGCCCACGGGCGGGTGAATCAGGCCCATCTCCATCACGATCGTCATCACCACGCCAAACCACACCAGGTCGAAGCCTGCGGCCTTGAGCGGCGGCAAGATGATGGGCGCGGTCATCAGGATGATGGAGACCGGCGGCAGGAAGAAACCGAGCACGATCACCATCGCAAGGATCACCCCCAGCAGCAGCCAGCGCGACAGCTGCATGCCCACGATCCACTGCGCCGCGCCCTGGCTGATGTGCAGCGAACTCATGACATAGCTGTAGAGCAGCGACATCCCTATGATGAGCATCAGCATCGTGGATTCCCGCAACGTGGACGCCAGCATGGGCGCCACGTCCCGGGGCCGCCACAGGCCGTAGATGACGGCGATCAACGCCAGCGCCAGCATGCCACCCAGCCCTGCCGTTTCGGATGGTGTCGCGTAGCCGCCGTACAGCGCCACCATGACGCCGATCAGCAGCAGCACGAAAGGCAAAACACGCGGCAGCATCTCGACTTTTTTCGCGAGCGTGAAATGCTCCTGATCGAGATACGCGGACTTCGCGCCGCCCTGCTCAAACAGCGCAAACGCCTCCCGGTACTCCTTGCGTGCCCGCAGCACGGCGTAGCCGGAGAACAGCGCCACCAGCAGCACACCAGGACCGATTCCGGCCAGGAACAATCGACCCAATGACTGCTCGGCCGCCACCGCATAAAGGATCATCACGATCGAGGGCGGCAACAGTATGCCCAGCGTGCCACCGGCGGCGATGATGCCGGCGGCAAAACCAGGGGAGTAGCCGCGCTTGCGCATTTCCGGAATGCCCGCCGAGCCGATGGCCGAGCAGGTCGCGGGCGACGAGCCCGCCATCGCCGCAAACAGCGCGCAGGCAAACACGTTCGCAATGCCGAGCCCACCCGGCACCCTGTGCAGCCAGGCGTGGATGGCGGAGTAGAGATCCTGGCCGGCGCGGGACTTGCCGATGGCCGCGCCCTTCATGATGAACAGCGGAATCGACAGCAGCGTGATCGACGCCATCTCTTCATAGACGTTTTGCGTCACCATGTCGAGCGACGAGGACGACATGAAGAAATACATGAAAGTGACGGCCACCGTGCCCAGCGCAAACGCGATCGGCATGCCGGTAAACATCACCAGCAGCGTGGCAGCGCCATAACTCAGACCAATGGCGAGTTCGCTCATGCCTGCTCCCCGCGTGCTTCACCGCCGGTGAGTTTGGTCGCAGTCTGCAGCAGCAGTTGCAGCGCCAGCAGGCTCATGCCCACGGCCATCAGGCTGTATGGAATCCACAGCGGCGGCGCGAAACTGCTGGAGGTGGTCTGCCCCTGCGACCAGGCCTCGTAAAACAGGGTCCAGGACTTCCACGAAAAGAAGCTGCAGAACAGCGTGGAGACGATGTCCACCAGCAGCAACCGGACCCGGTTCACGCCCGCAGGCAAGAACGTGGCGAGCGCTTCGATGCCGATGTGGCCGCGCAGCGATTGCACGTAGGCCATGCACATAAAAACGGCGCCGACCAGCATGAAGACTGCCGCCTCGTCCTGCCAGTCCGTGGCGCTTTTGAAGAAGTAGCGCGTCAGTACCGAATAGGTTAGCAGCGCCGCGGTCAGCACCAACGCCAGCATCGACGCGCGCAGCACCTGCTGATTCACCCAGTTCAACGCTCGGGTCAGCAGTGCCAGCGTCGCATTTCTGGGTTGCAGGGGTCCGCTTGCCGCTGCGGATTCAAGCTCGAAGCCATGGCTCACAAAGTCTGCTCCGCCAGCGCCAGAAGTTTGGCGCTTCCTTCATTGCGCGCAGCGTAATCTTTCCAAGCCGTGGCACGTGCAATTGCCTGCCATTTCTTGATGGTCGCCGGTGACAGATCGACGACTTTGGCGCCGGCCTTCTGGTAGATCGCCGCCACATCAAGGTCGTCCTTCCTGGCTGCTTCAAGGGCGAATTTTTCCATCTCGGCGCCGACCGACATGACGGTGGACTGCTGCTCCTTGGGCAGCTTGTCAAAGATCGCCTTGGACATCATGAGCGGCTCGAACATGAACCAGTAGGCACCGGTGCGGCCGGTGGTCAGGGACTTGGCGACCTCCTCCAGTCGGAAGGAAATGAACGAGGTGGACGAGGTCATGGCAGCGTCCATGGCTCCTGTTTGCATGGCCGCATAGATTTCGTTCGAAGGCATGGTGACGACGGCAGCGCCAGCCTCTTTCAGGATCATGTCCATCTCGCGCGAGCCGCCGCGGATCTTCATGCCCCTGGCGTCTTCTGGCTCCACCACCGGCTTGCCGCGCGAGGCCACGCCGCCTGCCTGCCAGATCCAGCTGATCAGCACGATGCCCTTGTCCAGCAGCAGGCGATTCAACTCCGCGCCCACCGGCTTGGTCTTCCAACTGCTGGCCTGCTCGTACGACACCACCAGACCGGGCATGAGACCGATGTTGACTTCGGGGATTTCACCACCGGCATACGACAGCGGAATCAGCGCCAGGTCGAGCGCGCCCTTGCGCATGGCGGCGAATTGCGAGTTCGTTTTCATCAGCGAAGAGCCTGGATAGATATCGAACTTCAAGGCGCCCTTGCTGCGCTTTTCCACCTCGGCGGCGAAGCGGCGCACCAGACGATCGCGGAAATCGCCTTCGCTGATCGTGCCGCCCGGAAATTGATGCGATATCTTGAGCGTCGTGCTTTGCGCCCAGGCCGGAGCCAAGGGCAGGGATGCGAGCGGCAGGCCGACAAGCGCCTGTAGCAGTTGGCGTTTCTTCATGGGATTGTCTCCAGGGTGGGGGTTCCGACTGTGGCAGCGTGTCGCGGCCAACGTCTTTGAACGCGCTGGTCGCGAGGTGCTTGGTGCCTGAGACTATAGTAGTCCGGTTCCCTTCAACTATCGGTAGATACCCGACATGGAATTACCGCCAATTGCGGGCCTGCTCAAGGTGGTGCGCATGCCCGTCAAGACGCTGCCGGCATTCATCACCGAGACCCACCGGAACCCCGATCTCGCCCACCTGTGCATGCAGATGTTCTACATTCTGCTGGCCATGGGTCAACGAGAGTTCGCGCTCGACATGCAGGCGCGCGCATTGAAGCTGCGGCGTCTTTACCGACTGGACGGGCCTGAGCAACCCGCCATCCGCGTACTGGCGCTGATGGCGCCGGGCGACATGCTGGACAACACCCCCATCGAGTTCCTGATCGAACACGGTGATGTCCGGTTGGACCTGCTGTACCTGCTGCCCGACCAGGCACCGCCCACCGACATTCCCGAGCACGACGTCGTCATGGTGGCGATCGGCGAGTCCGACCGGAACCGTCCGCTGCTGGAGCAAGCGCAGACCCTGCTGGCCAACTGGCCGCAACCAATGTTGAACCGGGCGAGCGCCGTCATGAACTGCGCCCGCGACCGCGCCTATGAATTGCTGCACGATATTGCCGGACTGGTCATGCCCAGGACGCAAAGACTCAAGCCCGAGCAGATCTGCAGCCCGCGCTTTCCGCTCACGATCCGGCCGGTCGATACCCAGGCCGGAACCGGTCTCGAGATGATCGAGAATCGGACCGCACTGGATGCCTATTTACAGCGTCATTCAGGCCCGGACTATTTCGTCGCTGACTATGTTGACTACCGCAGCCACGACGGACTTTTCCGCAAGCTGCGAATCGTGCTGATTGATGGTGAGCCCTTCATCTGCCACCTGGCGATTTCGGAAAACTGGATGGTTCACTATCTTTCCGCGGGCATGGAACTCAGCGAAAGCAAGCGCGCCGAAGAGGCCGCGTTGATGGAAAACTTCGAGCGGAATTTCGGCCAGCGCCACGGCACAGCGCTGCGCGGAGTTGCGCGGCGGCTAGGCCTGGACTACGTGGTGCTCGATTGCGCGCAGGCGCGCGACGGAAGCCTGCTGCTGTTCGAAGTGGACAGCCGTGCCTGGATCCATTCGACCGACGATGCCGCACTCTTTCCCTACAAGCCCGCTGTGATGCAACAGGCCTACGACGCCTTTCGTGCCATGGTCTGGCAACGCATGACTCGCCTCTGATGCATTGACTGCGAAAGACCTGCGGCGGCGGGCTTCAACGCCACGCGCGTCTGCGCCACGAAACGTTCCGACAGCGCCTCGGCGTCATTGCAGGGTTCACGTAGCCGGTTCTGGCGCGATCCGGCGTACTGGCGAGGTATTGAGCCTGGCGCTACTTTCAGTCATTCGCCAGGGGTGCAGCCGTCGCACTCCAGCCACCACCCAGCGCACGGATCAACTGCACGCTGGCACGGCGCTGGCGCGTCGCCAGGTCCAGGGCACTGCGCTGGGCCTGCAGCGCGGTGGTCTGCGAGGCAACCACTTCGAGATAGCTGGCCCCGCCCTCGCGGTAGCGCGAATTCGCCAACTCCAGTGCGCGCCGCGCCGCTGCCAACGCTGCGCCTTCGGACTGGGCCGCAGCCTCAAAGCGCTGCAGCAACGCCAGACTGTCTTCGACCTGCTGGAACGCGCCGATGACGACGGCGCGGAATTTGGCGCCGGACTCATCCAGCACCGCGCGCACCCTGGCCTCTTCGGCATTGCGTTTGCCACCATCAAACACCGTCAGAAACAGCGTCGGACCGACCGCCCAGAAGCTGTTGGGCGCACGCAGCAAATTGCCAAGGGCGCTGCTCTGGTAGCCCCCCAGTGCGCTGAGCGTCAGCACCGGGAAGAAGGCGGCCTGGGCCACGCCCACGCTGGCGTTGGACGCAGCCACGCGGCGCTCGGCGGCGGCGATGTCGGCGCGCCGCTGCAACAGCTGGGACGGCAAACCGACGGGAACGCGCGGCAAGGTGATGTCGCTCAGATTCGGCAGCAGGCTGAAGCTGGAAGCACTCTCACCCACCAGCGATGCGATCGCGTGCTCAATCAAGTCGCGCTGCGCCTGCGACTGCTGCCACTGCGAGCGCGTGGCTTCGAGTTGCCCTTGAGCCCGCGCCAGGTCCAGACCTGAGGCCAGCCCGCCGTCGTGGCGCCGCGTGACCAGCGCCAACGCCTTGGTGTAAGCGGCTTCGGTGTCGCTCAGCAGGGCCGCGTCGCGGTCCAGTCCGCGCAGCGCCATGTAACTGTCAGCCAGTTGCGCCTGCAGGCTCAGGCGCGCCGATTCCAGGTCGGCTTGAGCCGCCTGATCCTGCGCCTGGCCCGATGCCACCAGGCTGCGCACGCGCCCCCAGAGATCGACTTCGTACTCCAGATCCAGGCCCAGTGTGTTCGAGCTGTAATCGTTCGGTGACAGCGGACCCAGCACACGCAGCGGCCGCTTTTCGGACTGCCGGTCGCGCTGCACGTTCAGCGATGTGCCGAGCGTGGGAAACTGGCTGGCGTTGAGCTGCTCGGTGACAGCGCGCGACTGTTGATAACGCGCCAGCGCCGCCGCCAGGTCTGGACTGCTGGCAATCAGGCGCTGCTGCAACTGGTTGAGTTCGGCGTCGCCAAAGAGCGTCCACCAAGCCTCGCTTGGCAGCGTGTCGGCCGCCTGCGCGGGCGCCCAGGTGGCCGCTTCCTTGTAAACACTGGCGACTGGAACCGACGGGATTTTCAACGGTGGCGGCTGCGAGCAGGCGCCCAGCACCAAGCACAGCAGGAGGCCCCAGACACTCGCAGCCGGCTTTCCCATGCTGGCGCTACTGCTTGCCACTATCGCGCTTTCCTGAGGGCTGTGCGGGCGCCCCTGTGGCGTTCGCCGTCGCCACCCGCACCGGGTCGCCGTCGTTGATTCCATCGGGCGGGCTTTCGATCAACCGGTCGTTGGCCGACAAGCCCGTGGCGATCTCGACCACCGTGCCCAGATCGCGCGCCACCGTGACCGACTTGAGCGTGACCTTGTTGTCGGCGCTGACCGTGGCGACGCGCAAACCGTTCTTGCCATTGATAAGCGCGCTCGGCGGCACGCTCAGACTGCCGCTGGCACGCGGCAGCTCGAAGCTCAGGTTCGCGAAGCCGCCAGGCAGCAGGTCGGCGCGGGCGTTGTCCACCGTCAACTGGATCAGCATGCTGCCCGAACCCGTGCTGATGGCCTGCGCCAGCGACTGCACCGTGGCCGCATAGAACCTGCCGGGACTTTCGGGCACGCTCAAGCGCGCCTTGCTGCCTTGGCGGATGGCGGACACATAGTTCTGCGGCAGGCTCACGTACACCCGCAGCTTGCGCGTGTCCGACACCACAAACAACTCCGATCCGGGACCGCCTCCGCCATTGATGAGTGCGCCCACGTCGGTGTTGCGCGCTGTGACCACGCCGTCGAACGGCGCGACGATGCGGGCAAAGTGCTTGAGCGTCTGGAACCTTTCCACGTTGGCCTGCAGCGCGTTCACCACCGACTGCTTGGCGCTCAGGTCACCCGCCTTTTCTTCTGCTTCCTGGCGCGACACCGAGTCGCTGGCCAGCATGGACTGCCAACGCATGGCCGTGCTTGCGGCCAGTGCCGCATTCGCCTTGGCAGTGGCGAGTTCGGCCTGCGCCTGAAGCAATTGCTGATCCAGATCGGGGGTTTCAATTTCGGCCAGCAACTGGCCGTTGCGCACGCTCGCACCGATGTCAACCTTCCAGCTCTTCAGGTAGCCGCTGACGCGCGCATAGATCGGCGCGCGGGCATTGGCTTCGATGCGCCCGGGCAAGTCCAGAGTGGCCGCCGCCCCGCCCTGGGCCGGCGCGATCAGCACCACCGTGGGCACAGTCTGGCTCTCGGCACGCTCGCGCAATTCGGTGGCCTGAGAACGGCGCGTGGCGATTCCGGCCAGCACCACCGCGGCGGCGGCCAAGGCCAGCACCAGGGCGGCAAGTTGCAACTTGCGACGCGACACCGAAGGATGCGCAGATTCAGGCGACATGACTTTCTCCAAGGGCCGCGTCAGCCACGGTCTTGCGACCGTGGTGGGCATGAACCAGACTGAAAACAATGGGGACGAACACCAGGGTGGCGATGGTGGCAAAGAACAAACCGCCAATCACGGCGCGCCCGAGCGGCGCATTCTGCTCGCCGCCCTCACCCAACCCCAGCGCCATGGGCAGCATGCCGATGATCATCGCCAGGGCGGTCATCAGCACCGGGCGAAAGCGCACGAAGCCGGCATCCACCGCCGCCTCCAGCGCATCGCCGAGTTGCTCCAGGCGTTCGCGCGCAAAACTGATCACGAGCACGCTGTTGGCCGTGGCCACACCCATGCACATGATGGCACCGGTGAGGGCTGGCACCGAGAGTGTGGTGTGGGTGGCGAACAGCATCCAGACGATGCCCGCCAAGGCCGCCGGCAGCGCCGAGATGATGACGAAGGGATCGCTCCAGGACTGGAAGTTCACCACGATCAAAAAGTAGATCAGCACGATCGCGCCCAGCAATCCCAGCAGCAGACCCGAGAACGCCTGCTCCATGGTGCGCACCTGCCCCAGCAACACCACCGTGGAACCCTTGGGCACGTCGCCTGCGGTCTCGGCGATCACGCGCCGGATGTCGGTGGCAACTGCGCCCAGATCGCGGTCCTGCGTGGTGGCGTTGATCTGCACCATGGTCTGGATGTCGTACTGGCTCACGACCGCACTACTGGTGCTGCGGCTGAAATGCGCCAGTCCGCCCAGCACCTGCGGCGGGCCACTGGCTGCGCCGCTGATGGGCAGGTTGGCCAGCGCCGAGAGCGAATCAAGCTGGTATTGCGGCGTCTGCATCACGATCGGGTAGGACACGCCGTTGGACGGATTCAGCCAATAGGTGGGCGCCACCTGGCTGCTGCCCGCCAGGCTGACGACCAGACTGTTGGTGACATCGCGCGTCGTCAGGCCCGCATCCTGGGCCCGCGTACGATCGATGTTGACATCGAACACCGGGCTCTTTCTGGACTGCTGGATGCGCGCATCGGCCACGCCGGGAATGTGGCGTATCGCCTTCAGGAGTTTGGCCGCGTAGTCGAAATTGGCGTCGAGGTTGTTGCCTCGGATCTGCAGATCGATCGGTGCCGGTGCGCCGAAATTCAGAATCTGGCTCACGATGTCGGCCGGCGGAAAAGAGAAAGTCGTGTCGGGGAATGCGCCCGGCAGACGCGAGCGCAGTTCGCGCACATAGTCGGCCGTGGGACGGTGCTCCTTGCGCAGCGCGATCTGGATGTCTCCATCCTGGGTGCCGACCACGCCGGTGTTGTTGTAGGTCAGGTTGATGCTGCTGGGCGGCAGCCCGATGTTGTCCACCAGGGTCGTGATCTCTTCCCCCGGAATGACCTGTCGGACGGCATCTTCGATACGCGCAAAACGCGCCGCCGTTTCTTCCACGCGCGTACCCACCGGCACCCTTGCGTGCATCAGGATCTGGCCGCCATCGACCGCGGGAAAGAAGTTGCTGCCCAGAAAGGGCAGGAGTGCAAACGACGCCAGCACCAGGCCCATGAACACCAGCACGAAGCTGCGGCGCCGCGTCATGGCCAGGCGCAGCAGATCGCGGTAGCCGGCGCGAAAGCGCTCGAACCTTTCCTCGAAAACGCGCTGAAACAGCAGCAGTGGATTGCGTGTGGGCGGCAACGTAGCGCGGGTGCCGTGCAGGTCGGTGTGCGGCGCATGCGGTCGCAGCAGGTATTTCGACATCGTCGGCACCAGGGTACGCGAGAGCACGAACGAACACAGCATGGCAAACATCACGGCCTCCGCCATGGGCACGAACAGGAAGCGCGCCACGCCCTGCAAAAAGAACATGGGCACGAACACGATGCAGATGCACAGCAGCGACACAAAGGCGGGGGTGACGATCTGGCGCGCGCCGTCCATGATCGCGGTCTCCACGTCCTTGCCGTGCTCCAGGTGCCAGTTGATGTTCTCAATCGTGACGGTGGCGTCGTCCACCAGAATCCCCACCGCCAGCGCGAGACCGCCCAACGTCATGATGTTGAGCGTTTCGCCGATGGCCGCCAGACCGATGAGTGAGCCCAGGATCGAGAGCGGAATCGACACGGCGATGATGACAGTGGAGCGCCAACTGCCCAGGAACAACAGGATCATCAGGCTCGTGAGCGCGGCGGCGATCACGCCCTCGACCGCCACGCCGCTGATGGCCGCGCGCACGAAGATCGACTGGTCGTTGAGCGGCACCACCGTCAGGGCGTCAGGCCAGGTGGGTTTGAGCTCGACCAGCTTGGCACGGATGCCATCGACAATGGCAAGCGTGGACGTGGCGCCATTCTTCAGCACCGACATTAACACCGAGCGATTGCCGTCCACGTGCACGATATTGGTCTGCGGCGAACTGCCGTCGTGCACGTTGGCCACGTCGCGGATGTAGATCGTGCTGCCGCCCACCACCTTGATGGGCAGATCGCCCAGGTCCTTGATGGCCGAGGGCGCGCTGTTCAACTGCAGCGTGTACTCCAGGCTGCCGATCTTCTGCGTGCCGATGGGAACGATCAGGTTCTGCGCCGCCAGGGCATTGGCCACGTCCTGCGCCGACAGGCCGCGCGCCTGCATTGCCGCAGCATTCAGATCGATCTGCACCAGACGCTGCTTGCCACCATAAGGGTAGGGAATGGCGGCGCCCGGCACCGTCACCAGCGGTGGACGCACCAGGTTCACCCCCAGATCGAACAGGTTCTGCTCCGACAAACCCTTGCCCGACAGCGCCAACTGCAGAATGGGCACGGTGGAGGCGTTGTAGTTGAGGATCAGCGGTGGCGTGATGCCGGGCGGCATCTGCTTGACCACCACCTGCGAGATCGCCGTCACTTGCGCGTTCGCCACTGCCACGTTGACACCGGGCTGAAAGAAGACCTTGACGATGCCGATGCCGGCGTAGGCGTTGGCCTCGATGTGTTCGATGTCGTTCACCGTCGTGGTGAGCGAGCGCTGGTACAGCGTGCTGATGCGACCGGCCATCTGCTCGGGCGGCAGACCGGTGTACTGCCAGGCCACCGCGATCACCGGGATCTTGATCTCCGGGAAGATGTCGGTAGGCGTGCGCAGCGCCGCGAGCGGGCCGATGATGAGCATCAGCAGCGCCAGCACCACGAAGGTGTAGGGCCGGCTCAGCGCAATACGAACGACGCCTACGAGCAAGTTGCGTCCCCGTACATCGACGCTTCAAGTCTGGCAGGTGCGCCTGGTGTCAGCTTCATCCTGTTAAAGAATCTTGAACGCCGACCTCATCAGTTTGCGGATCATGGTCGGCACTTCGCCGGCGGCAAACAGCGTTGCCGCGAAGGAGAACTGAGTGCGCACCACACCACGCTCATGGCTGAATGCCTTGAAACCATAGTGGCCATGGGCGTTGCCGATACCCGAGTTGTTGACACCGCCGAACGGCAGGTTGCCGTGCAGGAACTGCATCAGCGCGTGGTTCACGCAGGCGCCACCCGACACGGTGTTGGTCAGCACTTTGTCGATGTTGGCCTTGTCCCGACTGTAGATATAGAGCGCCAGCGGCTTGGGGCCCTCGTTGACCTTGGCAATCACTTCGTCGATGTCGCGGTAAGGGATGATCGGCAGCAGCGGGCCGAAGATCTCCTCGTCCATGATGCGGGCGTTCTGCGGCACCCGATCCAGCAGGGTGGGCTGAATGAAGCAGTCACCTTCGCTCACGCCGCCACCGATGAGCGCGCGGGCTCCTAAGGAACTGGCCTCGTCCAGCAGTGCCTTGACGCGGCCCGTATGGCGTACGTTCACGATGTGAGCCAGATGCGGGCTGTCCTTTTGCTCGGCCAGCGTGGTGCCGTAGGCTTTTCTGAGTTGCTCGCGGCAGTTCTCGACCCATGCGTCCTTGACGCTCTCATGCACATAGACGTGGTCGGGCGCAATACAGGTCTGCCCGGCGTTGGCAAACTTGGCCCACATGACGTTGGTGGCGGCCAGTTTGAGGTTCGCGCTGGCATCGATGATGGTCGGGCTCTTTCCGCCCAGTTCAAGCGTGACGCTGGTCAGGTGTTTGGCGGCCGCGGCCATGACGTGCTTGCCGATGCCCGGACTGCCGGTGAAGAAGATGTGGTCAAAGGGCAGATCCAGCAGGGCCTGCGATACGTCGGCTTCGCCTTCAAAGATGGCGACCTCGTCTTCCGTGAAAATCTCCCGCACAACCTTGCAGATGAGACCCGACAAATGCGGTGTCATCTCTGACGGCTTGAGGATGGCCGTATTGCCGGCGGCAATGGCCGACACCAGCGGGCCCAGCGTCAGGTTGACCGGATAGTTCCAGGGCGCAATGATCAGGCAGCGCCCGCGCGGCATGTACTGCACCTGGCCACTCATGCCCAGGGTCAGCAAGGTGGGCCATACCTTGGTGGGCCTCATCCACTTCTTCAGGTTCTTGATGGCGTCGTTGGCTTCCACGCAGACCGGCAAGATTTCCGCCAGATCGACTTCACCCGGAGGCTTCTTGAAGTCGGCATACGCAGCCCGGTACCAGTCTTCGGTATGCGCGATCACGACGTCGCGCAGTTTGCGGATCTTGGCAATGCGCTCGTCTGCAGTGGAACTGCGAAGGCGAAGGGCGGTAGCGCCCTGAAGCTCGAACACTTTTTGCATTTTGCTGTTGTCGAGGACTGCGTTGAGGGCAACGATGGACATGGGGTCTCCAGGTACGAGATGAACCGTCAAATTGTGGCCGATATCTGTTTTGTCGGCATTACCAGCCGGCCCATCCGCTAAAAAGAGCGGCGCTCTTATGGGCTCAGTGTAGCCGGGGCGCAAAGCGGTTCACCCCAGACCTAAGCGCAGTGAGCGCCCACAATAATCACAATCCACAGACCCGGCAACAGCAGGTGGTCGAAAAAGCCGTTGCGGCAGGACAGGCCAGCGCTCAAGTCAACATGTCGAAGGCTTTGCTTGGCCGCGAAGCCGCATTTGAATCTTTACTTTCAGTTCATTGAACTTCCACAAAAAGGAAGGCACAAAGGGGAATGATTCACTCAGTACAGTCACCAGGAGGATGAGGCCATGAAAAAACTGCTGCTTTTGTCCGCGGCCACGTTGTCTGCCGGCTTGTGTTCGGCGCAGGATGTGGGGCGCGTGATTTCTTCCACGCCTATCGTGCAACAGGTGGCGGTGCCGCGCCAGGTATGTTCCGTGGGTCAGGCACAGGTGCAGGCACCCAATTCCGGCGCGGGTGCGGTGGTCGGTGCCATTGCGGGCGGCGCGGTTGGGAACTCAATGGGTCGCGGTGCCGGTCAGGCGGCCGCAACCATGCTGGGTGCCATTGCAGGAGCCGCCCTGGGCAACAGCATTGAGAGTTCGGGCAACACGCAGGTGCAAAATGTGCAGCGCTGCCAGGTCCAGACCTTCTATGAAAATGCAACCATCGGCTACAACGTGGTCTATGAATTTGCCGGCAGGCAGTATGCGGTGCAGATGGCCAGCGACCCCGGCCCCAGCATCCAGTTGCAGGTCAGCCCCGTAGGCGCCTCGGCGCCGCCCCCGACTATCGCGAGTGCCAACGCAGGCCCCCAAACGGTCTATGTGCAGCAGCCCAATGTGATCGCTGCCCCGGCCGTGGGTTATTACGATTACTACGGCAGCTACTACGCGCCCTACCCCTACCCCAATCCGTATCCTTACATCGGCCTGTCCCTTGGCTTTGGACACTGGGGTGGTTTTCGCGGCGGCGGCCACCACTGGCACTGAGCTTCGGCCTGTGATCTGACGCGCTGCTCAGACCAGTGCGCGATGTTCGCGTACCCACTGCTTTAACGCGGCGCCAACGGCACTGGCTACCGAAGCCCAATCGCCCCGACTGGGCTGTCGAAACAGTTGCATCACGCCGGGGTACCAGGGCGAGTCGCTGCGTTCGCTCTGCCAGCGCCAATCGGTCATGAAATAGGGCAGCAGCAGCCAGCAGGGCTTGCCCAAGGCTGCGGTCAGATGCGCCATCGCGGTGTCGACAGAAATCACCAGATCAAGCTGGGCCACGATGGCCGCCGCGTCGGCAAAATCTTCCATCCGTGAACCCAGGTGGCACACCCCCATGCCGTCCGGCGGGTGCCGGCCTTCGTCCTCACCCGCGCCTTTTTGCAGGCTGATGAATTGCACGCCCGGCACGTCGCCCAGCGACGCCAGCTGACCCAGATGGGACAGCGACCGGTCGGCGTCGTTTTCAAACTTCGGACTGCCCTTCCAGACCAGGCCTACACGCAATTTTCCGGTGGGAAGTCGAGCCCGCCACGTCGCCATCCGCTCGGCGTCAGCATGAAGGTAGGGCAGCGACGCCGGAATGGAGTCGGAGCGGGTTTGGCAGTGATAAGGAATACTCAGCAGCGGCGTCCAGAAGTCCCAGCCCGATTGAGCCACCTCTTCGTCGAAAGCCAGCACCTGGTCAACGCCGTCCAGCGTCGCCAGCAGTGTCTTCAAGGGCGGATGACAGATGAGCGTGATGTGGGCTGCGCCCTGGTTTTTCAGTAGTCTGGCATAACGGCAAAACTGAATCACGTCGCCGTGGCCGGCCTCGTAGCCGATGACCAGGGACTTGCCGGCGAGCGCTTCGCCGCGCCAGCGCGGGCAGGTGAAATGGCGTGACAGACCGTGGTACCAGTCGCGCGCTTCCAGGCTGCGCCAGCCCTCCTCGAATCGCCCCTGGCGCAAGGCCAGATAGGCCATATTGACCTGTGCTTTTGCAAAGTCCGGATCCAGTTCCAGCGCCTTGCGCAGAAAGAATTCCGCCTCTGCCTCGCGCTTCATGCCGATATAGAGAACGCCCAGGTTCGACCACCCGCCCGGCGCCGCAGGATTGCGGGAAATGGCCTCGCTGTAGGCGGCGTGCGCCTGCTCGAAACGCCCTTGAACAGCCAGCAGTGCGCCCAGATTCAGCAGCACCTGCGCGTTTTCGGGGGCAATCTCCAGCGACCGTCGGTAGTACACCTCCGCCTGCTCCAATTTCCCATTCTGATCCAGCAGAAATCCCAGATTGGCCCAGGCTTCGGACAGGTCAGGCGCGATCTCCAGCGCTTCCCGGAATGAGCGTTCTCCCGCCTCCACATCGCCCGCTGCCATGTGCCGATTGCCTTCATGGAAAAGTTCTTCAGCGTGCTTGCGGTCGCCGGTATTCATGTCGCGGCATTATGGAAGCTGGCCAGACCGTGCCCACACTGAACACAAGCGCGGCTACGGTGCGGCGCCGGAGTCTTCTTCGCTGTAGTTGCGCCATTGCTTCATCGCTTGCCGCAGCGTGACTAGCTGGCGCTCGAAGTCGGGGCAGGCCTTGCAGGCCAGCAAATGGATGCGCAATGCAAGACGGTCATTGATGGGCAGGGCGCGGTCTTCCCGCGCCACCAGCAGCGCAGCGGCCTCTTTGCAAGTACGCCACAAGGGAACCATCAGACATTCTCCGATCGTTGGCCGAACCAGTTGAGTTCCAGACATTCGCGCAAGCGCAAACGCGCCCGGTGCAACTGGACGTAGAGGTTGGTCGAAGTCAGGTTCAGTTCCTTACAGATCTCCTCGGACGACATTTCCAGCCACTCGCGCATCAGGAAAACCCGTCCCAGCGCCGCAGGCATTCCTTCGGTGCAGGCTTCGAGCACGACGAAGAACTGGCGCGAGCTCAAATCCTGCTCCGGGTTGCCCCAATCGGCCGGCGCGTGAGCGAAGTGGCCGTCGGTCTTGAACATCAGCGAGTCCAATTCTTCGTGCCCGTCGGATTCCGGCGCGGCGTCAAGCGAGACTTCGCGTGCGTTATGCCTGAAGGTGTCCAGCACCTTGTGTTTCAGAATGCCCACGAGCCAGGTCTTGAGCTGCGACTTGTTGCCAAACGACTGTGGCTTGCTCAGGGCTGCCAGCAGGGTTTCGGAGACCGCGTCTTCGGCCCAGGCGTCATTGCGCAATTGCAGCCGCGCAAAGCGCAGCAGGTAATTGCGGTGCTCGGCCAGTTGGCTCTGGACAGTGACGGACATTGGCATCGAACGAGTTTACTGTCAGCGCTCTGCGCCAGTCGCAGCCATGCGGAATGCCACCATCGCGTCGGCCCACTTCGCGCGCGCCGAGCCAATGGCCTTTTCCTTCACGTGACCAAAACCCTTGATCTGCTCGGGTATCAGCGCGACTTGCAGCGCCACCGCGTGGTTGTGTGACGCCAGCGTCGCGATGATTTCCTCAACACTGTCGCAGTAGTCGGCGATCAGCGCGCGCTCATGTTTACGCTCGCTAGTCAGGCCGAAAATATCGAGCGGCGTGCCGCGCAATCCCCTGCAGGCGGCGAGCAGCTGAAAGGCCCAGCGCGTAGCCGGCGGAAACTTGCGCTTTTGCAGTTCGCCACGCTCGTTGCGCCGTGCCAGCAGCGGCGGCGCGAGGTGGTAGTGGACCTGGAATTCGCCCTCGAACTGGGCCTCGATGCGCGCCAGGAAGCCGGGGTCGCGCTGCAGCCGCGCCACCTCATATTCGTCCTTGTAGGCCATGAGTTTGAACAGGTTTTTGGCCACGGCCGTTGTGAGCGTGGTCTTGCCCAAAACGGCTTCGGCGGCTTGGACGCGCGCGACGAAATCCTGGTAGCGACGGGCATAGGCAGCGTTCTGGTAGTCGCCCAGAAACGCAGTGCGGCGCGCAATCACTTCGTCCAGCGGCGTGGCCCGCTGCCACTGCACCACCTGTTCACCACCGAGCAATGCCTGCACGGCGGTCCAGTCGTGGGCTGCATGTCGCCCCCACTCGAACGCCGTTTTGTTCTGTTCGACCGCGACCGCGTTCAGCTCGATTGCGCGCAGCAGCGAATCGCGCTCCAGCGGCAACCAGCCTTGTTGCCAGGCGTAGCCCAGCATCACGGGGTTGGTGTACAGGCTGTCGCCCATGAGCCGCATCGCCACCGCATCGGCGTCAAAAGCGCTGACGCCGGAACCGGCTGCACGGGAAATCTCCGCCACGCACGCCGCGCTGGGGTCCTGCCAATCGACGTTCTTCACGAAGGCGGCCGTGGGTGTGGCGTGGGCATTGAGCGCGACGTGGGTTCGGCCCTCGCGCACCCGCATCATGGTTTCGCCACCCGCCGCCACCACCGGGTCGCAGGCCAGGATGAGGTCGGCGCTGGCCATGCCTACGCGCGTGGTGTGGATGTCGTCCTGCGCCGCGGCGATGAGCACGTGGCTCCAGGTGGCACCGCCTTTTTGCGCCAGGCCCGCGGCATCCTGGGTCACGATGCCTTTTCCTTCGAGGTGCGCCGCCATGCCCAGCAACTGGCCAATGGTGATGACGCCGGTGCCGCCCACGCCGGCGACAACGATACCCCAGGCGCTCGGCGCCGCTCCGTCCAGCGCGGGAAGAAGCGGCTCCGGCAGCGCGCCCAGTTCCCGAGGCGAACGCATTTGTGTTTGACGTTTCTTCAGCTTGCCGCCTTCGACCGTGACGAAGCTCGGGCAGAAGCCCTTGAGGCAGGAATAGTCCTTGTTGCAGGTGCTCTGGTTGATCTGGCGCTTGCGTCCGAATTCAGTCTCCAGCGGCTCCACGCTCAGACAATTGCTTTGCACGCTGCAGTCGCCGCAGCCCTCGCACACGAGTTCGTTGATGACCACGCGCACGGCAGGATCGACCAAAGTGCCGCGCTTGCGGCGCCGCCGCTTTTCTGTGGCGCAGGTCTGGTCGTAAATGATGACGGTCGTGCCCTTGATCTCGCGGAATTGGCGCTGGATGCGGTCGAGCTCGTCGCGGTGCTCGATCGCGATGCCTGCGGGCAGACCGATCACGCCGGCGTATTTTTCAGGCTCGTCGGTCACGATGGTGATTTTTGTTGCACCTTCGGCGCGCATGCTCTGCGCGATCTGCAATACCGAATGCCCTTCGGGCCGTTCTCCGACCTGCTGGCCGCCCGTCATGGCCACGGCATCGTTGTAGAGGATCTTGTAGGTGATGTTCACGCCCGCCGCGACAGCCTGGCGCACGGCGAGGATGCCGCTGTGAAAGTAGGTGCCGTCTCCGAGGTTGGCAAACACGTGCTGCTCGTGACTGAACGGCTGCTGCCCGACCCAGGGCGCGCCCTCGCCGCCCATTTGGGTGAAGCCTATGGTGGCACGGTCCATCCAGACGCTCATGAAGTGGCAGCCAATGCCGGCCATGGCGCGCGAGCCTTCGGGCACCCGGGTCGAGGTGTTGTGCGGACAGCCTGAGCAGAACCAGGGTTGACGATCTGCTTTCACGTCGATCGTCTGCATGGCGCGTTCTTTCGCATCCAGCAGCGCCAGATGGGCGTCGATGCGCGCCGCGGTGTCGGCGTCCAGACCCAGCTTCTTCAGGCGTTGCGCGATGGCGCGGGCAATCAGCGCGGGCGACAGGTCGGCATTCGCGCGCAGCAAGGTGTTGGCACTGGGATTGGGTTGCGACCACTCGCCACCGCCGAACTCGCCGCTGCCGCCCACCTCGTTGAACTTGCCCAGCACGTTGGGGCGCACGTCGGCGCGCCAGTTGTAGAGCTCTTCCTTCAGCTGGTATTCGATGATCTGGCGCTTCTCTTCCACCACCAGGATTTCCTGCAGCCCGGTGGCGAATTCGCGTGTGAGCTGCGCCTCCAGCGGCCACACCACGCCCACCTTGTGCACACGTATGCCAATGCGCCTGCAGCTGGCGTCGTCCAGCCCCAGATCGAGCAGCGCCTGACGCGTGTCGTTATAGGCCTTGCCGCTGGCGATCAAACCGAAGCGGTCATGCGGCCCTTCGATCACGTTGTAGTTGAGCCGGTTCGCGCGCACATAGGCCAGCGCCGCATACCACTTGGTGTCGAACAACCGCGCCTCCTGCACCAGCGGCACATCCGGCCAGCGGATGTGCACGCCGCCTGGCGGCATGTCAAAGTCGGGCAGCACGATCTGCACGCGTTGCGGGTCGATGATTGCGGTGGCGCTGGACTCGACGATTTCCTGGATCGTCTTCATGCCCGCCCAGACCCCGGAAAAACGGCTCATGGCAATCGCATGCACACCCAGATCCAGAATCTCCTGCACCGACGCCGGAAAGAATACCGGCAAGCCGCAGGCCTTGAAAATGTGGTCGCTCTGGTGCGCGGCGGTCGAGCTCTTGGCCACGTGGTCGTCACCTGCCACAGCAATGACGCCGCCCCAGGGTGTGGTCCCCGCCATGTTGGCGTGCTTGAACACATCCGAGCAGCGGTCCACGCCCGGTCCCTTGCCGTACCAGATGCCGAACACACCGTCGAATTTGTTGCTGCCCGGCGGCGCGAAACCGAGCTGCTGCGTGCCCCATAAAGCAGTGGCGGCGAGTTCTTCGTTCACGCCCGGCTGGAATACGATGTTCTGCGCTTTGAGATACGGGGCCGCCTTTTGCAGCGCCTGGTCGTAGCCGCCCAACGGCGAGCCGCGGTAGCCG
Source organism: uncultured beta proteobacterium (assembly GCA_903832285.1). GTDB lineage: Bacteria > Pseudomonadota > Gammaproteobacteria > Burkholderiales > Burkholderiaceae_C > CAIKVZ01. The sequence continues at coordinate 12,848 of CAILAY010000076.1, read as the reverse complement.
CTGATGAAGCCCGCGGTGTTCTTTCCTACGAGCGCATCACGCTGGCGCTGCAGCATCGGCAGCTTCACCAGCGCCTGCACCCCGCTCATGAAGGCGCGACCATGAGTCAGCGAATATTTGTCGTCCAGCGTGACGGTTTCCATTGCCTTGCGAACGGACTCGGGTAGCGCAGCATTCATCGTGGTTGTCTCCGAAGAAATTGGGGATCCGGCCTTTTGGGCGGAACGGTTTCACGTGCAGCTCAACCGGGTCAGTCAGCGCGCGCCGGGGCAGTATGCCCGAACTGCGCGTCAGCGATTACTACCGCGGCCACAACACCCAGAGTTGCAGTGGCTGTTTCAGCCGACCCGCGAGTTCGCCAGCCTGCGCGCCCCAGCCGGCGAAGTAGTCGGCTCTGAGCGCACCGCTGATGGCCGAACCCGTGTCCTGCGCGAGCACCAGCTTTTGCAGGTTCGTGACGGGCCCGGCGGAGACCAGCCAGACGGGCGTGCCATAGGGAATGCTGAGCGGGTCGACGGCGATGGAGCGGCCCGGCGTCAGCGCCACGCCCTGTGCGCCATTCGGTCCGAAGGCGGCGTCCTGCTCACTCAAAACCTGCTCGCGGAAGAACACCACGCGCGGGTTGCTCCACAGCAGTTCCCGCTGGCGTTGCGGGTTTTGCGCGGCCCAGGTTCGGATGCCGGACCAGGAGGCATCGGTCACGGCGTGCTGCTCCAGTAACCAGCGCCCCGGGCTTTGGTAGGGCTGGTTGTTGCTGCCCGCAAATGACAGGCGCATCCAGCGCTGGCTGCCGTCCGGCTCACGTACTCGCACGCGTGCGGAACCCTGCAACTGCGGCACCAGTGCTTCCAGCGGATCGGCAATCCAAACCAGTTCGTGACCTCGCAGCGCGGCGCGGGCCTCGGGCAGGGTGTCGATCTCCTGGCGCGAATACCAGGGCTTGCCGGATTTGAGCGCAGCGCTGGCCTGCGCTGGAAACTTATACAAGGGAAAGTTGAAACCTTCCCGCTGCTGGCGCGAGGCTTCGAGCTGCGGCTCGTAGTAGCCCGTGAGCAGGCCCTGCAGCTCACCCTGCAGCGTCTGCACCCGATATGGTTGCAGATGAGCGCGCATCCAGTCGCGTTGCTCCTGCCCTGTACCCAGACTCAGCAGCCTGATGTCGCCACAAAGCGGCGCGAAGTTCGGCGCCGGCCGCTCGCAACTCTTGAGCCAGGCGTTCCAGGCTTCGTGCAGCGAATCGCTCTCAAAGCCGGGCAGGTCGGACCAACTCGCCAGGGTCCAGCGGCTACCGATGTGGCCCGGTGTGACCGGCGTTTCGTTGGCGCCAGCGCGTGGCGCCGGCCTCGGTCCACTCGTACACGCCGCCAGTGCGAGCAGCAGCCCACACAGCAGCAGGCGCGCACTTATGCTGGGCCCGCTCTTGTGGCGCGTCCTCACAAAACCCGGTGCTCCAGCGCCGGCAGTTGTCTGCGGCACGACCGCACACGATCGGCATCCAACTCGCCCACCATCAGTCCTGCGCCCTGCGGCAAACTGTGCAGCACTTCACCCCAGGGGCCCACCAGCATCGAATGGCCCCAGGTGCGACGGCCGTTGTCGTGCGTGCCACCCTGCGCCGCAGCCAGCACATAGGACAGGTTCTCCACCGCACGCGCTCGCAGCAGCAACTCCCAATGGGCTTGGCCCGTGGTGTAGGTGAAGGCGCTGGGCACCAGCAGCAGGTCCGCACCCAGCGCGGCATAGGCGCGGTACAGCTCCGGAAAACGCAGGTCGTAGCACACGCTCAAACCCAGGCGCCAGCGGTGTCCATCGCGCGACGGAAGATCGAACGTCACCGGGGTGCTGCCGGCCTGCAGCACCTGCGCTTCGTCGTAGCGCTCGGCGCCATTGTCGAAGCGGAACAGATGAATCTTGTCGTAGCGCGCCACGCATTCTCCACTGGGTGCGAACACCAGGCTGGCATTGCAAACGCGTTGCGGATCCCGGGTCGACAGCGGCAGCGTGCCACCGACAATCCACATTTCGAGATCGCGCGCCGCATCACTCAGAAAGCTCTGGATGGCACCGCTGCCCCAGGCTTCCTGCAGGCCCAACTTGTCGGTGTCACGCTGGCCCATGAGACAAAAATACTCCGGCAACAGCGCCAGTTCGGCACCGCCTGCGGCAGCCTGTTCCAGCAAAGCGCGGGCGACAGAAAGATTTGCGTCGCAGCTCGAGCCCGACACCATCTGGAGAGCAGCAATTTTCATGGTTTCGTCGCCGGTTGCGCTTCCGTCCGGCCCTTCTTATGTTCGACCTGGGTGTACTTGGGATCGCTCCAGGTGCCGCCGATGTGCCACTCCTGGGTGTTGGCCTCCATCAGCGGCTTGCGCAGAAACAGCTGCGCCAGGAAGCTGCCAAGACCGATGGCGGGATTGATGATCGTGGTGACCAGAGAGGCCGTGCCGGCATTGATTTCCGGCACCACCACCACCTTGAGATCCACGGTTTCGCGCGCGATGTCGGCTTGCCCTTCCATCAGCGCGGCCGCACTCACGCCCTTCATCTGAAGGTTGTTGGTGCTGGCAACGCCGTTGTCGATATGCGCGTCACCGCGCACGAAGTCAAAGGCAAAGCCACTGCCAAAGACATCTCCGAAATTGAGCGTCAGCAGCCGGGGCAAGGACTGCAGACTGAGTACGCTCAACAGTTTCGCAGCCCCTGCGTCGGCCTTCAGAAACTGGCCCGCCTCCACGTTCACGTTGAACTGCCCTGCCATGCTGGGGTAATCCAGGGAAAGCGGCGAGCCGATCCACGCCACCTGACCTTCGAGCTTGCCCTTGCCGCGACGCAGCACTTCCTTCATCCCCAATCGATTCAGCAGGCCGCCCGCGTCGACCACGTCCAGCTTGAAGTTCATGACGGTGCGTCGCCGCCCGGACTGCCCAGCCGCACTGCCCAGCGCGGCCCAATTGCCGCTGGCGGTCAAACTCGCTTCCGGGTTGCTGATGTTGAACTTGTTGAGCCGCCACTCGCGCACCGCGCTGTCGCGACCCGCGAAGGAGGCGCCACGATTCACCGCCTCGATCTCCACCCGGCCCAATTTCTTGCCACGAAGTTCAAAGTCGTCCACCACGATGTCGACCGCAGGGATGGTCTGGGGCTGTTCGTCCAGCAGGTTTTCCACCTGCTTCACGGCATTCGGCGCGATCTTCAACTGCGCCAGACGCGCATAGACGCGTCCCGCGTTGCTGCCACTGGGCTGGCGATACTCCAGGTAGCCGCCCATTTCATCCGCTTGCAGGTTGGCACGCCAACTCAAACCGTCACGCGAGCCTCCCAACACCACGTGATTCAGCTGATAGGCGCCATAGATCAAATCGCGCGCCCGTATCGCCATGGAGTTGGGCAGATAGCCTTGTGCTGCATCAACGGCTCCGGAGCGAGAACGTGCGGCGCCAGACTGAGCTCTGGCCGGCGCCACCGCAACCCGATTCAGCACCGCGTTCCAGGCGTCAAGATCGACGCTGGTGAGGATGACATTGGCCAGCACGCCCTCGGCCGGCGTGGGCGCGGACTCACCCGCGAGCAGGCCGACAGCGATACTGCCGCGCAACACCCGCGGCTCGGCGCCGTTCACATCACGCACGTAGCTGGCGGTTGCGAGCCGACCCCATTCCAGCGTCAACTGGTCTTGCAACTTGCCAGGCTCCGCTCCCCGACTTTCAGGCAACAACACCGTCTCATAGCGAAACGGCAGCGCAGCTTCTGCAGCCTTGTTCAGGGGTGCCGGCAAGCCGGTGGAAAAACCCTGCAGATTGCTGTTGATGCTGAGTTCAGGTACGCCCTGGCGCACGCCAAAAGTCGCGTTGTAGGCCGTGCTGCCACTGGCGTTTTGTGCCAGTCGGGCGATAAAGCCCAACTCCCGCGCCGCGCGCAGACCCTCTGCTGTGACAATCCCCTGAGCGCGCAACAGCAGCTGGCTTTCGCTCTTGCCAGACGCCGTGACGGTCGGACGCATGCCTCCGTCGATGCGACTGTCGCCACCGAGCATGCGGGCTTGCGCCCCGATCAGTGTGAAACCGCTCTCCGTGTAGTTGATGACCCCGCGCGCGCGCGCCAGCACCGGACTGTCGGGCGTGAACTGCAGGTCGTTTCCGCCCAGCGTCACGCTGCCCTGTACCTTGGACTTGTCCGGGCTCTGCAGCGGCACCACAAGACGCAGGCGGTAGTCGGCCACGCCGGCACCCACCGCCGGGTCCAGCGCGTGACCCAGAAACCCGCTCAGGGGTGAACCCGCCAGCACGCGCAACACGTCCTGCACCGGCCCTCGCCCATCGGTGCTGACCGTCAGCGTGGGCGCGTGCCCAAGATCCGGAATCTGCGCTTCTGCCTTGAACAGCGACAGGCCGGGCGCTTGTAACGCACTCGCGCTGGCGCCCTTGATCTGCAGCGTCGCGCGGTCAAAAATGAGCTCGCCATTCAGTTGCGTCAGCGTCGGCCAGGGCGCTTCGTCCTTGCCCTGCAGCGACTTGGGAATGAAGGCCAGGCTGACATTCTGAACCTGCGTTGAAATGTGGAATTCGCCCAGCTTGGGATTGGTAAAAGGCATGTCCGCCAGATCGCCTTTGACGCGAAACTTGGCGCCAGTGGCCTTGCCCTGCAACACGGCATGATGCACGTACTCGCGCACCGAGGGCGGCAGCACCAGAGGCAAATAGCGATAGACACGCGTTGCCTCGCCCCGGCTCAAACTGCCCTGCAGGTCCAGCACACCGGGGAAGCGCGAGTGAGCGCTCGATTTGGCCGGATCGGCGCTGTGCCACTGCGCCTGCAACTCACCTTGGGCATCGGCGCTGGAAAATTTCAGATTCGACAGTTGCACCGACAATTGCTCGCCCTCGATCTGCCAGCGCGCATCGCCCGCAAGCTGGTCCATGGCAATGGCCGGATCCTCAAAAACTCCGGGGAATTCAAGAGCGCCCTGTTGCACGGAGAGGTGCGCCTTGCCGCCAGCCTGGGTCATCTCAAAATCCAGGCTGGCGCCGCGCACGCCGGGCGAACCGGGCTGCATCCCGTCAGCCGTTGCGGGCTCTGCGCGTGCGGCAATTTCCAGCCCACTCACCAGTCCGCTGGCGCTGTATTTTTCAATCGCGTTGATCGGTCCCTGCCAGTGCGCCTGAATGCGCTCCACCTTGCCTTTGGGTTGATAGGCGTGCAAGGCTTCGTGCGTCGCAGCGCCAAGTGGCAGGCGGTTGGCAATCTGGCCCAGCGCCTGCAGATCCAGTTTGTCGGCGCGCAAATCCCCTTGCGCCGGCACCCGCCCCTGCTCCCTGGTGTAGGAAACAAGGGCGTTGCCACCGGGCCAGTGCAAGCCGTCGCGGGTCTGGAATCGCAGGCCCTGGGTACCAAACTCGAAACCCCCGGCCAGCGTGCGCACCGTGAAGCGACCTTCGATTTGCTCCAACTCGAGCGGCGCAAGATCCTGCCCCAACTGGGTGTTCACTCGCAGCAAGGCGGTATCGGCCGTGATGGCCACAAATTCACCCTGCACCCAGTCGCCCCAGGCGCGCAACGCTCCCTGACCCTGGCTGACCTTGACCCCCTTGACCCCCAGGTTGGCGTACTGCTGCAGATGCGAGACATCCACCTGCGAAAAATCCGCATACACCTGACCATCCCATTCCTGCCACCGACCATTTTGCGTGGTCAGAAGTGGCTGGTGAAACAGGGCACGCAGGCTGAAGCGCTGACCCCACTCGGGTGGCGGCGTGGCATCCAGCCGTGTGCCGTGCTTGCGACCACCATTGCGCAACACCCAGTCCACGTCGGTCAGGGACAGGGGCGGCGCATTGCGCAGTTCGTCGGTCCAGCGCACGGTGCCCTTGCGGATAAAGATCTCGGTCTGCGAGAACAGCCAGTCCGCTCCGTCAGCGCTGGTGCTGCCGCTGCCCGACAGGTCCAGTCCCGCCACCAGAATGCGGCCCTGCGCAGTGCGGCGAATGTGCAATTCAGGCGCATCGACAAACAGCTGCTCAAAACCCAGATTCCAGAGAGAACCTGGGGACAGAGTTCCCACCACCCTGGGCAGGTGCAGCGCCTCGCGACCCTGCGGGTCGAGCAACGTGACATCGCTCATTTCGAAGGTGGGCAGCAGGCCCACCGAATGCGCTGAAATACTGCCAATTCGAACGGGCACCCCTACCAGCCGCGTGGCGTACTGCTCCAACTGCGGACGCCATGTGCCGATTCGCGGCACAATCCAGCCGTCCAAACCACCCCAGGCGATGGCAAAGAGCAGCCACAAGGTCACAAGCGGCCAAAACAGCCAGCGCGAGGCAGTGGCGCTCGCTCTGAGCCAGCGTGGAGGGTGTGCGGATTCGTTCATGGGGCAGGGATGGAATTATGACCCCCAACACTTATGGCAAGCCATTCATCGATCTGTCCTTCATGACGCCGCAGTCCAATTTTTCCCGCTTCGAACAGCGCCTGCAGCGGCGTTATCTGGGGCACTTTGATGCCTTGCCTGCCGGCGCTCCCGTGCGGGCACACATGGAGCAGGCTTTTGCCACGCTGACAGAGGCTGGCACCAAGCTGTCTGACGGTTTGCGCATCGTGCGCCAACTCGTCATGCACCGTTTGATGCAGCTCGACTGCGACGAGCAGGCGCCACTGCAGGTGGTGATGCAGGCCGTGACGGAACTGGCCGAGTGGGCTCTGGACCTGGCCTGCGCCCAGGCCCGTCGTGAACTCGACGCATTGCATGGAGAGCCCCGCACCGCGGCCGGTCAATGCGCGCAACTGTGGATCGTGGGCATGGGCAAACTCGGCGCGCGCGAGCTCAATGTGTCCAGCGACATCGACCTGGTCTACGTCTATGACGAAGACGGCGAAACCGTAGGCAACACCGAAGGGCGCAACCGCGTCAGCAACCACGAATACTTCGCCAAGGCCGTGAAGATCATCTACGCCCTCGTGGGCGAAGTCACCGAGCACGGCTTCGTGTTCCGTGTGGACCTGATGCTGCGCCCCAACGGCAACTCCGGACCCGCAGCGATTTCCGTCGGCGCGCTGGAAGAATATCTGCAAGTGCAGGGACGGGAATGGGAGCGCTTTGCCTGGCTGAAAAGCCGCGTGGTGGCACCGCGCGCCTGCATCGCCAATGGTTCCGCGCAAGGACTGCGCGCGGCCGTGTTGCCCTTCGTGTTCCGGCGCTATCTGGACTACAGCGTGTTTGAAGGACTGCGGGATCTGCATGACCAGATCCGCGCGCAGGCGGCGCGGCGCAGCGCAGGTCACCCCGAGCGGGCAAACGACGTGAAGCTGTCGCGCGGTGGCATTCGCGAGATCGAGTTCACCGTGCAGTTGCTGCAAGTGGTGCGCGGCGGTCAGTTTCCCGAACTGCGCAAGCGGCCCACTCTGAGGGCTCTGGAGTGCGTGGCCAAGGCCGGTCTGATGCCTCAGGCCACGGCCGAGGCACTGGCGCGCGCCTATGAATTCCTGCGGCGGGTGGAACACCGCATCCAGTACCTCGACGACCAGCAGACTCATGTGCTGCCCACCCGCGACGACGACCTCGCCTGGATCGCCGCCACGCTGGGCTTCGCCGACACCAGTCGCTTTCTGGCGGAACTCGATACCCAGCGCGAACTGGTGGCACACGAGTTTGACACGCTGCTCGGCGGTGCCGATAGCCGGGAATGCCGGTCCTGCAATGGCAATGGCCACAAAACCCACAACGGGTCCAGAGCCGCAGTGCCGGAGCTGGAGCAATTGCTGGAAGAGTTGCCCGAAAGGTTTCGCAGTCGGGTCGCACTGTGGCAGGCGCATCCGCGCGTGCTGGCGCTACGCGAAGAGGCCCGGCATCGCCTGGTGCGCCTGGTACAGCGCACGGCGCAGTGGCTGCGCGAAGGCCGGGTGACCGAAGTGGCGGCGCTGCAAATGGCGGAATGGATCGAGCCGCTGCTGCGCCGCGAAAGCTACCTGGCGCTGCTGCTGGAACGCCCCACGGTACATGAGCGCCTGCTGCGAGTGCTCGGAGCCGCGCGCTGGCCCGCACGTTATCTGATGCAACACCCGGGTGTGATCGACGAACTCGCGGGTGGGGCGATGCTGGCCGAACGCTTTGCGGGAGGCGAGTTCGAGCAGGAATTGGAGGCGCGCCATCAGGCCCTGAAGTCCACGAGCGAGGACGATGACGAATCCCTGTTGAACCTGCTGCGCCGTGCACACCACGCAGAATTGTTTCGCATCCTGGCGCGCGACGTCGAAGGCCGGCTCACGGTAGAGCAGGTGGCAGACGACCTGAGTGCGCTGGCCGACGTGCTGCTGCGCATCACGGCCCGCTGGTGCTGGCAGCGCTTGAAAAACCGGCATCGCGAAGCGCCACAGCTGGCCATCATTGCCTATGGCAAGCTGGGCGGCAAGGAACTGGGCTACGGCAGCGACCTGGACATCGTGTTCGTCTACGAAGACAAGGATGAGCGCGCCGGAGAGATCTACGCGGCTTTCGTGCGCAAGCTCATCAACTGGCTGACCATCAAGACCGGCGAAGGCGATCTGTTCGAGATCGACACCGCGCTGCGCCCCAACGGTAACTCGGGCCTGCTCATCACCAGCTTTGATTCGTACGCCAACTACCAGCAACAGCGCGGCAGCAATACGGCCTGGACCTGGGAACACCAGGCCATGACACGCGCACGGTTTTGCCTTGGCGACGAGGTGTTACGCCAGCGCTTTGACGCTGTGCGCGAGGCCGTCATCACCGCGCCGAGGGACGCGCAGGCGCTGCGCGCCGAAATTGGCTCGATGCGGCAGAAAGTGGCGTCAGCGCACCCTGTCAAGGCCGGACGCTTCGACGTCAAGCACAGCCCCGGCGGCATGGTCGACGCCGAGTTTGCGGTGCAGTATCTGGTGCTTTCAAACGCCCGTGCCCATCCGCAGCTGCGCGCCAACGTGGGCAACATCGCGCTGCTGCAGCGTGCTGAAGAAGTGGGCTTGCTGCCGCCCGGCGTGGGGCAGGCGGCTGCGGACGCCTATCGATCGCTGCGCCATGCACAGCACCAGGCGCGTCTGAACGAAGAGTCAACCCAACTCGCCGCAGACGCGCTGCCCGCTGAGCGCGACGCCATCACGGCGCTGTGGAGCGCGGTGCTTGCTCCCTGACGCCTAGCGGCCACCGCGTGCGCCTGCATGCCCGACACCCGCCACACGCTGCTTCTCCAACAGCACCAGCGCGATGCCTCCGAGAATGGCCACCGACGAAAGGACCTGGTGCAGACTTAACGATTCACCAAGAAAGAGGATGCCCCCAAATGCAGCAAGAACCGGGACGCTCAGTTGTACGGTCGCGGCGTGGGTGGCTTTCAGTGCCGGCAGGGCGGTGTACCAAACTGCATAGCCAAGGCCCGAGGCCACTGCACCCGAGCAGACCGCGTACCAGATTCCTTCGCTGTCCAGAGGAGCTCCCCTGAGCATCAGCAAGTTCAGCAATACCGCTATGGGAACGGCACGCAGGAAGTTTCCGGCCGTCACCCGTGTCGGATCCCCCGCGCCCCTGCCGCGCAAGGAATAGATGCCCCAGGCAATACCCGCGGCCAGCATCATTGAAGACGCTGTGACGGGAGGCGCCGACAGTCCAGGCAACAGCAAACCTGCGAGGCCACCGAGCGCGAGCGCCAACCCGCCCACCTGCAGTCTTGCCAATCGCTCTCCGGACCAGATGCCGTAGCCAATCATCGTCGCCTGGACGGCACCGAACAGCAGCAGCGCACCCGTTGCGGCGGACAGCTTCACATAGGCATACGAGAACGCCGCCGCGTAGACAAACAAGGCCGTCGCGGACTGCCAGCTGCCCTTGCCTTCGGTGTTGCCGCGTCTCATGCTCACCACCAGCCAAAGCACCATCGCACCTGAAGCCAATCGAATCGTGGTGAATGTCGCAGCGTCGATCTGGCTGTGCCGCAGAGCCATCCGGCACAGCAGCGAATTTCCGGCAAATGCGGTCATGGCGAGCAAGGTCATGAGACCGATTCGTAGGGGCGACATTGAACTCACCTTTTGACGCTGGGGAACTCAGACACAGGCATCCTTCGCTTTGACCGAACTGCGGCCACTGTACACAGATTTGTGAATACTGCTGAAGCCACACGCCGTAAACGGGCATGGACCGGCCCCGCAATTCGGAGCTTGATCGGCCACCAACTCCATGAGTTGAAAGCTGGATCGCGCGTGGCGCCATGCACCTGCGGCTGACGTATAGTTCGTGGCGATCGAAGAAGCGAAAATTCCTTGAACCAATATCACCTGTCCCCCGACTCATTGACGTGAAGGATTGAAAGTGGGCGTGTCCGACGAAGAAGTGGGCGTTCTTTTGCGAAGGATTGCAACGCGTGACGAGGAGGCTTTTGTGCAATTGCATCGTGAGTTTTCCAGGAGCATCCTGGCGTTTGCCTTGAACCGGCTTCACGACCGCGATGAAGCCCAGACCGTGGTAAGCGACACCTTGTACGAGATCTGGCGCCAACCGCTGCAATTTCGCGGTGAGTCCCGGTTCTCCACTTGGCTGCTGGGAATTGCGCGCTACAAGATTCTGAACCTGCTTCGTGGTCGCGACGCCGTCCACGATGAACTGGACGACGAAATGGTCTCAGATGATTTGGGGGTGTTTGAGGTTCTTGCTGCCAAGCAGCGCCACGCCGGGGTGACGCGCTGCATGGAGCGCCTGCATGATGTGCAGCGGGAATCGCTGCACCTGGTTTTCTACGAGGGCTACTCGCTGGACGAAGTCGCCACCGTGCAGCAGTGCCCGCAGAACACCGTGAAGACCCGGCTCTTCCATGCCCGCAGGAAGATCAAGGATTGCCTGCAACGGATGCTGACGGCGGAGGCCCATTGAATGGCAACAACTATGGATGCAACGATCAAGCAACGCCTCGCCGAGTTGTTGCCCTGGTATGTCAACGGGCGCATCAGCGCCGAAGACAGGGACTGGGTTCAGGCCAGGCTTGCCGAAGACGAGTCAGCGCGGGGGGCGGTGTCGTGCATGTCGGCGGTGGCTTCCAGGGCGGGGGCGGGCTGCATAACTCACAGACGACCCTTGTCGCCGACGGTGCGGTCATTGCGGCCGACGCAACAGCCAGTGGACACGGGGGCGACGTGGTGGTCTGGTCCGACGGCGCCACCTCCTATAACGGCACGATCACCGCACGCGGCGGCAGTGTTGCCGGTAACGGCGGTCGCGTCGAAGTCTCGGGCAAAGGGAATCTCGAATTTCTGGGCAGCGTCGATGCCGGCGCCGCCCACGGCCAGGGCGGGTCGCTGTTGCTTGATCCGACCAACATCACTGTCGGCGCGTCAGAGGCAAGCCAGGTTGTGCGGGTGCTGCGGACCGGGACCAGCGTCTCGTTGCAAGCCAGTCAGGATATCGCTGTCAACTCGCTTATTGACGGGCGTGGCGGCAGGACCGGCGGCGGCCTTTCACTCAGCGCCGGCAACAATCTGGCGCTGAACGACAGCATCGTCACCAATGGCGGCGCCATCCATCTCAGCGCAACCAACGGCACCGTCACCACAGCGGCGGGCAAAGGATTGTTCTCTCTTGGCGGCGCTGTCACGGTAGCCGGCAAGAGCGGTGTCGTTCTGGGCGATGTGTCGTCCGGGGGGTCCGCTGTGAGTGTCGCCAGCAGCAGTGGCAATGTGGCGCTCAATGGTGATGTCCTCAGCAACAACGGCGGCGTCACGGTCAACAGCGGCGGCGCGTTGACGCTCGCCTCAGGAAAGGGCATCTATGCCGGCAACGGCGCCATCGGGCTCACCGCTGCATCGCAAACCCTGGATGGCTATCTCGTGTCCACAGGCACTACCACGCTGACTTCCAGCAGTACTGCGATCGATCTCAACTCAGCCATTTCATCCACCAACGGCAATCTGACCATCCAGTCGGCAGGCGCGGTCAACATCAACGCCCCGGTGCTGAACGGTGCCAGCGGCGCCAACCTGAGCGTCAGCGCGGCCGGTCCTGTCACGGTGGGCGCGCAGATCGACGGTCGCGGTGGCGCCATGGGCGGCGCAGTGTCCCTGAGCAGCAGCAACGGCAGCATTGCATTGAACGAGAACATCGTCACCAACGCCGGCACGATCGACTTGAATGCTGCCAACGGCACGCTCACCAGCGCTGCCGGCCAGGGCTTGTATTCCGGCGGCAGCGCCATCACGGTGGCCGGCAAGAGCGGTGTCACGCTGGGCGATGTTTCTGCCGGCAGCGGCTCCATCAGTGTGGCCAGCAGTGCGGGCAACATTGCGCTCAACGGCGACCTGGTTACGAGCGGTAGCGGTGCGGTGAGCGTGACGGCCAACGCAGGCTCCATCAGCAGCGCAGCCGGCAAGGGCATCTACAGCGCCAGCGGTGGTATCACGGAGTCGGCTGGCACATTGACGAGCGGCATTCTGTCCAGCGGCGCTGGCAACATCACTCTGACAGCCGGCAGCGGCGGCGCGACCCTGGCCGACGACATCGTCACCACAGGCGGCAGCGTGAGCGTGAACAGTGGCGGCGCCCTCGCGCTGACCGCTACCAAGGGCATCTACAGCGGCAGTGGTGCCATCGCACTCACCGGCGCGTCCGAAACCATCGACGGCTATCTGGTCTCCACCGGCGCAACGACGCTGACCTCGACCAGTGGCGCGGTCAATCTCAATAGCGACATCAACACCACCAACGGCAATCTGACCGTTGGTTCCGCAGGCGCTGTCACGCTGGCTGGAAACATCGTCAACGGCTTCAGCGGACACAACCTGGACGTCACCGCGGTCGGAACGATCACGGTCAATGGACAGATCGACGGTCGCAACGGCAGCAGTGGCGGCAC
>CAILAY010000075.1 GCA_903832285.1 uncultured beta proteobacterium | reverse complement strand
CTGCTCTTTCCCCACAATAATTGCGCCGCATAGGATTATATGTTTCGGCGATGAGCCGAAAGTTCGTGATATTCGACCATAGCATTGAATTGAATATAGCCTTTCGAGAGTGCTTGGAATCCAGGGGGGCCGTCACACCTTCTATTGAGGTAGCCGCCGAGTTTAGCGATGACGATCATAGCGGCACCGATTCTAAGGTCATTTTTTTTTGACAAGGTCTCGAGGACTGCACATTCGTTCGGGTTGAATAGGACCTCACAAGCCAGTTCAGGGGCTTCGCGTCCAAGCAAAGTCAGAAGCATAATTCTCCACGAGATCACCGCATCGATTGCGATAGCTCGCAGCAGACCATCGGCGTTGCGATTTTGATGTTCGAGGATATTGCACGTGCTTTTCATAACGCGGTGCCATTCCTCGATTCGCCATCTGCGGCAGTACCAATTTATACATGTGAGGGCTACCTTCGAGGAAGCTACTTGAATGGTCGTCAAGAGGGTCCAATTTAGGGCGGTGGCTCCTGCCGGGGGATTCTTTTCGGTCAAGGTTATGCACCAAAGCCGGATAGGAGATTTGCCGCGGCACTGGGGGGAGTTTGGTGCGCTGATTGTGATTTCCTTGTAGCGGATTTCGACCGTGGCTTTTCGGGCCGGCAAAGCGGGTCGACCGGGTTTCGAGGGCTTCGAGGCGTGTTCTCGTTGGCGAGGTACCTCGATTGAGGCAGTCGAGTCAGTTGGAGCGGCAGCCATTTCCGCAAACAACTTACGGTCAGTGTCTTCCAGACAACGATCATTCTTAGCCCGAACTAATAGATCCGCTTTGTTGGGTTCTGGCTGTCGGCGCCGGAAGTCAAATAGCTCGAACATATCAGCCTCCCGATCGGCAAGGCTGATGACCTGGGTATCCGGGATTTTTGCGGCCAAGTCCGCAGCGTCCTTGTAGGCCTCCAGCCACCGGAAGGAATCCTTTTCTTGGATCGGGCGATCAGTATCCTTGCCTTCGGCGGTTTCAGGAGCATAGCCGCCCAAACGCACAACGCCCAGCGGCAATCCCTTTTCGGTTATGGCCAGAGAGCTATGCATGCGAAGTCCCCGGCTTATGGTTGCGGTCTGGTTGGTGCCGATCTGGCCGAGGCCGGCGCAAGCTGCACGGGAAGCGAAGTTCAAGTCGGTTGTATCCTGAATGATCAACACAGTCTTTTGCGCCTTCATCCGCCGCAGCGTTTGCAGCCGGTGGGTTTGCAGCATGCTCTCCACGTTTAGCTCGGTTCGTTCACTGCTGGTGAAACGGTAATAAGCTTTGAGAGAATGTCGATCTCCTCCCGAGGCCTGCCCGTAGGAGCTTCCTGGTTTTACGGCCTTCTGGCGGGCAATCGTGACCAAACGCTGACCCAATCGCTTATCCCCAAGTTCGCAGCCGCCGAATTCGTGCTCAGCCCATCCCTCGCCGACCATGCCGCTCTCCGGGCTCAAGCCGATCAGCGGGACTTCCTGCACGCCGACCTGGCGCTTGATATCATCGGCCAACGGATAAAGATAAACGTCCTTGATGCTTTTGACCGCCAGACGGGGGCCATTGCGCCCGCGGCCCTTGGTTACCCCAACCTGGATCCAGTTGGCGGCCTGATAGCAGGCCCCCGTGTACGTCGTTTGCTCAACAAAACTTTCCATCAGCCACGGACGCAGTCCATAACGGCGCTCGAAATCGTCGACAATCTGCCGGGCACACAGCGAAAGGACATGGGAGGCGAGATTCTGACACCGCACGCTCGGGCGAATCAAAAACCGGTTCATGTTGATCACCCGCTCCAGATGCTTGATGCGCTGGGGGTCGCTCCAGCCAATCCACCGATCGCGCCCTTCCAAATATAGAGCAGCGCTGCCAAAGCCCAGACCTCCGAGCCACCCGTGCTCGGATCCAATAAGGTACCGAAGTTGCCGACCAACCAACCGACTATCGTGTAACGGATGTTCGCTGATCATCAATTCATTCCAAATCTTTAAATGCTCTTGATCCCGCACTTCGAGCAGTCTTAAACCCTGAAGCTGCTCAAGCGCGGTGGGCACGAAGGTCGGCAGGTTAACCGGCTTATCCAAGCGGGCCGGATTCCAGCGCCGGGTACCGACAGTACAGTGCTTGGCCCCGGGCAATATCAGAATACCCTGCGACTCAAGATCCCTCAGGGCTTTGGCGCACGTGCCTATCTGCCAGTCGCCTTTGTGGTCTCGCAGATCAAGTCGCTCGCACACCTCCTTGAAAAGTCCCCCTCGGGTTGGTGCCGGAGTAGCGTTGATCAGAGTCTTGATCAGTCCTAGGAGCCTGTCGGACTGAGAAATCAGCCCTGCCGTCGGTGGGACCCGGATTTTCACGGTTATGGACCTAAAACCGTTTTCCGAAGACCCGATACCCGATTGCGCCCTCGCGTCGGGTGCGTTGTCGCTGCTATTTACCTGTTGATCGCCGTTTCGGGGCGCGTTCTCCCGCATTTATGCGGCGGCTGGCTGCTTTTTGAGCGTGAAGAGTCTTTTGAGGTTATAGCTCACGCATACCAGAGTCCATTCGAGCGAAACTTTCGCGTGGCCTCGCAGGCTAAACCTCCGAAAGCCCATCGCTTCCTTGATGATTCCGAACACTGGTTCCACGGTTTGCTTACGAAGCTTGTAGAGTTGCCTCCCGATTACTGTCTTGAGCAGGTGCGCCATCCTCTCTTTAGCGCTGGCCTGCGGGCCGGGCGGCGGGGGTTCGGGCTGGGGCAGCAAATCGGCCACGGTCTTGTGATGGGATGATTTCCCCACGGCAGCATATACAGTCACGCCGGTCGCCGTGCCGTCGTCGTCTCTTTGTTGCACCGCTTTCACGGCCGCTTCGCTATAGAAACCGTTGTCGGTGAGGATCGCATCCAGTCCACTGCGGACCGCCGGGCTGATCGCGGCCACTGTGGGGACCAGCTCCCGCTTATCGTT